>NZ_KQ958179.1 GCF_001546855.1 Megasphaera sp. MJR8396C | reverse complement strand
GGTCTAACTTTTTGGGGTCACATCATAGGCAGCTCTTTTTTTGCGAATATTGACAGAATGACGACAAATGTCCGGGAAATATGGTATGATTAACACAAAGAGATTCTTTAGACTGAGGAGGCCAAATTATGCGCATTTTTATGTTTTTTATAGCCCTTCTTTGTTTTGTCACTGCCGGATATTCGCTTTCAGGAAGCTCGGGATCTATTGAACCGACGGGGATCTTTGCCTTGATCGTCGGGATCTTTGCCCTTCGTTTTGCTTTCCGGGGAAAGAAAAAGTTTAAGGCTAAGGTCAATATCTCAACCGGCAACGAAGAGCTCGACAAACTCAATACGGAACTCTTTAAACGAGCTGTCGAAGACTTCAATACCCTTGACCGGGAAATGAAGACTTTGAGCGATAAAGAGCTGCGTAAGCAGATTGGTAAGATGCAGGGCATTGCCAAGAATTTTCTCACCTATCTGCAGGGCCATCCGGAACGGATCAGTCTGTCCCGCCGCTTCGTCGATTATTATCAGGATCGAGCTATTTTGCTGGTGCAAAAGTATAAAGAACTGGAACAGACCGGCCTTGACGCTGCCGAAGTCCAACAGTCCAAGCTTCAGATTAAACGACTGTTGAATAATTTTGATGAAGCTTATGCCGACCAATTTTCCAAGGTCCTCAATGCCCAGCTCATGGACCTCGATGCAGAAATGAAGGTCATGAAAGACAATATGGTGGCTGACGGATTAAAGCCTGAAATTCCCGAGAGCCGAAAAATCCCGGACCGCAATAATGATTTGGTCAATTCGATCATTGATTTGACGGATAAATTCTTAAATACAAAACGAAAGTAGGGTGTTTATTATGGCGGATATCAACTTGAACGACCTCTTAGAGAACAGACAGTCCGATGAGGGCGCTCCCAAAAGCTATGAAAAGAAGGAACTGGTCAATTTCAATCGTCAGGTGGAAACGCTTACAGCCGAAGAACGGCAGCAAGTCGATACGATCAAAGAGTCGATCAACCTGGTGACGGCCAATGCCATTGCTCAGTACGGCATTGCCGCCCAGAACAATATCGCGTCTTTCTCTAACAGCATCTTATCGACCATAAAGAGCACGGACAAGACGGCAGCCGGTGACCTTCTTAACGACTTGGTAAAGAAAGTTCATGACTTTGAAGAAGAACAAGAGGGCGGCAAAGGGTTCTTGACGAATCTCCCCGTCGTCGGTTCCTTGTTTAAAAAAGTACCGGCCTTGCAGCAGTCCTATTTGACGCTGTCGGCTCAGATCGACAATATTCAGGCCGGCCTCGACAAGCAAAAGATGGTCCTCATGAAGGACGTTGCCATGTTCGACGGCTTGTACGATAAGAATCTGGAATATTTTAAGCAGCTCCAGCTTTACATCAAAGCCGGGGAGGAAAAGATCCAGGAATTGAATGAAACGACGATCCCTGAATTAGAAGCCCAGGCCAAGGCCTCAGACAACCCGATGGCGACACAGGTCGTTCAGGATTTTAAAAATTCCGTCAGCCGCTTTGAAAAGAAGGTCCATGACCTGAAAATCAGCAAGACCATTGCCATTCAGACGGCGCCGCAGATCCGGATCATCCAGGATAACGACAAGATTCTCGTCGACCGCATCCAGAGTGCCATTTACAATACGATTCCGCTGTGGAAGAATCAGATGATCCTGGCTCTCGGCCTTAGCCGGCAGCAGGAAGCCCTCAAGATGCAGCAGGCCGTGTCCGAAACGACGAACGATCTCTTGAAGCGCAATGCGGCCATGCTCAAGCAGAATTCTCACGATACAGCGGTCGAAAATGAACGGGCTATCGTCGACATTGAGACGGTAAAGCAGGTCAATGACGATTTGATTGCTACTATTGAAGACACGCTGCGCATTCAGAGCGAAGGCCGCCAGAAGCGGCAGGCAGCCGAACAGGAATTGCTTCAGATCGAAGATCGGCTGAAAGATGCCCTCCTCAAAGGTGCCGGCCGGAACGATCCCTTATAACCAGCCGAATTTCTTGCAGGCCTTTAAGATGCCGCCCTTGTCGTGGTCATCGGTAATATAGTCGGCTCGTTCTTTCAGGGCCTCCCGGGCGTTGCCCATGGCGATGGAGAAGAAGGGTTTTTCGAACATGGCGATGTCGTTGAAACCGTCCCCGAATACGACCGTATCTTCCGGCTTTCCGCCGACGCGGTCCAGCATGCGCAGGATGCCGCGGCGCTTATCGGTCGGTTCGATGAGGTACGTATGGTCGATATATTCCAGGTGTGGCAGATCATAGGTACCGGGTTCATCGTCTTTTTTCTCCGGCCGGGCGTACATGATTTTATAGACCGTCGTCAACTCGTCGATATCGACGGGCTTGACGACGGTTTTCATATAATTGCGCGGATCGGCGTGGGGAAAGGTCTCATAGGGCGTGTAGCGGTTGATCGTGTTGTCGGTGACGACGGCCCAAGGAAAGCCTCGCCGGTCCAATTCGTAGAGGAGGGCCTTGCAGTTTTCAAGGGGCAGCCCCGTCATTTCGAAGACGTCTCCCTGTAAGGACAGGCTGTTGCCGCCGTCGGCTACGACGGCCGGAATCCCATAGCGGTCGGCAAAGGTTTGGGCGTCGTGCTGCAACCTGCCTGACGCGATGGATACAAAGTGGCCGGCCTGCATGAGGCGGCGCAGGCAATAGAGGCTGTCTGCCGGAATGATGCTTGAAATCCCAAGCCCTAAGGTCCCGTCAATATCAAAGAAGAAGTATTTTTTAGTCATGGTCCTATCCTTTCTATGCGAAATATAAAGGTCTTTTTATTATAGCATAATTCTTTTTGGCTATCTGGAATGCTGGAGAAGCGGATGAATTTATATTCAAAAAGATATTTTGCCATTGACAGAACAGTCCTTTTTTTACATAATAAAGTGTAAATGTTTATTTATATTTAACGAACCTAAAAAAGGAGCGATTTGACTAATGAGCACCATTGATACGACTTGTGTAAATGCCATTCGTGTTTTATCGGCTGATGCGATCCAAAAGGCGAACTCCGGCCATCCCGGCCTGCCCTTGGGCGCTGCCCCGATTGCCTACGAACTTTGGGCAAATCACATGAACCACAATGCAAAAGACCCGAAATGGGCGAACCGGGACCGCTTTATCCTCTCTGCAGGCCACGGCTCGATGCTGCTGTATTCGCTGCTTCACTTATATGGCTACGGCCTGACTTTGGATGATATTAAGCAGTTCCGTCAAGACGGCTCCTTAACACCGGGACATCCGGAATATGCTCATACGACGGGCGTTGAAGCTACGACGGGGCCCCTCGGCGCCGGCCTTGGCATGGCTGTCGGCATGGCCATGGCAGAAGCTCACTTAGCGGCTGTCTTCAATAAACCGGACTATCCGGTCGTCGACCACTACACCTTTGCCCTTTGTGGTGACGGCTGCTTGATGGAAGGCATTTCGTCAGAAGCCCTGTCTTTGGCCGGAACCCTTGGCCTGTCTAAACTGGTTATCCTTTACGACAGCAACAGCATTTCCATCGAAGGCAGTACGGATCTGGCCTTTACGGAAAATGTTCAGGCCCGCATGGCGGCCTTCGGCTTCCAGACCATCACCGTCGAAGACGGAACGGATATGGCTGCCATCGGCAAAGCCATCGAAGAAGCAAAGGCTGACAAAGAACATCCGTCGTTCATCACCATCAAGACTCAGATCGGTTATGGCTGCCCGGCTAAACAGGGGACGGCCGATGCCCATGGCTCGCCCCTTGGTGAAGACAATATCGTCGCTATGAAGAAAAACCTCAACTGGCCAAAACCGGAAGAAACCTTCTACGTTCCCGACGAAGTCTATGTTCATTATGAAGAACTGAGCCAGAAAGCAGGGGCTGCTGAAAAAGATTGGCAGAAACTGTTCGATGCTTATGTCGCAGCCTTCCCGGACATGAAAGCGAAATGGGATGCCTTCCATTCCGATATCGATGCTGAAGCGCTCTTAAACGACGAAGAATTCTGGGCCTATGAAGATAAACCGCAGGCAACGCGCAACCTGTCCGGTACGATGATTAACCGCTTGAAAGACCGCATTCCGCAGCTCTTTGGCGGCAGTGCTGACCTGGCACCGTCGAACAAGACGGAAATGAAGGGTGCAGGTTCCTTCGGAAAAGCCGATTACAGTGGCCGCAACATTCACTTCGGCGTCCGCGAATTGGCTATGGGCGCTATGACCAACGGCTTGGCCCTTCACGGCGGCGTCCGCCCCTATGCCGGTACCTTCTTCGTTTTCAGTGACTACATGAAACCGATGATCCGCTTGGCTGCACTCATGGGACTCCCGACGACCTACGTCCTGACCCACGACAGCATTGGTGTTGGCGAAGATGGCCCGACACATGAACCGATTGAACAGCTGGCTATGCTGCGCTCCATTCCGAATGTCAACGTCTTCCGTCCGGCCGATGCTACGGAAACGGCTGCCGGTTGGTACTTAGCCGTTACCAGCCAGAAGACGCCGACGGCCTTGGTTCTCACTCGTCAGAACCTGCCCCAGCTCGCTGGCAGCAGCAAGGATGCCCTTAAAGGTGCTTATGTAATTGCCGACGCTTCGAAAGCCGTTCCCGATGCCATCATCATGGCCAGCGGTTCTGAAGTTGAACTGGCTGTCAACGCCAAGGCTGAATTGGCTAAGAGCGGCATCGACGTACGCGTCGTCAGCATGCCTTGCTTGGAACTCTTTGAACAGCAGGATGAAGCTTATAAAGAACAGGTCCTCCCGAAAGCCGTTCGGGCTCGCGTTGCTGTAGAAGCCGCTTCTGCTTTTGGTTGGGGCAAATACGTCGGCCTCGACGGTGCTACCGTTTCTATGAAATCCTTCGGTGCATCCGCTCCGGCAGGCACGCTGTTCAAAAAATTTGGCTTCACGACAGAACATGTTGTTGAAACGGTTAAAAAAGTTGTAAAATAAGACCGATTTTCATCGGTGCATAAAGTCGTCAACAGGTCTTACGAAGACCTGCTGATGTCTCGAAAAGGGGATGCTGCATGGGCGGCAGCCCCTTTTCCTATTGTCAAGGCTTGATTTTTCTTGAGTATTTTATTATACTATGTACAAGAAGAAACCCTACTGTGTACGTAAATGGTCTCGATGTTTTGAACCAACACTTTTTACATTGGGAGTTCGGTCTCTATATTGTGAGGCAATGCCTTCACTGGACTGTCGACCCATATAGGAGGACACCCACCTGCTTAGGCAGGCTCAAAACTCGGTTTATAAACGGCATGGTGGGGCTCTTTTCTTGTTTAAGAATGTATGTATGTTTCCGCCGCTAAGAACCTCTTGGCGGCGTTCTATTTAGTCTGGAGAGCAAACAAATGAGCGGAGACGATTTATTTTCCATGGCCGATGAACGGAGCGGCAGGGAGTATGCGCCGCTGGCCGTCCGGATGCGGCCGGAATCACTGGATGACGTCTATGGGCAGGACGAATTGATAGGTCCGGGGAGCTTCCTGCGGATGATGATCGAACGGGATACGATTCCGTCGCTCTTATTCTATGGCCCGTCCGGTGTCGGCAAGACGACCCTGGCCCATGTCATCGCTACGGAAACGGACAGCCGCTTTGTGACCTTGAATGCCGTAACCGCCGGGACGGCAGAGCTGCGCAAAGTGATTGCAGCTGCCAAGGAAGCGGTTCATTTATATCAGAAGCGGACGATTCTCTTTATCGATGAAATCCACCGCTTCAATAAGAGTCAGCAGGATGTACTCCTGCCTTATGTCGAAGACGGGACAGTCATTTTGGTCGGAGCGACGACGGAAAACCCTTATTTTGAAGTCAATCGCCCCTTATTATCCCGGCTGCGGGTCATTTCCCTCCAGCCCTTGTCCGAAAAGGCCGTCGTATCCGTGCTGCGCCGAGCCCTGACCGATACGGTGAAAGGGCTGGGGAACCTTGGCATTGAAGGCAGTGACGAGATGCTCGGAACCATTGCCCGCCTGGCTGACCGCGATGCCCGCGTAGGCCTCAATCTGTTGGAACAGGTTGCCATGGTCATTCCCGTCGGCGGAACGTTGACCCAGGAAGCTATCGAAAAAGTAGCCGGTCATAAAGTCTATACCTATGATAAGAAGGGCGATGCCCATTACGATACGGTATCGGCCTTTATCAAGAGCATGCGCGGCTCTGACCCCGATGCGGCCCTGCATTACCTAGCCCGCATGATCGAAGCCGGTGAGCAGCCGTCCTTTATTGCCCGCCGTCTGGTCATCTGCGCTGCTGAAGACGTCGGCCTTGCCGATCCCCAAGCGCTGGTCATTGCCAATGCAGCGGCCCAGGCCGTTCAATTCGTCGGCTGGCCCGAAGGACGGATCATCTTATCGGAAGCCGTCATCTATGTCGCCTGTGCGCCCAAGAGCAACAGTGCCTATTTGGCCGTCGACGCCGCCCTCAGTGATGTGCGCCGCAAAGACTGCGGGGATATTCCCGATTATTTGCGGGATAGTCATTACAGCGGAGCGGCCAAGCTGGGCCACGGCATAAACTATCAGTATCCCCACGATTTTGACGGCGCCTGGGTCGCTCAGCAGTACCTGCCTGAAGCCCTGAAGGGGGCGTCGTATTATCATGAAAGACCTTATGGCCATGAAAAAGATATGGCCGCTGCCTGGCATAAGCGCCGCAGTGACAAGTAATCTATTAGTGGAAGGTGAACTATTTTGGCAAACGGAAGGACCCCTAAAACTACCCGCCGCAAGCGGACGACACGGCGGGCACGGACGGCCAAGCGGGCTGAGAAATCGCCCCTTTTAAAATACGAGATTATTGGGATTTGCTGCATCTTATTCGGTGTCTTTGCAACCGTCGGTTTTATCGGCGTCGATACGGGCCGAATCGGGCACAGTATCGATAATGTCTTATCCTACATTTTTGGACTGGGGCGGATCGTCGTCAGTCTGTCTTTGGTCGTCCTGGGCCTGAAGTATATCGTCGTCCGCAAAGCCTGCCCCGTATCGCGGTCCTGGCTTGTCGGTACTTGGATTTATGTGCTGCTCTTAGGTCTCATTCATTTACTGGTCATTCCGGAAGGGACGGCATTCCTGCCGTCCAGCTTATCCGTCGGAGGAGGTATCATCGGGGCTATCGTATCCTCGGTGCTGCAGCAGTTTCTCGGCTTTTTTGGGGCCTTTTTGGCCATCGTGGGCGCCGCTATCGTTACCTTTTTGATTTGGAAGAACTGGTCAATTTCTCAGCCTGTCGCCGTCGTGGCCGACAAGGCCGGCCAGGAAGCGGCCCGTGTTTCCGGAAAAGCCGTCGAAGGCCTGCAGGATGCCTCCCATTCCCTGCGTCAATGGCATGAAAAACGGAAGATTTTCGATTTTCAGGCTCTGGATCAGGCGCCTCAGGACGAACCGGAGAAGGCAGCGACTGCCGTTCCGGAAGCACAGCCGGAGGGGATCCAGATTTCCGATGCCCGTGATCTGGGAAACGGTGTCGAAGAAGTCACCTTTGACGCCCGGCCTATTGAAGAAAAAATGCCTGCAGAAGGGGCCGATGATTATTGGGATGACATCCTTGAACAGGGCGCCGAAGAGATGGAAGACGTTCCCGATTACAGCCAGATTCATGAAAACGTCGTTTCCGATACGGAACCGACGGCGCACGACGTTCAGCCGGTAAATACTCCGTCTTTAGCTGAAGAACGAGATGTCCTTCGTCACGATATGGACGATATCAAACCGATTGAAGTCGAACAGAGCAGCGTAGCCGTCGAAATCAGCGAGGAAGGCAGTAGTGCCGTTCCTAAGGCGGAGGGAATGAAGATGTACCGCCTGCCGTCTGTTTCCATCTTGAAACCCGGTCCCCAGCATACGGTCGGACTCAGTGACGAAGTGCGGGAAAATGCCGCAATTTTAAAAGAAACACTGCAGAGCTTCAATATCGACGCTAAGATTTTGAATGCCAGCCAGGGGCCGTCGATTACGCGCTATGAATTGGAACCGGCGGCCGGCGTCAAGGTCAGTAAGATCGTCCATTTGGCCGACGACATTGCCCTTAAATTGGCGGCGACGGATATCCGTATCGAAGCGCCTATCCCGGGGAAAGCCGCCGTCGGCATTGAAGTGCCGAATAAAAAACTGACTGGCGTCAACCTGCGCGACGTCATTGAAAGTGACACCTTCCAAAAGGCCGCCAGAGGCGTTCCCGTCTGCTTAGGGAAAGACATTGCCGGCAACCCCATCGTAGCCGATCTGACCAAGATGCCCCACCTTTTGGTGGCAGGTTCGACGGGCTCCGGCAAGAGTGTCTGCATCAATACCTTCATTGCCAGCATCCTCTTTAAGCAGCGCCCGGAAGATGTAAAATTGATCCTCATCGACCCCAAAGTCGTTGAATTGTCAAACTATAATGGAATTCCACATTTACTGACGCCGGTCGTCACCGATCCCAAGAAGGCTGCCAGCGTCCTGCGCTGGGCCGTTCGCGAAATGGATGACCGCTATAAGCGCTTTGCCCTCACCCATACGAGGGATATTTCCCGCTATAATGAACTTCATCCGGATGAAACCATGCCCTTTATCGTCATCATCATCGACGAATTGGCGGACCTCATGATGATGGCCTCTGACGACGTTGAAAAGTCGATCATCCGTCTGGGCCAGAAAGCCCGTGCCTGCGGCATGCATTTAGTCCTGGCTACGCAGCGGCCGTCGGTCGATGTCCTGACCGGCCTCATCAAGGCCAACGTGCCCAGCCGTATCGCCTTCGCCGTATCGAGTCAGGTCGACTCGCGTACCATCTTAGACATGTCTGGCGCCGATAAACTGATCGGCAAAGGGGATATGCTCTTTTATCCCCTCGGGGCGTCCAAACCGCTCCGCGTCCAAGGTGCCTTTATTTCCGATTCGGAAATCGACGAGATGGTCGAATTCATCAAGGGCCAGGACGGGCCCCATTACGATGAGTCGGTCCAAAAGGCCCAGTCTGAAAATGCCGAAGACAGCGTCGACTTTTTTGAAGACGACCTCATGCGTCAGGCCATCGACATGGTCCTCGAGACCGGCCAGGCTTCGACCTCCATGCTCCAGCGCCGTTTCCGCATCGGCTATACGCGGGCTGCCCGCATGATCGACATGATGGAAGCCATGCACATCGTCGGACCCAATAACGGCAGTAAGCCGCGGGATATTTTGATGACGGCCGATGAAGTCCAACAGAAGTATTTGGGCTGACCCCCTGTACCCTTTGTCGTATCTGTTATATAATAAAGGATACGATTATAGTAGATAGGGAGAGAAAGACAGTGAAGGAATCTTCGATCGGTGACGTATTACGATTAGCGAGAGAACAACAGGGCCTGACTTTACAAGACGTATCGGAGGCCCTCAATATAAAGCGGGAATACCTGGAAGCTTTGGAAGCCAATGAATATGATGCCATTCCCGGTGCCGTATTCGTCAAAGGCTTTATTCGCAACTACGGCAACTTTTTGGAATTGGACGGCATCGCCCTGGTCCAGGAATATAAGGCCTCTGTGGAAGAACGGACGCCGAGACCGGAAGTGCGGACCATCGTTCCTGCTAAACATCAAAAAAATAGGAAAGACAGTAAGAAGAAAAAGACGCGGCAGGGAAATTGGCCGGAAATTACGATTGTGGCCGGCATCATCATCTTCCTGTTGCTCATCATTTGGATTTTAATGTAAATAAGGAGCCATATGCGCGAGAATTTCTTAGTAACCAGTCGAGAAGATATGAAACGACGCGGCTGGGATCAACTTGATTTTGTCTACATCAATGGCGACGCCTATGTCGATCACCCCGGTTTTGCCGCAGCCCTCATCGGCCGCGTCCTCGAAAGCCGGGGCTATCGTGTCGGCCTTATTTCCCAGCCGGATTGGCACAGTGCCGATGCCTTTAAAGCGTTGGGCCGGCCGCGGCTGGCCGCTTTGATTACGGCAGGGAACCTCGATTCTATGCTCAATGAAAAGACGGCGGCTCGAAAATTCCGCAGCCGCGACAGTTATTCACCGGGCGGTGAAACGGGGCACCGGCCGGAACGGGCGACGATTGTCTATGCCAACCGTATGCGCGAGGCTTATAAAGATGTGCCGATCATCATCGGCGGCATCGAGGCCAGCCTGCGCCGTTTTGCTCATTATGACTACTGGTCCAATAAAGTACGCCATTCGATCCTCCTCGACAGCAAGGCCGACATCCTCAGTTATGGCATGGGGGAACACTCCATTGTCGAAATTGCCGATGCCCTGGCTGAAGGCAAATCGGTTGCCGAGATGTACGATATCCGCGGCATCTGCTATGTGACCGGGAAACCGCCCGTTTCGGACAAGACCGTCGTCTGCCCATCTTATGAAGCGGTCCGGGATGATAAGGCGGCCTTTGCCAAGGCCTTTAAGATGCAGTATGAAGAGCAGGATCCTTTTTACGGCAAGACCATCATCCAGCCGTCGGAAAACCGCTTCGTCGTCCAGACGCCGCCGGCCCTGCCCCTGTCGACGGAAGAGATGGATGCCATTTACGAACTGCCCTTCCAGCGCCGCTGGCATCCCGATTACGATGCTGCCGGCGGGGTTCCGGCCCTGCAGGAAGTACAGTTCAGCCTGACCAGCCAGCGCGGCTGTTTCGGCCACTGTCATTTCTGTGCCATTGCCAGCCATCAGGGGCGCATCATTCAGCACCGCAGCCAGGAGTCCCTCGTTCGCGAAACGGAACGGATGACGAAACTTCCGGGCTTTAAAGGTTATATCCATGACGTCGGCGGTCCGACGGCTAACTTCCGCCATGTGGCCTGCCAAAAGCAGCTGACCGATGGGGTGTGCCGCAATCGCCACTGCATCGGCAGCGAAACCTGCCGCAACCTCAATACGTCTCATGATGACTACTTGGAGCTTTTGCGGAAAATCCGCCATGTAAAAGGGGTAAAGAAAGTCTTCGTCCGCTCCGGCCTTCGCTATGACTACGTGCTGGCCGACGGCAATAAAGAATTCGTCAAAGAACTCTGCCAGTATCACGTCAGCGGCCAGTTGAAGGTGGCGCCGGAACACGTCGTCAAACACGTGACCGACCTCATGGGAAAGGCCGATGTCAACGCCTTTCTGACCTTTAAGGACTGGTTCGATGAAGCCAATCGGGAACTGGGAAAGAAACAGTATCTGGTTCCGTATTTCATGTCCAGTCATCCAGGCTGTACCTTAAAAGATGCCGTGTCCCTGGCCGAATTTTTGCGGGATATGCATATGCAGCCCGAACAGGTACAGGATTTTATCCCGACGCCGGGAAGCTTGTCGACGGCCATGTATTATACGGGAATTAATCCCTTGACCGGGCAAAAGGTATATGTTGCCCGCAAGGCAGAAGAAAAACAGATGCAGCGGGCCCTTATGCAGTATAAGAACCCGGCCAATTATGATATTGTCTATAAGGCCTTATGCCTGACCGGCCGCCGTGACCTCATCGGTTACGGGCCGAAGTGCCTCGTTGCACCGCGGCGCCATTCACGTCAGTCAGGCCATCCGCTCAGCAATGGCCGTCATGGCCGTTCTCCTGTCCGTGCCGGACAAGGGCGGAAGGATTTGAATCGAACTAGAAAATTCAGGTGAATACAATGAAGAAATACGTGCCTTTTGTCGTGCTCAGCGTCTTCGTCATCTTACTTTTGGGACTGGCATGGCCTATCTTGATGAAGCACCAGCAGGAAGAAGCACAACGGGCTTATGAAGCCGGCCGCCATCTCGTCGTCTTTTCGGATTTGCCGCAGGATGTCAATGACGGTTTGGCCCGAGAATTTTATAAGCAGAAGCATTTGCGGGTGCAGATTTATTCCAAGACCGACAGTGATATGCGCCAGTCGTTGGGGAATCTCAACGGCCCCAAGCCGGATATCCTCATCGCTTCGGAAGATGATTTGCGTACGCAAAAGCAAAATGGCATTCTCCAGCCGTATGAGTCGGCCTATACCGACAATGTCCCGGCGTCCATGAAGGACGCCGACGGCCTGTGGAGCGGTTTATGGTATAATCCCATGGTCTTTGTCGTCAGTCAGTCTTATTATGAGCGGCGGG
This sequence comes from Megasphaera sp. MJR8396C, assembly GCF_001546855.1. GTDB lineage: Bacteria > Bacillota > Negativicutes > Veillonellales > Megasphaeraceae > Megasphaera. Next base: position 88,238 of record NZ_KQ958179.1, on the reverse strand, counting down.
GCCAGCTCCTGTCTACCTGGGATGACCTGTTGACCGATCCGCAGATGCTGCTGGCCTTTCCGGACCTGGCCGCCATGGATATGGCCGGCGAATTCCTCTGCTCTTTCGTAGAGATAAAAGGTCTCGATGAAAGTGAACGCTATCTGCGTGCCCTGCAAAGTCACGTCGCTTCGTATTCGAAATCGATGTCGGTCAACGTCCGCCGCGTTGCCAGCGGGGAAGCCGATATCGGCGTAGCCGACGCTTCGTCTGCCCGTCAGTATCGAAATGACGGAGCGCCTATTTATATCATCTACCCCCAAGACGGTACGTCGTACTGGTTGACGGGGATTGCTGTCACCAATTGGTGTGAAGACGGGGAACTGGCCAATGCTTTTGCCGATTGGATCTATTCGCCGGAAGCCAATGCCGTCTTACAGCAAAAACACATTTTCATGAGCGATGCCCTGCCGCAGGCCCAGCCTGATCTCGACGCCAACGGACGGGGACTCGTCTTATTCCCGGTAAAAAAATTATATTCTGATGAAGGCCGCCGCAACTTACAGTCATGGTGGATCAAATCAATTCGCTTCGGAAAGGAAAAATAACGATACATGGAAAAGATCGGATTTGTCAGCTTAGGCTGTTCTAAAAATCTCATCGATACAGAAGTCATGCTGGGCATCCTCCGCGATCGCCACATGGAAATCACCGAGGACCTTGCCCAGTCTGACATTATTATCGTCAATACCTGTACCTTTATTGAAAAAGCAAAGCAGGAATCTATCGACACTATCTTGCAGGCCGCCCGCTATAAAACCGAGGGCAACTGCAAGATTCTCATCGTAACGGGGTGTCTCAGCCAGCAGTATAAAGAAGAACTGATGAAGGAAATGCCGGAAATCGACGCTCTCTTGGGTACCGGTTCTTGGGATCGCATCTGGGAAGCTATCGATACTGTCAAAAAAGGCCGCAAAGCCTGCTTCATCGACGATGTCAGCCATTTATACGACCAAAATACGAGCCGCATGCGGACGACGCCGACCTATAGCGCCTATGTCAAAATCGGCGAAGGCTGTAATAACGGCTGTTCTTTCTGCATCATTCCACACGTTCGGGGAAAACTGTACAGTCGTCCCATCGAATCAATTGTCGCTGAAGTGCAGCAGCTGGCTGCCGACGGCGTAAAGGAAATCAACCTCATCGCTCAGGATACGACCAGCTATGGCGTCGATATCGCCGGCCACTCGCTCTTGCCGGATCTCCTGCGCCAATTGGTTCCCATCGAAGGGATTCGCTGGATTCGCCTGTTCTATCTCTATCCCCATTACTTTACAGATGAATTGATGAATCTCATCGTCGAGGAAGACAAAATCTGTCCCTACGTCGACTTGCCGCTTCAACACATTGCCGAACCGGTCCTGCGCCGCATGAACCGCCGCGATTCCGAAGACGATGTGCGCCGCCTCATCAAAAAATTGTGCAGCCACGGCCGCAAGCTCACCTTGCGCTCGACCTTTATCGTCGGCTTCCCCGGTGAAACCGAAGCGGAATTCCAGGCCCTCTGTGACTTCGTAAAGGAAACGGAATTTGACGACGTCGGTGTCTTTACCTATTCCCAGGAAGCGGGGACGCCGGCAGCGACCATGGACGGACAGATTCCCGAAGAGGTAAAAGAAGAACGCTATCACCAGCTCATGGCCATCCAGGCCAAGGTATCGGAAATCCGGAACCAGGAACTGGAAGGATCCGTCCATACCATGTTAGTCGAAAAAGTAGAACAAGAAAAAGGCGTGACCCAGGCCGTGGGCCGCATTGAAATCCAGGCGCCCGATGTCGATGGCCTGACCTATTTGGAAGATGCTGAGGGCGTACAGCCCGGCGATATGATTCCGGTCCGCATTGCCCAGGGCTTTGCCTATGATCTCGTGGCTGAACGGCTCGATTAACCGAGGTGATTGTAAATGCTAGTAGAACTGGTTACGACAGGCTCTGAATTACTGTTAGGCGAAATCACCAATTACAATTCCGCCTATTTATCGAAACAACTCAATGAATTGGGGTACTTCGTCGTCTACCATACGACGGTCGGCGATAATCCCCAGCGCATGAAGGACGTCTTAAAGACGGCCTTATCGCGGGCCGATTTGGTCATTACGACAGGCGGCCTCGGGCCGACCCAGGGCGATATGACCAAGATCATCGGGGCCGAACTGATGAATCGTCCCCTGATCTATGATCAGGCCATTGCCGATTCCGTCCAGGCCTGGGTGACCGCCCATCACGGCACGGTGACGATGACCGAAAATCAAAAGCGCCAGGCCATGATTCCCGAAGGAGCCGCGATCTTTGATAACGAAGCCGGGACGGCACCGGGCGTCGCCATGCAGGGCGGCGGAAAAAACTTGGTACATTTGCCGGGGCCGCCCAGCGAAATGCGCTGGATGTATGAAAATCGCCTGAAACCCTGGCTCCTTAAAACCTTTGGCAGTCAGGGCAGTATCCGCTCGCTCTATATCAAGATTTATGATATGGGCGAAGCCTTTATTGAAGAACGACTGATGGATCTCGTCAAAGACCAGTCGAATCCGACCCTGGCTATGTACGCCCGGCCGGGATTCGTAGAAGTCCGATTGACGGCACGGGCTGACAGTGAAGAACAGGCTGAGGCCCTTCTGGAACCCTTGGAAGAAGAAGTACGCAGCCGTCTGAATGACCAGATCGTCAGCTTTAATGACGAAACGATGGCCGATGTCTTGGGACGGGAAGTCCGTCAGGCTGGCTATATCGTCAGCGCTGCCGAATCCTGCACGGGCGGCCTGATCGGTTCGCTCATTACCGACATACCCGGTGCGTCCGACTACTTCCGCGGCTCCGCCGGGACGTACTGCAACGAAATGAAAGAGAAACTCCTCGGCGTCTCTCATGAGACCCTTGAACGATATACCGCCGTCAGCGCCGAAACAGCGGCTGAAATGGCTGATGGCAGCCGCCGCCTTTACGGCAGTGATATCGCGGTCAGCACGACCGGCATCGCCGGCCCCGGCGGCGGTACGGAAGAACAGCCCGTAGGCCTTGTTTACACCGGCGTCAGCGGCCCTTGGGGAACCCTCGTTCACCGCGACGTCTACCACGGCGGCCGTGCTGAAATCAAACGCCGTGCTGCCGTACGGGCCATCTATTATGTAGTGCGTTATCTTGTGAACCATAAAAACAAATAACCGTTAGGAGGAATGATTTTGGACGCGAAACAGACAGCACTTGAAAATGCAATGCGCAAGATTGAAAAAGACTTTGGGAAAGGCGCGATCATGCGTCTCGGCGACATTGCTGACAAGATGAACTTAGAAGTTATCTCATCGGGATCCTTAGCCGTCGACTTAGCCGTCGGCGTTGGCGGATATCCTCGGGGCCGAGTCATCGAAATCTACGGCCCTGAATCGTCAGGGAAGACGACCCTGGCCCTGCACGCCATTGCGTCAGCCCAGAAAAACGGCGGCATTGCAGCCTTCATCGATGCCGAACACGCCCTCGATCCGGTCTATGCCCGCCACCTTGGCGTCGACACCAACGAACTGCTCATTTCCCAGCCGGATAACGGCGAACAGGCCCTTGAAATCACAGAAGAACTGGTCCGCAGCGGTGCTGTCGATGTCATCGTCGTCGACTCCGTTGCCGCCCTGGTCCCGAAAGCTGAAATCGAAGGCGAAATGGGCGACTCTCACGTCGGCCTCCAGGCCCGCCTCATGAGCCAGGCCCTGCGTAAATTGACGGGGATCATTTCTAAATCGAAGGCCATGGTCATCTTCATCAACCAGCTCCGTGAAAAAGTCGGCGTCATGTTCGGCAACCCCGAAACGACGACGGGCGGCCGGGCCTTGAAATTCTACGCGTCGATCCGCATGGAAATCCGCAAAGGCGAAGCCATCAAAGCCGGCGGCGACGTCATCGGCAACCGGGCTCGGGTCAAGGTTGTCAAGAATAAAGTGGCACCTCCCTTTAAACACTGCGAATTCGATATCATGTATGGCCAGGGCATTTCCCGTGAAGGGACGGTCCTCGACCTGGGGACGTCCATGGACATCATTGAAAAGAGTGGTACCTGGTACTCCTACAAGGGTGAACGACTGGGCCAGGGCAAGGAAAATGTCAAGATCTTCATGAAGGAACATCCGGAAATCACGGACGAAGTCGAAAAGATCATCCGCGACACCCTGGCAGCGGAACCGGAAAAATTCGACGATGTCATGGACGAAGAATTGATGGAATCGGATGCCGTGGCAGCAGCCGTACCGGAAAGTGACGAAGAAGAATAAATGACTTATAGCGAGGCCTATGAAAAGGCGCTGCAGTTACTCAATGTCCGCTTTTTGAGTGAAGGCGAACTGCGCACCAAACTGCGGCGGCGCGACGTCAGTGACGACGTCATCGACGAAGTGATGGCCATGTTGAAGGACGAGCACTTTATCGACGACGACCGCCTGGCCCGACAGGTCTATGCCAACTATGTCCGCAAAGGGCAGTACGGCCATTTATATATTGCAAACTGCCTCCGGCGCCGGCAGCTGGCCGTGCCGGAGGATATCACACGGCCTGATGAATATGCTTTGGCCGAGGCACTTGTCGAGCGGAAATTTTCCCGTCACTTTGAGGAGCGGCGAAAGGCGGCGCGATACTTACAGTACCGCGGCTTTTCTCCTTCCGTCATCTCCGAGATCATCGCCTCTTTTACAGCCGGTGATGACCAGCCTTGACGGGCAGTCGAAATAAGGATTTCTGACACCGAATCGTCTTGACATTGATATGAAAAAAAATTACAATTAAAGGAGCCGGTTTGATACACTGGTCCATATTTTGCATAATTGTAGGTTTTTTGAACATGAAGTAAATTTTACATACTCATAAAAAAAGCCGGACGGTAGGTTCGGCTTTTTTTTGTGAAGGGGAGGTGAATTTGTTACTATGCTGACTACTACTATTGTTGCGGCCATTATTTGTGGTCTCATCGGCGGCGGTGCCGGTTATATCTATCGTAAGAAGATTGCCGAAGGCAAAATCGGCCAGGCCGAAGTCGAAGCGCAGCGGATCATTGTGACGGCCCAGCAAAATGCGGAAGCCCGCAAGAAAGAACTGGTCCTCGAAGGCAAGGAAGAAATCCATAAACTGCGCAGCGATGCCGAACGGGAACACAAGGAACGCCGCACGGAATTACAGCGCTTTGAACGGCGTCTGCTGCAAAAAGAAGAACATTTAGACAAGAAATCCGATTCCATGGAAAAGAAAGAAGACAGCTTGCAGCGCAAGGAAGAAGAAGTCACGCGCATGCAGGAAAAAATCGAAGCCATTCACGAACAGAAAATGGCTGAATTGGAACGAATTTCCGGCTTGACATATGAAGATGCTAAAGAATTGCTTTTGAACAACGTTCAGAGTGAAGTAAAACATGAAACGGCACAGATGATCAAGATGCTGGAAGAACAGGCTCATGAAGAAGCAGAAAGCAAGGCTCGGGAAATCATTTCCGTGGCGATTCAGCGCTGCGCTGCTGACCATGTAGCCGAAACGACGGTATCCGTTGTGTCGCTTCCGAATGACGAAATGAAGGGCCGTATCATCGGCCGTGAAGGTCGGAATATCCGGGCTATTGAAATGCTGACCGGGGTTGACCTCATCATCGACGATACGCCGGAAGCCGTCATCTTGTCGTGCTTCGATCCGATCCGTCGGGAAATCGCCCGTATTGCCTTAGAAAAACTGATTGCCGACGGCCGTATCCATCCGGCACGCATTGAAGAAATGGTTGAAAAGGCTCGTAAAGAAATCAATCAGAAGATTCGCGAAGCCGGGGAACAGGCAACGTACGAAGCCGGCGTTCACGGACTCCATCCGGAACTCATCAAGATCCTCGGTCGGCTGCGCTACCGCACCAGTTATGGCCAGAATGTACTGCGCCATTCTATCGAAGTCTCCCAGCTGGCAGGCATTATGGCTGCCGAATTGGGTGTCGATGAAAAACTGGCTAAACGCGCCGGCTTGATTCACGATATCGGCAAGGCCCTGGACCATGAACTGGAAGGGACCCACGTCTCTATCGGTGTCGAAATCGCCAAGAAATACGGCGAATCGAAGTTGGTCATCAACGGGATTGCTGCCCACCACGGCGATGAAGAAGCACAGAGTGTGGAAGCCGTCTTGGTAGCGGCTGCTGATGCCGTATCGGCTGCTCGTCCGGGTGCCCGTCGGGAAACCTTGGAAAACTACTTGAAGCGCCTGACCAAGCTCGAAGAAATTGCCGAGTCCTTTGATGGTGTTGAAGACTGTTTTGCTATCCAGGCCGGACGTGAAATCCGGGTCATGGTCAAACCGGATAAGTTGGATGAATCCGATTGCGTCCTCTTGACCCATGACATCATTAAACGCATTGAAGCTGAACTGGAATATCCGGGACAGATTAAAGTCGTCGTCATTCGCGAAACGCGGATGGTCGATTATGCAAAATAATCTTATATTGGGTTGCAAGGTCGTCCTTCTGGACGACCTTTTTCCTTTCTGAAACCGTCTCTTGACGTATCGAATTGAAAGGCGGGCTGCGGCCTGATGGACCGGGACGGTATGTGTCGTGAAAAAATATTATTGAATTTAAAAATAATACTTGCCAAAGTCACCGTTTTGTAGTAGAATAGTTTTTGTTCGAGGCACTAAGAAATACCGAGACGGCCCCGAATCATGAAAGCAAATGGCCCCGTGGTGTAGCGGTTTAACATGTCGCCCTGTCACGGCGAAGATCGTCAGTTCAAATCTGATCGGGGTCGCCAAATGCTCAGGTAGCTCAGTCGGTAGAGCAGGGGACTGAAAATCCCCGTGTCGGCGGTTCAATTCCGTCCCTGAGCACCACCAATGCGGAAGTAGCTCAGTGGTAGAGCACCACCTTGCCAAGGTGGGGGTCGCGAGTTCGAGCCTCGTTTTCCGCTCCATATATGGCGGCATAGCCAAGCGGTAAGGCAGAGGTCTGCAAAACCTTCATCCCCAGTTCGATTCTGGGTGCCGCCTCCATATTTTTTTCTTTCGTCATGCCGAGGTGGCGGAACTGGCAGACGCAACGGACTTAAAATCCGTCGGATAGAAATATCCGTACCGGTTCGATTCCGGTCCCCGGCACCAAATCAACAACGTGTAAGCGGCGTTGGCCGTGGCCGAAGTCCTTGCAAAACAAAGGAGCTGTCTTTGGACAGCTCCTTTTCGCAGTCCGTTTAAATTATCTGGAAAATGGGTTATAATGAAATATGACTGAATACAAGTATAGAGTATCAGATTTTGAAGGACCTTTAGATCTCCTGCTCTATTTGATCGAAAAGAACAAAGTCGACATTTATAACATTCCCATCGTGGCCATTGCCGATCAATTCAATGCCTATGTAGCCGACATCGACGTCTTTGATGTCGACTATGCCAGCAAGTTTTTTGTCATGGCAGCGACTCTTTTACAGATAAAATCCAGACTGCTTCTGCCCAAACAGCCGAAACTGGCTGACGACGAAGAAGACCCACAGGAAGTCCTGGTCCGGCAGCTCGTCGAGTATAAAAAGATGAAGGCCCTGTCTCAGGCCATGGGCGGGCTGTGGGATGCCCGCAGTCTGATGATGGGACGCCAGCCGGCGCCCATGCCCTATGAGCCACGCTTTGAAGGGCATATCGACACCCAGGCCCTTTACGACGCCTTTCAACAGGTGTGTCAGGCCCTGCCGAAACCGGAAGCCGTAGAGATACGGATTCAGAAAGAAATCTACAGCGTCGGTGAGTGCATGCGCCGCGTTACGTACGCCCTGCGCCGAGCCAAGGGGACGATGACGGCAGCTGCCATTTTTCAGGCCTGCCGCTCTCGCGTCGAACTCGTCGTGACCTTTTTGGCCGTTTTGGAATTGCTCAAGGTCGGTCAATGCGCGACCGTCGCTGAGGGAAAGGATGGGAATACCATTGCCTTACGATACACGCCAAAAGGATAACCGCGAACCGACGGCCTTGTTAGAAGCCCTTCTCTTTTTGAGCGGCGACGCTATGACCGAAGCTGACATCAGTGCCCACCTGGGCTGGCCGGTGGAAGACGTCGGAAAAATCGCTGAGCGCCTGCAGCATGTACTGGAGGATCAGCGACGAGGCCTTCGGCTTATCCGCGTGGCTGGCGGGTATCAGTTAGTGACCCGGCCCGACCTTTACGACGCACTGCAGTGGGTGCGGACGGGGAAGACCGAGCTGTCGCCCATGGCCCTTGAAGTCCTGGCCATCGTCGCTTTCAAGCAGCCTGTCACCCGGGCTGATATTGAAAAACTGCGCGGCGTTTCGTCAGAGCGCGTTCTGACGTCCCTCGTACAGCAGGGACTGGTCGTTGATCTTGGCCGTAAGGACAGTCCGGGGCGGCCGATTTTATACGGTACGTCTGCTTATTTTTTGGAATGTATCGGCATGGATTCCCTTGCTGATTTAGCCGGCCGCTTGTCGGTAGATACTACGGAGGATGGACCTAATGGAAGAACGGTTGCAGAAAGTAATGAGTAACTGCGGTGTGGCCTCACGGCGCGCTTCGGAAAAACTGATATTGGAAGGACGGGTCCGGGTAAACGGCGTCATCGTCCGGGAATTAGGCACCAAAGTCAATCCCGATAAAGACCGCATTGCCGTCGACGGCAAGACCCTGGAAGTACAGGCCAAGCATTATTATCTATTTAATAAGCCCAAGGGCGTCATTACAACGTCGAGCGACGACCAGGGACGGACGACGGTCATGGATTACTTCAAAAAGGAAAAAGACCGTATCTACGCCGTCGGTCGTCTGGACCAAAATACGGAAGGCCTGCTGCTGATGACCAACGACGGCGAACTGGCCAACATCCTGATGCATCCCAGCCGCCTCGTCGATAAGACCTATGAAGTCAAGGTCAAAGGGCACATTGCCGACTCGATCCTGCAGCATTTAGCCGACGGCGTCGAACTGAAAGACGGGATGACGGCACCGGCTGACGTCGTCTATGTCGACTACGACCCGCGGACGAATCTGACCAGCTTGGAAATCACCATTCACGAAGGCCGCAATCGCCAGGTCCGCCGCATGCTGGAATACTTCGGCTTCCAGGTTCATAACCTGCGCCGCATCCAGTATGCCTTTTTGACCCTGAGCGGCGTCAAGCGCGGTGCCTATCGCGCCTTGACCCGTGAAGAAGTGGCCGAACTCTACAAATATAAATAATAGGAGTGTCTATGAAGGAAATCCTCGTCATCGGTGCCGGTGCGGCCGGCATCATGGCTGCGCTGGCGGCTGCCGAATCGGGCGCCAGGGTACACTTATTTGAAAAAAATGATATTGTAGGTAAGAAAATGGGAATCACCGGTAAGGGGCGCTGCAACTTGACCAACTCCTGCAGCATGGCCGATTTCATCGCTCACACGCCGGGGCACGGAAAATTCCTGTTCAGTGCTTACCAGCAGTTTACGAACGTCGATTTATTGGACAAACTGAACGGCTGGGGCCTTCTGACCAAAGAAGAACGGGGCGGCCGTATTTTCCCACAGTCCGACAGTGCCATCGAAGTGCGAAAGCTCTTCTACCATAAATTGTGCCGTAAGGGTATCGAACTGCATTTAAAGGAAGGCGTCAAAGCCGTTAAAGCCTGGGGGAATCGCTTCGTTGTCCAAACGGTGTCGAAGACCTACGAAGGCGATGCCTGCATCATCACGACGGGCGGCATGTCCTATCCCGTAACCGGATCCACCGGCGACGGCTATGGCTTCGCTAAGACCCTGGGTCACGAGGTGACGGAATTAAAGCCGTCGCTCATCCCCTTTACGACGGCAGAAGACTGGCCCCATGACTTATCGGGACTGTCCCTGAAAAACGTCGAAGGTTCGCTGTGGCGCCGTGGGAAAAAAATCGATGCCCACTTCGGAGAAATGCTGTTTACCCACTTTGGTGTGTCCGGGCCGATTATCCTGATGCTCAGTACGGCAGCGGCTCATAAAAAGAGCGCCGCCTTTCCCTTGGAACTTCGCATCGACTTAAAGCCGGCCTTGTCGAAGGAAAAACTCGATGCCCGCCTGCGTCGGGATTTTGAAAAATATATCCGCAAAGAAGCGGTCAACGGCTTAAAGGATCTGTTGCCCCAGCGACTGATTCCAGTCCTACTCGATCAGGCCGGAATCGCCAAAGACTGTCCGGTCAATCAGATTTCCCGCGAACAGCGCCAGCGTCTGGTCGAAGCTTTTAAGGCCCTGCCCCTTACGGTGACCGGGACGAGGCCGATCAGTGAAGCCATCGTGACGGCCGGCGGCGTGTCGGTCAAGGAAATCGATCCCAAGACGATGGAGTCGAAAATCGTTCCGGGCCTCTATTTTGCAGGGGAAGTCATCGATATCGACGCCTTTACAGGCGGTTATAATTTACAGGCAGCCTTTTCGACAGGGTTCGTAGCCGGAACGGCCGCTGCTGCTAAGGAGGGCTGACTATGAAAAAATTAACCATTGCCATCGACGGCCCGGCAGGGGCCGGAAAGAGCAGTGTTGCCAAACTGCTGGCCAATAAAGTCGGCTATTTATACATTGATACAGGAGCCATGTACCGGGCCTTTACCTGGGCGGTCTTAGAAAAGGGCGTCGACATCTCCGATGAAGGAGCCGTCAAGGCCCTGGTAGATACCGTCGATATCCGCCTGGAACCGATGGCCGACCTGTGTCGGGTCTACGTCGGCGATACGGAAGTTACCGATGCCATTCGGACTCAGCGTGTATCTTCTCACGTTTCTTCCGTTGCAGCTCTTGCAGTCGTACGGCAAAAACTGGTAAAATTACAAAAGGCTATGGCCAAAGAAGGCGGCGTCATCTTAGACGGCCGCGATATCGGGACCGTCGTCCTGCCCGACGCGGATCTTAAAATCTTCCTCACGGCATCGGTTGCCTCCCGGGCCCAGCGCCGTTATTTGGAAGTGAAGGCCAAAGGCGGTACTGAATCGTATGACGCCATCGCCGCCAGCATCGCTGCCCGCGATGATATGGACTCTCACCGCCAGGTGTCCCCTTTGAAGAAAGCCGATGACGCTGTCGTCGTCGACAACAGTGATCTCGATTTACAACAGACGGCCGACGTCATTCTCGGTCTTATGAAGGAGCGAGGCTGATGCACGAATTTATGTATAATACGATTCGCCGGATCTTCAATGTGGCCACGTACGGCTTCTTGAATATGGAAGTCATCGGCGAAGAAAATATCCCTGAAAAAGGGCCTTTCATCGTAGCCTGTAATCATGCCAGCAACTTTGATCCGCCCCTTTTAGGAACGGCCATGCGGCATCATCTCATCCACTTCATGGCCAAGGAAGAACTGTTCCGAAATCCCGTCATGGGCTGGTTCCTGCGTTACGTCCATACCTTCCCGGTCCACCGCGGCCGCATCGACCGCAAGGCGGTCATGGAATCCTTTAAGGTCTTGAAAGGCGGTGCGGTTTTGGGGATTTTCCCGGAAGGGAAGCGGACCCGCGGCGGTTTCGTCGGCCCCTTTCATGAAGGCTTTGCCGGTATCGCCATTAAGGCCAAGGTTCCAGTGCTGCCGGCAGCCATCGTAAATTCGGAATTTCTGCCGAAAAAGACGGGGCCCGTTCGAGTCATCTTTGGCAAACCCATCATGGCTCCGGCCGGAAAAGCCTCCGATCACGACGTAGTCACGGCCTTTTCCGAAGAAATTCGCGATTCCATCGTGACTATGCAAAATCAGTATAAAGGGGACGAAAAATGAAAGTAACTCTCGCCGCAGCCTGTGGCTTTTGCTATGGCGTCCGACGAGCCGTTGAACTGGCCGGACAGGCTGAAAAAGGAACGCATACCTTAGGACCTATCATCCACAATCCGCAAGTTGTCTGGCGTCTCGCCGAACAAGGCGTGTCGCCGGTAGACTCTTTGGATGAGGTCGATAAGGGGGCTGTCGTCTTGATACGCTCCCATGGCGTAGGACCGGAAGTCTATGAACAAGCCGAAAATCGAGAACTAAAAGTCATAGATGCTACCTGTCCACACGTCAAAAAGGCCCAACAAGACGCCAAAAATATCATCGAAAAAGGTGAAAAGCTTATAATAGTAGGCGAAAAGGCCCATCCTGAAGTAATTAGTATTTCACAATGGGGGGCAAATCGTGCTATTATAATAGACAGGGAAGAAGAGGCTCAACAGATTCCCTTTTGCGATTCTATGGGAGTCGTCGTCCAAACGACGTTCTCTCAAGAGCAATTCAAGCGTATCGCCGCTATCCTGCAACAAAAGACTAATCATCTCGATGTGCATATGACCATATGTACGGCGACGCAGCAGCGTCAGCAGGCAGCGATAGAATTGGCAGGTCAGGTGGACGCCATGATCGTCATTGGCGGCAAGAACAGCGCCAACACCGGCCGCCTCGCGCAGGTATGCCGTGAACAGGATTGCCCGACATACCACATTGAAACAGCAGCCGAATTGGATACGGCCTGGTTCAGTGGTATGAATCATATAGGCATTACAGCCGGCGCTTCTACGCCGGATTGGATAATACAGGAGGTTGTTAAGATTATGGAAAATTTGCAAGCTGAAGGCACAGAAGTAATGAGTGAAGAATTGTTGGACAAGTATGACTATGAAGAAAATCCAAAGAAAGGTGACGTGGTCAAAGGCACGGTTATTTCTGTGAATGATGATGCTGCCTATGTTTCCATCGGTACGAAAGCGGAAGCAATTCTGCCGAAAAAGGAAATGGCTGTTCCCGCTCCGGAAAAAGCGAGTGACTTTGTCAAAGTCGGCGATGAACTGACAGTTGAAATTGCCAACAACATCAAAGAAGAAGGAGCTATTGTCGTTTCCCTCGTCAAGATGAAGAAAGTCGAAGACTGGAAAGAAGTTCGCGAAGCTTTCGAAAATGATCAGCTCGTCGAATGTGTTGGGAAAGAAACGAATAAGGCTGGCCTCGTCGTTTCGATCAAATCCCTCCGCGGATTTATCCCCCTCTCCCAGGGCGATATCAAATTCGTGAAGTCTTTGGACTACCTCGTCGGTGAAACCTTCCAGGTCAAAGTCATCGACATTGACGAACACAAAAACCGTCTGGTCCTGTCCCGCAAGGCTGTACTTGAATCAGAACGCGAAGCAAAACGCGAAGAAGCCCTTAAGAACATTGAAGAAGGGGCTGTCATCAAAGGCACTGTCGTTAAGATCATGCCCTATGGCGCATTCATCGATCTCGGCGGCGTAGAAGGCCTGCTCCACATTTCTGATATTTCTTGGAAGCGCATCAATGCTGTAGAAGACGTTCTCCAGGCCGGAGAAGAACTCGAAGTCCTCGTTCAGAAGTTCGATCAGGAACGGAATCGTATTTCCCTCTCCTTGAAAGCTCTTCAGAAGAACCCCTGGATTGCGGCTATCGAAAAATTTGAAGTCGGCGATATCGTAAAAGGCGAAGTTAAGAAACTCTTGCCGTTCGGTGCTATCTTAGCCATCGATCCGGAATTGCAGGGCTTGCTCCATATTTCTGAATTAACTGAAAAACGCGGCGTGGCTGTCAAAGACCTGGTCGACATCGGCGATGTCATGAACGTTAAGATCATCGGCATCGATACGGATAAGAAGAAGATTTCTCTCAGCGTTCTGGCTATTCAGAAAGATGAAGAAGAACAGGAAGTTCGCGACTACCTCGCTAACCAGGATAACGAAGAAGAAAACAACTAAGGCTTTGTAAAAAGAGGATAGCCGGGCTGTACCGGTTATCCTTTTTTCGTTTATAGAAAGGATAATGCCATGTATAAACCCTTAGTCGCCGTCGTCGGTCGGCCGAATGTCGGCAAATCGACGCTGTTTAACGCCATTGTCAAGAAACGGATTTCCATCGTTGAAGACATTCCCGGCGTTACCCGCGACAGAATTTACTTTGATGCCGAATGGCTCGGTCGGGAATTTACCATGATCGATACGGGCGGCATTGAATTTATCGATTCCAATGATCACATCTTTACCAGTATGCGCTATCAGGCGGAACTGGCCATTCGCGAAGCCGATGTCATCCTGTACGTCGTCGACGGCAAGGTCGGCATCCAGCCGCAGGACGAAGAAATCGCTCACATCCTGCGCTCGTGCGGCAAACCGGTCATCCTGGTCGTCAACAAGATCGACAGCGTCGAACAGGAAATAAACATCTATGAATTTTATAACCTCGGCTTAGGCGATCCCATCGGCATCTCAGCCGTCAACCTGATGAACCTCGGCGACCTCCTCGATGAAGTCCTGAAGAATATTAAAGAGGTTCCGGCCCTTGAAGACGACGACGATACGATTCATATTTCCCTCGTCGGCCGGCCGAACGTCGGCAAATCGTCCCTGACCAATGCCCTCTTGGGGCAGGACCGGGTCATCGTCAGCAACGTACCGGGTACGACGCGCGATTCCATCGATACCCACTGGTCCTATGAAGGAACGGACTTCGTCCTCATCGATACGGCGGGCATGCGCCGCAAGGCCAAGATCGACATGCCGGTCGAACGGTACAGCGTCGTCCGCGCCCTTCGCGCCGTCGACCGCTCGGATATCGCCGTCCTGGTCATCGATGCGACGGAAGGCGTTACCGAACAGGATACGAAAATCGCCGGCTACGTCCACGAAGCGGGCAAGGGCTGCATCATCGTCGTCAACAAGTGGGATCTCGTTGAAAAGGACAGCAAGACGAGCCATAAGTTCGAAGAAGATATCCGACGGGAACTGGCCTTCCTCCAGTACGCCCCGATTCTCTTCGCTTCGGCCCTGACCAAGCAGCGCATTAACCGCCTGGCCGATATGGTCAAATTCGTATCGGAACAGCAGCATATGCGCATATCGACGAGCGTCTTAAACGAACTCATCGAAGATGCCCAGCTCACCAATCCGCCGCCGGCCAAAGGCGGACGGCTGCTGAAAATCTACTACATGACCCAGGCTTCGGTCCAGCCGCCGACGTTTATTCTCTTCGTCAATGAGCCCCAGCTCATGCATTTTTCGTATCTGCGCTTCTTGGAAAACCGACTGCGCGAAACCTTCGGCTTTGAAGGCACTCCCATCCGGCTCATCTTGCGTGGCAAGAAGGATGGTGACCGCTTATGATGACCGGTATCCTCTGCCTGATCTTGGCCTATCTGGTAGGCTCTGTCCCCAGCGGCCTGGTCATCGGCAAGGTCCTGTACCATACCGATCCCCGCGAGTACGGCAGTCATAATACGGGGGCGACCAATGCCTACCGTGTCTTCGGTGCCGTCGGCGGCCTGTTGGTTCTCATCTGTGACGTCGCTAAGGGGATGTTCGGTGTCTACTTGGGGCAGCTTGCCTCCCAGGCCGGCATCGGAACCCCGGCCGATCAGATCTATCTCATGATCGCCGGCGGCCTCTTGGCCATCATCGGTCATTCGTGCTCTATTTTTCTGAAATTCAAAGGCGGGAAAGGCGTCGCTACCGGCCTTGGCATCATCTTGTTCCTGGCCCCTTGGGAAACGCTCATCGTCTTTGCCGTCTGGGTCGTCATCGTTGCCATTACGCGCATCGTCTCCCTGGGCTCCATCGTAGCCGCCGTCTTGGTGCCGATCCTGATGTACTTTTTTGGCGAACCGCTGCCGCTTACGATTTTCGGTCTCTTGGCTGCGATCCTCGTCGTCGTCCGTCATAAGGATAATATTATCCGCCTGATACAGGGACGGGAACTGAAGGTCGAACGAATTCAGAAAAAATAGATTGATATGTACTAAAAAACGTGTATAATTGATTATGTACGAGCAGGTGATCTTATGAGAATCATATCGGGTAGTGCCAGAGGGCGAATTTTGAAGTCGCCGAAAGGAATGCTGACCCGGCCGACCTTAGACCGCACGCGGGAAAGTCTTTTTAATATGCTTGAAAGCAGAGGCAGTCTGGCCGGGGCAAGGGTTCTCGATATCTTTGCGGGTACAGGTGCCTTGGGATTAGAAGCCTTGAGCCGCGGTGCAGATTCGGCTGTATTCATCGACCATTATACGCAGGCCCTCATTCGCCAGAATGCGTCGCTCTGCGGGTTTGGTGAACGCGCTGAAGTACTGCGTCTCCCGTCGGCAAAAGCTTTGGCACGGCTGCAAGGGCGGCAGTTTGATTACATCTTTGCCGACCCGCCGTATAACAAAAATTTGGTGAACGATACAATTGTTTTGATAGGTCAATACGATTTGTTGGCTCCTGGTGGATTGATTCTGATGGAATACAGCCGGAATGAAGGTATAACGGAGAACACATTGTATGAGGTCATCAGAGAAAAATCCTATGGAAATGACACGCGGATTGCTTTTATCCGTCGTCGCCAGGAAGGAGTTTGAAAGAAGTGCGAATCGGTATTTGTCCGGGCAGTTTTGATCCTGTTACCAATGGACACATTGATATTTTTGAACGGGGGAGCAAATTAGTCGATAAACTTATCGTTGCTGTTTTTGAAAATCCCGTAAAGAAGCCGTTGTTTACGATGGCTGAACGAGAAGAGATGCTGAGAGAAACGACGAGACATATTCCCAATATTGAAGTCGTCAGCTTTCACGGCCTTCTCAACGAATACGCCATCGACCATGGTGCGACCGTCATTATTCGCGGCCTCCGGGCCCTGAGCGATTTTGAATATGAATTCCAGCGGGCCCTGCTCATGAAAAAAGTAGAGCCGCGCATCGAAACGGTATTCATCATGACGAGTACCAAATATTCTTATATCAGCTCGACGGGCATCCGCGAACTGGCCTGCTTTGGCGGCAAGCTCGATGATATGGTTCCCGATTACGTTGAAAAGAAACTAAAAGTGAAGTTTGCAGACAAGTACAATGCTTAGGAGTGGAGACTACATGAATTCGGATAAACTGTTAGAAGATTTGGAAAGCTTAGTAATGAACGCTTCAAAAGTTCCCTTTACCAACAAAAAAATGGTAGAAGAAGAAGAAATCCTTCAGATCATCGACGATTTGAAAGAATCCATGCCGGCTGAATTGGAACAATCCAAGAAGATTTTGGCCGAAAGAGACAAGGTCATTGCCGATGCCCAGCATCACGCTGACGGCATGGTAGCCCAGGCGAAAGATTATATCGCCAAACTGACCGAAGAAAGTGAACTGGTACGGCAGGCTCAGGAACGTGCCAACCAGGTTATCCAAACGGCCAATGACTCGTCGGAACAGCTGAAAAACAGCTCCATTACCTATGCCGGCGACGTCCTCAAATACGTTGAATCGACATTGGAAAAGACCTTATCCAGCATTCAGCAGAATCGCGAAAGCCTGCTGAAGAACAATGGACATCAGGATACGCCGGATCAGCAGTAATGATGGCTTATGAGGTCCTGTCGCTCGTGCGGCAGGGCCTTTTTTTCCATGTTGATGACAGGAGGTATTATGAACGAAATTGTATCCCGCGATAACCAGTGGGTGAAGATGGCCTGTTCCTTGAAGCAGAAAAAAGGACGCCAGGCCCATCAACGCGTCTTTGTCGAAGGCCTGCGGGTCATTGGCGATGCCGCTGTCATGGGCATTCCCGATGCCATTTGCTTCGTGTCGCCGAAGGGACGAGACCTTGCCGGCTTTGACGAAGTATATGCCCGAGGCCTTGAATTAGGCTGGACTTTTTACGCCGTTACCGACAGCGTCTACGATAAATTGAAGGATACCAAGACCCCTCAGGGACTGGCTGCCATGCTGCCCTTTTTCGCCTATACGTTTGACGCCCTGCCGGCCATTGATCCGGAAAAGGCCGTCCTCTATCTGCGCTCCGTCCAGGATCCGGGCAATCTAGGGACCATCCTGCGAACGGCTGCCGCGGCCAACGTCGGCGCAGTCCTCCTCAGTGAAGGCTGTGTCGATGTCTACAACGATAAGACCGTCCGCAGCGCCATGGGGGCGATTTTCAAAGTGCCCGTCGTCCAGGATGTGACCGATGAACAGCTCGACCAATTCTGCAGCGATGAGGATCGAAACATCTATGGGACGGCCGCTGAAGGGAGCGTATCCTATGTCGATGCCGATTACAACCGGCCGGTTATTTTAGCCTTTGGCAATGAAGGAAACGGTCTGCCCGATGAATTTTTGGAATGCTGTGACGACGTACTGACCATTCCCATGCGGCCCGATACGGAATCGCTCAATTTATCCATGGCCGTCGGCATCGTCCTGTATAAGGCCTGGGAAAAAAATGGTTTTCACGTATAGTCTGGAGGCGTAATGATGGAAGAAAATAAGGACACCCTTGATCTCGGTTTTGCAAAACTCGATTTACAGCGTCAGCAGCGCTGCGGTTTTCCGGAAGTTGTCTATTGTGCAGGAAAGACGACGGATCAGTCGGTCAAGATTTTAGAGATTTTGATGGAAAAATATGACAATGTCATCGGCACGCGGGCTTCTAAAGAAATTTTTGACATCTTGTCGGCTAAATTTCCGGCTGCCCAATACGACGAACTGGCCAAGATGGTCTATCAGCACAAGGATAAGACGATCATTAACGGCGATCGGCTGATTTCGGTCATTACGGCCGGCACCAGCGATATTCCCGTCGCCGAAGAAGCGGCGCTTACGGCTGAAATCATGGGTAACAGAGTCGAACGGATCTACGACGTCGGCGTCGCCGGCATCCACCGCTTGCTCGCTCGCGTCGACGATATCCGCAAGGCCAACGTCAACATCGTCGTCGCCGGTATGGAAGGAGCCCTGGCCAGCGTCGTCGGCGGCCTGGTAGACAAGCCGGTCATCGCCGTACCGACCAGTATCGGCTACGGTGCCAATTTCCACGGCCTCTCGGCCCTTTTGGCCATGCTCAACAGCTGTGCTGCCGGCATATCCGTCGTCAACATCGACAATGGCTTCGGTGCCGGAAGATTGGCCGATACGATGAACAGCCTGAGGTGATCCGATGGAAACTTTATGGCAGTTAGAAGCCAATATCGACGATATGAACCCCCAGAATATGGAGTACGTCTTTTCGCGGATTCTCGATAAAGGGGCCAATGACGTCTGGGCCATGCCGATGATGATGAAAAAAGGACGGATGGCGTCGATGCTCTGCGTCCTCTGCCGGAGAGAACTCCTCGACGATATGATGGAAATCATCGTCAAGGAGACGACGTCCATCGGCGTTCGCTTCTTTCCCGTGAGTCGCATGGCCTGCGACCGGGTCATCACGACCGTTTGTATTGACGGTCGAGAGCTTCACTGCAAAGTTTGCCGTTACGGCGGACAGATCGTCAATATTTCCGCCGAATACGATGACTGTAGGAAGGCGGCAGAAGCGACGGGGATTCCGTTAAAAGAATGGCAGCGAAAGGTGAAGGAAGCGGCATACCGCCAATTTACGGAATAGTCCCGGGGAGGATATTGTCAAAATACGATTGTCCGTGTATAATAGTCATTAAGCCGATGTGCAGTGCATCCTGAAAGGACAGGGAGCGTAAAAGATGAATAGAGTCATTATTAATGCCGATGATTTCGGTATCCATACGGAAGTTAACCATGCCATTATCGAGGCTTGTGAGCAGGGCGTTCTGACCAGTACGTCCTTATTGCCGACGGGACCCGCCTTTGAGGAAGCCGTCTCGCTGGCTCGGACTTGTCCCGGCCTGGGTATCGGTATCCACTTATGCCTCGTCGGGTCGCTGCCCACCGTTTTGTCCCCGCAGGAAGTACCTACCTTGGTGACTGACAGTGGACGGGTCCCCGACAGTTATCCGGAAGTCATTAAACGGGCCTGCCAGGGGCATCTCGATTACGGCCAGGTATATCGGGAACTCGATGCCCAGATGGAAAAAATCATGGCCACGGGCCTTCCCATCGACCATGTCGACAGCCATCAGCACCTGCACGTCCTGCCGCAGATCTGGAACATCGTTCAGTCGCTGATGATGAAGTACGGCATCCATCGGGTGCGCATTCCGCGAGAAGCGTATTCGTACAAACTGTTTTCGGCCAATCCCGTGCGCATCGCCGGCCGTGACGGCCTGACCTTCTTGTCCCAGAAGGCTATGGATGCCGTGAAGCGCCTTCATTTTACGACGACGGATTTCTTTTGGGGCATGGTCGATGGCGGCAACATGAACGAAGGAAACCTGAAGTACCTCATCGACCGGCTGCCCTTCGGCGTTCATGAAATCATGATGCATCCGGGACGCAGTACAGCCGTTCTCAGCCAGAGCTTTTCCTGGGAGTATCATTGGCAGGATGAATTTCAGGCTCTCATGTCGCCGGCCATTCGCCGTCAACTCGAAAAAAGAGAGATTCAACTCATTACCTACGGCGATCTGCCGTAAGGCCCGGGAGGACTTGTCTTGCATATTTTAGTTACGGGAGGTGCCGGCTTCATCGGGTCCCGCCTGGTCAAAGCCCTGCTTGAAGAAGGTCATGAGGTCACGGTCTTGGATAACCTTTCTAAAGGGACCTTTGCGCAGCTGCCCGACGAAGTCCGCTGTATCGACGGCGACATTGCCGATGAACAGGCCGTCGCAGCTGTCTTTGCCGAAACGCCTTTCGATATCGTCTTTCATGAAGCGCCGCAGCGGCGGCTTTCCGAGTCAAACGACTTTTCGGAAGACGATGTCAGAGAGAGCCTTAAGGGACTCCGGACGGTCCTCGACCAGTGCTGTCGCTGCGGGGTAAAAAAATTCATCTTTTCCTCGTCTGCTGCCGTCTATGGCGAACCGGTCCGCATTCCGGTCCGCGAAGAAGATGACCTTCGTCCCATCACCTTTGAGGGACAGGCGAAAGCGGCTGCTGAAGACTGTGTCCGCCAGTATCATGAACAGCACGGCCTGCCATATGTCATTTTGCGCTATGCCAATGTATATGGCGAAGGAGAAGAGGACAGCGTCGTCAGCCGCTTTACCCGTGCTGTCGTTTACGGCGAAGATGCGGCCATCTTTGGCGACGGAGAACAGTCTCGTGATTTCATTTACGTTGGCGACGTCGTCCGGGCCAATCTGGCGGCCATGGCCGATGAAATCCTGGCTGAAACGTATAATATCGGCACGCAGATGGAGACGACGATCAATGCGCTAAAAGTCATTTTACTGTATTTTACGCATGCCGGTATTTCTATCTCTTATGAAGATGCACGCCAGGGTGACATATCCCGCTCGGCACTGCATATTGAAAAGGCCGAGAAAGGACTCCACTGGCGTCCCAAGATGAACCTGATGCCCGGCCTCATGGCGATGTATCAATATTTTTGCGAAAGGGAAGAAGCCAAGTGAAAGACGATAAGGAGCACAAATTTTACTTAGTCCGCGAAGATATTTTGCCTGAAGCGATCAAGAAGACCATCAAGGTCAAAGAAATCCTCAAGCGCCATCAGACGCGGACGATCAATGAAGCCGTCCAGATGATGGATTTGAGCCGCAGTGCGTACTATAAATATAAGGATTACGTTTCTCCTTTTTATGACGTTACGCAGGGCAAAATCGTCACCTTGTCGGTCATGATCTTTGACCGTCCCGGCGAATTGTCGCAGGTCCTCAATACAGTGGCTGCCAACAATGGGAGTATCCTGACCATCAATCAGGGCATTCCCCTTCAGGGTATGGCGGCAGTCAGCTTATCCATTGAGACCAAGGATATGACCGTATCGGTCGAGGATTTGATGAAGACGTTGGAAAAACTGTCCGGTGTCAGCAAAGTAAATATTATCGGACAAGCGTAAGTAAATAAAAGAGGGGGTAGGCCCATGAAAAGCGTTTCTATTGCTCTGTTAGGCTGCGGTACTGTCGGGAAAGGCGTCGTCGATTTACTGACGATGAACGGTCCGCTCATTGAAGAACAGCTCGATACCAAAATCAATATCAAGCGTATCCTTATCCGTGATTTGAACAAGTATGAAAAGATGGAAGGCCTGCCCGATTCCATTCGACTGACGACCGATTTTAGCGACATCATCAACGACGATGACATCGAAATCGTCGTCGAAGTCATGGGCAGCGCCGACTTTGCCAAAGACTGCATTGAACAGTGCTTCCGGCGCGGCAAAAGCGTTATCAGCGCCAATAAAGACCTCATCGCCGACTATGGGATTCCCTTGTTGACCTTATCCTATGAGCATGACGTCGACTTCCAGTTTGAAGCCAGCGTCGCCGGTGGTATCCCCATCGTTCGTCCCATGTATTCGTCGCTTAACAGCAACCGCATCGAAGAAATCATTGGCATCATGAACGGGACGACCAATTTTATCTTATCGAATATGACGGCCCATGGTTCGTCGTATGAAGAAGTCTTGAAAGAAGCCCAGGAAAAAGGCTACGCCGAAGCCGATCCGACGAATGACGTCAGCGGCTATGATGCGGCTCGTAAGATTGCCATCCTGGCAACCTTAGGCTTCCATTCAGCCGTTACCTTTGACGACGTTGCCGTCGAAGGCATTCAAAATATCTCCAAGGAAGATATTGAACACGCGACAGAAATGGGATACGTTATTAAGCTTTTGGCCATTGCTCGCCAGGCGGACGACGGTATTTCCCTCAACGTCCATCCGGCCTTCATTCGGGAAGACCATCCCCTGGCCCACGTCGACGGTGCCTATAATGCCGTCTGCGTCCGCGGCAATGGCGTCGGCAACGTCATGTTCTACGGTCCGGGCGCAGGTTCTCTTCCGACGGCCAGCGCTGTCGTCAGTGACGTCATGAACGTCATCCTCCACCGCAACCTGAAGATGACCGGTAAGCGCGGCTATGTATGGCACGAAGCGAAATTGAAGCCCCAGGCGGAAATTTGCTCGCCCTACTACCTGCGGATGATTGTCAACAATGCGCCGGGCGTCTTGTCGTCGGTATCGAAGGTTCTGGCTGAACACAATATCAGTATCCGCTCTCTGATTCAAAAGGATGAAACGACAGAAATTGCGGAAATCGTCATCCTTATCGACAAATCCGCCGATGGTCTGGTCCAGGCATCGCTCCAGAAAATCGAAGAATTGTCGTGCGTCCGCAAAATTGAAAATGCCATTCGTGTAATTGAGGTGTAAGATATGACAAAAACATTGCATGCACAGATTCCTGCAACATCCGCTAACGTCGGCTCCGGTTTTGATGCCGTCGGTATTGCTCTAACCTTGTACAATGACATTTATTTTACGGAAGAACCGGGCAAGGACACGATTACCGTGGAAATCGAAGGCCTCGGAGCCAACAAACTGCCCAAGGTTTTTGACGAAAATATGGTCGGCCAGGCGATGAAAGCCGTTGCCGTCAAAAAACGCCAGGCCCTTCCCAAGGGTGGCACCTTGAAACTGGTCAATGCCATTCCGCCGGCCCGCGGCCTCGGAAGCAGCTCGGCAGCTCTTGTCGGCGGCATCCTCCTCGGTGACGCCTTGACGGGAAGCACTATGAGCCGCGACGAAATGTTGTCCCTGGCAACGGTCCTCGAAGGCCATCCGGACAATGTGGCCCCTGCCATTTACGGTGGTTTGGCCGTTTCTGTCATGGTCGACGGCAAGACTTTGACCAATTCGATTCCCCTTGACGATGAACTCTCTTTCGTGACCGTCAGTCCGGAAATCGAAATCTCGACGGAAGAAGCGCGAAAGGCACTGCCTAAGACCATCGATTATCAAAACGCCGTCTTTAACGTCAGCCGCGTCAGCTTCCTGGTATCGTCGCTGTTTACCAAACAGTACGATCGCATCGCCTATGGCCTTCAGGATAAGCTCCACGTGCCATACCGGCTGAGCCTCATCCCCAGCGGTGACTTAGTCTTGAAGAAGGCTGTAGAAGCCGGTGCCCTCGGAGCTACGATCAGCGGATCCGGTTCGACGCTCATCGCCTTTGCTACGGGAAATGAAGCGGCCATCATGGAAGCCATGATCAACTGCTTTAACGACCACGGCATTGAAGCAACGGGCCACGTTTTAAAATGCAGTAATGAAGGAGCGAAGCTCATCTGATGATTCAAGATATCGGAGATCATACGTATCATGTTGAATACCGTCCGGTGCCTTTGGCACGGGATGGTATTCTCTTGTCTTATCGCGGTCGGGAGGTCCTGGTAAAGCTGACCGGCGAAAAATCTTTCACCTATCCGACTTATGGTGATTACGATGGCCTGGAGGCCAATCGGTTCCGTTGGCTCTTTGCCGAAGATAGTCAGCAGTTTTATCTGGCTGACGAAGCCTTGCCGGAAAAAGACGGATTTTCTTACGTCAATATTAACTTTATGCGGGGAGCTTCACCGCGTCACCTGGCCTTTGCCGGCATCGTCGGCCTGTCCTTATCCGTTTGGTACGGCAACCACCGCTTTTGTGGTCACTGCGGCCGTCCGATGAAACACAGCGACACAGAGCGTATGGTCCATTGCGATGCTTGCCATACTATGATCTATCCGCGCATCTGCCCGGCTGTCATCGTAGCCGTCCGCTATGGCGATAAACTCCTGGTTTCAAAATACGCAGGCAGGGAATATAAGAATGTCGCCCTATTGGCCGGATTTGCCGAAGTCGGCGAGTCTATCGAAGATACGGTCCATCGCGAAGTCATGGAAGAAGTAGGCATCAAGGTCAAGAACCTGACCTTCTATAAGAGTCAGCCCTGGTGCTTTACCGATACCCTGCTCCTGGGATTTTTCTGTGACCTTGACGGTGATGATACGCTGAAAGTCGATCACCGGGAACTGGCAACTGCCGATTGGATCGACCGACAGGATATTCCCGATGACTTAGAAAAAGCCAGCCTTACGATGGAAATGATGACCCTCTTTAAAAAGGGGATATATTGATCAAAAAAAACCTTGGATGACGAATAAACCGATCATCCAAGGTTTTCTTATAGAAATGTAAAAGGGACTGAAAACAATGTTTTCAGCCCCTTTTTTTGTACCCGTAAAGACTTTTATTTTCTCTTGGGTATTTTTTTTCTGTTAGGCTCTTTCTCAACAGCTCTATCAGTTTCTGGGAAAAGGTCCGAATCATCTTTCGTGAAAAAATCCGAATCGTCTTCCATAAAAGACTTTATATTGATATCCTCATCGTTGTCTTGGGAGAGGTCAGGATGCTCTGATAAATACAGAATTTGGGCTTCGAATATCTTTATCTCTTTAGAAATCTCTAATATTTGAATTTTTTTATCGATAATTTGTTGGCTCAATTTGTCTACTTGATCTTCGTCGTTTGATTTCTTGGCCATTTTTTTTGATAACTCAAGTTTTTCCATTTCTAGAGAGAAGATCTCTTGCTGTAATCTTGCACTTTCAATAGATTTTTCCAGTAGAGCGGGATTTTTCCACGCCTCGGTAGCGGACTCTTCGCCGCTTACTGGATCTCCCAGAATATGTCCAGACTTTTTGGCGTTTTTAGAATACTCTTGGATTGACTCCGCGAAAACCATATATTTCTTTCCATCGATGCGTCCGAGAAGTTTTTTTTCACGGATTTTCTTTTTTACCGTATATTGGCTGATTCCCAGCAAATCAGCAGCTTCGGCTACGGTATATTCTTTCTTTTCATCGGAGAAATTGTCACCAGTTTTTAAAGAAGCTCTTTCCATGATGTTTCCTATAGTCTTAGCTGCTTCTTCCGTTGCGGCTGCCATTCCTGCGGCTGTGGCAGCCTCAGTCGGTTCCGTAAGTGTATCCGTAGTCTCCGTCGAGTTTTTTTGGGCTTCGGCTGTTTTCGTCTCAGATTCTCCTGAGTTATCAGTTTCCGTCGAGACCATAGCTTCCGTTACTGCCCCTGCAATTAAGGCCAGTGGAAGGGATCCGGTAGCTCCCGCTGCAATGATTCCTGCTGCCCGCAAAGCTGTCAATATGGGTAATGGCATAAAATCACCTCCTCTGTCTTTTGTCATTATTTTAACATATAACGATTTTATAATCAATGGCAGGGTAATATGAAGAAAATAAAAATATATTGCATTTGCTATTGCATTAGCAACAGATAACTGATATAATGATAATGTAATATGAAACATGATCTTTTTGTTCTCTTAAAATGGAAGGGAGATCTGTGGATGGCGAAAAAAGCAGTGTTGGATGAAGCACAGCATATTCGAGCAATGTTAAAGAAAATTTTTAAGCAGTATCGAAGGATGAATGCATCGATTCGGCGGGCGTTGGCTGAAATCGGGATTACCGTTGTTGAAGGCAGAAAGCATTACAAGCTTTACTATAACAACGATGATCGGTATTGCTTCCCTTTGCCGAAAACGCCAAGCGGATCGAGGACCGGGGCCAACGCTGTATCTCGGATTTATAATTCTTTGATTTTGCCCCAATTTGTATAAGGAGTAAGAGTTTTTCAAGAGGAGGATTATCATGATGAACAACCAGAAATTTTATAAAGAAGTCGGGATTCCTGTAGCTAAAAAGGGGTATCCGGCTTCGGTCGGTTCTTGGCCTTTGATGGCTGTGAAGAACAGTGGGGCCACCGGAGCTCTTTTCGGGGCTGGCATGGAGGCCGTGTCCTCGGTGACTGATGTCATGGACGGTAAAAAGGATGTGGTCGATGCGGCGGTAGATATTGCCGGCGCCGGTGTTAAGGGCGGTGTGATCGGGGCCGTTTCGGCCGTTGCTGGCAATGCCGCTGCTGGGGCCCTGGCTGCAACGACGGTTGGTACTGCTGTTGTGGCGGCTCCGGTTATCATTGGCTTTACGGCGGCCTGTGCTGTGGCTGGGGCCGTCAGTGATATCTTCGATGAGATTTTTGACTAGCCGTCTGCCGTACGATTTAGGATTGTGTCGGTGTAGACCCAATAAAGCCGACTTCAAGATGGATTGCTGATTAATTGAAAAAGAGGCTGTAACGAAATGCGAGTTCAAAACGCTTTCGTTACAGCCTCTTTTTATGAGCTAAAACTTAGATATCAAAGGGATTTTCCGTAGGATAGAGCATGCCTTTAGGTTGGTTGAAGGCGATGTCTTCGATGCCCAGGTACTGGAAGATGGAGAAGAGGACTTTCCCAATGTGAGCAAAGGCGACGGCGCCGTGATGCGGATACTGCTTGGCGATGAGGACGTGGCGGTAGAAGCGGCCCATTTCGGGGATGGCAAAGATGCCGATGCCGCCGAAGGACTGGGTTGCAGCCGGCAGGACTTCACCTTGAGCGATGTAGGCCCGCAGCTGTCCGCCGGCCGTGCTCTGGAGGCGGAAGAAGGTGATCGGGCTTTCGGCAATGTCGCCTTCGAGGGTGCCGCGGGTAATGTCCGGCGTGCCGCCGTCTTCTAAGAGACGGTTCTGGATGAGCTGATATTTTACGCCGCCCTTTTTCAATTTGCACAGCGGGGTGTTGCCGCAGTGGAAGCCCATGAAGGTATCTTTCTGCGTATAGTTCGTCGGCGGTTTGATATCCGATTCGTAGAGATCACGGGGGACGGAGTTGTTAATGTCGAGCAGGGTGACTGTATCGCCGCTGGCGCACATGCCGATGTATTCGCTGACGGCGCCGTAGATGTCGACTTCACAGGCGACGGGGATGCCGCGGGATACGAGGCGGCTGTTGACGTAGCACGGTTCAAAGCCGAACTGGGACGGGAAGGCCGGCCAGCATTTATTGGCAAAGGCTACGTACTGACGGGAACCCTTGTGGGCTTCGGCCCAGTCGAGAAGGGTCAGTTCATACTGTGCCATGCGGGGCAGGAGGTCCGGCCAGGGGTTGCCGTCTTTGCCGAGTTCTTCGGTCATATCGGCGACGACGTCAGCAATACGCGGATCATCTTTATGAGCCTGGTACGATACGAGAAGGTCGAGTTCGGAATTTTCTTCGATTTCAATCCCTAAGTCGTAGAGCGGCTTGATCGGTGCGTTGCAGGCAAAGAAGTCCTGAGGACGGGGACCGAAGGTGATGATTTTTAACTGGCTGAGGCCGATGAGGGTACGGGCCATGGGCTGGAAGTCGGCAATCATTTTTGCGACTTCTTCAGCCGTTCCTACAGGATACGAAGGAATATAGGCTTTTAATTTACGAAGGCCTAAATTGTAGGAACAGTTGAGCATGCCACAGTAAGCGTCGCCACGGCCGTTGATGAGGTTCTTGCCCGTTTCTTCGGCAGCAGCAGCGTACATGACCGGGCCATCGAAGTATTTGGCGACTAAGGTTTCCGGCGTTTCAGGGCCGAAGTTGCCTAAGAAAACGACGAGGGCGTTACAGCCGGCAGCTTTGGCTTCTTCAACGGCTTTGAGCATATCCGTTTCATTTTCTACGACCGTCGGTACTTCATAGAGGTCGCCATATTGTTTCGTGTAGGCATCGACGATAGCCTGACGACGGTTCTGTGATAAAGAAATAATAAAGCAGTCACGGCTGACAGAAATAATACCGCATTTCACTTCAGGAATATTCATAATAAGGTCTCCTTTCCCATGTAAGGGATACTTATAAATTTTTGAGTGCCTAGGCACATTTCGTTAAGGGAATGATAGCACGCTTGTCAAATTTCTGTCAATACATAGTTTGACATTTTTTTACGAAAGACAGCATTATGCAGAAAAAATACAGGTAAACCCTAGAATATAGCAAAAGTGCATGTATGAAGATTCCTGTTGACCATCTAATTTTGTCATGGTATACTTCGAACATAGACATGTGCTTAGGCACGCAATAAGGCGTAAGGTCCTCGAAATAAATGGAGGACATAGGGAGGAAGATATATGAAGTATGTAATGGGAATTGATATTGGCACGTCAGCGACGAAGACGGTACTCTTTGATGAAACCTGTCAGGCCGTTGCTATGGCGTCTTGCGAGTATCCTTTGTATCAGCCCCAGAACGGCTGGGCAGAGCAGCAGCCGGAAGACTGGTATCAAGCCGTTGTCCAGACGATACGGGAAATCTTGGCTAAGTCCCCGGTAGATGCGAAAGACATCGTCGGTATCGGTTTATCGGGGCAGATGCATGGTCTGGTCATGCTGAATGAAAAGGAAGAAGTCATTCGACCGGCTATTATCTGGTGTGATCAGCGGACCGGGAAGGAATGTATTGAAATCACCCGGACCGTCGGTGCTGATAAATTGATGAAGATTACGGCCAATCCGGCCCTGACCGGTTTTACGGCATCGAAACTCCTCTGGGTGCGCAATCATGAAGCGGAACATTATCGCCAGTGCCGGCACATTTTACTGCCGAAAGACTATGTACGCCTGCGCATGACCGGTCAGTATGCGACTGACGTTTCTGATGCCAGCGGCATGCAGTTCCTCGATGTACGCCATCGCTGCTGGTCCGATGAAATCCTGGACCGCCTCGACATCGATCCGTCGTGGCTGGCTAAAGTCTACGAGTCGCCCGATGTGACCGGAACGCTGACAACTGCTTTTGCCGCAGCAACGGGACTTCTCCCGCAGACCATCGTCGTCGGCGGCGCTGGTGACAATGCAGCGGCTGCCGTCGGAACGGGCATCGTCAGTGACGGCAAAGCCTTTACGACGATCGGAACCAGCGGCGTCGTCTTTGCCCATACGAGCGATCTTCATATCGATCCCAAAGGGCGCGTCCATTCATTCTGCTGCGCTGTTCCCGGTTGTTGGCACGTCATGGGCGTAACTCAGGCGGCCGGCTTGTCACTTCGCTGGTTCCGTGATACGCTGGGACATGACTATATGAAAGAAGCCGAACAGGCCGGTCTTGATCCTTATGTCGTCATGGATCACCACGTCGAACACGTGCCCATAGGCAGTCGTCGGCTCCTTTATTTACCCTATCTTATGGGCGAACGGACGCCGCACCTCGATCCGGATTGCCGCGGTGTATTCTTCGGGTTATCGGCTATCCATACGCAGGACGATATGCTCCGCGCCGTTATGGAAGGCGTCAGCTATTCCTTGACCGACTGCCAGGATATCCTCCGCGATATGGGCATCGTCGTTCAGGAAATGATGGCCTGCGGTGGCGGTGGACGGAGTCCCTTGTGGCGTCAGATGCTGGCTGATATGTATAACTGCGAAGTCAAAACGGTATCGTCGAAGGAAGGTCCTGCCCTGGGGGCAGCGATCCTGGCCGGTGTCGGAGCCGGTTTGTTTAAGAACGTCGTCACGGCCTGCCGTGATTTCATCGATACTAAGACATACTGCCAGCCCGACCCGACAGCACACGCCTATTATGAAAAAGGCCACGCTTTATATCAGAAATTATATCGGCAATTAGCCGGATGTTATCAAGATTTGGCAACTTTATAAATGACGTTAGGAGAGATGTGACCATGATGAATCAAGAAGCAGCCATGATTTGTGACGACAAAGTGTTAGAGAAGTCTCACGCTTCACGAGTACGAAAGTTCATTTATTTTACGGCCGGTATGGCAGGTTTGTTATTCGGCCTCGACCAAGGGGTCATCGCCGGGGCGCTGCCTTTTATTACGGCTGAATGGGGCCTCAACAGCGCCGCTCAAGAACGGGTAGTCAGCTGTATGATGGTAGGGGCTGCCATCGGGGCCTTGTGTGCCGCGTTTATGACGGCCCGCATCGGTAGAAAGCGAAGCCTGCTTACCGGGGCCGCCCTGTTTATCGTCGGCTCTGTCGGTTCCGGCCTTGCCGTTAACGTTGACATGCTCATCGGTTTTCGCCTGATTCTCGGCTTGTCCGTCGGTATCGCGTCCTACACGGCGCCGCTCTATTTGGCGGAAATGGCCGATAAAGACTCGCGAGGCCAGGTCATTTCAGGTTACCAGTTTATGGTTACTGTCGGGATTCTATCGGCCTTCCTGTCTAATACGTATTTCAGTTACAGTGGTTCTTGGCGGATGATGCTGACAGTCATTGCCATTCCGGCCGTCATCTTGATCTTGACCGTCTTTGTACTGCCCGAAAGTCCGCGCTGGTTGGCTGCCAAGGGTCGTTTTTCAGAAGCAGAAAAAGTGTTGCAGACCCTCCATGCCGATGTTTCCTTAGCAAAATCTGAATTAAATGATATTAAAGATACGCTGAAAGTAAAACAGGCCGGTTGGTCCTTATTAAGATCCAATAAAAACGTGCGTCGTGCCGTTTTCCTCGGCGTCCTGCTCCAAGCCATGCAGCAGTTTACAGGCTTTAACGTCATCATGTATTATTCGCCGAAAATCCTCAGTCTGGGCGGTTTTTCCAGCACGGAAGATCAGATGATCGGTACGGTCATAAATGGGATCGTCTTCGTTTTGGCAACCCTGATTGCCGTCTATACCGTTGATAAGTCCGGTCGTAAACCGGCCCTTAAAATCGGGTTTGCCGTCATGGCCGCCGCTATGGTCGTCATGGGTCTTTGCATGGCCGTCATTGAAGGCGGAAATCCCGCTCCCTGGGTCTGCTACTTATCGGCTATCATGACCATGATCTTCATCGCTGGTTTTGCCATGAGTGCCGGTCCGATCGTTTGGGTTCTGTGCTCGGAAATCCAGCCGCTTAAGATGCGTGAATTCGGCGTTGCTTGCTCGACCATGACCAACTGGATCACCTGTGCCGTCGTCGGTGCTACCTTCCTCAGCCTCATCGATGCCCTCGGTTCTTCCATGACTTTCTGGATGTATGCCGGTTTGAATGCCGTATTCATCGCCTTGACCTTTGCCTTTGTCCCGGAAACGAAAAATGTTTCTCTGGAACAGATTGAAAAGAATTTAATGTCTGGCATGAAGTTAAAAAATATTGGGGTTCATGGAGGTAATGACTAATGAAAAAAGTAACCGATAAAGAATTTGCCGTCTACGGACGCGTCCTTGATGTCGATGTCAATGAATTTGTAGACGTAATGAAAGACGTCCCTGTCGTCTCGGAAGGAACGATGTATGAACCTTCTGTCGGCGCTTTTGAAGCCCTTCCCTTGGCCAAGACCTTGGAACAGGAATCCTTCGGTTTCCTTCCCATTGAATTCGGTCATTGCAGCGGCTATAATAATAAACTCAATGCCCTAGAGTATCACCGGTCTTCAGAGATCGACATTGCGGCGACAGACCTCATCTTATTAGTTGGCCGGCAGCAAGATATCGATGTATCCTCCTATACATACGATACGGCACGGGTCGAAGCCTTCTTCGTGCCGGCAGGGACGGCCGTCGAGCTCTATGCGACGACACTTCACTTTGCGCCGTGCAGTGTAGACGGCAAAGAATTCCGCTGCGGCGTCGTCCTTCCCAAGGGAACCAACGAACCCTTGCCGGAAAAGGGCGGCGGTCACGGCGAGAATGCCCTCCTCTTTGCCATTAATAAGTGGCTCATCGCTCATGAAGAGAGCGGACTGCAAAAGGACAAGGCTTGGATAGGCCTGGTTGGAGAAAATATACAGATTTAAAGGATGAGGAACTATTTATAAAGGACGAACTTTGTAAATAGTTCCTTTTATCATGCCGCAATGTTTGGTACAATAGAGGGTACCAGTTAACCTTAAGTATGAGGATAAGTGAGGGAGAAGTATGGTAACGATTAAAAAAATTGCCGAACTTTGCGGTGTTTCGCGAGGGACCGTCGACCGAGTCCTCAATGGCCGCGGGCGCGTCAAGCCGGAAACGGCCGAAGCGGTCATGAATATGGTAAAGCAATTAGGATATAAACCCAATCCGGCCGGCAAGGCCTTGGCTGCCAGACGGCACCGGCCCATCGTCGGCGTCATTTTGAATTCAGAGGGCAATGCCTTTTTCGATGAAATCATCCGCGGTATCGAAACGGCAGAAAGCCGTTATCAGATTTACGGTATGAAGCTGACCATGCGCCGCATGAAAGGCTACGACGTAGAGGCTCAGCTGGCACTCATTGACGAGTTGGAGTCCATCCACGTGAGCGGTCTCATCATCAGCCCCATCAACGATACGCGAATTGCTGAGGCCATCAATGCCTTGGTCGATAAAGGCGTTTTCGTCGTCAACGTCAATAATGACGTACAAAACTGCCGCCGCCAGTGTTATGTCGGCAGTGACTACACCAATGGCGGTGAAACGGCCTGCGCCTTGCTGCAGCTCCTGCGAGGCCAGACTGCTAAAATCGGCGTCGTGACCGGTTCTCGTCAGGCCTGGGGCCATGAACTTCGCCTTGAAGGTTTCCAGCGGCGCATGGAAAAAGTTCCGGGATTTTCTATCTTGGCGACAGCCGTCAATAAGGACGATGAAATCCGCTCTTATGAAGAAACGAAGAAGATGCTCGAAGAACATCCGGATATCGACTCCTTGTTCATCGTCGCCGGCGGCGTGTACGGTGCCTGCCGGGCTGTTGTCAGCCTTAAAAAAGAAAAAGACCTGACCATCGTCGCCTTCGACAGCACGCCGACGACGGTCGACATGATGAAGCAGGGCGTCTTAAAGACCATCATCTATCAGCACCCCTACCAGCAGGGCTATCGGGCCATGGATTTGGCCTTTCAGTACCTGGTCAACGATCAGAAACCGGAACGGGAACGCTACATCCTGAAAAATGAAATAAAGCTCTTGGAAAACCTATAAGCGGAGAATGCGAGGCAAGGGGACCACTTGTCAGTAAGACGCGAAAAGGCTCTTTCCTGTCATGACCGTATATACCATCATGATAGGGAAGGGCCTTTTGATGTGTTTGAGTATTTTAAAGAATGATGCTAAGCTAAATCCCGGCCGCAGCAGTGACAAACCGTCGCTTCCGGTTGGCTAAATTCGCCGCAGTGTCGGCATTTATGCCAGCCCTTGAACGTTTTAGCAATATCATTGTCCTTGATGCATAAACTATGAATGAAGGCGATTAGAAAAAGGCAAAGTCCATAGATATACCAAATGGCAAAGCTGCGGCCTTTGTTGGAGGCGATGTTGGCAGGGATTAGCGCTAATACCGAGAAAATCCAATACTCCATATAGAGCTCACCTTTATTCCCCAATAAGTTCACATCGGATAATAGGATGGGAACGAGAATAGAAAAGATTAAAAAAGCTATTAATGAGTAACGTACATTGTGTGGTTTTTCCATAATAGATACCTCTCGTTTGTTTAGAAATTATTCCAGGCTATTATATAAATAAATCTCGGCCGCAGCAATGACAAACGGTGGCTTCCGGGCGGCTGAGTTCGCCGCAGTAAGGGCATTTATGATATCCGGCTCTGATTCTTGATTTATCATTAGGAGTAATTTTTATACTATGAATTATGGCAATAATCCATAAAAAGGTACTATAAATAAACCATTTAGCGAAATTCCTACCCTTACTATAGGCAATATTTGTTGGTATTAGTGCGATTAGTGCCGTTAATAAGTAGGCACCACAAGCGTTGCTGCGAGAACTTGTCAAGAGAAATGCTGGTACTATCACTCCGAAGAAAAGGGCTATGAGGTTATTTCTAATGTAATGCGTTTTTACTAAAGTATTCAAATTTACCACCTCTTGTTTTATTTATACATATAGTATACAACTAATCGTTACATATATCCATTCCGAGTAGCATAAATGGAAGTAAATCTCTTATTTTTTATCGGAAATAGAGTCAGCACATAAAATCGGCAGATGATTCCGCAGTGAAAAGTCCTTATCATAGAGGTGAGAAAAATTATACCTTGACAAGTATCCTTGAATCGGTTAGAATTAAAAGGTCGACAGGACAAGGGTCGATAGTTGACGGGACGTGGCGCAGCTTGGTAGCGCGCTTCCTTGGGGTGGAAGAGGTCGCGAGTTCAAATCTCGCCGTTCCGACCAAATACAGCCATTCTTCGAATCATTCGATTTGGAGAGTGGCTTTTTTTTCATAAAAAGTAGCTGCAGCGTAGGTGCATGAATAATTTTTCGTAAGCGATTACGATGCTTTTTTTGAGGACGGGTTCATGACTCGTCTTTTTTTGTAGGATTGATTTTTGTCAGGCAAAGGATTTATCGAATAACAAGCCGTTTATTGAAATTTTTATTTTTAACGATTCATTCTTAAAATAGAATTAAAATATGCTTTTTCTTTATTTTAAACTTTCTTTATATGCGGATATTTGATAGAATATAAGTATGAATAGTATAGTTACCGCCGTCGTATTATTTTTTATTATCCGTTAGAGGAGGTTTTTTATCATGGGTTATATTCTCAATAAGGATCAGCAGGATCTCGTCGCCTTAGCAAGGGACTTTGCAGAAAAGAAAGTAGCTCCCTTCGTGCATGAATTGGATGAAGCGAAAGAACCGGGTCAGAAGCTTTTGGATATTTACCAGGAAGCCGTCGATATCGGTTTTTGCGGCTTAGAGATTCCTGAAGAATACGGCGGCATGGGCCAGGATTACTACACCGTTGCAGCTGTTTATGAAGAACTGTCTAAAGTCGATGCCGGCGTAGCTACGGCTATTGCAGCTTCTGGCTTGGGCCTCAAACCGGTTCTCCAGCATGGTAACGACGCGCAAAAGAAATTGTATGCCGAATACTTGACCGGTGAAAAAGGCAGCGGCTTCTGCGCATTCTGCCTGACGGAAGCCAATGCGGGTTCTGATGCGGCTGCCGGGACGACGGTTGCTGTAAAACAGGGCGATGAATACGTCATCAACGGTACGAAATGCTTCATTACCAACGGCGGCGTCGCTTCCGTTTACACCGTCTTTGCTATTACCGATAAATCGAAGGGCGTAAAAGGGATTTCGGCCTTTATCGTTGAACGCGACCGCCCGGGCGTTTCCGTCGGTAAAGAAGAAGATAAGATGGGTATCCGCCTCTCCAATACGACAGAAGTTATTTTCCAGGACGTTCATATTCCGGCTGACCACCTCATCGGTGAAGAAGGTAAGGGTTTCGTTTATGCCATGCAGACCTTGGACCTCGCTCGTCCGATGGTAGCATCCCTGGCTGTTGGTATTGCTCAGCGGGCTATCAATGAAGCTGTTAAATATGCAAAAGAACGCGTTACCTTTGGCAAACCAATCATCAAACATGAAGTCATTTCCTTTAAACTGGCTGACATGGACATGAAGACCGAAGTCGCTCGCTCGGCCATCATCAACTTCCTCAATACGTATTATGCAGAACCGAAACGGAGCTACACTCGTGAAGCCGCTATCGCAAAATGCTTCGCCGGGGATATTTCCGTAGAAGTTGCTTTAGAAGCCGTTCAGATTCTCGGCGGCTTTGGTTACAGCCGTGAATATCCGGTTGAAAAATTGGTTCGTGATGCTAAGATCATGCAGATTTATGAAGGCACTAACGAAGTTCAGCGCATGGTCATCGCCGGTTTCGTAGCGGCTCAGAAATAAGCTTCCTTTATAAGACAAAGACTGTTGTACTTGGCCCCGGCGCTCTTTGTGCCGGGGCCATCGTTGCACCTGCCGAAGGTTTGACCGTCGTTTTTGTTTTAGAAAAGGCTTTTTGGGATAGTGTGTAGGACAACGTGTTTTTAAGATAAAGCTACAGCACTTTGTAGGGGTGTAAAATCAATGTAAAGCAAGGCTGGCGGCGTTGAGAAAGTTTGCTTACAGGAATATAATAAATGATATGAATTATATGAATAAAAATTATGCAAATGAGGTGAATTGAAGTGGAACAAGACATATATCCATCAGCGAAAGAACTGTATAGCGTCCTTTGCCGATTGAGGAAGGACGTCCTTTCGCGAGGCGACTCGTTATACCGGCAGTGGAAACCGCTGATTCAGCGGCGACACTTTACATACAGTGCTTGGAATCTGGCCTTTTATCTGGCCCTTCGCTGTCACGACCTGCGAAAGATACAGCGTTCGCTCCTTCCCTTTGGCCTGTCGTCCCTCGGACGGGGCGAAGCAAGGGCGATTACCAAGCTCGATGCCGTCATGGCGTCCTTGGGGCGAATCTGTCAGGAACCGGAGCAAAATCTCGTTCCTTATCCGCAGCAGCGGCGGTTTTTCTATGGAGACGGCCTCTTGGCCTATAATACGGGGCGGATTTTTGGAACGGCCAAGACGGGGACGCGAATCATGGTAACCCTGCCGACAGAAGCGGCAGAAGACAATGGCATTCTCATTCGTGACTTAGTGGCAGCCGGCATGGACTGTGCCCGTATCAACTGTGCGCACGACTCGAAGGAGCTGTGGGGGACGATGATTTCCTATATCCATCGGGCCGAACAGGAAACGGGGAATCATTGTAAGGTTTACATGGATTTGGCCGGACCGAAAGTTCGCATCGAGTCGGTCCTGTTGCGCTATGGTGAAGCGCGGGTCATGCCGGGTGAGCAGATCTTTTTGGTATCGGGATCGATTTCAACCTATCCCGAAGAGTATAAGGGCAATATCGTCATCTCCTGCAGTATCCCTGAAATCTTTGAACACATGGAGGCCGGCCATCCAGTCCTCATCGATGACGGGAAGATTCGGGCCATCGTTGAAAAAGTAACGCCCGAAGGGGCTTATTTGACCATTACCTATACCAAGCCCTTAGGTGGGAAAATCAAGAACGAAAAGAGTTTGAACTTCCCCCAGACGCCGGTAGAACTGTCGCCTCTTACGGATAAAGATAAAGAAGATTTAGACTTCGTCGTGCAGTATGCCGATGCCATCGGATACTCCTTCGTCAAATCGGCGGCTGACGTATCCCTCTTGCAGAAGGAACTTCAACAACGCTGCGGCAAGGCCTACCGCCAAATCGCATTGGTAGCTAAGATTGAAAACAAGGAAGCCGTCGACAACCTGCCGGAAATCATCGTACAAGCTGCGTCAAAACAGCCCCTGGGCATCATGATTGCCCGCGGCGATCTGGCCGTTGAAGTCGGTTACAGGCGCTTGGCCGAACTGCAGGAAGAAATCATGTGGATCTGTGAAGCAGCTCATGTCCCAGTCATCTGGGCAACCCAGGTACTCGAAAACCTAGTTAAGAAAGGCCTCCCGTCGCGGGCTGAAATTACCGAC
The DNA here is from genome assembly GCF_001546855.1 of Megasphaera sp. MJR8396C. Lineage (GTDB taxonomy): Bacteria > Bacillota > Negativicutes > Veillonellales > Megasphaeraceae > Megasphaera. The sequence continues at coordinate 50,530 of NZ_KQ958179.1, read as the reverse complement.
GCCGCTATGGGGGAACGCGCCGAATGCGTCATGCTCAATAAAGGACCGTACATCGTAGAAGCCGTTACGGCCTTGACCAACATTTTGCTGCGAATGGAACAGCATCAACATAAGAAAACATCCCAGCTTCGGGCCTTGCATATTGCCCAGCATATGTTTGAAAACGGAAAATCATAAAGGGGCAATAAAAAACAGAGAGGGAATGAAGAACATTCCTTCTCTGTTTTTTTCTGCAATTTCTGTGGTACTTGTTAAAAATAGGAATTAGGAAAATCTACTAATCGAAGAGGTCGGAAATGAAACTGCCGACGGCACAGGCGGCCGCAAAGCCAATGACAACCGGGGCTGCCACAACCGTAGCGGCGCCAACCGTCGTCGCCGCCAAGGCCCCGCCGACGGTCGTCCCGGTAACGGCTGCCACAGCCGCACCGGCGGCACCGGCAGCCGCACTGCCGGCAGCGGCCGACGCAGCACCAGTGACGCCGCCCTTAATGCCGGCGCCGGCGATGTCGATCACGGCATCGTCGACGTCCTTTTTCCCGTCAACGACATCGATAACCGAAGAAACGGCCTCGATACCGGCGCCGAAGACGGCCCCGCTGACGCCGCCACTCTTAGCAGCCGAGCGCAGCGCCGCCGCCGTCGGCATCTTTCCCAAAGCCTTATCGGCGATGCGAGTAGTCGTTTTCGTCGAAATATTGGTACTGTGAATCTTCTGATTCGTCTTATTGGCAATCTTGTCGGCGACTTTCTTAGCCGTTTCTTCGGTGCCCATGACCTTGGTCTTGCCGTAATGTTTCTCGATAATCTGTTTCGACGTCTTAGCAACGCCGGAGCTGCTGGTCGTGTCCTTCAGCTGAAAATGCTTCACAACCTGGCCCTTCTTGTTCAAGACAACGACATCCTTCATTTTTGCCGTCGTCGATTTCGTGAGCTGGGCGTGATTTCCCTCCAAGATATTGCGGGGGTTCATGTTGAACTTGTCGCAGAAGATCTGCTCGTGAACATGTCCTTTCAGGTTAGGGCATTTCCCAGCACGAGCAAGGGCCCTAGCGCCGACACTCGCTTCGTACCCTTCTTTGGCAACGGTTCCCGTCATGTTCTTCGCATCTTTTTCGAAATTGCTCATCATAGCGCTCCTTTTCTAATTCCCAATAACTTAAAATCAAATCCCTTACATACTCTCGTACACTGAGGTCTTCAGCAAAATCAGGTTAATGTAGATATGAGATACTGCATTGGATCCGATTATCGTCGGCGTTTTCGGCAAAGAAAAGCAATACTGCGCCTCACTGTTGTAATAAAGCGGGTAAAGTTTTTCTTCTCTCGACGACCGCAATCCCGATGGCTAACAATTTCCGGAGCATCTGGGCATTCAGCCGGAGATACAGCCGAAGCATTTTCTTCAGCTCGGGCGAATGTTTGCGTGCTGTTCATTATTTCCAGATGCATCCTGAGTCATTCCTAAGGCCCCTCCCTTCGGCTTTCCCAGTAACATGAATAGTCTTTCTTTATTCTTACACAGCTATTGTAACATGTAACTATTGTAAATGCAATAGTTGGGTTGAAAAAATATATTTTATTTACAATATATTTTTTGTTGAACAGTATTGACAATGAAATAATTATGTGGTAGAGACAGACTGAGAAAAGTTAGATACCCTGTATGGAAATTGTCAAGTGTTTTTTTCGTGTTATCGATTAGTGGATAGAAAAGTCCATCATCTAGCGAGACATCCGAATGAGCCGACTGGCAAGAAGAACTTCTTTATACGCGCTAAAGCTGGCGATGCGGATACGTTAGATGACAGATTGGGACATCGCCGTCTGTGTGAATTGAGGGGCTAATCGTATCTATTGCAATAGCAATAGTAAAGACGCTGGAAATAACGCAGTATCATTGAAGGCACTTTGATATTCTCCGTACAGCGTCGTTGTTTTACTGATTTACGGGGAAGATCTGTTTTGACAATTAAAAAACGTCTAAGGGATTCTCTTTCCCTCGGTTTTTGCAGGCTGGGCGAATCGGCCGGTAGTATCAGTCTGAAGAATAAGCCGTTGCGCGAAGTACCAGAGTCGGTGACTCCGGTTGCCTTCGGGGGACAGATCCTTTTCAGCTCTGAAAGGCTCTTTTGATGTTTGCTTCATTGCACCTTAGTCCGTAATATGGTAAGATGATTTTAAAGTCATCTGAACGATATATAAAATATAAAAATGTGTCATTATTTCGGAGATAAAAGAAGAAGGATGTTGAAGCGGCCTCTTTTTTGGCTATCATGAGCAGAACCAGTATCAGATGCAGTAGGCATCAGGTGTTTTTTTGCTGTGATCCTCGAAAGGAGCTATGGTTATGCGTACATTTCTGATAGCTTTTTACATCGGCCGCTGGGTATTTTCTCATTTACCGATCATTCTTTTTCTCTGTTTCCTGTTTTGGCTGTATGAGGCCTTGTTCGGTTGAGTGAAAATGCGTGCTTTCTTCGGCACAACCGCTCACAAAAGAGCATGAGAACAGGACGGCTCTGAAATAAAGAAAAAGCTTCCGATTTTTTCGGAAGCTTTTTTTTATGGGCGCATAGGATGGGAGCCCAGGGGATTCGGAAGGGGGGAATGGATTCGTTCTGTTCGAGCAAAAAATAACCCTGTAAAAGGTGTATAATAAAAATATGTTTTATTTATAAAAATAAGAATGGCAAAATGAGTGGTTAAAAATGGAAGATTACTATTTATTTTATTACTGGATATCTTACTTATAATTTCCTTGGCGTCAGAAGTCCCGAGAAGGACTTGCTGCCCCCATAAAAATTGTTGATCGATGTAAGACAATAGAGTAGGAAGGCCGGGTATTATGATTACTTTTGTTGAATGTAGAAATTTTTTAAAGTTGTTGATGTTTTTACTTATTGTAACTGTCAGTCTGATAAGCCATGTTGCGTATGCCAATGATGAATCTGATCGATGGATGGCATTTAATCAAGACTCATATTGGAAGATGTCGCTTGATACGCAGACTATTAAATATGATAAGGAGCAAGATCGCGTTACGTACTGGATAAAGTATGAACGCTCTGTTAATCGAAATGGCGTGTATGTACCAACGCATTTGAATCATGAAATGATTGATTTTAAAAATCGAACCGTCACAAAAATAGGCGAGTCAAAATATATTAATGGTGCGCCCAATGCAGAGACTACGAATTTTGAGGCTCCGGAGGGAGTCACCTTTAATCTGTTCCCCGGGGATACATTGACGGATCTGGTTTCACGACTTTGTGGTAGACAACCGCTGTATGCTAAGCCTTTATGGAAGGTTGTTTATACGCAAGGTCAATTGGACAAATATTCTATTGATTTGAATAATATTGAAGTCGATGCATTAAATCATAGAGCACTCGTATATGTTTTATGGGGAAATTCTCATAATGATAGCTATATCTGTGATTTTGATAAGGGAACGGTATCCGGACGTGATGCATACGACCGGTATTGGGGCCGGGAGGAAATACCGGTTCCAGAATCATATCGGGAAGCCATTTATAATGAAGCATATAAACAATATAAGGCTCAGTTGTCTTCCGAGCTATAAGTATAAAAAATAATCGCTCGGAATATAACCCTTGTGGCTGGCGTCTTTTTGCGATGAATTAGGAAGATCAGAGTGTACCTGATTTCGGATATCCTTTGCTGTGCAGACCTTTCGAAAATAAATTTTCTTTGTTGCAAATGCAACGGCGTTCTTTTCGTTTCTAGCGTATAGTAGAGTCATAGAAAAAGACACTTATTCTAGCGAAAGGAGATAGATTTTATGAAAGCCTTAGTCTTATACTCATCCGAAACGGGAAGAACGAAAAAATTAGCTGAAGCGGTCCTTTCTGTTTTACCAGCCAACACCGATTTTCTGCCTATGGAAGAGGCCCCAGAAAGCTTCGATGATTATGACATCGTCTTTGCCGGCATTTGGTTCTTGAATCTTAAGCTCGATGAAAAGTCCCGGTCCCTTTTGCCGCGGCTGAAGGCTAAGAAAGTAGCTCTCTTTGCTACCATGCACCGCGACCTCTTCTCTGACGACATCTCGAAGAATCTGCGTCAGGCCGTAGAACTCCTGCCGGAAGGCGTTTGGGTTGCCGGTACGCACGTCGTCTACGTCGACGAAAGCATGGCTGAGATTCCCTTAGGCGTCGATGAACTCCTAGATACGGAAACGGTGAAGAACTTCGCCGAAAATACCTACAGTCGTATTGAAAATAATCCGGCTGCATAAAATGCTTGACAGCTACCAGCTGGTAGTGCTATAATCTCTTTTGTAACCAATACATGGGGGTATAGCTCAGCTGGGAGAGCGCTTGCATGGCATGCAAGAGGTCAGGAGTTCGATCCTCCTTATCTCCACCATAATAAATGTGATAACCACGCGGTTTATAAGCCGCGTGGTTATTTTTATATTAAAATAAAAGTGCCGAGGGGGGCAAATAAGGGGCATTTATAAAAAAGAGAATCTTGTAAATATCGATTGATACGCATAGCGACGGCAGTCTGGAGAATAGGCCTCACAGCCCTCATGCGTTGAGAGAGATGCCTTTTCATGATATAATTATAACTTATGATAGGAATCGATTTTTAGTTCTTGCAGGAGGGTAAGGGTAAGCTATATGGGCAGCATTAAGGTACAGAAATTGGGTAAGTCTTTTGGCGTGCGCACGGTCTTCCAGGACGTCAGTTTTGAAATCCGCCGCGGCGAACGGATCGGCCTTATCGGGGCCAATGGGGCCGGGAAGTCGACGCTCCTCAAGTGTCTGATTGGGGAAGAGGAATACGATGCCGGTGCCTTTATCGTATCGGAAGGGGAGTCTATCGGCTATTTGCAGCAGGATGTGACCTATGCCGACGACATTACCCTCGGCCAGTTGATTACCGAGGCCTGGCAGGACGTCATGCGCATGGAAAAGGATTTGAAAGTCCTTGAAAAGGAGATGCAGGCCAGCCCCGATGACGAAGGGCTGATGAATCGCTATGCCCGCCTTCAGGAGCGCTTTGAATGGCTCGGCGGCTATGAGTACGAATCGATGTCCCGCAAAATCGTCCGCGGTCTCGGCTTTTCGGAAGCCGACATGGATCGGCCTGTCCAGAGTTTTTCCGGCGGCCAGAAGACGCGCATCAATTTGGCCAAGGCCTTAGTGCGCCGTCCGGACTATCTCTTCCTCGACGAACCGACGAACCATCTCGACATGGACATGCTGGAATGGCTCGAAGGCTACCTCTTGTCGTACGGCGGCGGCATTCTCATCGTTTCCCATGACCGTTATTTCCTCGACCGGGTAGCGACAGGCATCTTAGAGCTGTCTCACGGCAAGGTGACCAAGTACAAGGGCAATTATACGCGCTATGTCGAACAGCACGACCAGCAGCAAAAAGCCCTCGAACGGGCCTATAAGAAACAGCAGGAACATATTCATGAGACGGAAGAATATATTCGTAAATACAAGGCCGGCATCAAGGCAAAACAGGCCCGGGGCCGCCAGTCTCAGCTCGATCGATTGGAACGGATCGAATGGCAGCCCGATGAAGCATCCCTTTGCTTTAATTTTAAGCCCGTCGAAGAGTGCGGCCAAAAGGTACTGACCCTCGATAAGGTCAGTGGTGGTTTTGCCGACCGTCAGCTCTTTGATCATCTGTCCCTTCTCCTGCGCCGCGGGGAAGCGGCGGCCCTCATCGGCCCCAACGGAGCCGGGAAGACGACCCTTATCCGCATGATCATGGGGGAAAAGGAGCCGACAGACGGCCATATTACCCTGGGCAGCAAGGTCCATATCGGCTACTTTGCTCAGGAACATACGGAACTTCACGGGGCCTGGACCGTTCTCGATGAAATCATGAATGCCTTCAGTTACGGCGAAGACGAAGCCCGGTCGGCCTTAGGCCACTTCCTCTTCCGCGGCGACGACGTCTTTAAGGTCATCGACAGCTTAAGCGGTGGGGAACAGGCGCGAGTGGCTCTGCTCAAACTCTTTTTGCAGGGACCTAATTTCCTCATCCTCGACGAACCGACCAACCATTTGGATATTCCCACGCGAGAAGTCCTTGAACAGGCTCTCCTCGATTTTGGCGGGACCTATCTCGTCATTTCCCATGACCGTTATTTCCTCGATAAGATTACTCGCCGTACGCTGGTTCTCGAAAACAAGAAACTGACGGAATACGTCGGAAACTACAGCTATTATCGGGAAAAACTCCGGGAAGCCCAGGAACTTTCTGCCGAAGATGAAATAGAAGCCCTTCCGGAAAAAGACACGGCGGCCAAAAAGTCGTCGGCACCGGCTCCGGCCGCCAAAGTTCAAAAGGCACCGGTCTACGGTCAGGAAGCGAAGCTTCAAAAGTTAGAGCTGAAGATCGCTGAACTCGAAGCGACCCTTAAAATGTATGAAGTAAAGATGAATATGCCTGAAAATCAGACCGACGCCGAGGCTATGATGAGCCTGACGGCGGACTATGAAGCGGCCCAGGCCAAGCTCGATGCCGCCTATGAAGAGTGGGAATCACTGGCTGAATCTTAATCAAGCATAGAAGATATAAAAAATAAATATAACCGGTAAAAGTGATGCTGCCGTAAAACGTAAAACTTTATGTAAAAATCACGTTCTTTCATTTCAAGATTAGAGAATAAACGGGTGTAATCCTAAGAAATGAAGAAAAAGTGGCTTTACAAGTCTTTGGGATATGGTATACTATGTTCAACTTCCATGAAGAAGTGAATTTACTATAGCCTTTTGGAATACATAAATCCAGACTGACAGAGGGGAAGCGTTTATATATGGCAGCATCATTTAATTCCGTTACACCAGCTTTATTAGATGAATTACGTCGCGTCTTGGGGGATAAGTTCGTTAAGACCGATGACGATTATCTCGAAAGATATCAGACCGATGAAGAAGGGAACTCTCATTATTTCCATAAACCGGAAGTCGTCGTCTTCCCGGGCTCGACGGAAGAAGTGGCGGAAGTCGTCAAACTGGCCAATAAATACCTGGTACCGATTACGCCTCGTTCGGCCGGTTCCGGTGTTGCCTGCGGCGCTATCCCTGTCTATCACGGCATCGTCGTCGAATTGGAACGGATGAATCAGATTCTCACCTTTGATGCCGACAATATGTATGCCGTCTGCCAGACCGGGGTCATCACCGGTGACCTGCAGCGGGAAGCGGCTAAACACGGCCTCCTGTACGCCGGTGATCCGTCCAGCGCTGACAGCAGCATGATCGGCGGCAACGTAGCCAACAATGCCGGCGGCAATAAAGCCGTTAAATACGGGACGACGCGCAACCAGATCTACAGCCTGAAAGTCGTTACGCCGACGGGGGATATCCTCGATGCCGGTGCCCGCTTAAAGAAATGTTCTACCGGCCTTTGCCTGGAACAGCTCTTTGCCGGCTCGGAAGGCGTCCTCGGCATCATTACGGAAGTCACGGTCAAACTCCGCCCCATGCCGCCGTATACCTTCAATATGGTCTGCGTATTCAAGACCGATGAAGAAGCCTTCGCCCTGCCGAATAAAATTTTGAAAGCCGGCATCGACCCGACGAGTATTGAATTCATGGACAATGAAGCGCTGCGCATGACCTGCAAGTTCTTGGATATGAAGATGCCCCACGTCGACGAAGGCTGCGACTACGTCATCGTCACCGTCGAATCCTTCAGTGAAGACGATTCGGACCGCAAGATGGAACAGCTCTGCGATTTGGCCGAAGAAAATGGGTCTATCGACGAATTTGAAGCCGATAAGCGTATTTGGAAGCTGCGCAAGCAGTTTGCTGAAGCGGCCCGCGACGTCGACAAGATGTTCCAGACGGAAGATTTCGTCGTTCCCCTCGATAAGATTCCCGATATCACCAAACAGATTCCGGAACTTCGCGAAAAGTACGATCTCTACTGCGTCACTGTTGCTCATATCGGCGATGGGAACATCCACGTCCTGCCTTTGAATGCGAAGGGCCTCTCACCGGAAGAATGGTTTGAAAAGATCAAGGCCTTCCACCGCGACCTCTTCCCTCGTGTCTATGCTCTGGGCGGCAAGATGTCCGGCGAACACGGCGTCGGATTTAAGAAATTGGAAGAGTTCGCCCTTTGCACGCCGGAAGCAGAACTAAATGTCATCAAAGCCATTAAGAAGGCTTTAGATCCCAATAATGTAATGAATCCCGGTAAATTGGTACAAATTTGTTAAGTATTTCATAAAAGATTGCCTAACTTGCAAAGACGGCAACGATTATATGCAGATAATCGTTGCCGTCTTTTTATATATTTACTATAATAGTATAAAGGACATTACTAATGTACTTCTGGAATACGATAATGATGAAAACAGGTGATGACATGAAATACTACAGCCGTTTGAAGACGCTCCGATTGGAGGCGAGACTTTCTCAAGCTGATGTAGCCAAAATCTTAAAATGTTCACAAGTCGGGTACGGCATGTACGAATTGGGGAAACGGAAGATTCCCGTGGAAAAACTGATTCAACTGGCGAAGCTGTATCATACTTCGTTAGATTACATTGCCGGGCTGACGGATGAACGGACGCCTCGACCCAATCTGAAGAGTGAAGAAGAAGTACAAGTCTTATGAAAAAGGCTCATCCCATGGCAGTAAACTGCTGTCACGGGATGAGCTTTTTTCGTATTTTAGAGGTTGTCAGATGTTAGCGATTGGTTAGACGTTGAAACGGAAATAAGTTACATCGCCGTCTTTCATGATGTAATCCTTTCCTTCGAGGCGGACCAGGCCTTTTTCTTTGGCTCCTTGTTCACTGCCGCAGGCGATGAGGTCGTCGTAAGAGACGATTTCAGCGCGAATGAAGCCCCGTTCGATGTCGGTGTGGATCTTGCCGGCAGCTTTCTGGGCCTTCGTGCCGTTGACGATGGTCCAGGCACGGACTTCGTCGGCCCCGGCGGTGAAGAAGTTGATCAGGCCGAGGAGGGCATAGCTGGCTTTGATGAGCTTATCGAGGCCCGATTCGGGGAGTCCCAGTTCTTCTAAGAAGACGGCGGCTTCGTCGGCAGGAAGCTCGGCGATTTCCGCTTCGATCTTGGCCGAAACGGCGACGACTTGGGCGCCTTCCTGAGCGGCGTATTCTTCAACGCGTTTGACGTTGGGGTTGGAATCGGGGTCGCCGGCTTCATCTTCGGCGACGTTGGCGATGTAGATGATGGGCTTTAAGGTCAAGAGGTTGAGGTCTTTGACCTGAGGCAGGTCGTCTTTGGTAAGACCGGCTTTGCGGGCCGGTTCGCCGTTTTCAAGGCAGGCCAGGACTTTTTTCAGGACGTCGTATTCGGCCTTGGCTTCTTTATCGCCGCACTGGGCAACTTTGGCGATGCGGTCGGCCCGTTTCTGTACTGTTTCCAGGTCGGCCAGGCAGAGCTCGGTATTGATCGTTTCGATGTCACGAATGGGATCGATGGAGCCGTCGACGTGGGTGATGTTTGAATCTTCAAAGCAGCGGACGACTTCGGCGATGGCGTCGGTTTCGCGGATATGGCTGAGGAACTTATTGCCCAGGCCTTCGCCCTTGGAGGCACCGGCAACGAGGCCGGCGATATCGACGAAACGCATGACGGCGGGAATCGTTTTCTTCGGGTTGTACATGTCGGTCAGGACCTGGATGCGCGGATCCGGTACTTCTACGATACCGACGTTCGGTTCAATCGTGCAGAAGGGATAGTTTGCCGCTTCTGCGCCGGCCTTGGTAATGGCATTGAAAAGGGTGCTCTTACCGACATTCGGCAAGCCGACGATGCCTACTTCCAAATTTGTACTCAATGGTTAAACCACCTTTATTTGAATAAATTTAAATTAGCGATGCGGTTGACAGCTTCAATGGTATTTTCTTTGGTACCGAAAGCCGTCAGGCGGAGGTAGCCTTCGCCGTGGGGGCCAAAGCCCGAACCCGGCGTCGTTACGACGTGTGCTTTTTCGAGGAGAAGGTCGAAGAAGTCCCAGCTCTTCATGCCGTTCGGCGTCTGTACCCAGGCGTAAGGCGAGTTGGTTGCGCCGTAGACGGTGAAGCCTGCTTTGGTTAGGCCGTCGCGGATGATGTGGGCATTTTCCATGTAGTATTTGACGTCAGCCAGGCACTGTTTCTGGCCTTCCGGGCTGTAGTACGCTTCGGCAGCGCGCTGGACGATGTACGGCGTGCCGTTGAAGAAGGTGCACTGGCGGCGGTTCCACAAGGGATTGAGTTCGACAGCCGTGCCGTCTTTTTTATAAGCCGTGCAGGCGTGGGGAACGACGACATAGGAGCAGCGAGTGCCCGTGAAGCCTGCGCATTTGGAGTAAGAGCGAAGTTCGATGGCGACTTCTTTTGCCCCTTCGACTTCAAAGATGCTGTGGGGAACGTCCGGTTCGGTGATGTACGTTTCATAAGCCGAGTCATAGATGATGATGAAGTTGTTCTTCTTAGCGGCTGAGACCCAATTGGCCAGTTCTTCTTTGCTCATGGCCGTGCCCGTCGGGTTGGAGGGGTTGCAGAGGTAGACGATGTCGACTTTTTCCGTCGGCGGTACGGCTTTGAAGCCATTTTCCGGTGTGCAGGGAAGGTAGACGACGCCGTCGTAAATGCCCTTTTCGGCGTTCCATTCGCCCGTGTGACCGCACATGACGTTGGAGTCGAGATAGACCGGGTAGACCGGATCGGCTACGGCGAATTTGAGGTCGCTGCCGAAGATTTCCTGGATGCAGGCAACGTCTGTCTTAGCGCCGTCGCCGACGAAGACTTCGTCAAGATCGAGGTCGATGCCCCGTGTTTTATAGTCACCGTCGATGATGGCCTGGCGGAGGAAGTCATAACCTTGTTCGGGGCCGTAACCGCGGAAGGTTTCGGCTTTGCCCATTTCGTCGACGGCTTTGTGCATGGCGTCGATGATGGCCGATGCCAGGGGACGGGTGACGTCGCCGATGCCGAGACGGATGATATTCGCTTCCGGATGTGCTTTGGAGTAGGCTTCTACTTTCTTTGCAATCGTGGCAAAGAGGTAGTTTCCGGGGAGTTTCAAGTAGTTTTCATTTACGTGAGCCATAAATGGACCTCCTTATGTTCGTTGATAGTAAAAATCTGTTAGCTCCTTTATTTTACTACATTCTATGGACATTGGAAAGGTAAGGGGACGGCGGCAGGCATGAGAAAATAAAATGACTGCCATTCGTGACGGTGATTGAATCGCTTTTCTTTTTGCCGTATAATGAAATTATAATCAATATGTTCGAGGCCCATCGAGCCGGGAGGAGTGACCTGTCTATGGATTACAAGGGGAAAAAATGTCTCATCGCCTATTTTTCACATGCCGGGATGAATTACGTCAGCGGTAAGATCGTCAATCTCAAGGTCGGCAATACGGAACAGGCCGCCAAGATGATCAGTCGTATGACCGGCGGTGACCTGTTTCATATCCGCGCGGCAGCCGTCTATCCTCACGAGTATAAAGAAACGGTCTCCCTGGCCCGCCATGAATGGGAAAAGAGGCTTCGGCCGGCACTGGCCCGGGATCTCGACGATATCAGCGGTTACGACCTCGTCTTTCTCGGCTATCCCAATTGGTGCGGCACCATGCCCATGGCCATGTGGACCTTTTTAGAAAATCACGACTTTTCCGGCAAGACCATCTATCCTTTCTGTACTCACGAAGGAAGCGGCATCGGCCGCAGCCTGGAAGATATCCACGCCCTTTGCCCGAAAGCCACTTTGGGAACGAGTCTGGTCATCCTGGGTTCGACCGTTCAAGATGCTGAAAGCGATGTGCGCCGCTGGCTGAACGGATAATTTTTGACATGCAAAAAGCACTGCTCCATAAGGAACAGTGCTTCTTTTTTATTCATAGCGAAGGGCTTCGATCGGGTCGAGCTTGGCTGCTTTTCGGGCAGGGTAGATGCCGAAGAAGAGGCCGATGCCGACGGAGAAGCTAAAGGAAATGATGATTGGCGCTGCCGTGATGACCGTCTCGAAGAGGCCTGACTCGGCTATGGCCAAGGCGATGCCGACGCCGCAGGCGACGCCGAGGAGACCGCCGATGACGCCGATGACGACGGACTCGATGAGAAACTGCATCATGATATTCTGGAAGGTAGCTCCCAGGGCCTTGCGGATGCCGATTTCACGGGTTCGTTCGGTGACCGAGACCATCATGATGTTCATGATGCCAATCCCGCCGACGACGAGGGAGATGGCAGCGATGCTGCCTAAGAATAAGGTCAGCATGGTCGTCGTCTGGGTCATCGTTTCCATGAGGCTGGTCAGGTTGCGGACGTTGAAGTCGTCTTCCTTGCCGTTGGTAATGTGATGACGCTGGCGCAGGAGCGTTTCGACTTCCGACTGTACCTGTTCGATTTTATCGGCACTCGAGACCTGGATGTTGATGGCCTTGATATAGGTAATGCCCATCAGTCGTTCCTGGGCCGTCGTCAAGGGGACGATGACCACGTCGTCCTGGTCCTGGCCGACCGATGATTGCCCCTTGCTTTCGAGGACACCGATGACTTTGTAGGGCTGATTGTTGATACGGATCGTCTTGCCGACCGGGTTGGCTTCTTCAAAGAGGTTGGTGGCGACCGTCGTCCCGATGACGGCGACGCGGTTTCGCGAGTTTAAATCAGATTGGGTGATGAAGGAGCCCGACTGGACGGTAAGGGACCGGATATGAAGGTATTCCGGCGTAACGCCGTAGACCGATGTATTCCAGTTCTGGTTGCCGTTGACGACCTGGTACGAGCTGTTGACCGTCGGCGACACGTAGTCGATATTTTTGATTTTATTTTTAATCGCTACGGCATCGTCGTATTTTAATTTTTTATTGGAGCCGGCTGCCGAGCGGACGCCGCCGCTGTTGGCCGAGCCCGGCATGACGATGAGCATGTTGCTGCCGAGGCTGGCAATGGAGTTAGTGACGTTCTGCCGGACGCCCATGCCGATGGAGATCATGGCGATGACGGCGCCGACACCGATGATGATGCCCAGCATGGTCAGGATGGAGCGCAGCTTGTTGGATAACAGTGCCGTAATGGCGATTTGGACGCTTTCACTAAATAACATCCATAACGACCCCCTTTCCGGCATCTTTGGTAATCTTACCGTCTGACAAGAGGAGCTGACGGGTGGCGCAGGCGGCGATTTCCGGTTCGTGTGTGACCAGGATGATCGTCTTATGGTCTTCGTGGAGCTCTTCAAAGAGGCGCATGATGTCTTTGGTCGACTTCGTATCGAGGTTGCCCGTCGGTTCGTCGGCCATGATGATGTGCGGATTGTTGACCAGGGCCCGGGCGATGGCCACGCGCTGGCGCTGGCCGCCGGAGAGCTCGTTTGGTTTATGGTGGGCCCAGGTTTCAAGGCCGACGGATTTCAGTTTATCCATGGCCCGTTCAGTCCGCTCTTTGCGGCCGACGCCGGCGTATACCAAGGGCAGGGCGACGTTGTCGAGGGCTGTGATTCGCGACAAGAGGTTGAAGTTCTGGAAGACGAAGCCGATGTGCTGGTTGCGGACGACGGCTAATTCATCGTCATTGAGGTGAGCGACTTCCTTGCCGCCAAGCTGGTAGGAGCCGGCTGTCGGTCGGTCGAGGCAGCCGAGGATGTTCATCAGCGTCGACTTCCCGGAACCGGACGGCCCCATGAGGGCGGCAAATTCCCCTTCTTCGATGTTGAGGGTGATGCCGGCTAAGGCGGCGAAATCTTCACCGCCGATGTGGTATATCTTTTCGATACCTTGGAGTTCAATGATTGGATTCATGGTAAGGACCTCCCTTACATGGGCGGTGGCCCTTGGCGGCTGCTGCTCTTCGAGGAGGATGATGACGAAGAGGACTTGGTGGCCGTATAGGTAATGGAAACCTTGTCGCCTTCGGTGAGGCCCGACAGGATTTCGACGTAGTCACTGCTGTAGATACCGGTCTTGACCGGAACTTGTTCTGTCGTGCCGTCGTCGTTGACGCGGACGACGTAGGAACCAGAGTCATTGGTCTTCAAGGCGGCAATGGGGACGACTAAGGCGTCTTGTTTTTCCGACGTCGTAATGTCGACGCGGGCCGTCATGCCCAGTTTTAAGACGTCGTCAGGGTCATTGACGTCGAGGGTGACGTAATAGTAGATGACGCTGGCTGAAGAACTGGATGAACTCGACGAAGAGGACGACGTGGAGCTGTTCGTATCCCAGGTGTTGCTGGTGTCGGTCTGGGAGATTTTTGTGACTCTGGCCGTAAAGGTGCGGTCCGTATAGGCGTCTACCGTAAAGGTAGCTTCCTGACCGACTTGGACCTTGCCGATATCCGTTTCGTCGACTTGGGCTAAAATCTGTTTATTTGCCGTATCGGCGATACGCATGATGACTGTCGGGTTGCTGTTGCCCTGAACGGCCATGGTGCCGACCGTCTTCGGTTCGCCGACGACGACGCCGTCCATCGGGGCTGTAATGACTGTTTCGGCTACGTCTGATTCGGCTTCTGATAAGGTACTGAGGGCCGTATCGTAATTAAACTTAGCCGTGTCCAGGTCCTGCTTGGTCCCGGCGCCGAGATTGTAGAGCTGTTCGGCTCGTTCGTATTCCACCTTGGTATTGGTGACCTTGTACTGAGCCTGATCACGCTGGGCTTCGAAATCTTTGCCGTCGAGGATGGCGACGGTCTGGCCGGCCGTGACGTGGTCATTTTCCTTGACCAGAACCTGGCTGATACGAGCCGTGATCTTCGGCGATACTTCGACAGAATCGACGGGGCTGATGGTCCCTGTCGCCGATACGGTCGACTTCAAATCCTTGCGGACGACTTCTGCCGTTTCTACGGCGGCTGCTTGTTTTGCCTTCTGCTGGCTTTGGTAGTACGTGTACCCGCCAAAGGCACAGGCGGCGATGACGACAGCGGCAATGGCAATTTTCAGGCGCTTGTCTATTCTCATGATATCACTCCAAACGTATAATACTTGAAATCTGCTGCCAATAGTAATGTTAAGCTTATAATCAGTACAAGTATAGCATGGTCAAGGTCCAAGGATAAAGGAAAAGCCCTCAGTTATTGTAAAGTGAGTTAAAACTGTGATAAATCTTCCCTTCGCCATAGGGTTTTCGGAAAGAATATGGTATACTGAGATAGGTTATTATTTATACCAGTCTTTATAATAGAAAGGTTTGATACTATATGGTAAATGAACGAAAGACCTCGGCCTTTTCCAACGGCTTGTTGTGGTTTGGCGCGGGGATTTCCATTGCAGAAATTTTGACCGGCATGCTCTTGGCTCCCTTGGGCTTTGTCCGGGCCCTGGAAGCCATCATTTTGGGGCATGTCATCGGCGGCATCATCATGTATCTGGCAGGCCTCATCGGCGGCCGGACGGGAGGCAGTGCCATGGAAACGGTGCGCATCTCCTTTGGTACGCAGGGGGCAAAGCTCTTTGCCGGCCTGAACGTCATCCAGCTCGTCGGCTGGACGGCCGTTATGGTAGGCAGTGCCGCTTTGGCGGCTAACACCATTGCTGCTATCGGCGTGTCTTGGTGGAGTATTATCATCGGCGCCTTCATCGCCTTGTGGATCGTCATGGGCCTTAAGAATCTCAGCAAGGTCAATGTCGTCGTCATGGCAGCTTTGTTTATTTTGACGATTGTCCTCAGCATGGTCGTATTCCAAAACGGAACGCCAATCGTTCCGGACGGAGAACTCACCTTTGGCGGTGCCGTAGAATTGGCTGTCGCTATGCCCTTATCGTGGCTGCCGATTATTTCGGACTATACGAGAACGGCCAAGAAGCCGGTCCTGGCAACGGCGGCTAGCTGCGGTGCGTACTTTATCGCTAGCTCCTGGATGTTTATCATCGGCATGGGCGCCGCCTTGTTTACAGGGCAGGACGACATTGCTGCCATCATGCTCCAAGCCGGCATGGGAATCGCCGGTATCCTCGTCGTCTTACTGTCGACGGTTACGACGACCTTCCTCGATGCCTTTTCCGCCGGCGTCAGCTTCCAAAGCTTAGCGCCTAAGGCTTCGGATAAGATCATGGCCCTGGCAGCGACGGTACTCGGTGTCGTCTTGGCTATTTTTGCAGCGCCCGATCAGTTCCAGGATTTCCTCTATCTCATCGGATCCGTCTTTGCGCCTATGACGGCTATCCTCTTGGCAGACTTCTTTATTTTGAAGCGAGATCATACGGCAGAAAGCGTCAATTGGCTCAACATTGTTTTATGGGTCCTCGGTGTCATCTTGTATCGCTATCTGCTCAGTGTTGATACGCCGGTCGGTATTACCGTTCCTGTCGTCGTCATCATCATGGTCATCAGCACCCTTATCCATAAAATCGTAAAAGCCTGACATCATGATGAGTCAGCTGTGAGTCGACTTAACGATTCTCTTGACTAACATTTCTCTGCGGCTCATAGGTGCCTTGAAAGCAGCTCCGTTTGGGGCTGCTTTTTTTTGCTGTTTTAAGGGTACTCTTGGATGGAGGAAGCCCCTTGTGTATAATAAAAATATTGATGGAAGAAGCATCACCTTGACGTCAAAGGAGTGGGGACCATGAATATAATGACCGCAGGGGAGCCGGATATTCCTGAATTATATCGGCTGCAGTTACTGGCTTTTGAGAGCGAAGCCGCCATGATCGGCAGCCGCGACGTACCGGCGCTCCAAGAAACGGAAGATGACTTCCAGCGCGATTTTGCCCATTGGACGACACTGAAACTCGTCACCGATGAAGATGTCATCGTCGGCGTCATCCGTTATCGCCATGACGGGGATATCGTCGACGTGGGCCGGCTCATGACTCATCCCGATTACCGTCGCCAGGGATTGGCAGAAAAACTCTTGGAAGCCGTTGATTCAGTCTGTGCCGGAAAGACGAGAGAGCTATATACTTGTACGAAAAGCTGGACCAATATCAGGCTCTACGAAAAAATGGGTTATCGACCGGTTAAGGAAGTGACGGAGGCGACGGGACTGTCCTTTGTCTATATGAGAAAAGAATAATTGCCAGGAAACAGAAAAAAAGAGCAGCTGCACCCTTGTCGGTGCGGCTGCTCTTTTGGCGTTACTGTGCTTTATTGTTGCTGTCTTCCTGCTGTCTTCGTGCTTCTTCTGACGGCTGTCTCGAAGCTTCTTCACTCCGGGACTCGGCTTTTTCGTCGGTCTTTTCTTTATCGTCGGATTCTTTCTTTTCGGTTGCGGCTTCTTTCTTGGAGTCGTCAGCGACGCGGGCGCTGTTGTTGGAAAGGGCTGTTCGTGCCCGCATCCGTTCCATACCGGCCGGAACGGCAAATTCCCGGTCGGGCTCGTCCGCTGCGGCAGAGGACATGTAATCTTTCCAGATTTCTGCCGGGATCGTGCCGCCGTAGACTTCGCCAAGGCTGTGGGCACCCGTATCGTCACCGATCCAAACGGCGGTTACGATATCCGGGGTATAGCCGACGAACCAGGCGTCTTTATTGTCGTCCGTCGTACCGGTCTTGCCGGCTGCCGGCCGTCCGAGGGCGGCGGCTGTACCGGTGCCGTAGTCGATGACGCCTTCTAACATGACTGTCATTTCATAGGCTTCTTTTTCGGACATGACGCGCGTCTTGTTTTCTTCTTTTCCAAGGGTCGATTCATCTTCCAGGACGTTGCCGTTGCGGTCGAGGATTTTAACGATGGCCGTCGGTTTGACGTGAACGCCTTTGTTGGCAAAGGTGCCGTAAGCACTGGCCATTTCAAGGGGCGTGACGCCTCGGGTCAGACCGCCGAGGGCCATGGCTAAGTTGTCGTCCTTGTCGTCGAGGGTGGTGATGCCCATTTTCTTGGCGTTGGCAATGATATTGCTGGGGCCGACGCGGTCGGCGAGCTGAACGGCAATGGTGTTGACCGAGTTTGCCAAGGCGACGCTGAGGGGCATCGAGCCTCGATAGGAACCGCTGGCGTTCTTCGGACTCCAGCTGCCGTAGGTGACCGGTTTATCTTCCATCGTCGTATCGGGCGTCATATCGTGCTGCAGGGCCGTCAGATAGACGAAGGGTTTAAAGGCGGAACCCGGCTGACGGACGGCTTGGCTGGCGCGGTTGAAGCTGTCTTGGCCGCGGCCGCCGACCATCGCTAAGATGTAGCCTGTCTTGGGATCGATGGAGACGATGGCGCCCTGAGGCTGGGTCAGACCGTTTTCATCGGTGTAGTTTTCAGGCAGGTTGTGCAGGGCCTGGACGGCTGCGTGCTGTTTGTCGACGTCGAGGGTGGTGTAGATCTTGAGGCCTTCTTTGTAGAGGGCATCGTCGCCGTATTTTTGAGCGACCTGCTGGGATACGTAGTCGATGAAGGATGCGTTTTCGTCGCTTTCCTGAGTCTGGTGGTTCTTCGAAAGGTCGAGGTCCTGATTCTTGGCCTGATCGGCTTCGGCCTGCGAGATGTAGCCGTATTTTGCCATTTGGTCGAGGACGACGTTGGTCCGCTGCTTGGCTTCACTCAGGTTATTGAACGGCGAATAGTAATTCGGGCTCTTGGGAAGACCCGCCAAGAGGGCACACTGGGTCAGGGTCAATTCACTGACGTCTTTATTAAAGTATGTCTTGGCGGCTGTCTGGATCCCGTAGGCGCCCTGACCGAAGTAAATCTGGTTCATGTACATTTCGAGGATTTCTTTTTTACTGTACTTTTGCTCGATTTCTAAGGCCAGCATGGCTTCTTGAATCTTTCGCTTCAACGTCTGTTCCTGAGACAGGAAGGCGTTTTTGGCAAGCTGCTGCGTAATCGTACTGCCGCCTTGGGCGATGCCGCGGTTGGTCAAGTTGGTGAACAAGGCGCGGACGATGCCGATGGGATCGATACCGATGTGTTGATAAAAGCGGTTGTCTTCGGCTGCAATAAAGGCATTCTGCAGGTTTTGCGGCACTTTATTGATGTCGATGGGAAGCCTGTTCTGATCGGAATGAAGGGTCGTGATCAGGCGTCCATGGGCATCGAAGACCTGGGACGATACGGCAGGCCGCATGCTATTGCTTACCGTCGGTAAGCTCTGATAGGCAGCAAAAATATAGCCAAACCCTAAGCCGGCAAAAACAACAAGGCATAAGGCGATAAAAAGGCGGATGCGGCGAAATGGACCGGCCTCTTTGGCTTTTTTTGCTCTGCGTCTGGGTGTATACATTTTTTCCTCCTACATGACGTTTGTACTCATTATAAGGTTATTATATATAAATTAAAATATTACTAACTCCTTATTATACCACAATCGGCTTTATTATCCTATATATATCGAAGAGGTTGAGAAACTTTAAAGTGGACCCTGGTTTTTAAACGTTTTACGATACACTGAATCTGAAAATTTTTCATATGTAGTATACTCTTGAAAAGAGAGTAATCCATCTTTTTGAAAAAACTATTGACATTGTGAACTTATTAGCGTACTATAAACGTATGAAAAAGACAATTTAGCATATACAAATTAATGCACCAGCAGGAGGTAAAGATGATGGCAATGGATAGAGAAAAGGCGTATGTATTATGGTTTGATGAATTGCGCAGAGAAGACGTAGCGCTCGTAGGCGGTAAATCGTCTTCCCTTGGCGAATTGACGTCCCAGACGGACGTTCCTGTTCCTTACGGTTTTGCGACGACGGCTGCCGGGTACCGCCACTTTATGCATGAAACAGGCATGGATGTTAAGATTCCGGAATTGTTAAAAGGATTGACCGACGTGGAAGACGCCGTTCAACTTCGTGATGTTACCGCTAAAATCCGTCAGGCCATCTGTGATGTGCAGATGCCGGATGATTTAGCCGAAGAAATTCGTAAGAGCTATGAAGAATTAGGCCAGAAAGTCGGCGAAGCCCAGCCTTTTGTTGCCGTTCGCTCCAGCGCTACGGCAGAAGACTTGCCCGATGCCAGCTTTGCCGGTCAGCAGGATACGTACCTCAATGTACAAGGTGCCGACATGGTCATCCAAAAAGTAAAGGAATGTTATGCCTCGACCTTTACCGACCGGGCTACGTATTACCGGACGAAACAGGGATTTGATCACCTTACTGTCGCTTTGAGCGCTGCCGTTCAG
This sequence comes from Megasphaera sp. MJR8396C, assembly GCF_001546855.1. GTDB lineage: Bacteria > Bacillota > Negativicutes > Veillonellales > Megasphaeraceae > Megasphaera. The sequence goes on along the minus strand of NZ_KQ958179.1, from coordinate 30,504 downwards.
ATGATGGTTTTCTCCAAGTCGGCCGGCGTTATGTTTACGGTCGACCTGGTAACCGGTGACGATACGACGATTACCATCGAAGGCGCCTGGGGTCTTGGCGAATACGTCGTCCAAGGGACGGTTACGCCGGATAACTTCAAGATCCGCAAAGACGATCTGTCCATCGTATCGCGGATGGTCAACACGAAGCCTGTTGAATTGGTCCGCAAGCCCGGCGGCGACTGCGAAGAACGACTCGTTCCTCCGGAACTGCAGAAGCAGCAGGTCATTACGGACGAACAGATCCGGGAACTTGCTGTCTATGCTAAAAAAATCGAAAAACACTACGGCTGCTACATGGATATGGAATGGGGCGTCGATGAACGGACCAATAAAGTATGGCTCCTTCAGGCTCGGCCGGAAACGGTTTGGTCGAAGAAGAATAAAGAAAAGGGTGAAGCCGCTGCGGCACCGGTGGCTACGACGACAGACCGCAAGGTTATCGTAAAAGGCCTTCCGGCAAGCCCAGGCAGTGCTGCCGGCAAAGCTCACGTCATCCTCGATCCGTCTAAGATTGCTGAATTTAAAGACGGCGAAATCCTGGTTACGACCATGACCGCTCCGGACTGGGTACCGGCTATGAAGAAAGCAAAAGCCATCGTTACCGATGCCGGCGGCATGACCTGCCATGCATCCATTGTCAGCCGTGAATTGGGCATTCCTTGTATCGTCGGGACCAAGAGCCGCAGCGTCGAAGCGACGACGGCCATTCCTGACGGAGCTGAAATCACCGTCGATGCAACCAATGGCATCGTCTATGAAGGCGTCGTAGCCGACCTCGTAAAACCCAAGGCAGCTGAAGCTTCCGGCGGTACGGCCGGGACGACTGTCGTCGCTGCTGAGTCGGTACCGGTTACGGGGACCAAGATTTATATGAATCTCGGCAATCCCGACCTGGCTGAAAAATACGGCACCCTTCCGTGTGACGGCATCGGCCTCATGCGTGAAGAATTCATTTGGACGACCTTCATTCATGAACATCCTTTATATCTCATCGAAACGGGCCGTCCGGACCACGTCGTCGACCAGTTGTCCGAAGGCATCCGCAAAGTCTGCCAGGCCTTGGCTCCGCGCCCGGTAACCCTGCGCCTGAGCGACTTTAAATCGAGCGAATACCGCAACCTCAAAGGCGGCGATAAATACGAACCGGAAGAAAGCAGCGCCCTCCTCGGTTGGCGCGGTGCGTCCCGCTACTACGATCCCAAATACGTAGAAGCCTTTAAACTCGAATTGCAGGCCGTTCGTAAAGTCCGCGAAGAATACGGCTTCAAGAACCTCAACGTCATGATTCCCTTCTGCCGCCGTGTCGATGAAATGCAGAAAGTCGTCGACCTCATGGCCCAGGAAGGACTCCATCGCGGTCCGGACTTTAAGGTATGGCTCATGGCTGAAATCCCGTCGAACATCATCCTGGCTGACCAGTTCAACCAGTTCGTCGATGGCTACTCCATCGGTTCCAATGACTTGACGATGCTGATCATGGGCTGCGACCGTGATAATGATACCGTAGCACCTCTCTTTGATGAACGGAACTTAGCTGTCAAACGGGCAATCCGCCACCTCATCGCCGTGGCTCATAAGGACGGCAAGACCGTTTCTATCTGCGGCCAGGCGCCGAGCGTCTATCCTGATTTTGCAGAATTCCTGGTCAAGAGCGGCATTGACTCCATTTCCGTCAACCCCGATGCCGTTATCTCGACGCGTAAGCACATTGCTCAGGTCGAACAGCGAATCCTCCTCGATTCCCTGACTGGAAAAGGCCGTGCTGATACTGAAGATTATACGTGGTAATCGTCCCGTGACGAAGTGAGCCGAAGAAAGGCGGTCCAACGACATGATTGGACCGCCTTTTTCGGGTAGGACTATTCGGTATGATGTGATTATAAATAATGTATACTTTATATCGCAGATTAGCCCTATATATGATATGATAGTAAGCGAATGAGAGTGCTATTGGTACATAGGAGGTGAAAAGACGCTATGTTATCGGAACGTCAGGAGAAAATTTTACAGATTGTAAAGGAAAACAGTCCGATTACGGGCCAGCATATTGCCAATCGCCTTCATGTGACTCGGGCGGCCTTGCGTTCAGACCTGGCTATTTTGACGATGCTGGGACTCATCGATGCACGTCCGAAATTAGGCTACTTTTTTACAGGAAATAAGGAAAAAGACCTGCTGTCGCGGGCCATTACTGATATTACCATCGATTCCTGCCTGTCTCAACCGGTCATCGTCGGCGAGCACACGAGTGCCTACGATGCCATCATCGCCATGTTTACGGAAGATGTGGGGACGGTGTTCGTCGGAACCGACAATATTTTGGCCGGCGTCGTATCGCGAAAGGATTTGTTGAAGACAGCCATGGGCAGCAATGACCTGCGGACCCTGCCGGTGAGAATGGTCATGACGCCGGTGAGCAAGGTGATCTATGTACAGCCCGATGAAAAGGCCATCGTCGCCGCCCAGCGTTTGAACGAATACGAAATCGACTGTCTGCCTGTCGTCAACGTCATCACCAGCGATGAAGATGATAAAAAAGAACTGCAGGTCATCGGAAGAATTTCAAAGACCAACATCAACCGTTTATTTGTAGAATGTGGGTTAGGGAGGAGATAATCTTGGAAAAAAAGCCGATTATTTATGCTTGCTCCGACTCCCTGGGTGAGACGGCCGAACGCGTCGCCCGGGCAGCGGCAAGTCAATACGATAAGCAAGAATTTAATATCATCCGTGTACCGTATATTCGCTCCGATCAGCAGATCGAAGAATTGGTCCGTAAGGCCGAAGCCGACGGGGCCATGATTTGCTATACCATCATTTCTCCGGCTTTGCGCCGTAAATTGAAGGACCTGACGGCCTCGGCCAATGTCACCGTCGTCGACATCATCGGTCCTATGCTGGCCGGTGTCGGCACCTTGACCGATACGGAACCGACGTTGAAAGCCGGCATGATCCATCAGCTCGACGAAGAATACTTCAAGCGCGTCGAAGCCATTGAATTTGCCGTAAAGTACGACGACGGAAAGAACCCCATGGGCTTTTTAAAGGCCGACATCGTCATCGTCGGCGTATCGCGGACGTCGAAGACGCCGCTGTCCATGTATTTGGCTCATAAACGGGTCAAGGCGGCCAATCTGCCCCTCGTACCGGAAGTCAATCTGCCGCCTGAATTGTTCCAGATTCCGGCCCGCAAAATCGTCGGCCTGATTATCGATCCCTTCAAATTGAATTTTATTCGTTCCGAACGGCTTCGCAGCATGGGCCTTGATGCCAATGCTAGCTATGCCAATATTGAACGGATCAACGAAGAATTAGAGTATGCTCGCGGGGTCATGCGGCGTCTGCACTGCCCGATTATCGACGTGTCGTCAAAGGCTATCGAAGAGACGGCAAACTTAGTCATGGAAATCGTCAAACGAAATAAAGAATTATACCCTGATGAGGGATAACCTTCAGGGGAAAATAAAAAAAGGATTCGGTCCGAGGACCAATCCTTTTTGTTTTTACGCCTTTTGTTGGTTGCGCTTTACGAAGCCTGGCGGCGTTTTCCCCAGGTTTTTGGCATTAAAAAAGCGCTGCCGTTATAGGCAACGCTTTTTCGATAGTCATTAAACATCACGCTGGACTTTGCCGGAACGAAGGCAACGAGTGCAGACGTTAACTCGTTTAATTTCGCCGTCGACGATAGCGCGGACTCGCTGGATATTCGGTTTCCAGGTTTTTTTCGTTTTTAAGTGGGAATGGCTGACATTCATGCCGCTCATTGTTCCTTTACCACATACTTCGCAAAAGTTTGCCATTAGTTACACCTCCCTGCACCATCACAGTACAACGTATAAATCTTATCATAAATCATAGGGCAACGCAAGTTTTATTTATAAAAAGCCTACAAAATATGATACAATAAATGAAAGTTCTTGACAAGGAGTTTTTTTATGGAATTTTCTATTCGCGATATAAAAGGAATCGGACCGCGTAAGGAAGCGCTTTTTGCCCGGCTGCACCTTATGACGGTGACGGATCTTCTGCAGTATTTTCCTCGCGATTACGAGGACCGCAGCCACATTTGGTCCATCGGTCAGGCTCCGTGCGGGACCGGGGAAGCCATCCTTTTGTGCGGGACTGTCGCCTCCGTTCAGGAGGCCCGGCCGCGACGGGGGTTGTCGCTGCTGAAAGTGGCCGTCGGCGACGGGACCGGTGCCGTCGAGTTGGTTTGGTTCAACCAGGCTTTTAAGAAGCGCCAGTTCAAGGTCGGCATGACACTGACCGCTTTTGGGAAATTGGAATGGGCCTATGGCCGGCGGCAGATGAATTCACCCGACACGGAAGAGGGACGGGTAGAAGGCTCGGGTTTCGTCCCCGTCTATGGCCTGACCGATGGCCTTCGTCAGCAGGATGTGCGAAAGGCCGTCCGTGGAGCCCTTGATTTAGCCGCAGTTCACCCGGATATCCTCCCCGGCTGGGATGCAGGCCGCCATTCGGCTTTTTCCCAGATGCCCTCTCTTACCGCCTATGAAACCCTCCATTTTCCGCCATCTTTGGAGGCCAAGGAACAGGCTCGCAAACAGATGGCCTTTGAAGAACTCTTCGATATGCAGCTCGGCCTCTTATTGCGGCGTCACCGCGAGGGGAAGCGGAAGGGGATTAAATGTGGCCCCAACGGCCGCCTTCTCCGGTCTTTTTATGAGCACCTGCCGTTTACCCTGACCAAGGGACAGACAAGGGCCTTTTTAGACATTCAGAACGATATGGAAAGTGAAGTTGCGATGCAGCGCCTCGTTCAAGGGGATGTCGGCTCTGGGAAAACCGTCGTCGCCGCCCTGGCTTTGGCAAAGATCGTTGAAAACGGCTACCAAGGGGCGCTGATGGCGCCGACAGGCATTTTGGCAGCTCAGCATTATGAAGAGTTTCTCCGCCTTTTTAAGGACCTCGACGTCCGCATCGCGCTTTTGACCGGTCGGACGACGGGAAAGGAACGGCAGCAGATTCTGGCGGACCTTCACGACGGGGCCATCGACATCCTCATCGGAACCCATGCCCTCATTCAGGACGACGTCTTATTTTACAGCCTGGGGTTGGTCGTAACTGATGAACAGCATCGTTTTGGCGTCCGTCAGCGTTCGGCCCTGGCCCGGAAAGGGCAGGAACCCCATGCCTTATTCATGACGGCTACGCCCATTCCCCGGACGCTCACCTTGTCGTTGTATGGGGATCTCGACGTGTCGTCCATCCGTGAACTGCCGCCGGGACGAAAGATGGTCAAAACCTATGCCGTCGGCGAAGCCCTGCGCCGGCGGGTCTATACCTTCATGGACAAGCTCATGGAAGCGGGACAGCAGTGCTACGTCGTCTGTCCTCTGGTGGAAGCGTCGGAGTCTGTTGACCTTCAGGCCGCGACCGACCTTTATGAAGAGCTGCGCCATAAATTCTTCAAGAAACGCACCTGCGGCCTGGTCCATGGCCGCATGGCCGGCAAAGAAAAGGAAGCCGTCATGGAGGCCTTTCAAAAGGGAGATATCGACCTCTTGGTGGCGACGAGTGTCATCGAAGTCGGCGTCAACGTACCCAATGCGACCATCATGTTCATCGATGGCGCCGAGCGCTTCGGACTGGCTCAGCTCCACCAGCTTCGCGGCCGCGTTGGCCGCGGTGATTTGCAGGCCTACTGCATCCTCATGGCGAAAGGCGGCAGTGAAGAAACGAAGCAGCGCCTTAAATGGATGGAAACGATTCATGACGGCTTTACCCTGGCTGAAAAGGATCTGCTCCTGCGCGGTTCGGGTCAGCTCTTTGGCTACCTGCAGCACGGTCTGCCCGACTTAAAGGCAGCCGACATCATAAACGATGTAGCCATCTTGGAAGCCGCCCGTGACGAAGCCAGGAAGTGGTGGCAGACCTCGGGCGATGCGGCAGTTGTAGAAGAAGCTTTGAAGCGTCGTTTCGGCAAGTCTTTTGCCGGCCTTTTGAACAACTGACGAGAAAATTGCTTTAAAATTATGTACAGAATAGGTGATTTCAGTTATAATAAGGGATAAGCTATTTAAGGGGATTTACCCCTTTTATTTCTTATATTTTTCAAAACAGAGGTGCAAATATGAGATCTGATAAATTTGGTATGAGAGGTTTGACATTTGATGACGTTCTCTTGGTTCCGGCCAAGTCTGACGTACTTCCGAAAGAAGTGGACGTATCAACGAACCTGACCCGCGATATCAAACTGAATATTCCTATTATGAGTTCTGGTATGGATACGGTAACGGAAGCCCCTATGGCGATTGCCGTTGCCCGCGAAGGCGGCATTGGCGTTATTCATAAGAATATGTCCATTGCAGCTCAGGCCCGTGAAGTCGACAAGGTAAAACGGTCGGAACACGGCATCATCATCGATCCCATTTTCCTTCACCCGGATAACCTCTTGGCCGATGCCAATGAATTGATGGGTAAATATCGCATCTCCGGTGTACCTATTACGGTCGACGGCAAACTCGTCGGGATCATCACCAACCGTGATATGCGCTTTGAAGAAGACATGAGCCGCCGCATCGGCGATATCATGACCCAGGAAAACCTGATTACGGCTCCCGTCGGCACGTCGCTGGCAGAAGCCAAAGAAATTCTCCGCAAGCACCGCATTGAAAAATTGCCCCTCGTCGATAAAGAAGGTAACCTGCAGGGGTTAATCACGATTAAAGATATTGAAAAAGCTACGAAATATCCGAATTCTGCCAAAGACGGCAACGGCCGCCTTCTGGTTGCTGCCGCTGTCGGCGTTACCCATGACATGACCGACCGCCTCGATGCTCTCGTCGCTGCCAAAGTCGACGTCGTCGTCATCGATACGGCACACGGCCACTCCTTGGGCGTACTCAACACCTTGAAAGAAATCAAGAAACTCTATCCCCATCTTCCGGTCATTGCCGGTAACGTCGCAACCGGTGCGGCTACAGAAGCTCTTATCGAATGCGGTGTCGACGCCGTTAAAGTCGGTATCGGGCCGGGCTCGATCTGCACGACTCGTATCGTCGCCGGTATCGGTGTACCGCAGATTACCGCTGTTCACGAATGCGCTAAAGTCGCACAGCGCTACGGCATTCCTATCATTGCTGACGGCGGCATCAAGTATTCCGGCGACATGGCCAAGGCCATTGCAGCCGGCGGCAACGTCGTCATGATGGGCAACCTCCTTGCCGGTACGGAAGAAAGCCCGGGCGAAACGGTCATTTACCAGGGCCGAAGCTACAAAGAATACCGCGGCATGGGCTCCCTGGCTGCCATGGAATCGGGCAGTAAAGACCGTTACTTCCAGGAAGATGCCAATGCTAAGAAGCTCGTTCCGGAAGGCATTGAAGGCCGTGTACCTTATAAAGGACCGGCTGCCGATACTATTTATCAAATGGTCGGTGGTCTCCGGGCCTCCATGGGCTATTGCGGCTGCCACAACATCAAAGAAATGATTGAAAATACGCAGTTCATCCAGATTACCGCAGCCGGCCTTCGTGAAAGCCATCCCCATGATGTCAATATCACGAAAGAAGCTCCGAATTACAGCGTAAACTAAGCAGGGCGGAGGGATACGTTGACTAGTATAATCGATATCTTGTCCATTCCCATCGGCAATGTCACCATGAAAGAAGCGCAGACACTGGCCTTCAAATGTATCGATGAAGGCCGTGCCGCTTCCATTGCGACGGCCAATGCGGAGATGGTCATGCGGGCCCAGTCCGATTCCGAACTGGCGCAGATCCTGCAGCAGGCCGACCTGGTAGTTCCCGATGGGGCCGGTGTCTTGTGGGCTGCAGAGCAACAGGGCAAGAAATTTAAAGAACGCGTTACAGGTGTCGATTTGGCGTGCAGTCTGCTGCAAGAAGCAGCTGCACGCCAAACGGCTGTCTACCTCTTTGGAGGGGCTCCCGGCATTGCTGAACAGGCTGCGGCCAATATGCAGAAGCGACTCGGGACGCTCAATGTCGTCGGGACTCATTCGGGTTTTTTCTCAGATGATGAAGAAAAAAAGATTATCGAAGATATCGGCAGCAAGGGCACTCGAATCCTTTTAGTCGCCCTCGGCGTGCCAAAGCAAGAAAAATGGATACACGAGCATTTGTATGAACTCGGTCCCTGTGTCTGTATGGGTGTCGGCGGGACCTTTGACGTCTTAGCGGGTAAAGCGGCCCGGGCACCGAAGTGGATGCAGGAAAACCGCTTGGAATGGCTCTATCGTCTCCTTAAAGAGCCGACACGCTTTAAGCGCATGCTGGCGCTGCCGCGGTTCGTACTGGCTGTAAAGGGCAGCAAGCGAAGCCAATGAGTTGAGGTGATAAATTGAATAGTGATGTCTTAAACAAACCCTATATTGTAGAAGACGGCTACCCATTTATCATTGTGCCGCTTTTACTGGCCCTGGCGGCAGGCTATTTCATCAATGCCTATGCGGCAGTCCTGCCGGTTTTGCTGGCCTTGTATTTTATGTATTTTTTCCGCAACCCCCGGCGCCGGCCGCCGACCGATGACAGTCTTTTGGTATCGCCGGCTGACGGTACCGTCGTCGGTATCGAAGAGGTCGATGAAGATACATATCTGAATCAGAAGTGTCGGAAAGTCATTATTTTCCTGTCTATTTTCGATGCCCATGTCAATCGGGCACCCCTTCCGGGAACGATTGACTTTCAGCAGTATACCTGCGGTCGATTCCGTCCGGCCTATAAAGATGGCGTCGGTTACGAAAATGAACGCTACTCCATCGGCATTCATTCGACACGTACGGATATTTTAGTCAATATCATTGCCGGCGTCCTGGCCCGGCGCATTGTCTCCTGGGTCACCTTAGGCGATGAATTACAGCATGGCCAGTTATACGGCATGATAAAATTCGGGTCCTGTGCAGAAATCTATGTACGCGACAACGTTGAAATCACCGTCAAAAAGGGCGATAAGGTTCGCGGCGGTGAATCGGTGATAGGGAGGATTGTTTCATGAAGAAGATAATACCGTGTCTGTTCACCTCAGGCAACCTTAGTTTTGGGGTCCTGAGTATGATGATGACACTCCATGGGGAATACGTTTGGGCCGGGATCTGCATCCTCTTGGCTGTCGTCTGCGATGCTTGTGACGGCCGTTCGGCCAGAGCCCTGGGAGTTGCCGGCGAATTCGGCAAAGAACTGGATTCCCTGTCGGACGTCGTGTCCTTTGGGGCAGCTTCGGCGTTTTTGATTTATACCTATTCCTTACAGACCCTGGGCTGGGTCGGCGCGATTCCTGCTATTATTTACGCAGCTTTGGGCGGCATTCGCCTGGCGCGTTTTAATCTCAATACCGGCGTCGTCCACGGCTATTTTCAGGGCATGCCGATTCCGAACGGGGGCTGCCTCATCGCAACCTTCGTCATTTCCGGTGCCGTGCTTCCGGCCTGGTTGGTTGCGATTTTAGTCGTCCTCCTGGGGTATAATCTGGTCAGCCAGATTCATCACCCCGACTTCAAAGGTGCCAGTCCCGATGTGCTCCATAAGTCGGCCCTGGCTATTGCTGTGATTATCGGTGCCCTGGTTCTGTACGTAGATTGGCACTTGGTCATTACCCTGCCATTCTTACTGTACATCATCTTCGGGTTAGTCAATACGGCTATGAACGTCGCAGCAGCTCGCTAAGTATTTAGGGAGAGTCGCATATGGAACATATATTGGATATCGTTATGATACCCATACAAGTCATCATCGTTTTTTATTCACTATATTACTTTACGTTAGCCTGCTTCGGATTGATGAAGCGGCGCGAGCACAGTACGGCAGCCCCAAAGCATACTTTCGCTGCCGTCATTTGTGCGCATAACGAAGAGCGCGTCGTTTGGCAGCTCATCGATAACTTAAAACAGCTTAATTATCCAAGGGATATGTATGATATCTACGTCGTTGCCGATAATTGTACGGATAATACGGCCGATATCTGCCGCGAACACGGGGCCATCGTCAAGGTCCGGACCAATAAGGAAGAAGTGGGCAAGGGCTATGCCCTGGACTGGATGTTTTCGCAAATGCTGGCCCAGGAAAAGCAGTATGACGCCTTCGTCGTCTTTGACGCCGACAACCTGGTCCATCCCGAGTTTTTGCGGGAAATGAACCACCACCTCATGAAGGGCGAAAAGGTCATCCAAGGCTATATGGATTCGAAGAATCCGACCGACTCCTGGATTGCCGGTACCTTTTCCATCGCCTTTTGGCTGATCAATCACATGTGGCACCTGGCCAAGTACAACATCGGTCTGTCGACGGCCTTGGGCGGTACGGGGATGTGCATTGCTACGGAAATCGTCCGCAAATACGGCTGGGGCTGTGAATGCCTGACGGAAGACATGGAATTTTCCATGAAGGTCCTCCTCGAAGGCGTGCGCACCTGTTGGGCTCATGACGCCATCATTTATGACGAAAAGGTCGTCGGCTTCATGCAGTCCTGCCGCCAGCGTAAGCGCTGGGCCCAAGGGCAGTGCGACTGCGGTGAGCGATTTATTCCCAAGCTGTTTGCCCGGGGCATCAAGACCGGGAATATTCGCATGCTTGACGGCATCATCACCTTGTCACAGCCGTTTTTCATGATGGCTTCGACGATATACGCCGTCCTGGCATCGATTAATTCCTATTGGCCCTTTTATACCAATATCTTAAATACGATCGTGCCCGTTCAAATCTGGACGATCATCGGCGTCGGGCAGTACCTCATTCCGATTATCGTCTTACTGCAAATCAAAGTGCCCCGTAAATCCTGGCTGTACCTCATCGTCTACCCGCTATTCATGTACAGCTGGATTCCCGTCAATTTCCTGGGGTTCAAGGATCGGCATAAGATGAAGTGGAGTCACACCCTGCATACGCGGGCCCTGTCGTATGAAAGCGCAGCCTTGCTGCGGAAGGAAAATAAAAAGTAGGAGGCTTTATTATGCACATTTTGTTGACCAATGATGACGGTTTGAAGGCGCTGGGCCTGCAGACGTTAAAACGAGAACTTTCGGCCCATAACTGCCGGCTGACTGTTGTTGCGCCGAATGGCCAGCGCAGTGCTGCATCCCATTCGATGTCGATTAATAAGGCCCTTTACTGCCAGGAACTCCCTCGTGAAAAAGAAGGCATCCGGGAAATCGCCGTTTCCGGTACGCCTGTAGACTGCGTCAAGATGGCCCTTGAATACTTCCTCAAAGATGACCAGCCGGATCTCATCATTTCCGGCATCAACGACGGCTATAATCTCGGCAGCGACGTCCTCTATTCCGGGACTGTGTCGGCTGCCATGGAAGGGCCTTACTACGGCCTGCCGGCCTTTGCCGTATCGATGAAAGATATGACCGAAGAACGCTGCGTGGAAACGGCTCGCTTGGTATGGCAGTTGATTCAAAAAATCACCCTTCAGGGCCGTTTTCCCGGCATCGTCAACGTCAACGTGCCGCCCCAAGGGGAAATCAGCTTAAAAAACGTTCGGATTACGTCCCAGACCGTTCAGATTTATCACAACGTCATTGCCGAAAAGCGCGACCTCGACGGCAGTATCTGCTATCGAATCGTCGGTGATATCGACATGGAAACGGCACCGCCAGACAGTGACGTCGCCAGCGTGCGCGACGGTCATATCGCCTTGACGCCGCTCAAATGGCAGCAGACGGCAGAACGCTCTCTGGATCATTTGAAGGGAGCCCTCCATTTATGAGTGATGCCGACCTTATCGAATTGGCTATCGACTATCGCCGCCATTCGTACAGCCCGTACTCTCATTTTCCCGTCGGCGCTGCCGTCTTGATGGAGTCGGGCCGGGTTTTTGGCGGCTGCAACATCGAGAACGCCAGCTACCCCTTGAGTAACTGCGCCGAACGGACGGCCATTTTTAAGGCCCTTTCCGAAGGGGAGAGGGGCTTTAAAGCCCTGGCTGTCGTAGCTGATACGGAAAGGCCTTGCTCGCCCTGCGGTGCCTGCCGTCAAGTCATGGCCGAGTTTCGCATTCCACGGATTATCATGGCCAATCTGAAGGGCGACGTCGAAGTCGTTTCCTGGGAAGATCTCTTGCCTTACGCCTTTTCGGGAGACGCTTTGTCTCAATAGTATCGTCGATACGGACAAATTTCCATAAAGGGCTTGCATTTTTTTGAAAGCCGCGTTATAATAACAGCACATCATACATATTGCGTGAACGAAACATACGGGAGAAGGCAAAAGCCTACCGACGGAGTCAAACTCTCAGGTGCCCTCTAAAGGGGTGGGACCGTATGTGGACACGACTCTGGAGAGTCCCATTTGGGCGCCGAAGGTGCAAGGATATTGTTTCCAATCTCTCAGGCAAAAGGACAGAGCTAACGAAAGAAAACCTTTCTTTTGTGCGACCTTTTAGGACCTGTCTTCAGAGTGATGATGACAGGTCTTTTTTTGTTATTATACTAAAATACACTAAAAGGGGAGTATGCAAGATGTTGGAAACATTGAATGCCATTGACAGTTTTATTTGGGGACCGCCTTTATTGATCCTGCTCATCGGGACGGGTATCTTATTGACGGCTCGCCTTCGCTTACTGCAGATTTCGAAATTGCCGAGAGCTTTGAAGCTCATCTTCACGGCCAAGAATCAGGGCGATGGTGACGTAGACAGCTTTAAAGCCTTGTGCACGGCTCTGGCAGCTACGGTCGGTACCGGTAATATTGTCGGCGTTGCGACGGCAGTTCATGCCGGCGGTCCCGGAGCTATTTTCTGGATGTGGATGGCAGCTTTCGTCGGCATGGCCACGAAATATGCTGAAGGCTGTTTAGCCGTCAAATATCGGACGGTCGACAAGAACGGTGAAATCGCCGGCGGCCCGATGTACTACATCGAAAATGGGTTGGGTAAAAAATATAAACCCTTGGCATTCCTGTTTGCTTTCTTCGGCGTCCTCGTCGCTTTCTTCGGTATCGGTACCTTTGCTCAGGTTAACTCCATCGTCGAAATCACGCGGTTGACGACGAGCATTCCCGTCGAATACACGGCTGTCGTCCTGACCATCCTGGTTGCAGCCATTACCATCGGCGGCCTGCAGTCCATCGCCCGCGTAGCTTCTAAAGTCGTTCCGGCCATGGCCATTATCTACATCATTTCGACGGTTGCCTTCCTGGTCGTCTTTGCCGATAAGGTTCCGGCAGCTATCGAACAGATTCTCGTCAGCGCCTTCACTCCGACGGCTGCTGCCGGCGGTTTCCTCGGCGCTACCGTTTTGGTTGCCATGCGAAATGGGGTAGCCCGCGGCGTCTTCTCCAACGAATCGGGTCTCGGCAGTGCACCGATTGTCGCTGCAGCTGCTAAAACCAAATGGCCGGCTGAACAGGGCCTCATCTCCATGACCGGTACCTTCATCGATACGATCATCATCTGCACCTTGACGGGCCTCGTCTTAGTCGTCAGCGGTGCCTGGATGGGTGACGTCAACGGGGCAGCTCTTACCAATGCCGCCTTTACCATGGCCTTCCCGACCTATGGCAGCATCATCCTCTGCGTTGGCCTTACCCTCTTTGCTTTCACGACGATCCTCGGCTGGAACTACTACGGTGAACGCTGCGTCGAATACCTCGTCGGCGTTAAAGGCATCATGCCCTACCGTATTATCTTTATCGCCCTCGTCGCCTGCGGCGCCTTCATCAAACTCGACGTCATCTGGATCTTGGCCGATATCGTAAACGGTCTGATGGCTATCCCGAACCTCATTGCCCTCATCGGCTTGAGCGGCGTCGTCGTAGCAGAAACGAAAAAATACTTCGATTACTTGAAAGAAGAAAAGAAGGATATGCCCGACGATTTAGAAGAAGAAGCAACGCCAGGTCACTAAATCTTTTGTAAAAAATACTTGACGATTCTCTCCATTATGGTATAATTAATCTTGTGCCAAGCACTGAGTAAAAATTCTGCAAGGCACAAGAGCTATGCCGGGGTGGCGGAATGGCAGACGCACCTGACTCAAAATCAGGCGGGTAACACCGTGAGGGTTCAAGTCCCTCCCTCGGCACCAAACCTTGAGAAGCACAGTACAAAGCTTTGTACTGTGCTTCTTTTTTCGTAATTATAGAATGATAAAGAAGGTTGATTTTCGGAGTCACACTCTTTTTCAATCCGCCCCTGTTTTCTTTCTATCTATATATGTTATAATAAAATGGATAAATGATTATAGGGAGGAGTCGATTTACATGAATGAAATCTTTGCCAGACGGAGTATCCGGAAATTTTTACCTACCATGGTAGAAGATGAAAAGATCGAACAGCTGCTGCGCGCTGCCATGGCTGCTCCATCTGCCGGAAATCAACAACCTTGGGAATTTTATGTCGTCCGCGACAAACGGGTCATTCAGGACTTATCTCAATGCAGTCCCTATGCTGGCTGTGCTAATGGTGCGGCCCTGGCGATTGTCGTCTGTTCTCGTGACGAACACATGCGTTTTCCTGCCTTTACGACCCTTGATCTCAGTGCTGCTGTGGAGAACATCCTCATCGAAGCAGTACACCTCGATCTCGGCGCTGTTTGGCTTGGCGTTACGCCTTATCGGGCTCGCGAAGTCTTGGTACGCCGTGCTTTGGGCGCTCCGAAGGGCGTTACCCCCTTTGCCATCGTTGCTCTCGGCTATCCGCAGGCAACGGCAGAAGACAAACCGCATGAAGACCGCTATGATCCATCCCGCATTCATTACGTAGACTTTTTGTAAGGCCTCGAAAGGGTCCTGTCGTTATTTGGCAGGGCCTTTTCCTATTTATTGTTAAAGAAGGGATTTTTATGATTGAAGAAAAAACGCCCATAACCTTCCATTTAGCGGAACTGCGACGGCGCATCCTCTTTTCGCTGACAGCCTGGCTCATTGGCAGTATCGCCGCGTATGCCCATGTCGAAGATATCATTGCCGTCATCTCGGCGCCGGCCGGAAAGCTTTATTTCCTGAACCCGGCGGAAGTCTTTTTTTCCTACCTGCAGATTGCTGCCGTTACGGGCTTATTTGTGACGCTGCCCATTCATTGCTATGAACTATGGCGATTTTTACGGCCGGGCCTGCAGGACAAGGAGTCCAGGGCCTTCGTTTGGTTTATGCCGGCAGCCCTCATTCTGTGGTATGGCGGGGCGGCCTTTTCTTTCTTCGTCGTCTTTCCCCAAGCCGTCCAATTTTTTCTGAGCTTTTCTGCCGTATCCCTACAGCCCATGTTTTCCTTGGCGGCCTACTTGTCCTTTTTTATCGCTTTCGTCCTGCCTTTTGCCATTGGGTTTGAACTGCCACTGGCCTTGATCATCCTCGCTCACCTGGGATTGGTGACCGGGAAGTCCCTTCGAAAGAAAAGGCGGGTCTTTATTGTAGGTGCCTTCATCTTTGCCGGCGTCGTATCGCCGACGACGGATATGATTACCCAGACGGCCATTGCCGTGCCTTTGATTTTTCTCTATGAGGGAACGATTTTGTTCATGCGATTCATGAAGCCTTAGGGGCATATTTATTGAAATATAATGATTTTGTGACGCATGTATACAGTATTTTTTTGTATACAAAGTGGCCGTCTCTTGTAATGTGTTTCCATTTTGCTATAATAGAGAAAGCGGTGAATGTATGGGCGTCGATTAAGCTGTGCGTTTACCGGTCTGATTCAATTTTTATACGCAGGAGGGTATTTTCATGAAAAAAATTCGTTCGGTTTTAGTTGCCAACCGCGGAGAAATTGCCATTCGTGTTTTCCGGGCTTGTAATGAACTGGGAATCCGCACGATTGCGATTTATTCCAAAGAAGATTCGCTGTCGCTGCACCGTTTCCGTGCAGATGAATCGTATCTCGTCGGTGAAGGCAAAAAACCGGTAGATGCATATTTAGATATTGAAGATATTATCCGTATTGCCCATGAGCACGACGTCGATGCCATCCATCCCGGTTACGGATTCTTGTCCGAAAATGCGGACTTAGCGAAACGCTGTGAAGAAGAAGGTATTATCTTTATCGGTCCTAAGGTTGAACATCTCATCATGTTCGGCGATAAGATCAATGCCCGTATTCAGGCAAAGAAGGCCGGTATTCAGTACATCCCCGGCAGTGACGGCCGCGTAGAAAGCTACGAAGAAGTCGAAAAATTTGCCAAGGAAGTCGGACTCCCGATTATGCTTAAAGCCGTAAACGGCGGCGGTGGCCGCGGCATGCGTATGGTCGACTCCATGGAAGAACTGCGCGATGCTTATGAACGGGCGAAATCGGAAGCACAGCTGGCTTTCGGCAGCGATGAAATTTATCTCGAAAAATGTATCATCAACCCGAAACATATCGAAGTCCAGATCATGGGCGACGAACACGGCAACGTCATTCATCTCTTTGAACGTGACTGCTCCATTCAGCGCCGTCATCAGAAGGTCGTTGAAACGGCTCCGGCTTCGGCCCTGCCCGTCGAACTTCGTCAGAAGATTTGCGACGCTGCTTTGAAATTGATGAAAAACGTTCATTACGTCAATGCCGGTACGGTCGAATTCTTGGTTACGCCTGACGGCAACTTCTATTTCATCGAAGTCAACCCCCGTGTCCAGGTAGAACACACGGTTACCGAAATGATTACCGGTATCGACATCGTCCAGACCCAGATCAAAGTCGCTGAAGGCTATGCCCTCGACAGCGATGAAATCGGTATTAAGTCCCAGGAATCGGTCCACTGTCTCGGCAATGCCATCCAGTGCCGTATTACGACGGAAGATCCGATGAACAACTTCATGCCGGATTCCGGTAAAATCACGGTATACCGCAGCGGCGGCGGCTTTGGCGTCCGTCTCGACAGCGGCAATGCCTATACGGGTTCGATCATTACGCCGTACTACGACTCCCTGTTGGTCAAGACGACGACTTATGGCCTCAACCATGCCGCAGCCGTTCAGAAGATGCTCCGCGTCCTTCAGGAATTCCGTATCCGCGGCGTCAAGACCAATATCGGCTTCTTGATCAACGTATTGAAGAGCCCTGAATTCGTCGACGGCTCTTACAACGTCAACTTCATCGATGATCATCCGGAACTGTTCAACCTTCCGGTCGTACAGGACCGCGGCACGAAACTCTTAGAGTACATCAGCGATACGACCATCAATGGCTATGCCGGCGCCGGTCATCAGGAAAAAGCTGAATTTGAACCCTTGGAAATGCCGAGTGTCGAAAACGGACCCTATCCTGACGGCACGAAACAGAAATTCGATGCCATGGGACCGGAAAAATTCTCCCAGTGGATCAAAGATCAGCATAAGGTATTCTTTACCGATACGACCATGCGTGACGCTCACCAGTCCCTGTTTGCAACCCGTGTCCGCACCATCGATATGCTTCGCGTCCTGGAATCGGCTTCTAAGAAGCTGCCCAATCTCTTCTCCTATGAATGCTGGGGCGGGGCAACCTTCGACGTAGCCTACCGTTTCCTCTATGAAGATCCTTGGGTCCGCCTGCGTCAGATGCGTGAAAAGGCTCCGAATATCCTTCTTCAGATGCTCGTCCGCGGTGCCAATGCCGTCGGCTATACGAGCTATCCGGACAATGTCGTCAAAAACTTTATCGACCTCTCGGCCAAGAACGGCATCGACGTCTTCCGCGTTTTTGACAGCTTGAACAGCTTAGACAATATGTACGGCACGATTCAGGCCGTTCGTGAAAACAATAAATTGGCCGAAGTAGCTCTCTGCTATACCGGCGATATCCTCGATCCGTCGCGGAATAAATACGACTTGGCATACTATGTCAATATGGCTAAGGAATTGAAGAATGCCGGCGCCAACATCATCGCCATTAAAGATATGGCCGGCCTCTTGAAACCGGAAGCTTCCTACCGTCTGGTATCGGCATTGAAAGATGCTGTTGACCTGCCGATTCACCTCCATACCCATGACGGCTCAGGCAATGCTATTACGACCTACAGCCGGGCTATCGATGCCGGCGTCGATATCGTCGACGTAGCTTATTCTGCCTTTGCCGGCGGTACCAGCCAGCCGAGCATGAGCACCTTGTATTACGCTTTGAGCGGCAAGGATCGTCAGCCGGATCTCGACGTCAATGCTATGGAAGAAATGTCCCGCTACTGGGCAACAGTTCGTCCGTACTACAAAGGTGTCGACAAAGCCGAAGCCTATCCGAATACGGAAGTCTACCAGCATGAAATGCCGGGCGGTCAGTTCTCCAACCTCCGTCAGCAGGCGAAGGCTGTGGGCCTTGGCGACCACTGGAATGAAATTAAAAAGATGTACCATACGGTCAGCATGATGTTCGGCGATATCATCAAAGTTACGCCGTCGTCTAAGGTTGTCGGCGACATGACCTTGTTCATGGTCCAGAACAACCTGACCGAACAGGATATTTACGATAAGGGCGACGTCCTCGACTTCCCGCAGTCCGTCGTCGAATTCTTCGAAGGCCGTATCGGCATTCCGTACCAGGGCTTCCCGGAAAAACTTCAGAAGATCATCCTCAAAGGAAAGAAACCGCTTACGGAACGTCCGGGCAAGAGCCTGGCACCGGTCGACTTCGACGCCGTCCGCGCCAAATTGGCTGAAAACGGCTACAAACACGAAGCCGAAGATATCAATGCCTACTGCCAGTATCCGAAAGTCTTCGAAGACTACAATGAAAAGGTCAAGAGATTCGGTGATGTCAGCGTTCTCGATACGCCGACCTTCTTCTTCGGCATGAAGAAAAATGAAGAACTTCACGTTGAAATCGAAGAAGGGAAGGATCTCATCATCACCCTGATTAATATCAGCGATCCTGACGAAAGCGGTATCCGCGCGGTCACCTTCATGTTCAACGGTGCCGAACGTGAAATCCGCATTCAGGATAAGAGCGTCGACATGAAGACCGTTTCCCGCCGTAAGGCAGATCCCGATAAGGCCGGTGACATCGGCGCCACTTTGTCCGGTTCGGTCGTCAACGTCCTCGTTTCCAAGGGCCAGAAAGTCAAGAAGGGCGAACCCTTGGTTGTTACCGAAGCCATGAAGATGGAAACGACGATTACGTCGCCCATCGACGGTACTGTCGGTGAAATCTATGCCGTCAAAGGCCAAGCTATCATCAGCGGCGACTGCCTGCTCGAAGTCTTGGAATAAGATTACGGTTTATAAAGCAATAAAAGGTGCTGCCGCATGTGCGGCAGCACCTTTTTCATTAAAGGAGAAATAGCTATGAAAATGGTAACCGTCTATTTACTGGGTAAGATGTTTTCCGTCCCTGAAGATTTGACGATTATGCGGGCTATGGAATATTCCGGCTTCCGCCTGGTTCGAGGCTGCGGCTGTCGAAGCGGCTTTTGTGGAGCCTGTGCCGTCGTTTATCGTCTGAAAGGACAGACTGAAACGCATTCGGCCCTGGCTTGTCAGACGAAGGTCGAAGACGGCATGTGTGTCGGCCGGCTAGAATCGTTTCCCATCAAAAAGATGGAATACGATATGGATGATCTTCCCGTTGCCGGCAACGTCGTCGGCCAGCTTTATCCTGAAATCTATAACTGCATCCATTGTAATGCCTGCACGCGAAACTGTCCTCAGGGAATCCAAGTCATGAAGTATATCGCCTTGGCTCAGAAGGGCGATTATGCCGGCTGTGCAAAAGAGTCTTTTCGCTGTGTCTGCTGCAATATCTGTGCCGCCAGCTGCCCGGCCAAGATCAGTCACGGACCGGTCGGTCTCTTGGCGCGGCGCCTCCTGGGCAAGTATATTGCCAAAAAGAGCCGCCATTTGGAAGACCGCGTAAAGGCCATTCAAGAAGGGCAGTATATTGCCGATGTAGAACGCTTAATGAATGCCGATGACGACGAATTGCGCCGCTTGTATGAAGGGCGGACCATTGAAAAATAGGAGGACCTCATGATATATACCGAAGAAATGCGGGCGTCTCAGTCGCGGGTCGAAGCGACGCGCAATCTCCGCTTGTCGGAGGAACTGCCGCGGTTTACGGCAGAAGAAAAAGACGTCCTTTTAAAACAGTTTCATCCTGATTATCACGAAGAAGGGTTTACCCGCCTTTCTGTCGGTCCCAATAAGGGCGATCAGGTACCGTCGGAGCTGGCTGTCCTCTTACAGGGCAAGAGCCGTATGGATGAAGCCGACGTCGATGTAGACCATATCCAGTTTGAAACGGACGTCCTGGTCATCGGCGGCGGTGGAGCCGGTGCGGCAGCGGCCATTGAAGCGGCCCGCCATGGAGCCAAGGTCCTCATGGCCACGAAACTGCGCCTGGGCGATGCCAATACGGGCATGGCCGAAGGCGGGATACAGGCTGCCGATAAGGAACATGATTCGCCGGCAGCACATTACTTGGACGCCATGGGCGGCGGTCATTATAAGAATATCCCCGAACTTCTCGCTGAATTGGTCCTTCGCGGACCGGAAGCCATCCAGTGGCTCAGCTCCTTAGGCGTCTTATTCGACAAGGACAGTGACGGCGCTATGGTAACGACCCACGGCGGCGGGACGTCGTATAAACGGATGCATGCCTGTGGGGATTACACGGGAGCGGAAATCATGCGCGTTCTTCGCGATGAAGTCCGCAATGCCGGCGTCGATGTCATTGAATATTCACCGGCTGTCGAATTGCTCCTTGACGGGGACGGACAGGCTGCCGGTGCCGTCTTGTACGATTTCGATACTCAGGAATATCACGTCGTCCGGGCCAAAAGCGTCATCCTGGCTGCCGGCGGTGCTGGACGCCTCCATTATCAGGGGTTTCCGACGTCGAACCATTACGGATCGACGGCTGACGGATTGGTCATGGCCTATCGGGCCGGCATTCCGCTTCTCTATGCCGGTGCCATTCAGTATCACCCGACGGGAGCTGCCTATCCGCCCCAAATTTATGGGGCTTTGGTTACGGAGAAGGTCCGTTCTCTCGATGCCATGTTGGTCAATAAGAACGGCGATGCCTTCCTCCATCCCTTGGAAACGAGGGATGTCGTAGCGGCGGCCATCATCCGCGAGTGCCAGGAACGGAACAATGGCGTCTATGCCCTGCATGGCCAGGCGGTCTGGCTCGATACGCCTATGGTCGATTTGATCCATGGCGAGGGGACGATGGAAAAGAGGCTACCGGCCATGATTCATATGTATGAAAAATTCGGCATCGATATCCGAAAACAGCCGATTTTAGTGTATCCGACCCTCCATTATCAAAATGGCGGCATCTGCATCGGGGCGAAGAGTGAAACCAAGATTCCTGGCCTCTATGCTGCCGGAGAAGACGTCGGCGGTATTCACGGTAAGAACCGCCTCATGGGCAACAGCCTCTTGGATATCATCGTCTTTGGTCGGATTGCCGGAACCGAAGCGGCTGCCTACAGCAAGACCGCTCATCCCGGAAAGGGGAATCTCGACCACGTTCGCCGCTTTGACCGGGAACGGGCCGCTGCCGGTTTTACAGGGAACATCCTGTCACCGAAACTCCTGCCCGATTACACCCACAATCGGGGAACCCGGGGATAAGGCTTTTAATCGGTAATTTTTTCGCCGTGAAGGTGACGGACCTTCCAGTTGATGGCAAAACTCAGGCACAAGAGAATGGCGCCGGCTGCCAAAAAGACGTATTTCATGCCGATGTAAGTGGCGATGACGCCGCCTAAGATCGGGCCGCCCATGGAACCAATCTGCTGAGCGGAGAACAGGAAACCGAAGACGCGGCCTTTGA
Source organism: Megasphaera sp. MJR8396C (assembly GCF_001546855.1). GTDB lineage: Bacteria > Bacillota > Negativicutes > Veillonellales > Megasphaeraceae > Megasphaera. Next base: position 8,814 of record NZ_KQ958179.1, on the reverse strand, counting down.
TGCTGGCACTCGTCCTTTCGGCCAAGATGGCGTTGATCGACGGATAGATGCCGGAGAAGAACAGGCCGACGGCAAATTGACTGGCGGCGAAGGTATACAGCGTATCGGGCAGCGACTGGATGAGGAAGAAAATACCTGCCAAAATCAGGACGATGCGCAAGGTCTTGACGAAGCCGTGACGCTGACCGAAGCGGCCCCAAAGAGGAGCCGTAATGGCGCTGGCAAAGCCGCCCAGCGAAAAGATCAGGCCGGCTACGAAGACCAGGTTGTCAATATCTCCGGCCAGGTGGGAAATATAGGTCGTTAAAATCGGCTGGACGATGAGGATGACGGCCTGTACCAAGGCGGCGCTGAGGAGCATCAGGCGGATGACGGGAATCTTCCAGAGGCTGACTTTGCCGCTTTTGTCATCGGCCTTTGCCGTATCGGCAGCCGGTGCCGTGTCCGTCGGCGGTTCTTTAATGAAGAAGACCAGGACTAAAAAGTTGAGGAACAAGGCGGCGGCTGCCAAAAAGAAGGACCGGCGCATGCCGAAGGCTTCGGCTAAGATGCCGCCGAAGAGGGGGCCGATGATGCCGCCGGCCGTGAGAGCCCCCTGCATGACGCCCAGGCAGATCCCCAGTTTTTTTGGTGGCGCATAGGTGGTCATGATGGCCAGCTCCATGGGCCACAGGCCCGAGGCAAAACCTTGGAACATGCGCATGAAGGTCAGTTCCAGCGGTGACGTTACGATGCCGCCGAGAAAGTAACTGATGGATAAGAGAAAACTGGCTCGAATAGCCATGAGCCGCTTGCCTCGTTTATCGGCCATCCGTCCCCAGATAGGGGCCATGACGGCGCTGATGAGAAACGTCGAGGAAAAGACGATGCCCGACCAAATATTGACCGACGCTGCATCGACGCCGAGATCTCTCGTCAGGTACATAGGAAGGAAGGGGATGAGCATGGTGTAGCTTGAGGACATGAAGACGACGTTACACGTTAGAATTGCTAAACAAAGTTTCCAGTTCACAGCGATCACCTTTCTTTCGATTTGTTAACGTAGTCAATTTACTATTATACGCCGCCGCCGTGATAATAACAACGGCTATCGCCTTGTCATGAGCGATATCGCGCCGTATAATGAATTTATCTATGTTGGAAAGGAATGATTCTCCTTGGCCATTTATCTTGCAAAGCGCCTGATTGGCGCCTGTATCGTCCTATGGGCGGTCATTACCATTACCTTTGGCCTGATGCACGCCATTCCCGGCGGACCGTTTACACAGGAAAAGAAACTGCCGCCGGCCGTCATGGCGACGGTCGAAGCCCGGTACCATCTCGATGAACCGTTGTGGGATCAGTATGTCGATTACGTCCGCCACGCCGCCGTGCTCGACCTCGGCCCGTCCTACAAGTATCCCGGAAAAACGGTCAACGACATTATCGCCGAAACCTTGCCCGTCTCGGCTGAGCTCGGGCTGATCAGCCTTCTTCTGGCTATCGGGGCCGGTATCCTGGCTGGCATGGCCGCTGCCTGGTATAAGAATACCTGGGTCGATTACGGGATGATGATCGGGGCTACCCTCGGTGTTTCGGTGCCCAGTTTTATTTTAGCGGCTGTCCTCATACAACTCTTTGCCTTTACCTGGCCCGTCTTGCCGGCGGCCTTGTGGAAGGGACCGGCCTATGTCATCCTGCCGGCCTTGGCCCTGGCTGCGCAGCCGACGGCTTTTATCATGCGTTTGACGCGGTCGAGCCTGGTCGATGCCTTGGGACAAGATTATATACGGACGGCCCGTTCGCGGGGGATTGGTCCCTGGTCTTTATTGTACCGCCATGCCCTGCGCAATGCCCTCTTGCCTGTCGTCAGTTATATCGGCCCCTTGGCGGCGGCCTTGATGACCGGGAGCTTTATCGTCGAGACGATTTTTGCCATTCCCGGCTTGGGGCGTCATTTTGTTACCAGTATTTATAACCGCGATTATACGGTCATCTTAGGCATTACGATTTTTTACAGTTTTCTCATCATGATGATGAATTTACTCGTCGACATCATCTATCCGCTCTTAGATCCGCGCATCACTGTCGACAGCCGAAAGGAGGAATAGCCATGGATTTCACACCGATTACGGCAGCCGACCGTCAGGAACCTTATGTGGCACCTCAAACGCTGCGGGACCGGGGCTGGCGCCGAATGAAAGGAAATCCCCTGGCCCTCTGGGGGATGGCTATCGTCATCGTCATGACCCTCCTGGCTGTCATCGGGCCTTTTTTATCCCCTTATACCTATGCCGATCAGAGCCTGGCCGATGCCAACGCCTGGCCGTCGGCGGCACACTGGTTCGGTACCGATTCGCTCGGACGAGATCTCTTTGTCCGCGTCCTGTACGGCGCCCGCATTTCCTTGTCCATCGGCCTGGTAGCCAGTCTTATCAACGTCTTCATCGGCGTCCTCTACGGCGGGATTTCAGCCCTGGTTGGCGGTCGAGTCGACCGGATCATGATGCACATCGTCGATATTCTGTACTCCATTCCCATGCTGCTGTACGTCATCTTGCTGATGGTCGTCTTCAAACCGGGACTGCTCAATATTTATTTGGCCTTAGGCATCGCCTACTGGCTCAATATGGCCCGCGTCGTCCGCGGTCAGATCCTCAGTCTGAAACAGCAGGAATACGTCATGGCCGCCCGTTCCTGCGGGACGTCGACCTGGCAGATCTTGCGGCGTCATATGATTCCCAACTGCGTCGGACCGATTATCGTCACCTTGACCTTATCGATTCCGGAAGCGATCTTTACGGAAGCCTTTTTAAGCTTTATCGGTCTCGGCGTATCGGCACCGATGGCCAGCTGGGGCGTTCTCGCTTCCGAAGGCATTAACAGCATGCGGTCCTTTCCCTTTCAGCTCGTCTTTCCGGCCTTGGCTCTGTGCATTACCATGCTGGGCTTCATGTTCTTAGGCGACGGCCTGCGCGATGCCTTAGATCCGCAGAACCAGAAGGAGGGAAGTCGATGAAACCGTTACTTGAAGTGCGTCACCTGTCCATTTCGTTCCATACCTATCGGGGCCTGTTAGAAGCGGTTCATGCCGTATCGCTTACGGTCCACGCCGGTGAAACTGTCGGCATCGTCGGTGAATCGGGCTGCGGCAAGTCGGTTACGTCTCAGGCGGTCATGAAATTACTGCCTCAAAGGGCGGCAGAATACCAATCCGGAGAGATTTTATGGGAAGGCCGCGACATCCTTCCCTTGTCAGAACGCGACATGAATGGTCTTCGCGGCCGCGATATGGCCATGATTTTTCAGGCCCCCATGACGTCTTTAAATCCGGTCCTCACCATCGGTGCCCAGCTTTGTGAAGGCCTTGCCCTCTATCAGAAGCTGTCCAAAAATGAGCAGCGGGAAAAGGCGTTAGAACTCTTAAAGGCCGTCGGCCTGACGTCGCCGGAAAAGCGGCTCGATCAATATCCGCACCAATTATCGGGTGGCATGCGCCAACGCTGTCTCATTGCCATGGCCCTATCCTGTTCGCCGAAACTCCTCTTTGCCGACGAACCGACGACGGCCCTCGACGTTACGACAGAAGCCCAGGTCCTGGATGTCTTGAAGAAACTGCAGGCAGAACTCGGTATGGCTGTCGTCCTCATTTCCCATAACCTAGGCGTCATCGCTCAGATGTGCCGCCGCATTTATGTCATGTATGCCGGTACCGTCGTCGAAGAAGGGACGGCCGACGATATTTTTTACCGTCCTGTTCATCCTTACACCAAAGGTCTTTTAGCCTCCCTGCCTGATCCGTCTGACCGGGATAAGGTATTGACGGGGATTCCCGGCCAGGCCCCGGATTTATTCCACATGCCAAAAGGCTGCCGTTTCTATCGGCGCTGCCCTCAGGCGATGAAAGTCTGTATGGAAGCGGAACCGCCGCGGGAAGAAGCAGGTCCCCATCATCACTATGCCTGCTGGCTGGCAGCGGCAGAAAGGAGGGGAGACGATGGCACTCATTGAAGCTAAAGGACTTACCAAGCAATTTGTCGTCGATCGCAATTGGCTGGGCCGTCCGAAAAAGCTGTTGACCGCTGTCAATGGTGTATCCCTTACGATTGAACCGGGTGAAACCGTCGGCTTGGTCGGGGAATCGGGCTGTGGTAAGTCGACCTTTGCCCGTACCTTATTGGGCTTATATCCTAAGACCGCGGGAAGTATCTTTTATAAAGACCGTAACATCGACGATCCTGGCGTAGGCCAGGCCTATCGCCGTCAGGTTCAGATGATCTTTCAGGATCCCTATGCCTCTTTGGACCCGCGGATGACTGTCGAAGATATCATCAGCGAGCCTCTTCGCAATTACGGACTCTGCTCTAACGATACGGAGCGGCGTCAGCGCGTGGCTGACTTATTGACGCAAGTCGATTTGAGACCGGAAACAGCCCAGCGTTATCCCCATGAATTCAGCGGCGGTCAACGCCAGCGCATCGGCATTGCCAGAGCTCTGGCGGTCGATCCGGAATGCATCTTCTGCGATGAACCGATTTCAGCCCTCGACGTGTCGGTCCAGGTCCAAATCGTCAATATGCTGAAGCGGCTCCAAGGGGAACGACAGTTGTCCTATCTCTTTATTGCCCATGATTTGAGTATGGTTCATCACCTCAGTCGACGCATCGGCGTCATGTACTTGGGAAGTCTCGTTGAATTAGGTCCGAGCGATGCCGTCTTTCATCGACCCCTCCATCCTTATACGCAGATGCTCATTGCGTCCGTGCCCCGACCGGATCCTCATTATCGGCGAAAGACTCTTGTGTCAGGTGAAGTCCCCAGTCCCCTCGATGTACCGTCGGGCTGTGTCTTCCATCCCCGCTGTCCCTATGGTGATGAACGGTGTCGGAGAGAAGTGCCTGTTCTTCGTCCCGTCGGGGAAGGGCGCCTCGTTGCCTGTCACCATGCGAAAGGAGGGACGGACCGATGAAAAAATATATCCTGTTATTCATGGCCATCCTCATGACCGTCTTTCTCAGCGCCTGCGGCGTAGAACGGCCGGATACGGTGAGTTACGTCTTAGAAGCAGAACCGTCCCGCCTCGATCCGGCGATGACGACGGCCTTAGCTGAAAGCAATACGGAATTACAAATTTTTGAAGGCCTGACCCGTCTCGTCGATGACGTGCCTCAACCGGCCCTGGCCAAGAGCTGGGATATTTCAGATGACGGACGGACTTATATCTTTCATCTCCGCGACGGAATCGAGTGGAGCGACGGTACGCCCATTACGGCCGGCGATATCGAATATTCTTGGAAGCGCGTCGTAAATCCTGACGTAGCTTCGGAAAATGCGTATATGCTCTTTTGTATCGATAAGGCCGAAGATTACTTTAAGAAGAAGGCCTCTGCCGATGAAGTCGGGGTCAAAGCCCTCGACGATAAAACCTTAGAAGTCCGTTTAAAAGAGCCGACTTCTTATTTCCTGAATCTGACAGCCTTTCACTGCTACTATCCCGTACCTCGGAAACTCGTCGAAGAAAAGCCTGATACGTGGGCTGCCGATGCTGAAGGTATGGTTTCCAGCGGACCTTTTAAAATCGTCAGTTGGAACCATTCCAGTGAAATTAAATTGGTTAAAAATGAACGCTATTGGGATGCCGATGCGGTGAAACTCAGCCACATCGACCTGCCCATCAGCGATTCTCAGGCGACGAGATTGACTCTGGTCGAAAGCAATCAGGCTAATATGACCGTTGAACCGCCGCCGGCCGACCAAGAGCGTCTGGAAAAAATGGGGCTGTATAAAATTGCTCCTTATTTAGGCGCCTATTACTACGTCTTTAATGTCCAGCAAAAGCCCTTTGACGACGTCCGTGTTCGCAAGGCCTTTGCCCTTTCCGTTCAACGGCAAGGGCTCATCGACCATATCATCCGGGCTGAAAAGGAACCGGCCTATGCCTGGGTCCCGCCGGGACTGAAAGATAAGGCTACGGGCCGTGATTTTCGGGAAGAAGGGGGCAATCTCATTACGGAAGATCCGGAAAAGGCACGAGAGCTCCTGCGTGAAGCCGGTTACGATGAAACCCATCCCCTGCCGCCGGTGACCATCTTGTTTAACACCAACGAGATGCACAAGGCGGTAGCCGAAGCCATTCAGGAAATGTGGAAAAACAATCTTGGCGTGTCCGTATCGCTCATGAATCAGGAATCGAAGGTATTCATGGCTTCCCGGGCCCAAGGGGACTACCAGGTCGCCCGAGCTTCGTGGATTGCCGATTATGCCGATCCCATGACCTTCCTCGACGTCTTTGCCGATGAGGAAAACGACGCTCAGTACCACAATCCGGCTTATAATGAATTGATTCGCCGGGCCAAGTCGACGAATGATGAAGCCCAGCGCATGGCCTATATGCATCAGGCCGAACAGATGCTTTTTGACGATTGTGTCATCATTCCCATCTACTACACGACCCAGCCGTACGTGGCCCAGCCTTATATTAAAGGCTATCATTGGTCGCAGTTGGGGTTGGTAGATTTTAAAAACGCCTATATCGATGACGAAGAAAGGACGTAACTTTATGGATTATCGTTGTGCCGCCCCGTTGAATCCGGGCGATACGATTGCCGTCGTGGCCCCATCCGCGGCCCTTGCTGAAGATGACGCGGCCCAGGGCATTGCCTTTTTAAAAGAACTTGGCTATCAGGTAGCCGTAGGGAAATCCGTATCGGCTCATGACGGCTATCTGGCCGGCAGTGACGAACTGCGGGCGGCCGACATCAACGCTGCTTTTGCCGATGATCAGGTGAAGGCTATTATCTGCCTTCGCGGCGGCTACGGAGCAACGCGGATTTTGCCGCTCCTCGACTACGATTTGATTGCTGCCCATCCGAAAATTTTCGTCGGTTTCAGTGACATTACGGCCCTGCATACCGTCTTTTTGCAGCGCTGCCATTTTCGCCCCATCCACGGGACGATGGTCATGTCCCTGGCTCGCAAGGCTTCCGCGTATACGAGGGATGAACTGCGCTGGGGCCTGGCCCATCCCTATGATCCCCGGGTCCTGCCCTCGGCACCGGAAATGCATCCTGAGACCCTCGTTCCCGGATCGGCGACGGGCCCCCTCTTAGGCGGCAACTTGATGCTGCTGTCGGTTACCATGGGGACACCTTATGCGTTACAGTCTGAAGGCGGCATTCTCTGCTTGGAAGAAGTCGGGGAAGACGCCTATTCTCTCGACAGAATGCTCTGTCATATCGAGCAGGCCGGCCTCATCGACGGGGTGAAAGGCATCGCCTTTGGTGAATTTTACCGCTGCAATCCCACGGAAGGGAGCACTTATGAATGGACCGTCAACGAAGTCATTCAGGCCTATGCCAAAAAATGGGGAAAGCCGGCCATTAAGGGCCTGTCCTTTGGCCACGGTGCCGATAATGCCTGGCTGCCCTTAGGCCAGAAGGTTCGCCTGGATGCCAAGCCGGATCGGGCAGAACTCGTATTTTTACCCTGACTGTAGGAGGAAATCCTGATGGAGTATAAACAATTAAAAGAAGACGCCTGCCGTTATGTCGACGAATTGAAACCCCTCATCTATGAAATCGCCGATAAGCTGCACGCCCGTCCGGAACTGGGGCAAGAGGAATTTTTTGCTTCGTCTTTACTGAAAGACATCTTGACCGACCACGGTTTTACCATCGACAATCCCGTTGCCGATGCTTTTCCGACGGCCTTTCATGGAACCCTTGGAAAGGGGCCTTTTCAGATGGGCTTTTTAGCGGAATACGATGCCCTGCCGAAAATCGGACACGGATGCGGACACAACCTCATTGCTGCCATGAGTATCGGTGCGGCCCTGGCTTTTGCCAAAGCTGCCGGCGATAAAGCGACGGTTCATGTCTACGGCTGCCCTGCCGAAGAAACGGTGGGCAGTAAAGTTTATATGAGTGAACACGGTGTCTTCGACGCTCTTCATGCGGCTGTCATCGTCCATCCCGGTGTCGATAAGACTTATATTGGCGGTACGTCCTATGCGACCCATCCCTTACAATTTACCTTTTGGGGAAAATCCGCCCATGTCGCCGATACGGAGTATCACGGCATCAACGCCCTCGATGCCCTAGTTGACTTTTACGCCCGTCTGAAAGAGTACGAAAAGACCTTGACCGAACGCCATATCATCGGTGCTATCATTACCGAAGGCGGTACGGCCCCGAACATCGTCCCCGACAGGGCCGTTCTCAAGGCGACGATTCGAGCTTTGACGGTGGACTATTTAGAAAATAAAATGCTGCCCGATATCAAACAGATGGCTCAGGATGTTGCGGCGGCTCACCAGGCATCGGTAGAGATGGTACATTATGAACCGCTTTATAAAAATATGATCAATGATCCGAAGATGGACGTCTACTTTGCCGACGCCTTCAATCAGCTCTATGAAGAATTCGGCCTTCGCAGCGATGATTTTGCCGAAGGTTCGACGGATGTGGGCAATGTCAGTCAAGTGACGCGAGTCAGCCAACCGGAAATCTGTATCGGTTATGGCATGTCCGGTCATACGTCGGAATTTGCAGCAGCGGCCGGCAGTGACCTTGGAAAAATGCAGGCCCTGACCGGGGCCAAAGCCATGGCTATGGTAGGACTTGACGTCATGGGAGAAGAACATTAAGAAAAAACGCCGAGAAAAGTGATTGACTTTTCTCGGCGTTAATGTTATTATATAAAAACCAGCTGCAACGAGACGTGAGAAAGAAAATGCAATTTTTTTTATTGTGCCTGTTTATGGTTGTCGGGTTTTATGAAGAAATTCAAAATAATGCTTGACAAGCTCTTCGTAGTTTGGTAAGATAAACAAGTCGT
>NZ_KQ958177.1 GCF_001546855.1 Megasphaera sp. MJR8396C | reverse complement strand
TCGGAGTATCCTGCCCGCATTTAGATGAACGACAAGATTGAAGCTTATGTACGTCAGAACCAAGCCCAGTGGCTGGAGCTTCTCAAAACGATTATTTCCATCCCGTCGCCGACAGGCCGGGAACAGGTAAAGGGCAAGTGGATTCTGCAGTACCTCCACAGTCTGGGAGCCGACGGCGCCTACATCGATGACGGCGGAAACGTCCTCTATCCCTGCCGACTGAAAAAGGGGCAGAAAGTCGCCTTGTATACGGCCCACATGGATACGGTCTTTGAAAAACTGTCCGAGATCCCGATTCACCAGTCGAAAAACATTTTGTCGGCCCCGTCGTGCAGTGACAACAGTGCCAGCATTGCCGGCTTATTGTTCATCATCAAGATGATCCGCGACTTACAGTTGACGCCGCCCCAGGGCATCCTTTTTGCCTTTGACGTCGGCGAAGAAGGATTGGGTAATCTCAAAGGCATCCGCAAAATCATGGCCGACTGGGCCGGCCGGATTTCGGAGGTCGTCGCCGTGGACTGCACCTTCGATACCTTTGTCGCAACGGCCGTCGGCTCCCGGCGCTATCAGGTCACCATCGAAACGCCGGGCGGCCACAGCTGGATGAGCTTCGGAACTCCCAATGCCATTGCCGCCGCATCCTCGATCATCCAGGAACTCTACCAGCTGTCCCTACCGGCTCATCCCAAGACGACCTATAATGTCGGCACCATCAGCGGCGGCACGACGGTTAATTCCATTGCCGCCAAGGCAAGCTTCACCGTCGACCTTCGTTCCGAAGACGGAAAGGCCCTCGAAAGACTTGATACATTCTTCCATGACCTCATCGAAAAACCGCTCGCCAAGGATGTACGCCTATCCCTAAAAAGCCTTGGCGAACGGCCGTGCAGTGAGGTAAACCAGAATCCCCTCGTCCAGCGAATTACCGCCATCCGACAAAAGCAGGGCCTACCCACGACGTGCATTGCCGGAAGCACCGACGCCAACATTCCCATGAGTCAGGGCATCCCGGCCATTTCCTTTGGCTTCTGCCGCAGCCGTGGTGAACACACTTTAGAAGAGTCCCTCGATCTCGATACCTTCGTACCGGGCATGCTGCAGATGTTGGCCTTTATGGGTCTATAACAAAGAGGGGCCCTCAAGCCCCTGACCGTCATCGAGAACGGTCAAAGGCAATCGCGAAGAAAAGGCAAGTCCACTTAAGATGCACGATGTAACCGATACCTCCATGGTTAACAAGGAATAAAAAGCCTGCCGTTCAAGCGGCAGGCTTTTTGCATTCGTACCGATATCGCGGTCAAAGAATTATTTCATCCGATATCTGTGTTACTTTATATTCAACTTATTCTTCAAGTCTTGATTTTCTGCTTCCAACCGGTCGACTTTGCGGCTCAGAGCATCTAAGCGCTGCAAGACTTCATCAGAGGTGCCACTATCGATGGCAGCCGTCTTTTCTGTTTTCGGACCGACGCGGAAAGTGACACCTACGTTACCGGCGGTTTTATGGTCGCCGTCAAAAGAGGTGGCAGCTCCAAAAGAAAGCAGGACGTCCGGATTGGCATGATAAAAGCCACCCAAGTGAACCGACCCCCTAAAGTTGGACCAA
>NZ_KQ958176.1 GCF_001546855.1 Megasphaera sp. MJR8396C | reverse complement strand
GGCTAGGTCTAACTTTTTGGGGTCACATCACAACAGAGTGCCTTTTTGCATGTCTAAATAAGTCAACCCCAGGGGCAAAGGATTCTAAGTGATACCACCTACTCCCATTCGGGAACCCAGCCTTATCCTTCACAAGTTGACTTCTATAATTATTATAGCAAATAAAGCAACGATCCGACAACTCAAAAGATTGCAGTCTATGCAGCTTATCGTTGCCCGTCCCATAGATAACTGTGTCTTCGCAGTACTTAACATCTCGAATTCGAGGGGTGTGAACGTACCCCCGCCCATAGCGGCGAGAGCTTCCTGCTTCAAGGAGAACAGCACCACTGACTCCGAAGAGTTGCGGCGACTTACACTCTCTCCACAGGCGTAGATTCCCGTGCGCCCCACGGTACTCTTACAATTTTGATTAGGCAGATATACGTCTAGCTTCCTCTCGTATATTTATGGCAGCGTTCTTGTCCCGGCCATGGTGACTGCCGCATTTTGGACAATCCCATTCCCGAATAGACAAATCTTTCATTTCACTTTTTTTGTACCCACAGGTATGGCATAATTGGCTACTTGGATACCACTTATCTATTTTAACAAGCTGTTTTCCTTGCCAAACAAGTTTGTATTCCAATATATTCACAAATTTCTTCCATCCATTGTCGGCTACGGACTTGCCGAAACTGAATTTACCGCCTTTCTTACGCTTCGCCATGGCCTTGACGCTAATATCTTCGATACCAATAGCATCATATTTATCTACAAGATAGCGAGCTTTCTTATGTATAAAATCACGACGTTGGTTTGCGACCTTCTCATGAAGCTTAGCCACACGAAGACTTTGTTTATCTCGATTTCGGCTGCCTTTTTGCCTTTTCGACAGTTTTCTTTGAGCTTTAGCCAATCGCTTTTCGACCTTTCGCAGGAAGTTCGGATAGTCCGCATCCTCTTCATCGGAGGCGACATACAGACCATGCATCGCAAAATCCAATCCGAGAAATGTCTCAGGTATGATGGGGAGTATTTGGTTTTCGTACTCTACCAAAATACTGATGTAGAATTTCCCAGAAGGGGTTCTGCTAATGGTAACCGTCTTTATGATACTATTTTCCATAATTGGTCGGTGCAAACGTAACTTTACCCAGCCAACCTTCGGCAATCTGACCTTATTCCCTTCTAATCGGACAGAACCTTTTTGATTATTCGTAGAATAGGAAAGATGACCACTTTTTTTAGACTTGAAACGTGGCTTGCCAAAATGCTTCTTATTGCTCCAAAAATTGTTATATGCCCTATTGAGATTCATTTGAGCATTGGCAAGTGCAAGGCTATCTACTTCTCTTAGCCAAGGAAATTCATCTTTGTATTGTGCTGGCGTGTTGTTCAGTTTTTTGCCTGTTTTTTTATAGTAATCAAGGCGGTCACTAAGCATTTTATTATAGATGAATCTGGCACAGCCAAAAGTCTTGGCAAACATAATCTTTTGTTCAGTTGTTGGGTAGAGCCTGTATCGGTATGCTCTATTAACGATAATCACCTACCTTTATTTTCTATATATTTACAAATAGTCTATATGGGACTACTGAGCAATTGCCTGGATCAATTGCTTATGTAGATTTACCAGATTTGCTTTCATCCCCACCTAAGAAGTGGCAGATTTCTGGCGGGTTAAATTAAAAAATAATATGCTCCCACATTTCAGGCGGTATCTGATCAATCGGCTTATTCCGGCGGATGGCACGGCGTAGCTCCTTAGCCCCTTCTATAAAATTCAGACAAGAGGGCCTCAAGGGCTCGTAGTGCATCGTGCGCTCCAAGGAATGCTCGCCGAATTTCGCCAAATATTCTTTTTGGACCTTGAAGTATTCCTCAATCCCCGGATGTACTTCTTCAAAACTCTTCGGTTCCATAGTATGCACCTCCCCAATCAACCAATTTCCGTTCATATTACGACTTTATCAGCTCATACCGCGTCGTGCGCCCGCCGCCACGCTGTGTGATTTGGCCGTTATCCACCAGCGTTTTCAGAATACGACCTGCTGTAGATTGGCTAACGCCCAATAATTCCTGTGCATCTTTCCGAGTGATCCGTTGTTTGTCTTCCAAAAGCTGCATGATTTTCCCTTCATCAGAAGTCAAAAACGGGGCAGCCATTTCTCCCACAATCATCGGGGCTTCGACAGCTTTACTCATGAAATTCACATTGGGAAGAATGGTTTTGAAGGCATTTGGGGTGGTCTTAATCTGGGGTTTCACCGGTTCATCGGCATAGGCATTCATCATTTTTTTCATCCCCGTGCCATAAGCCTCAATGAGCTGCAAGCGGTAAAATACGTTGTACAGGTGCGGGTTGCGACATAGGGATACGCCCATGTTCAAATCTTCCGGCGCCAATCCGGGAAGGAGACCACCAACAGACACGATCTCCATGCGGTCATCGTACAGATTGATCAAGGTATCGGCATGAAAGGAATAATCACGGTGTACCAGCGCATTCAACAGGGCTTCTCGAAGAGCGGTTTCCGGGTAATCCCGGAGAGTATCTATATAACGGAGTACAGCCCTTTCCTTATAGCCTTTATTGTGGAAATTGATATAAGCACAGGCTATCTTCAGCTGATCTATAAGGGAACCGCAAAACTCCTCACGAGATTTAAATACATTTTGATTCATCCCATCAAAAACAGCTGCTCTCATCGTATAGGGACACTGGTCAGAAAGGAGAAGTCCTACATTCGTATAGAGGCCGTCATCGTCTATAAGGTGCAGGGTCTGCATCTGTGGCTTACCGAAAGCCATATTCCGAGCAGCAAATTCCTTTTCCAAGGCATCAAAAGTTAAAGACTGATTGAGGGAACGTCTATCTTCAAAGCTGTCACCGGCAGTGTTCTTTATCATTTGGGCAATGGCCGTCTTCGTTGTCGGGCCGGTCGCATCCCCTTGCCGCACATAAACGCCTTCAGGCTGTAGTCCCTTGTTGGCCAAAAAATAAGGACGCTTCGTACCTCGTTGAATGTGAACAGCCACAACGGCTTTGCCATCGCAATCCAGCGTTTCGTAGTGAATGAACATCGTGACGTCGGGCTTTACAGCATCACGCACCATATTAGAAATCTGCAAAACACAGTCGTCATCATTCTCCACTCCCAAAACGGTCCCGTCATCAGCAACGCCAACATATACCGTGCCGCCGTCGCAGTTGGCAAAGGCAATGATTTCCTTCTTGATGTCCTCGCCGACGATGGATTTTAACTCAATCTTTTCACTTTCCAAGAACTTCATGCGGCTCACCCCGTTTCTATTCTACCTATATTCTAACCATTTTAATCATTCTTGTCAAGATGTATTGGTTAGAATGGGTAGAATAGTCTAAAAAGGACAGCAAAAAAGCCACTCATTTCAGAGTGGCCTCTCTATCCGTATAAATGTCAAAGGCATATAAGAGAATGTCGCCGGGATTCGTAACTTCTTCATCTTCAATGGCATCGAGGACCCACTGCCGTTCTTCGTCGGTCTGCAGGCAAGCTCGTACGCCAAGAATAAAATTTGTATTATCCCAAATCCGGGTCAACACCTCTATTAACCTTTTCTCTACGCCTACGGGATGTTTCGTTAACACCATCATACCGGCCCCCTTCCGCATCTTCGATGGATCAGGCACTTCTCGATGCCTGCAACCATTCCGTCAAACCGTCCCATGTTGGGGAAGCCGCTACAAAATATGGTGTTCACAAGCCAAGCAGCGTATCCTAAAATTTTCAGCCATCTTGATTTCTTTCACACCTACCGAAGAGTCGAGTTTAGCACTTCCTTCGGCAACAGTACCCGTTTCAAAGCAGTCGAATTCATCAATCTCCTTATCGATCAAGGGACATCTTACCATCATCTGTCTCGCACCTCCCGTGCCTTTCGGACAATACCTTCAGAGGATACAAAATGCTTCGACTAACCTACGCTGACTAAGATAACACACATACTACAAGCTCACTATTTCAGTAGACTGATGGCATAATCACCGGATTCGCTTCCTTCCCCCTTCCGTTCAACTCAATCTCTTTTTTTGCTCTTAATTCGTTCAAAAATACTTGACTCATTATGTGCTTTTACCCAATTTTCGATATTCTCTTTTTCTTTACAAATCCAATCATAGTATTGACCTAAAATAGCGCGTCTGCCACCCATTTCGTTTTCTTCCAATTCTTTTAAAATAGACTCTTTAATAATTTTAAAAAGTGGATTTTTTTCAAAAGGAGGGTATTCAATTGGTAATATAATGGACTCTTCCCCCAGAGGATCTATATATAATTTAGTTATTTCTGTTTCACTTTCTAGATTTTTATTGAATTCGGGTAACATTTCCTCACCTAAGGATTCCCAAGCGTAGTCGTCTAACATAATAGGAATAGGATAATCAGGGGATATAGATGCAAAATTATTTTGAACAAAACCTGTATAAGGATAAATTGTTTTTTTTGATTTATAAATTATAAACAATTCCCCTTTTATTAATAAAATCTCTTCTTCTGTATAGTCATTTAAAATAGAAGGAAAGTCACGAAACAATTTTTTCTCTAATATAGAAATATGGATTTCTTCTATACCACGATAAGGAGTTAATAGTTCCGCTAGTGAAATTTTCCCGAGCTCAGCAATTTTTTTTAATCGCTGTGAGCTAGGAACGACCGTTCCCCTTTCCCAACCAGAAACACTACTTTTATTTGCCCCTAATAATTCTCCAAATTGTTCCATAGATAATCCTAGTTTCGCCCTTATACCAAAAATTTGAAAAGCTAGATGCTGCTTATTAATTTTCACACTATCACCTCTTCTTATATTATACCATTAGCGCTCATCTTTGTTCAATAAAGTTTAACAAAGCCCTTGACGTTTAATAAAGTTCTATTTATAATGCAATTAAGTTTAATAAAGTTCGATACCGAAAAAAGAAGGGGAGGTGAGAATATGAAATTGGATATAGAAAAAATTAAGTCGCTTATGATAAAGCCACACCTTTTACAGACAGAGCCTGTCGATTTTGAAAACATGACACTTTACCGTGCATTAGAAGGAAAAAGGCTTTACGAGTGGTGCGCATTCATAAAGGCAAAGATATGTTAGTTTCAATTTTTCAAAATATACTAATTTACACTTTATTAGATTTATGAAGAAAATGGAGGGTATGAAATATGATCAATCAAACGTTAAAAAGCATAAAAGAGATTTCGGTATTGGCAGCATTTATGCAAAAGGATATAGACGACATAAATACGCATCTTGAGGACCTGAAAAAGGCTGGGATACCAAGTAATATACTGCAAAAGATCATATCATACCGGCAAAAGACTATAGCAGAACGGGAGCACTTGCTAGAAAAACGAACGGAAATTATTAATCGAATTTCCCGTGTAGATGATGCACTCTATCGGAGGTTTCTTATGGCGCGATATGTTGACGGAATGAGTTGCAAAAAGCTTGCCGAAGAGTTGAATTTTTCAAACGGAGATATTACTAAGCTTAGTAAAAGAGCGCACGCGGCCTTTAAAAGCATCCGATACCAGCAGTCAATACCCGGACTTCAGTACCATGATGGTAGCAAAACGGGTTCTGCATCCTCGGCCCTATCAAGCACTTACAGAGATGACTACAACGAAAAACAGATTGACCTCTTTCAAGATATGTGGCAATAGATAGCATAAATAAGTGGTTATCCTTCCCCATCAATGGATATTTTACATACCCAAGATCGTTTTTTTCGCTATACGCTCCCTCCCACCGTTACGCTTTATAGTCCCTTCTCCCCAGATCCAATAACCTCTTTATTATATCAGTTTAATTTTTTGTCGCCGATGCCCGATAGAGTCCGGGGTACGTATAATCAGCCTATTCTTAATTAAATTCCCATGTAGAGCGCCATCTCAAAGCCTACACTTATTATTCGATTCATTTTCTGAAAGCCGAGGAATTTGTCATGTACATTTCACCTTTACAGCCTAACTATACAAATTCTTTTCTCCATCCACATATATAGGATACTGAATTAACAAAAGGAGACTAAACCATGCCTAACATATATCATTTTAAAAATCTTTCTGAACCTATGAGACTAAGTTTGGTGCAATATATCCAAGAGCGTTATAGTCAGACCAAATCATTCAATAGAGAACCGTTAACTTCCGCATATTGTTTAAAGCAACCGTTCACTCGTCTTGCTGCTTCGCCCACAGAGCATGTAACTTCGCAGTGCTTTAAAGAAGCAATGGAATACTGCGGTTTTAAAGCCCGATTACGTGGAGAAGATAGAGGCAAGGAATCGAATTGGGAATTTAATATACGCATCTTAAAGCGCCCCAGAAATCAGCGTTTATAGAATCCTCAAAAAAAAAGAATCTTTCAGCATTATTTTCTAAAAAGGTTCTTTTTTTACACATAAGGTGATGATTTTCGTTCTATTCGCACGTAATCAATAGAGATCAAGTACATCTTGTAGAACCGGAGGTGCTTTTTGATAGATACTAATTTCGACTGGACCGCCGAATATTACCAATGGATACAGAAAAATTTATCTGCCCGACTTTTAAAAAATGGCTGGACAGAAATAGGAACGCCGTTTATGGACCGTCACAATGACGGGCTGGTAATCTATGCCAAACGGGATGGAGACAATATCACCTTGTCCGATGACGGGTTCATCATTAACGACTTGCTTGCTGACGGCGTTTCGCTGCGCGGTGCTAAGCGGACCGGTATGTTGAATCGACTTCTCTTTTCTTACGGGGTTGAGAATCAAGATAATGAGATGGTCATACGCACAGACACGAAAAACTATGCGGCCAGTATGCACATGTTCATTCAAGCCATGCTTACAGTCAATGATATGTTTATGCTGAACGACAGTACGGTAAAAACTATTTTCCTGGATGATGTTGCCGATTATTTTGATCAACAAGGGCTTATTTACACGCCCAATTTCCTGGCCAAGGGAAGCACGGGGCTGGAATTCAATTTTAACTTTCAAATTGCCGGAAGAACCTCAGAGATACTCATCAATTCCTTCAATTCAATCAATCGCAGCAACCTGGCCGCCTTCCTTTTCGATTGGCAGGACATAAGGGACGAACGGCAAAAGAGTGCCCGCAAAAAGGTAACGGGGCTAGCCATCATCAACGATGAAAAAGGCGTCGATAAAAAATACTTAGATGCCCTGCTGGCGAAAGACACCGATTATATTCTTTTTTCAGAACGCCTGAATCCTGAAAACATAAAAAAATTATCGGCTGCTTAACAACCCTGCTTGGTTCAAGACATCATGTATCCGAAAGATTTCTGCCTAAAATGAACCGACTCCCCAAAGTCAGACTTTTTTTAAGTCCGGCTTTACGGAGTCGGTTCTATTCATTTCGCAGGCACAGGCATTTCCCTGCCATTCACGCCCAAAACGCACATCAAGACAAAAAAAGAGCGGCCTCACATGGCTGTGAAACCGCTTTTTTAGTGGTGCGCCTAGAAGGATTCGAACCTTCGCACCCGGTTCCGGAGACCGGTGCTCTATCCCCTGAGCTATAGGCGCATGAATAAATGTGCTCTAAAGAGCACTTATTTATAATACCATATTCATAAGGTCGATGCAAGGTTTTCTTATGGCACGGACCTTCCCTAGCAGGGTTGTCTCCTGCTGGCAGCCGAAGATGGAAAACTGCCCGATATAATGATAAAAACGAACTCTCCGGCAATCACAGTCTGCTGCAACCGCGAAAAGTTCGTATCGATTCAAGTTGGTGACCCAGTAGGGATTCGAACCCTAGACCCACAGCTTAGAAGGCTGTTGCTCTATCCAGCTGAGCTACTGAGTCAATAAAAAATGGAGCGGGTGATGGGAATCGAACCCACATAACCAGCTTGGAAGGCTGGCGCTCTACCACTGAGCTACACCCGCGTCTCTATATGGTCGGAGCAGCAGGATTTGAACCTGCGACCCCCTGGTCCCAAGCCAGGTGCGCTACCAAACTGCGCTATGCCCCGCCAACAAAAAATATTATACAAGATATGGCATAACTTGTCAACGTTTTTCTTCCCCCGACTACAAGGGCCCCCAACGGGCAGGCATTGCCAACCCTCCTCATTCCGAGTACAATAAAGGTAGTCTTTTTACGTAGGAGGTAATTTTGTATGCCAAGTGCTATGAGTCTTCACTTTGAATCGGACCATCCCTTTATCGCCGTTCCCCTCGAAGGGGAAACGATTCAGGATCTTCAGATTCAAATTGCAAAAATTGTAGAAAATCCGTACGATATGATGGCCTTCGATGCCGGTTATTTTAACGGCGCCATCAATTTATCCCAGCTGTGGAACGCCCTGTTGTACATCGCCCGCGAAGGGGCCAATCCGTCGGTCCTCTTCTCTTGTGACAAGAGCAAGCTCCCGGAAATGTACCAGACCGACCGCGACTATGGATCCATCCTGCGCTTTGCCATCCGCTCGTCCCTCATCGACGCCGTCAAGATTGAAGGCAGCCTCGACGACGACAGCCTCGAAGACATTGCAGGGCAAGCCGTGGACCTTGGCTGCGTGCCGATCATCGTCATCCGCGGCGAAAAAGGAGCCAAGGCCGCCGATTTAACGGCCCTGATGGAAAAGCGCTGGGACCTGGAAGCCGTGACCTTTGAACTCGTCGTCCCCGTCGAAACAGATGCCGATATCGACGAAATGAAGGCTGCCGCCAAGGCCTTTAAAGAACAGCACCACGACGCCGTCGTCATCCCCCATCCCATGGGATCTGCCGCCAAAGAAGCGCTCCTCAAGGGCGACACCTTCGGCGCCTCGATCTTGTACGCAGCTGCCGGCGACGGAGCGGACGATATGCCGGCCAGCAAAGCCGTCCATGCCTTGCTCCACCCCGATGCCTAAGACCTGCTAAAAAAGTAACCTGAGGCCGAATGAACGTACCTAAACACGACATAACGATAAACAGCCCCCCCCGCTCGGAGGGCTGTTTTTTATGCTTTTCAGAGAAAACTCGGTCAAGCAGGAAATATCGGGTCACTTCCGACATTTCCCCTACGCAGGTCAACCGTCATTTCGTCATCGTGTTTGGGCCCTTGCCGTAATTTCAGATAGCCATCCAAAAAAAGCCACCGCCGGAAATCTCCGATGGTGGCTTCATTTTTATGACTTACTGCAGGTTTTTGGTTAACAACTGATTGACGACGCCCGGGTTAGCCCGGCCTTTCGTTTCTTTCATGATCTGACCGACGAGGAAGCCGATGGCTTTCTTCTTGCCGGCTTTGTAGTCTTCAACGGACTGGGGATTGGCAGCGATGACTTTCTGTACCAATTCTTCAAGGGCGCCCGTATCGGTGATCTGGACCAGGCCCTGTTCTTTGACGACGTCGTCGGCCGATTTGCCTGACGTCCACATTTCCGGCAGGACTTTCTTAGCGATCTTACCAGAAATGGTGCCTTTGGCAATGAGTTTCAAGAGGCCTGCCAAAGCCGTCGGAGCGACAGGAGAATCGGTGATGCCGATGCCTTCTTCGTTGAGCTTCTTGGCAAATTCGCCGAGCATCCAGTTGGCTGCTTCCTTAGCGTCAACGCCTTCTTTTACGACGGTTTCAAAGTAGTCAGCCGTCTGTTTTTCCAGGGTCAAGAGGTTAGCATCGTATTCCGAGAGACCCAATTCGTCCTGGAAACGCTGGCAGCGAGCGTCCGGCATTTCCGGCAGTTCTTTTCGGACTTCTTCGATATAAGCCGGCGAGACTTCGATAGGAATGAGGTCCGGTTCCGGGAAGTAACGGTAGTCGCTGTCCCCTTCTTTGACACGCTGGAGGATGGTAACGCCCTTGGCTTCATCCCAGCCGCGGGTCGCCTGCTGGATCGTGCCGCCTTCTTCGAGGATCTGTGCCTGGCGGACAGCTTCGTATTCAATCCCCTTCTGAACGGCGCTGAAGGAGTTGATGTTCTTGATTTCCGTCTTGGTACCGAGGGTCGTCGAGCCGACGGGACGGATGGAAATGTTGGCGTCGCAGCGCATGCTGCCTTCTTCTAAGCGGCAGTCCGATACGCCGAGGTACTGCATGATGGAGCGCAGTTTTTCAAGGTAGGCCCGCGCTTCGGCACCGCTTCTGAGTTCCGGTTCGCCGACGATTTCAAGGAGGGGCACGCCGGTACGGTTGTAGTCGACGCGGCTCGAGTCAGAGGTAGCGATGGTGCTGCCGCTGTGGACGAGTTTGCCCGCATCTTCTTCCATATGGATACGAGTCAAATGGATGCGGCGCTGTTTGCCGTCGACGTCGATGTCGATGTAGCCGCCTTTGCAGATCGGCAGGTCGAACTGGGACGTCTGAAAGTTCTTCGGAAGGTCCGGATAGTAATAGTTCTTGCGGTCAAATTTGCTGAAGGGCAAAATGTCGCAGTGAAGTGCCAGCCCTGCCTTTACGGCATAGTGCAGGACTTCTTTATTGAGTACGGGCAGGACACCGGGCAGGCCTAAGCATACCGGGCAGACGTGGGTATTCGGTTCAGCGCCGAATTCCGTGCTGCAGCCGCAGAAAATCTTGGTTTTCGTTTTTAATTCGACATGGACTTCCAAGCCGATAACGGATTCATATTTCATTAAAGTTCAACCTCCCCCATAGGCGACGGCATGCGAAGATCCGTCCGATTCTGTTCAAACGTATAGGCCGCACGGAGCAGTGTCGCTTCGTCGAGGGCCTTGCCGATAAGCTGCATGCCGATGGGCAGGCCGTCTTTGTAGCCGCAGGGAATGCTGATGCCCGGAAGGCCGGCTAAGTTCAAGGGAACGGTGCAGACGTCGCCGAGGTACATGGCCAGGGGATCGCCGCTGTTCTGACCGATCTTGAAGGCCGTATCCGGTGCCGTCGGCGTCAAGAGGATATCGCATTTCTGAAGGGCTTCGTCGAAGTCCTGTTTCATCAGGGTCCGGACTTTCATGGCCTGCAGGTAGTAGGCGTCGTAGTAGCCCGAGCTCAAGACGTAGGTGCCGAGGAGGATACGGCGTTTGACTTCGTCGCCAAAGCCTTCGGTACGGGTCTTGATGTACATGTCGACAATGTCCTTGCCGTCGACGCGCATGCCAAAGCCGACGCCGTCGTAACGAGCCAGGTTGGAGCTGGCTTCGGCCGGAGCGATGATATAGTAGGCAGCGATGCCGTACTTCATGTTGGGCATGCTGATGGGAACGATTTCGGCGCCCAGTTTCTTATACGTATCCATGGCGTCGTCGAGGGCTTTGCGGGACGCAGCGTCCAGGCCTTCGCCGAAGAATTCTTCCGGGATGCCGATCTTAAGGCCTTTGACGTCGTTGACCAAGGCCTGTTTATAGTCTTGTTTTTCCTGCGGGATCGATGTCGAGTCTTTGGCATCGTGGCCGGCAATGGCATTGAGGACGATGGCGCAGTCTTCGACGTCGTTGGTAAGGGTGCCGATCTGGTCGAGGGACGATGCATAAGCGATGAGGCCGTAGCGCGATACGAGGCCGTACGTCGGTTTGAGGCCGACGACGCCGCAGTAGGCGGCAGGCTGACGGACCGATCCGCCCGTATCGGAACCGAGGGCCCAAACGGCAGAACCGGAAGCAACAGCTGCAGCCGAACCGCCGGAAGAACCGCCGGGGACGCAGTCGAGGTTCCACGGGTTGTGCGTTTCATGGAAGGCCGAGTTTTCCGTCGAGCTGCCCATGGCAAATTCGTCCATGTTGACCTTGCCTAAGCTGATGTAATCGGAAACGGCCAATTTTTCGATGACCGTGGCATTGTACGGTGCTTTGAAGTGTTCGAGGATCTTCGAAGCGCAGGTCGCCTGCTGGCCTTCGATGCAGATGTTGTCCTTGATGGCACCGGGAATCCCGGCCAAATCGGCGATCGTTTCGCCGGCAGCAATCTTGGCATCGACGGCGGCAGCCCCTTTGAGGGCGCCTTCGCGGCTGTCCGATAAGAAGGCCCGTACCTTCGGTTCTACAGTATCTTTATGCGCAAGAAAAGCCTTGGTCACTTCGACGGCAGAGACGTCGCGGCGGACGAGCTTTTCATGCAGTTCGTGAATGGTTAACATACATAGGCCTCCTATTAATCCTGAATGACTTTCGGAACTTTGAAGCAGCCTTCGTCTTGTTCCGGCGCATTTTGAAGCGCTTTTTCATTAGAGATGGACGGCTGGGGCACGTCGTCGCGCATGACGTTGGACATGGCCACGGCATGGGCCGTCGGCTTGACACCGGTCACGTCGACCTGACCTAAGAGATCCATGTACGATAAGATGTCGTTCAGCTGTTTCCCGACCGTTTCGATCTGGTCGTCTTTGACTTCCAGTCGGGACAACAGTGCGATTTTCTTTATTTCTTCGGCACTGATTTTCATTCTGACACTCCTTGCAGAAAAATTTGGCATTGACAAATCGAAAGGCTTTGTCAACATTCATACATATACCATTTAATCACCTTTTGCTGTATTTTGCAAGCGCAGGCGGCACGGCGGCCCAAGGCCTTCTTCCGGACAAGGAAAAAGGCGCCTGACTAGACAAGCGCCAAAGGCTTGGAAAAGAGATTCCCCCTCACTACCGCACCATCATGTCGCGGATGGTCACGTCGGGATGGTGGTACTGATCCTGGGGCAAAACGGTCTTCCCGTGGACGGTCACGGCCTGATGGGGACACCAGTGCAGGCAGGCCAGGCAGCGGCTGCAATGCGGCCCGATGACGGCGCCTGACGGGGTACTTTGGATGTTGTCGACGGGGCAGATCTTGCTGCAGATATGGCAGGACACGCATTTTTTCGTATCGACAGACGGCGTCAGCCAATAGTTGCCAAAGCTGCGAAGGGGGCCGAAATTCATGACAGCGGCGGCCAAAGAGCCCGTAACTTCCGAGTCATCCCGGACTTGGCGGCGAATATCGTCGGCACAGTCGTGAAGGATATCGTCGGCCTTGTCGAGGCGGTTCATATCGTAGTTAATATGGCGGCGCGAGGCGACGGTGCTGTTGGCGATCATGGGCAGGATCAGGCCGTAGGCCAGGTCGCAGCCCCTTTTTTGAAGCAGTCGGGACAAGGTCCGAAGGGTCCTCCCTCCCGTTCCGCCGCAGGTCGCGATGCCAAAGAAATAGGTCCCCTTATCGAGGGGTGCCTCGGCGATAAAATCCCGTACCGGTTCCGGTACGTCGCCAAAATAGACGGGAAATACGATGCCGAACCTTCGATGGGGCAAGTGTTCGGGCTGGCTCATGATGTCGGCCAGGGACAAGGCCCTGTCGCCGGTCAGTTCTGCCAGTTTTTTCGCTGCATATAAGGAATTGCCCGTTCCTGAAAAATAACCAATCATAAAAGTCCACCTCAAAGACAGTTGTCCCCTCTTACGAGAAGACAATCGATAATTTATATCTATTATAGCATGAAGGACCGGTTCTGTCTTGAGGGGCTTTCGATTATATGTATCCCCGTTCGCAGAGGCTGACGAAGATGCCGTCGCCGATGATGATGTGGTCGAGGACGGGGATTTCCATGATCTGACCGGCTTCGACGATGCGCCGTGTAATGCGGATATCGTCGTTACTCGGCTCGGGATTGCCCGACGGGTGATTATGGACTAAGATGACGGCTGCCGCATTGTAGCGCAGGGCGTAGCGAAAGACGTCGCGCCCCTTGGCCAGGCTGGCATCGATGGTGCCGATGGTCAGCGTGCGGTAGGTAATGAGCTGATTTTTCGTCGATAAGTAGACGGCGCCGAACTGTTCCTGAGGCAGGAAGCGCAGGTCTTCCATGACGTAGCCGGCCACGGCGTCAGGCGTGCTGAAATCAGGGGCCGTGCGCAGGGCCTGCTGGCGGGAAATGCGCCGGCCGAGCTCGATGGCGGCGCAGACCGTGACTGCCTTTTCTTCGCCGATGCCGCGGATATGGCAGAGGTCGGCGACGCTGGCATTGCTGAGGTAACAGAGATTTTCACCGGGCAGAGAACGGATGACCTGCCGCGATACGTGGAGTACCGAGCGGCCCTTGGTCCCTGTCCGCAGCAAGATGGCCAGTAAATCCTGGTCGGTCACTGCCGCCGGACCGTGGCGGATAAATTTCTCTCGCGGTTTCTCACAAACGGCGAGTTCCCTCACCGGGGTATTCATACGTGAACCTTGGCCTTGTGGAACAGCTTGCAGACCTGGGATAAGGGCAGGCCGACGACGTTGGTATAGGAACCGTTGATCTTATCGACGAAGGCCGCAGCCCGGCCCTGGATGCCGTAAGCGCCGGCTTTATCGAGGGGTTCACCGGAGGCGATGTAGGACTTGATTTCCTTGTCCGTCAAATGGCGGAACCAGACTTTCGTTTCGACGACCTTGGTATATTCCTTCTTGTCGTTGATCAAGGCGATGCCCGTATAGACGGAATGCTTCTTGCCCGACAGTTCGCGCAGCATTTCCATGGCCGCCGTCCCGTTCTTGGGCTTGCCCATCATGACGCCATCGAGGGCGACGATGGTATCGGCGCCGAGGACCCACTGGCCCGGGAATTTTTGGGCGACGTCGCGGGCCTTGCCGAGGGCCTGGTCCTGGACGTACTTCTGAGGATCTTTCTTCTTCGGCGATTCTTCATGATAAGAACTCGGATTGACCATGTAGGCCACGCCGATCTGGGTCAACAGTTCGCGTCGGCGCGGCGAACCAGAGGCTAAAATAAGCATGTAATCCCTCCTGTGTGTTACTGAATGTGGCGAAAGAGCACGCCGGCTAAGAGAATGCCGATGATGCTCAGTAGATTCGGTGCCAAATGGATGCCAAACTGCAATTCCATGAGATAGAGATTGAGGTGAATCTGCTGGATGTTCAAGATTTCATAGTGCTGGGTCAGTGCCGGCAACACGCCCTGCAGGGCCGGAACGGCGTATAAGGCTTCGCCTACGATGCCGCCGAGAATACCGCCGGCGATGAGAAAGATAAATAAAGACAGCCAATTATGCGAGCCAAGATTTTTCATGTTCCCCTCCATTATATACACCATGAGAAGAAAGGGCTGCCCCCTCTCAGGAAATTCTAATCCTTCCGGAGAAAGACAACCCTTTATCATCGGCTTTATTGATTTTTCTGTTTCTGCATCTTAGCCCAGGTGTCGCGGAGGCCGACGATGCGGTTGACGACCATGTGGTCTTCTGTCGTATCGGGGTCGATGACGAAATAGCCCTGGCGCAGGAACTGAAACTTATCGCCGGCTTTATAGTCAGCCAGTGCCTTTTCAGCCTTGCTGTGGTAGACGACGAGGCTGTCGGGATTGATCTGGTCGAGGAAATCCTTGGAGTCGCTGCCATCGTCCTGGCGCAGGAGCGAATCGTAGACCCGCGTTTCGACATCGACGGCATCTTCGGCGTTGACCCAGTGGAGGGTGCCTTTTACCTTGCGGTCGGCGTTGGCGCCGCTGCCGCTCTTCGATTCGGGATCATAGGTGCAGCGCAGTTCGACGATGTTGCCGGCTTCGTCTTTGACGACTTCTTCACATTTAATGATGTAGGCGTATTTCAGGCGGACTTCTTTACCCGGAGCCAAGCGGAAGAATTTCTTGACCGGTTCTTCCATGAAGTCGCCTCGTTCGATGTATAAATGCTTGCTGAAGGTCATGTCGCGCGTGCCCATGGCTTCATTTTCCTGGTTGTTGTCGGCCTTCATCGTTTCCGTCTGGCCGTCGGGATAGTTGGTCAGGACGACTTTGATCGGATCGATGACGGTCATCAGGCGCGGCGCCTTCATCTTGAGGTCTTCGCGGATGCAGTATTCGAGGAGGGCCATTTCGACGAGGTTGTCGGCTTTGGCGACGCCGATGCGTTCACAGAAGTCGCGAATGGCTTCCGGCGTATAGCCCCGGCGGCGAATGCCGGAAATGGTCGGCATGCGGGGATCGTCCCAGCCGCTGACGATGCCCTTTTCGACGAGGGTCCGCAGTTTGCGCTTACTGGTGATCATGTTGGTGACGTTAAGGCGGGCAAATTCGATCTGGCGGGGTTTCTGCCCTTCCGGGTCTTCCCAGTCTTCGAGCACCCAGTTGTACAGCGGACGATGTGCTTCAAATTCGAGGGTACAGATGGAATGAGTGATCCGTTCAATGGCATCGGATACGGGATGGGCCAGGTCGTACATGGGATAGATGCACCACTTATTGCCTGTCCGGTGATGTTCGGCGTGGACGATGCGGTAGAGGATGGGGTCGCGCATATTGAGGTTCGGGCTGGTCATGTCGATCTTGGCGCGAAGTACCTTTTCGCCGTCGGCGTACTTGCCTTCCTTCATTTCTTCAAAGAGGCGCAGGTTTTCTTCGACGCTGCGGTTGCGGTACGGGCTTTCCTTCCCCGGTTCGTTGAAGGTGCCGCGGTAGGCGCGGATTTCGTCGCCCGACAAGTCATCGACGTAGGCCTTGCCGAGGGTGATCAGCTTTTTGGCGTATTCGTAGAGCTTGTCGAAGTAGTCCGAGGCAAAGAACATGCGGTCGTCCCAGTCAAAGCCCAGCCATTTGACGTCGCGCTTGATGGAGTCGACGTACTCTATATTTTCCTTGGACGGATTGGTATCGTCAAAGCGAAGGTTGGTGATGCCGCCGTATTTCTTGGCGATGCCGAAGTTCAGGCAGATCGATTTTGCATGGCCCAGGTGGAGATAGCCATTCGGTTCCGGCGGGAAACGGGTATGTACTCGATTGCCGTATGTATTTTTTTCGTTGTCTTCATCGATAATGGTTTCAATAAAATTTTTGGTCGTTTCGTTATCCATCGATGTGTCTCCCCTTTTATCTATGTATGAATGCTTGTTCAGTATTTAATTATACCTTGTATTGCCTTCTCTTTGCAACTCATATAGCCTATAAGAATACCGAGGCCTTGACAGAAGCTGTCTGTCCCCTCTCACGGCATCGACCTTCCCTTAGGCAGCCTCAAAGGAAATTTGGACAGGCCAAAAGGGGCATGATATAATTTATCGTATACAATGATAAAGGAGTCGATGCTTGCATGATAAAAAAACTTGTCACCTTTGAAGACCTGGGGTTCGTCCAATGGGGCGTCCTCGACGAATCGGAAACAGGCGTCTACGGGGCCATTGCCTTAGAAGAAGCCTTTTTCACGCCCCTTCCGGAAACGCTCTTGGAATTCATCCGCCAGGGCAACGACGGCATCTTAGCCTTAGCCGATGCCTTAGAGCAAAATGAAAAGGCCGGCGCCGTCAAGGCCAAGCCCCTCGACACGGTCCGCATCATGGCCCCCATTCCCCACATGGAACGGAACGTCTTCTGTATCGGCAAAAACTACGCCGACCACATCGCCGAATTCGATAAGACGGCCATGCCCGACAAACCGAAATACCCGGTCATCTTCACCAAGGCCACGTCGGCTGTCATCGGGCCGGACGATCCCATCGAACCTCATAAGAACGTGACCGAACAGGTCGACTACGAAGGCGAACTGGCCGTCGTCATCGGTAAAGAAGGCTCGGATATCCCGGTCAGCGAAGCCATGGACCACGTCTACGGCTACACCATCTTGAACGACGTCACGGCCCGCGACCTCCAGGCCAACCACGGCCAGTGGTTCCACGGCAAGAGCCTCGATACCTTCTGCCCCATGGGCCCCTATGTGCTCCTGCGCGATGCAGCTCCTGAGACCTTTGACATCATCACCAAGGTCAACGGCGAAGTCCGTCAGGACGGTTCGACAGGCGAATTCATCTTCACCATCCCCGAACTGATCCACACCATCTCCCAGGGCACGACCCTCTTCCCGGGCGACGTCATCGCAACGGGCACGCCGAGCGGCGTCGGTGTCGGCTTTAATCCGCCGCGGTTCCTCCATTCCGGCGACACGGTCGAAATCACCATCCCGGCCATCGGCACCTTGAAGAACAAAGTAAAATAAGCTTATACACAGCTCCTTTTTTTGTGGTATCTCAAAGAGAGCGGCCTGTCTTACGACGGGCTTTCTTCTTTCTTCTGAAGCACACTGTGTCTACGGCCATAGACGAAGTAGATCAACCAGCCAAGGATGGTCCAGCCCGTAAACAGCATCAGGGTATGCGGCGACAGTTCAAAGAAGATGAAGGCGCAGCAGATGAAACCCAACGGTGCGATGATGTGGACAGCCGGGCAGCGGAATCCGCGCGGATGATTCGGATAGATGCGGCGCAGAACCAGGATGCCGACGCTGGAGCACAAGAAGGCGAAGATCGTGCCGGCGCTGCACGTTTCAGCGACGATATGGATCGGCGTGAAGCCCGTGATGCAGGCGACGATGATACCGATGACGATCTGGATGATGTACGGCGTCTGGAACTTGGGATGAACCTTGTAGAGGCTCATAGGCATCAAGCCGTCACGACTCATGGAGTAGAGGGCACGGCTCTGGGCGAAGAGCATGCCCAGGACAACCGTCGACAGGCCGCAGATAGCGCCGGTGCCGACGATGGCCGAACCGAGGTGAAGGCCGATGTACTCAAGGACGAACGATGCCGGTGCTGCCGTATCGAGCATGGGATACGGGACGACGCCGGTCATAGCGGCGCAGACGGCGATGTAGAGCACCGTACAGATAGCCAGAGCCGAGATGATGCCGATCGGCATATCCCGTTTCGGGTTCTTCGTTTCTTCGGCCGCTGTCGACAGGGCGTCGAAGCCGAGGTAAGCAAAGAACAGGACGGCGGTCCCGGCGAAGACGCCATGGATGCCGTACGGCAGGAAGGGTTCCCAATTCATCGGTTCGATATGGGGGCCTGCCAAGAAGAGGAACAAGAAGATAGTCCCGATTTTAACATAAACTAAGACGCGGTTGACACGCGCACTTTCGCGGACGCCGACGACAAGCAGCGCCGTCGCTAAAGCAACGATGAGCACAGCCGGTAAGTTAATGATGCCACCATCTGCCGGAACGGCCGTCAAGGCCTTGGGAAGGTCGATGCCCATGGAATGCAGGATTCCGACGAAATAGGCCGACCAGCCGCCAGCAACGGCGCTGGCACCAACAGAATATTCCAGAATCAAGCTCCAACCGACCCACCATCCGAAGATTTCACCGAGCGATGCATAGGCGTAGGTATAGGAGCTGCCTGATACAGGCAAAAACGAAGCTAATTCAGAATAGGCCAAACACACAAACGCACATGTGACGGCTGCAAATACGAAGGATAACATCAGGCCAGGGCCAGCGTATTTTGCAGCGCCGATACCGGTCAGAACAAAGATCCCCGTACCAATAATGATGCCAAGACCCATCATGGTGATGTCGAAGGCGCCCAGCGCCTTGTTCAACTTCTTTTCTTTCGTGTGGGCCAGCAAATCATCGAAGGATTTACGGCGTAATATGTCCATAAGCTCATCCCCTGTCTGTTATTTCGCTGTCACACCGTTAGACGAAGAGGAGAAAATGCTTTTCCAGATAAAGCCGATGACGAAGCCGGCGATGGTAAAGCATACCCAGCCCATCCCCAACGAGTGGAGCGGTACCATAGTAGCAAAGATAGTATCAATATGTCCAAGCGAGAATTCAGCAGTCTGAAGACCCGTAACGATAGCCGGAATCAAGGTCAGGCCGATGGTCCATGCATAGACGCACTGGCGTCCGCCAAAAGCATTGTGCAGGAAGGCCAAGATGATGATGGCAACGACCAGCGGATAGATGAACATCAGAACCGGAATGGCGGCGGTGATGATCGTCTTCAAACCGAACATAGCGACGAAGAAGGAAATGAGGGTAAAGATAACGACCCATTTCTTATAGCCGATCTTAATCAGTTCATTGAAGTACGATGCGCAAGACGTAATCAGGCCGATCGCTGTGGATAAGCAGGCCAGAAGAACGATGATGGCCAAGATAACTGCCCCGGCGTTACCAAAGAGGATCATAGCACTCTTCGAAAGAACGGGAGCACCGGTTTCCTGAATCCCAAATGCAGCCACGCTGTCAGCGCCGATCTTCGCTACGAAGATGTAGACGAAGCCTAAGCAGCCAACGGCGATAGCACCGGCTTTAAAAACTTCTCTCGTAATGGCCGACGGCGTCGTTGCCCCGTCTTCCATGACGAATTCAATAACCAGGATGGCAAATACTAAGGAAGCGATAGCGTCCATCGTATTGTAACCGTCGAGGATCCCCTGTACCGCTGCGATGCTGGCCGTGCCGTAAGCGGCAATCGGTTCCTGCGGCGAGCCCAGAGGCGTGATGAAGGATTTTGCGATGAGCAGTAAAATAGCGAGCAGCAGGGCCGGCGTTAAGATTTTGCCGATGCGGTCGACTAATTTCTGCGGCGAAATGGATAACCATAAAGAAATGAGGAAGAATAAAACCAAGAAGCCGGTCATGATGGCTTCGCTGCCGCCACTCTGTAAGAACGGACGAACGGCGATTTCATAAGAAACGCTGCCCGTACGAGGAATGGCGAAGAACGGCCCAATGGTCAGATAGCTGATGACCGTAAAGAAGAGGCCGTATGCCGGATGAACGCGGCCAGCCAGTTCCTGCAGGTTCTTACAGCCCGAGTAACCCATGGCCAGGACACCCGCGAGCGGCAAGCCGACACCGGTGACGACGAAGCCCAGGACAGCCCACCAGACGTTGATGCCTGCGGCCTGACCCATGGCTGCCGGGAAGATCAGGTTCCCAGCACCGAAAAACAGCGCGAACAGCATAAGCCCGATGGCTACCGTTCTGTTTCCCTTATTTTCTCCCATAATAACACTCCTCCTAACAATTAATCGTGTCAATAAATAATAAGGACGCTGAATCGATTAAATTAAATAATTTAATCTTGAATTTATTCTATCATAAAAAAAGGAAAAAATCACAAAAACTCATCAACTTTAATCTAATTCTAATAGACAAATGTCTACCGTTTAATATTTTTTTGTAGTTTCCGTAAATTCGTTAGTTTTTCTTGTAAAATCTGTATAAACGATTTGTTGTCCAAAGGAGAACGGACGGCTGTCCTTATATATGACGGCGATAAACCGACATAATTGGCACAGGAGCGAACCAAAATTCCCTCGCCCCGAAGGGCGGCGATCAAGGGTTCGGCCAGGTGTTCCTCGACCAGGCGCCATAGGAGGAAATTGACGCAGGGCCGGAATACTTCAAGGCCAGCCATGTTTTGCAGGGCTTCATACAGATGGATGCCTTCAGCGGCGACGAGGCGGCGCGACGCATCCTGGTATTCCCCATCGCCCAAGGCGGCGACGCCGGCATACTGGGCCAGGACGTTGACGTTCCAGACGTCTTTATGGCCTTCCATGAGGCCCCGCCGAAAGGGCGTCGTCACGCCAAAGCCAAGGCGCAGGCCCGGCAGGGCATAAAATTTGGTCAGGGACCGGATGACGAACAGGGAATCCATGTTCTGTGCCAGACGACGGACGGAATAAGCCTCTTCCGATGGGAGAAAATCGAGAAAAGACTCGTCGACGATGATGTCCGTCCCCTTCCGTGCCGCAAGGGCTGCCAAGGCTTCCAGTTCATCGGCTAAGGCCAGGGTCCCTGTCGGGTTATTGGGGTTGCCGATGACGATGCAGTCGACACGGCCGCAGGCCCGCCTCAAGGTGTCCCAGGGATAGGCAAAGTTTTCTTTCGCCTGCAGATGGCAGTAGTCGACGGCAGCCCCGCCGGCCCGGGCCGCCCGTTCGTACTCACTAAAAGACGGAACGGGAATGAGTACCCGACGGGGGCGAAAGGTATGCATATAGAGATAAAAGAGTTCAGCTGCCCCATTTCCCAGGATGAGCGCATCGGGATTGACGCCGTAAGCTTTTCCAAGGGCTTCCCGAAGGGCCGTCCCCTTGGGGTCGGGATAGTGGACGACGTCGCCGATGTGAGCCGTCATGGCTTCTTTGACGGCCGGCGAAAGCCCCAGGGGATTGATGTTGGCACTGAAATCGAGCCAGACCTTCCCCGGCGGCGGGGCCTCATAAATGTTGCCGCCATGTTCAAATCGTTTGATCACAACATATCACCTCCTTTCCATAAAGATGCCGCCCTCTTGAAGATGGACCGTATCGACGTAAGTCCAGCCGGGAAAGGCGGCGGCCAAAGGGCGGACGAGGCCTTCTTCGACATCAAGGCCTTCCCCTTCGGTAAAAAAGACGCCGGCAACGGTCCCGCTGTGAGCCGTATTGACGCCGACGACGCCGGGCTTTTCAAAGGCCGCCTTGACGAAGGCCGGAAAATTGGGCTTTTCGAGGAGGACCTGGTTGGCCAGGGCACTGCACGTCGCCGCCTTGCCGACCCTTTCCGGCGTCAAAGGCTGTTGTAGGAGGGCCATGCCGGCTTCGATGGCCTTGGAATCGGACAGCCCTCGCCGCCCCCTTTCATGGAAGGCGACGGTATCCACCGTGCCGCCGGCATCAAAGACGGCGATGGAGAGCTTTGGAACCGGCCCGAGGACGGTCTTGATGATGCCCGTATCGGGGTTGATGACGGCCAAACCCCGACAAAAAATGCCGTCGGTCGGCTCGATAGAAGCGGCCAGGCGGCCAATCTCTTGTTCACTTAACTGGCGTCCCGAGACGAGGCCCACAGCCGCCAAGACGGCGCAGACATCGGCAGAACTCGAGGCCATGCCCTTCCCTTGCGGAAGAGCTGAGGTCAGGATGAAGTCGTAGGCTAGATTCGCTGCCCTACAGTACGTCTTGGCCAGGGCAAAAGCCGTTTCGGCCTTCGTCCCGCCGCCCAGGAGCTGTCCCGTCCCCGGCCGGATCGTGACCGTACTGTAGCGGTCGATGGGGCAGGTCACTAAAAAGGGCTCGCCCTGCCAAGACCCCTGCATGATTTCACCGCAGGAACCGGGAACGCGGACGATCAGCTCCATAGGCCGTACCGTGCCCAGGACAAGAGGGCCGTCAGGGCCCCTGCCAAAAGGGACGACCCGTACATCAGGCGAATGGTCTGCTTGATATGGATCGGTTCCAATTCGCGGCCGGCATCGCCCATGTATTCCCGAAAGGTGTCCTTGCCAAAATAGCGGTTGTGACCGCCGAGGCGGATGCCCAGGGCCCCGGCTACCGTCGCTTCGGCGTAGCCGCCGTTGGGGCTGGGGTGCTTTTTCGCATCGCGGCGCATGATGGCCCAAGCCTGTTTGGCGTCGTAACCGAGGATGGCCGCGACGGCGATCAATAAGAGGCCTGTCAGTCTTGCCGGGATGTAGTTTAAGACGTCGTCGACGCGGGCGGCGACGCGGCCAAAATAGAGGTAGCGGTCGTTCTTATAACCGATCATGGAATCGAGGGTGTTGGCTGCCCGATAGACGACGGCCAGGGGCAATCCGCCGAGGGCGAAGAAAAATAAGGGCGAAATGATGCCATCGACGGTATTTTCAGCGATCGTTTCCACCGTCGCTCTCGTCACTTCCGGACTGTCGAGGTGCTTCGTATCCCGGCCGACGATCTGGCCGACTTTGATGCGGGCCATGCGCAGGTGGTGGCGCAGGAGATAGTTATAGATATCGCGGCCGGCCTTGGCCAGGCTGTGAGGGCAGATCATAAAGGACAGGATCAGGCCCTGGATGACGTAATTGGCCCCTTCGTGAGGCAGAAATTCCAGGATCAGGACGATGGCCAGGGTCAGATTATAGAAAAATAACAGGGTGATGAATACCAACAGGCCGCCTAAGATGAAATGCTCCCACTTCGACGATTTTTCATTATAAAAAAGTCTCTCAAGCATACTGATAAAGGCCCCCATCCGGGCGACGGGATGAAGCGTCGTCCGTGGATCGCCGATAATAAAATCGATAATAAAGGCTGTGATGACCGTAATCATCGTATCCCCTCCTCTATAATGCGCGTAAGTGTCGGCATGTCGAGGGCTTCTCTCACGACGGCAGCCAGTCTATCATATTTCTCTTCTTTTTCCTCCCGGTAATGGAGGCTTACGGGCAGGGCCTGCCAACCCTTTTGGCGGCGCAGACCGTTTATAAATTGACGGCGGAAGTCGTCGTTATCAAAGATGCCGTGAATGTAGGTACCCCAGGCCAGGCCATCCCGGCGGGCAGCCCCGACCGTGACCTCACAGGGTTTCTCGGAGCGGCGGGTGACGACGAAGGGATGAAGGTCGTTTCCCGTAGCGTCCGTCCGGCCCATGTGGATCTCATAGCCCGTCAAGTTTCGGGCATCGATAGAACCGCCAACAAAGGGCAGGTCTTGGCATTCGGCCGTTACCTGAAAGGTCAGCTTCTCGCGATTAAAGGTCGTCGTACCCTGAAGGATGTGCAGGCCTTCGACGGATCCTAAGTCCGATTCACTGCCGTCGGGATCGACGACGGCATCGCCCATCATCTGGTAGCCGCCGCAGATGCCGATGACCGGTTTCCCCTTTTTCATAAAGGCCGCAAGTGCCTTGTCCCAGCCTTGTTCTTTGAGGAATAATAAATCTTCTGTCGTATTCTTACTTCCCGGCAGGATGACGGCGTCGGCGCCGTCTAGTTCTTCCGGCCGGCGGGCGTAATAGAGGACCGCATCCTTTTCTCGCGACAGGCTGTCAAAGTCGGTGAAATTGGAAATCTTGGGGACCTGAACGACGGCGATGTTGACCTTATCGGAAGAGGGTCCCGTCCCCTTCTCTTCGAGGGAGACGGAATCTTCGTCGTCGATGCCGAGGTCGCCGATATAAGGGATGACGCCTAAGACGGGCTTTCCCGTCTTTTCTTCCAAAAAGTCGATGGCCGGCGTAAAGAGGGATACGTCGCCGCGGAATTTATTGATGATCAGGCCCTTTACGTGAGCCCGCTCTTCTTCGTCGAGAAGTTCCAAGGTCCCGACCAAGGCCGCTAAGGATCCGCCGCGGTCGATGTCGGCCACGAGGAGGACCGGAGCGCCCAGGTGTTTGGCGACGCGCATATTGACGATGTCATGGTCTTTGAGGTTGATTTCAGCAGGACTTCCGGCCCCTTCGATGACCAGCGTGTCATAGGCCTTATCGAGGCGCGAAAGGGCTTCTTTTACGGCGTCAAAGGCCTTGATGGCGTAACCCTTATGGTATTCCCGGGCCGACATGTTGCCTACGGGACGGCCGTTTAAGATGACCTGGGAGCAGGCGTTGCCCGTCGGCTTCAAGAGGACGGGATTCATGTCGACCATGGGAAGTAAGCCCGCGGCTTCGGCCTGGGCGACCTGAGCCCGGCCCATTTCCAGGCCATCGGCGGTCACATAAGAATTGAGGGCCATATTCTGGGCCTTAAAGGGCACGACGCGCTGCCCGTCTTGTAAAAAAATACGGCATAATGCCGTCGTAAGGATGCTCTTGCCGACATGAGAACTCGTCCCCTGCAGCATGATATATTGTGCCACCCCTTATCCCCTCCTGTCCTAAAAAAACGGTATGGCTGCAATGGTTTAATTATATCGTTTCTGCAAAAAAATGCAAACACCGGAAAACGGAAAAAGCCGCTCGCCGGAAAGAATTTCCGAGGAGCGGCTGTGTAAGCTTATCCGTGTAATTTTCTGTCTAAGTCTTCAAGACGGGCAATGCGGTCTTCTGTGGGCGGGTGAGTGCTGAACAGGTTCATCAGCGTGCCGCGGACACCGGCAAAGGGATTGATGATGCACATGTGGGCCGTGGCCTTGCTAGCACCGGGCAATACCTGATAGTGGGCGTAGTTGTCGATTTTCGCCAGGGCACGGGCCAGGGCGATGGGATCGTCAATCATGCGGCCTCCTTCTTCATCGGCCATGTATTCCCGCGTCCGCGAGATACCCATTTGGATGACCGACGCCGCCAGAGGCGCTAAGAGCGCTGTCGCGATGAGGGCGATGGGATTGCCGCCTTCGCCGTCGTTATCGCGGCCGCCGCCGAAGATAGCGGCCCACTGGGCCATATTGGCGATCATGGCAATGGCGCTGGCAAAGCTGGCGACGATGGTGCTGATGAGGATGTCGCGGTGAAGGACGTGGCTCATTTCATGGGCCAGGACGCCGCGGATTTCATCTTCATCGAGGAGGCGCAGGATGCCTTCCGTCGCAGCCACGGCTGCGTGGGACGGATTTCGTCCGGTCGCAAAGGCATTGGGCACATCGGTCGGGATGATGTAGACCTTGGGCATGGGCAGATCGGCCCGCTGCGCGAGATCGGCTACGATGCGGTACAGATAGTGGTCCTCTCCGACTTGTTGGGCCTTGTAAGCCCTAAGTACCATGGTATCGCTGAACCAATAGGAAAAGAAATTCATACCCATGGCGATAATAAACATAATCATGACGCCGTTGCGGCCGCCGAAGATGCCGCCCAGGGCCATGAGGATACAGGCCAGGGCCGTCATGAGGAATACCGTTTTCACACTGTTCATAAAGCTCACCCTCTTCAAAAAAATCTAAAGGTCAAAAGGTTAAATATATCATGACCTTATTATATACGTTCTCAGGTTCATTGTCAACAAAGGGCTTATTTCAGGATTTTATTGTTGTAGCGGCGGATGTAGACGATGTAGTCGCCGTTACGGTCCTTCTGGCCGTCAAAGGCGACGGTGATCGAGACGTCGTCCTGTTTCCATTCGACTTCTTTGTCGCTCTGTTTGACCGGGAAGTTTTCCATATTGGAATAAATCGTCGCCACCAGGCGGCTGTAAATCGACTTGGCCGTCGCCTTGTCCTTGGTCTTGAAGTAGTTGTCAAAGGCTAAGACCTTTCCCTTGGCCGACGTATCGGCGGAAAAGATTTCAATGCCTTCGGTGACGGAAATCCCTTTTTCGACAGACGTCCGTTCGGCCTTTTCCGTAAAGGACACGGTGCTGCCGTAGAAGGTCCAGTCCGACAAGACCGAGAAGTTGCCGTCAAAGTCGGCTCTCGGCATGCCGAGATACACGGTCTGATAGGCCGTCAAAGGATTGGCCGCGATTTCATCGACAGACTGGTTATAGTCAAAGGCGCCGGCCGAGGCCGTCAGGGCCGTCCACAATAAACCGGCAGCGATCATTTTCTTATACATCATAGTAACCCCTCCTTACCAAAAGGGAGCCAAGAGCAGCGAGAATAGCGTAAAGACCAGGCGCTGCAAGGGAATTAAAATATAGGTGAAAAACGGCGTCATCATCAAGGCGATGAGGATCAAAAAGCTGTAGCGTTCGATGCTGGCCAGCTTATACGTCCATTCCGTCGGCAAGAAGCACATCAGGACCCGCGAGCCGTCGAGGGGCGGCAGGGGCAGCATGTTGAAGATGGCGAAGTTGACGTTGTACAAGACGATGAGCTGCAGCACCATGGGCAGGGCCGTCGACGAAAAGAGCTGGAGTTTGGCAAATACCAGTTGGACGACGAGGGCCACAAAAGCCGTGATCAAATTGGATACGGGACCGGCTAAGGCGACGCAGACCTCCCCTTTTCGCCAGTTGCGGAAGTTGCCGGGATTGATCATGACCGGCTTGGCCCAGCCGAAGCGGGCGACGAGGAGCATGATCAGGCCGACAGGATCGATATGGGCTACGGGATTTAAGGTCAGGCGCCCCATCATCCGCGGCGTATCATCGCCCATCCAGTCTGCAACTTGGGCGTGGGCATATTCGTGAATGACCAGGGCAATGAGCAGGCCGGGAATGCCGGCGATAATCGCGAGTATATTGAAGTCAAACATTGTATTCTATTCTCCTTTCGTATACTTTATATTATACGGTATCTTGCCCTATATAACAAGAGAGGCTGCCGCACAGGGGGTACGACAGTCTCTCTCTGGTTATTCTATTTTGATTACCGCTGACGATATTCGTATTCTACATTCTGTTCGACGATGACGGCTTTTTCTTCGATTTCGCGAATCTGGGCGATCATCCGGGCCACGAAGGCCTCGTCGGTAATGGACCGCAGGTTGATGCGGACGCTGTAGAAGGCCGAGCGCATGGCGGCCCGGGCGTTCATGGCAGCGATGGCTCCGTCGGTGATGACCCAGGCGTTGCCGTAGCGGACGGCTTGTTCGGCCAGCTGCAGAAGGGCAAAGATGTCCTTCCCCAGTTCAAAGGGCGACGTCGCCGCATCCTTAAAGGCCTGCTGTACGATGGCCGTTCGATCGGGCGTGTCCTTGGGCAGGCGGACGGAACGGATGACGTTGTCGAAGGCCGCCGCGTCTTCGGCGATGCCGTCGAGATAGCGCTGACGAAGGCTTTGCGCCTTGTCGCGAATGGAGATCATGAGCTTTTCGATTTCTTCATACCCTTTTTTGCCGATGGTCAGGTTGGCCACCATTTCGACTAAGGCTGCTGCCGATGCAGCCGTCATGGCAGCGATGCCGCCGCCGCCGGGAATGGGCTCCTTAGACGCCGTCACGGTCAGGAGCTCGTCGAGGGGCATCGATTGGAATTGATTATAATCCATCTTAGAAAAGACCTGTGATGACGCCGTTTTCGTCGATGTCCATGCGGTTGGCCGCCGGGACCTTCGGCAGGCCCGGCATGGTCATGATATTGCTCGTCTGGCAGACGATGAATCCGGCACCGGTGCAGACGCGGACGTCTTTGACGGTGACCGTAAAGCCCTTGGGTGCACCGAGGAGGGCCGGATTGTCCGACAGGGAGTACTGGGTCTTGGCCACGCAGATCGGCATGTGGTCGAGACCGAAGGCTTCCAGTTCCTGGATCTGTTTCTTGGCATTGCCTTCAAAGACGACGCCGTCGCCGCCGTAGACTTTCTGGACGATGGCCGTCAGTTTTTCCGGAATGGAGGCATTGACGTCGTAAATCGGTTTGTACGGCGTCTTGGGCTGTTCCAGCATCTGGAGGACTTTTTCGCCCATTTCGACGCCGCCCTTGCCGCCTTCGGCCCAGCAGTTATTGAGAGCTGCTTCGACGCCGTAGTCGGCGCAGAGGTCGCGAAGAGCCTTGATTTCAGCGTCGGTATCGCTGATGAATTTATTGATGCCGACGACGACGGGAACGTCGAAGAGGCGCATGTTTTCGATGTGTTTGGCGAGGTTTTCAAAGCCCTTCTTCAAGGCTTCGACGTTTTCTTCCTGTAAATTCTTCTTATCGACACCGCCGTGCATCTTGAGGGCCCGGACGGTAGCGACGATAACCACGGCATCGGGTTTGATCCCGGCAAAGCGGCACTTGATGTCCATGAACTTTTCAGCGCCGAGGTCGGCACCGAAACCGGCTTCGGTGACGGCGATGTCCCCCATCTTCATGGCCAGTTTGGTGGCGACGACGGAGTTGCAGCCGTGGGCGATGTTGGCAAAGGGACCGCCGTGAACGAGGGCCGGCGTGTGTTCAATCGTCTGGACCAGATTCGGTTTGATGGCATCTTTCATGAGGATGGCCATGGCGCCTTCGACGCCGAGCTGACGGGCCGTGACCAGGTTGCCGTCAAGGTCGTAGGCGACGGTGATGTCCCCCATCCGTTTCTTGAGGTCCATGAGGTCACTGGCCAGGCACAAGGCTGCCATGATTTCCGAAGCGACGGTGATCATGAAGTGGTCTTCCCGGGGGAAGCCGCAGACCTTGCCGCCCATGCCGACGACGAGGTTGCGAAGGGCCCGGTCGTTCATGTCCATGACCCGCTTCCAGATGATGCGGCGCACGTCGATGCGAAGCTGGTTACCCTGATGGACGTGGTTGTCGATGGCCGCTGCCAAGAGGTTGTTGGCCGCCGTGATGGCGTGCATGTCACCGGTGAAATGGAGGTTGATGTCTTCCATGGGCAGGACCTGGGAATAGCCGCCGCCGGCAGCGCCGCCTTTGATGCCAAAGACAGGCCCGAGGGACGGTTCGCGCAGGGCGACGACAGCCTTATGGCCCATGTAATTCAACGCCTGTGCCAGGCCGATGGTCGTCAAGGTCTTGCCTTCGCCGGCCGGCGTCGGCGTAATGGCCGTAACCAATACGAGCTTGCCGTCTTTTTCTTTCGAAAGGCGCTTGATGGCGTCAAAGGAAATCTTGGCCTTGTATTTGCCGTAGAGTTCCAAATCGTCGTCCGTCAATCCGACCTTCTTTGCAATGGTCGTAATCGGTTCTAATGTCGTCTGCTGTGCAATTTCGATATCGCTTAATACCTTTGCCATGGTAGTCACTCCTGTCCGCTGCATAAAAAAAGGCCGCTCCGCTGGTAAGTTGCCCAGACGGTCGGCTTCAAGAAATCATGCTCCCCGTGGTAACTCCACTTCCGTCAGTCACATGATTGTGCATTTATTATACAAAAAAACAGCCCTCGTCGTCAAGGGCTGTTTTCGTGTACGATAAGAATGGACGCGCTGCCGAGACGCCGTCCCCTTAGTCGGGAAGGACGGTGATATTCAGGCGGTCAAAACCGGCCAGCAGAGCTTTCACGTCTTTGGCAATGGCTTCGCAGCCGCCGACGGCTTTGCTTTCGATGTTAAGGGGCATATTGGGGTCGTGGAGGGACATGCGAAGAAGGGCCCAGCCGCCGGGGAATACGAGGCGGACGCCTTCATAAGACGGTTTGGCAATGGAGATGCCCTTTTCTTCAGCCCGCTGTTCAAAGGCTTTTAAGACGTCGGCACCATAGGCCTGAACGTCGCTGTCGCCGCTGATCTTGAGGCGATATTCCACGCCTTCGGCAGGCTGGCCGAGGGCCGCAATGAGGTCGCCTAAGGGCTTTCCGGCCTTCTTGGCTTTGGCGGCAGCGATGAGGAGTTTGACGGCCAAATAAGCGCCGTCGTCGAGGTAGTAGTTTTCACTTAAGGCGCCGTGACCTGACGTTTCAATGGCCAGGGGCGATACGGTACCGGCTTTATTGAGGCGGATGCATTCGTCGATGACGTTCTTATAGCCCCGCATGTAGCGGTGATGGACGAGGTGCAGTTCGTCTTCGAGGAAGGTCGTCAATTCATCGGACGTGACCGAGTCGGTAATGATGGTGCTGCCCGGGTAGTCGGGGGCCAAAATGGCGGCCATCATGGCGATGAGGGCGTTGCGGTTGATTTCTTCGCCACTTGGCAATACGGCGCTCATGCGGTCGACGTCAGTGTCGAAGATGAGGCCCAAGTCGGCCTGATTGTCGAGGACGGCTTTACGGATGGAAGCCATAGCTTCTTTGTTTTCCGGATTGGGGATATGGTTCGGGAAATGGCCGTCCGGTTCGAGGAACTGGCTGCCCGTCGTATCGGCGCCGAGCGGAGCCAAAACTTTTTTCGCAAAGAAACCGCC
The DNA here is from genome assembly GCF_001546855.1 of Megasphaera sp. MJR8396C. GTDB lineage: Bacteria > Bacillota > Negativicutes > Veillonellales > Megasphaeraceae > Megasphaera. The sequence continues at coordinate 63,115 of NZ_KQ958176.1, read as the reverse complement.
GCTGCCGTTGCCGGCGTCGACGACGATGTGCATCCCTTCCAAGGGACGATCGTACATGCCCGAGCGGAGGCCGGCGCAGATTTTCTGGCGCAGGTGCAGGGCGTAGCGTTCGATGAGGTCCAACGAGGCGATGGCTGCCGTCGATACGGCCGTTGCCGAAAGCTTCGAGGCCAGGGTCAGGACTTCTTTGACTTCTTTCTTTTCAAGGCCGCCGTTTTCCGTAAAGAATTTGAGGCCGTTGCGGTTATACGGCAGATGGCTGGCGGTGATCATGATGGCCCCGTCCATGGCCGTGTCTTCAAAAATGATGGACATGAACATGGCCGGCGTTGAAGCCAGGCCGCAGTCGGTGACGTGGACGCCCCGGCCGAGGAGGCCGGCAAAGACGGCTTCTTTCATCATGTCCGCCGAGATGCGCGAATCGTGGCCGACGGCGATGCGTAAGTCCCCTTCCTTCTTGCCCAACTTCTGGGCTAAAAACTGAGCATAGCCGGCGGCGATGCGGTTGACGGCTTCGGGCGTCAAATTGACCTTTTCGTCAGGGACGCCTTCGACGGCGATGCCGCGGACGTCACTGCCATTCTGTAATTTTAAGATTGCTTCGGTAGAGTTCATATGCCTGTTCCTGCTGCCTGTTCCCGGTAAGACAGCTTTTCCTTTCTGTAATCTACTTTTATCATACTGAAAATTGGCCCCTCCTGCAAGGCATACAGGGACCGGTCACTTATAAGACGTATTTTTCGATGGCTTCGGCTACGGCGCCTTCGTTGTTGGTAGCATCGGTCACGACGTCGCAATACTGACGGATAGCCGGATTCAGGTTGCGGACGCCGATGGAAAGGCCGGCCGCTTTGAGCATATCGATATCGTTGATATTGTCGCCAATGGCCATCGTTTCTTCGGGACGCACGCCGAGGATGTCGGCTAATTTCAAGAGGCCGGCGCCCTTATTGACGCCTTTATGCATGAATTCAATGTAGCGGTTGCTGGAGAAGCTGACCGTAATGTCATCGAGGAGAGGCTTCATGTCGGCATGGACTTTTTCCAAATAGTCGTAGTCCGTATTGGTCAGGATCAATTTCGATACTTCTTCCTTGCCGCGAATGAAATCGAGGGTCTGTTCTTCACAGGGAACGTAGCCCATGCGGCCCTTCAAAAAGGCTTCTTCGTCAGGCGTGATATTGGTGATATAGACGACGTCCCGCGTATAGATGTGCAGGCACTGGCCATAGGTGCAGCACTTGCGGAAGATCTGATCGGCCAGGTCAAAGGGAATGGGATCCCAGAACAGCGAGCGGCTGCCCTTATTTTCGGTGATGTTGCCGCCGTTAAAGCCGATGACGTACTGGTCAGGCTGTTCAAAAAGATGGAGGGTCTTCAAGACGCCGTCAATGGAGCGAAAGCCCCGACCCGTGCAGGGCACGAACTTGACGCCCTTTTCGACCGCCTTGGCAATGGCTTCGATATTGCGCTGACAAATCGTCGCGTCGCTGCTGAGCAGTGTTTCATCCATGTCACAAGCAATGATTTTATAGTTATTCATGGGCTTCTCTCCTTCAATAAATATTAATAATTTTAGATAATTCGTTACGTTCTGAACATATCATGTTCCCGGCATTTTCGCTACCCCAGGGACAAAATTAGTCCCATGATTCGCAAAAAGGAAGGGCCTCTGCCCTTCCTTTTTTATGAACGATGCCTACGGTCGCGGATAGCCCGCCAGACCGCCGACACGGCTTTAAACAGTACATAGATGAGGACGACGTTAAACAATAGGCCGAGAAAATCAGCGGCCCAGCCAAAGTTGCCCAGGCCAAAGAGGCTGCTCAGCATACTGCCGAGGAACATGCCCCCGGCAAAGAGGCCGATGCCGCGCATGGCCCCACCCCAGGCTGACGAGCGATTGGTCGTCGTATTGGTGTTGGTCCGAGGCGCTGTGCTTTGATTCCGAGTCTGGGATTGTGCCGATGAAGTGTTGTTATTGGTATTGGTTTTCGGCGTCGCTTTAGGAGCCGGCGCAGCCGGTGCCGAACGAGGGGCCGACATACGGATACCGCCTTTTGCAGCTTGGACCGGCTGGTACACAGGCGCCGTAATGAAGGCCGTCTGGAGAAGTAAGAGACAAGTCACGCAAAAAAGCTTTTTCTTCATGGTAAATTCCTTTTCTATCAATAGGTTAGCCGCCGAACGGCTATGGTTATTCTGCCTGTTCCACCGAGATCGAATCGTCTTTAGGAGCAAAAATAATGTCCTGTAAGGGGATGGCCGACAAATCATCGGTCAGCTTGTCCTGAATGGCCGCATAGGCGTCGTGGGTCGGGCAGGAGCCGTGACGACGGCGGTACAAGCATTCAAAACTACCGTCGAGGCAGCTGATGATCATGTTATCCCGATCCATCACGGTGATGACGTCCATCAGGTTCAATTCATGCAGATCCTTTGCCAGTCGGCAGCCGCCTTGGGCGCCGCGGACAATCTCGATGTATCCGGCCTGTTCCAGCTTCTTGGAAATCTTGTAGGCAAACTGCCGGGGAATCATCTGTTCATCGCTGATTTCCCGAATATTCTTCTGTTCCCAATCAGCCAGGGCCCGTAAAATACGGATTGCATAGTCAGTTTCTCTTGTTATTATCACTTCAACATGCTCCTTCTCTATTCTCTATGGATTAAGTCTATTATAACCTGAAATCAAGTGTAAGGCTATACTTTACTCATAAGAATTGATAAAAAATTCACATGTATACAAAAAACATAAGTTACCACACCAGTGACCCGTTTTATGCATAATAGAATCTTGCCAGTGCGTGGAAAAAATTATATAATAAGGAGTACTTGCATATTTTAGCTTTAACAACAGATGAGGTGTATTATGTCATTAACCGATGAAGTAAATAATCGCCGTACTTTTGCCATCATCTCTCACCCCGATGCCGGTAAGACGACGCTGACTGAAAAATTACTGCTCTACGGAGGTGCCATCCATCTGGCCGGTTCCGTCAAAGCCCGGAAAACGGCCAAACACGCCGTCTCGGACTGGATGGAAATCGAAAAGCAGCGTGGGATCTCGGTTACCAGCTCGGTCCTGCAGTTCGACTATGAAGGCCATCACATCAACATCCTCGATACGCCGGGCCATCAGGACTTCAGTGAAGACACGTACCGGACGCTGATGGCCGCCGACAGCGCCGTCATGCTCATCGACGTCGCCAAAGGCGTCGAAGCCCAGACCAAGAAATTATTCCGCGTCTGTAAAGAACGGGGCATCCCCATCTTTACCTTTGTCAATAAAATCGACCACTTCGGCCGCAACCCCTTCGACCTCATGGATGAAATCGAAGACATCCTCGGCATCCACGCCTACCCCATGAACTGGCCCATCGGCCTCAACGGCAGCTACCAGGGCATTTACGACCGGGCCTCGTCGTCCATCGAACTCTTTGAAAAGGACACGACCCACGGCCAGCGCAAACTGGCGTCGACCAAGGGCTCGGCCGACGATCCGATCTTTAAAGAACTCCTCGACGAAGACGTCCACCAGGGCCTCATCGACGACATCGAACTCCTCGACGAAGCCGGCGACGAATTCGATATGGAAAAGGTCAAGCGCGGCGAACTGACACCGATGTTCTTCGGCTCGGCCATGACCAACTTCGGCGTCAAGCCCTTCCTCGAAGAATTCCTGCGCATGGCTCCGAAACCGCAGCCGCGAAAATGCCTCGAAGGCTCCGTCGACCCGACATCGGATCAGTTCACGTCCTTCGTCTTTAAGATCCAGGCCAACATGAATCCCCAGCACCACGACCGCATCGTCTTCATGCGCATCTGCTCGGGCAAGTTCGAAAAGGGCATGTCGGTCACCCATCGCCAGTCGGGCAAGACCCTGCGGCTCATGCAGCCCCAACAGTTCCTGGCTACGGAACGGACGATCATCGAAGACGCCTACCCCGGTGACATCATCGGCGTCTTTGACAACGGCACCATGGGTGTCGGCGACACCCTCTACGACGGCAAGAAGAAAGTCACTTTCAAAGACTTCCCGACCTTCCCGCCGGAACTCTTCGCCCGCATCCGCGCCAAGGACTCCATGAAGCGCAAGCAGTTCTTAAAGGGCATGACCCAGTTAGCTCAGGAAGGGGCCGTCCAGATCTATGAAAACCTGGGCTCCATGGAAAGCTACATTGTCGGCGCCGTCGGCCAACTGCAGTTCGAAGTCCTCGAATACCGGCTGAAGCACGAATACGGCGTCGATCTGGAAATGAACCGCCTGCCCTACACCGTCGCCCGCTGGATCCAGGATAACGGAAACGACTACAAGGACCTCAAGAACATCGACAGCGCCATGATCGTCAAAGACCATAAACAGCGCGTCGTCCTGCTCATTACCAACGAATGGCAGGCCAACTGGATCGTCGAACGAAATCCTGACTTTACCTTCTGCACGACGCCGGACCAACTGGCCATCGACGACGAAGAAGAATAAGAAACACGCCAAAAAGACCGAGAAGAAATGACATTCATTTCTTCCCGGCCTTTTTTATATGCCGATCTCGAGGCGTGTCAAAGATAGATTTCGATCAAGCAGCGATTAGGCGACGGCGCGGCACCATTCCGGCAGGGTGACGACCCGGTCGAAGACCGGCAGCCAGATGCCCTTGGTATGGTTATAAGTCCGAATGATGATCTTGTCGGAATAAAGATAGATCGAGTTGGAATAAATGGTGTCTTCGTCCCAGTCGCTGTTATAGACGTTGAGGACCCGGCCTTCATAGTAGTTCTGATCGTCCATGAAGGTCGCATCGCCGGGCATGGTATGGGTGTGTCCCGATACCCACAGGCGGACCTGGTGGTGGCGGGCCAAAATGCGGCGGATGTCGGCTGCCGGTTGGGCGGAATTGCGCGGTGTCGGCAGGCTGACGCCATTCTTTTCGGGAACGGCTGTATTTTCTAAGGGAGCGTGACAGAAGATGATCGTCGGCATCTGACGGTGGGCGGCCAGGGTCTGGTCGAGCCAGGTCAGCTGCTGATGGGATAATTCGACGGCAGCGCCGCCGGTAACCGTGTCCGGCGACAGGAAGACCAGGAGATACCCCCGCTGTTCTTTGGCGTAATACAGCGGCCCGAAGGTCTTGGTATAGCGGGCAAAATGCAGGATTCGTTCGGTACTGCTGCAGGGCCGCAGGTCTTCGCCGTGGCCCGTATAGAGCAGTTCATGATTGCCGGCAATGAAGGCCTTGCGCTTTTTGAGACCGTTGACGACGAGCCGCACCAGGCGGTATTCTTCGGCGTCGCCGTTGCGCTGGACCATATCGCCCGTAAAGACGGCCAGATCGAGGTCGCGCCAGTCGTTCATATCCTGCAGGGCCCCTTCTTTGGCAGCCATATAGCGCAGGCGTTCTTTCGGCGTGACCAATTTTTTGCACGGATAATGGAAATCGCTAATGATCGACAGGCGCGAATAATTTTTTCTTTCAAGTCCCTCTTGATTCCTGGAAAACAGTGACGAAAACATGGCATCTCCTCCTCATCCCCAATAGAAACAGGCTCTCGCTGTACATCTTCAGTATAGCGAGAGCCTGTATATCTTTTGCAAAGACTGATTGAAATGTCTGTAAAAGGAAGCCTTTATGAGGCCCTTTCAGCGTGATTTATGCCTGTTCTTCTTCCGGATAGGTCAGGCCCCACTGCTTGCGGATGGTGGTCATGAGGTCCATGACGTCCTTGGTGTATTCCTGGCACATGCCCTTGCCGCCGTTAGCGACGGCTTGTTCCATATCGAGGATTTCGTACTGCAGGGCTTTCGCCGTGCTGCCTTCCTGGATGACTTCTTTGCGGCCGTCTTCGGTATAGGTGATGGTCGCCGTGTCAGCCCGGGGATAGTCGTAGATTTCGATATAGCCTTTATCGAAGGCAGCCATGCCCCGTTTCGGCTGTTTGGCGTGGAGGGACAGAGCTAAGGTGGCCATTTCCCCTTCTTTGTTCTGGAGGAGGATGCCGGCCTGTTCATCGACGCCGGTCGGAGCCTGCAGGACCTGGGATGCGATCTGATCGGGCTGGGCCGTCATGAAGTAGCGGACGAAGGACAAGGCGTAGACGCCGATATCGAGGAGGGCCCCGCCGGCCAGAGAACGGTTGAAGAAACGGTTCTTCATGTCATATTCTTTATAGCTGCCGAAGTTCATCTGGACGAAGCGCAGTTTCCCTAAGGCACCGGAGTTGACGAGGTCGGCCAATTTCTTATAGACCGGCATGTGATACAAGGTCATGGCTTCGGCCAGGACGACGCCTTTTTCTTCGGCGACTTTGCGGGCCCGGGCCAGTTCGTCACTGTTGAGGGTAATCGATTTTTCGCAGAGGACGTGCTTTCCCGCTTCCAGGGCCGGGATCAGGTACTGGATGTGCGTGTTGTGCGGCGTCGATAAGTAGACGATATCGACGTCGGGATCGGAAAAGATGTCTTCCGGCTTGTCATAGACTTTGGAGATGCCGTATTTTTCGGCAAAGGAAACGGCTTTGGCATGGGTCCGGTTGCCGACGCCATACAGGTTGCCGCCTAATTGCTGCATAGCCTGAGCCAATTCATTCCCAATTACACCGCAGCCTAAGGTGGCCCAACGATAAGATGTCATGATAGAAATTCCCCCTTTTACGATAACAGGCGGCTGACGAGTTTGACACAGTCTGCCGCGTCTTTTGAATAGCCGTCGGCGCCGATTTCATCGGAAAAGCTCGGTGTCACGGCGGCGCCGCCGATGATGATCTTTCCGTCGTAATGCCGATCGGCGGCTTCGGCAATGACGTCTTTCATATGCATCATGGTCGTCGTCATCAAAGCCGACAGGCCGACGACGGACGCCTTTTGGCAAAGGGCCGTTTCGATGATCTTGCCGGCCGGCACGTCTTTGCCCAGGTCGATGACCTTATACCCGTAGTTGCGCAGCATGAGACCGACGAGGTTCTTGCCGATATCATGGACGTCGCCTTCGACGGTGGCGATGATGACCGTCGCCATTTCCGCCTGGCCCGGCGCCTTTTTGATGAGTGGCTCTAAGTAGGCAATGGCCGTTTCCATCGTATTGGCACTAGCAATGAGCTGGGGCAGGAAATAGATCTGCTTGTCATATAAATTGCCGACTTCGGTAATGGCCGGAATCAGCTGTTCATCGATGATGGCGCCTGGAGCCGTGCCTTTTGCCATTTCGGCCTGGGCTAAGGCGACGATGGCCTCTTTTTCACCGTCCAGGACGGCCTGATAGACGGGACTGACCGGTTTTTCATCCGTGCCCTCAGACTCCCCCGGCGAAGCGGCGGTGGCCGACTCGCCGTGACGGGCCAGGAGTTCTGCTTCCTGCTTCCGTTTGGCTTCAGCCTCTTTCTTATCGAAATACTGCATGCGGCGGATGTAGCCGAGGTCACTGCCTTCGCGGTTCATGAGCATATTGGCAGCCGCCGCCGTATTCATCAGAAGGTCCTGGGACGGATTGGCAATGGCCATGGTAAGGCCGCTGGCAATGGCCATGGATAAGAAGGCGGCATTGACGTACATCCGGTCCGGCAGGCCGAAGGAAATGTTGGACAATCCGCAGACCGTGGCTAGACCCAAATCGTTCTTGCAGTGGGAAAACGTCGCCATGCAGTCAAGAGCTGCCGTCGGCGCCGCACCGACCGTCGCTACCAGGGCATCGACGACGATGTCTTCGGGCTTAAAGCCGGCGTCATAAGCGTGGTTCAAGAGTTCATCGAGGACGGCGTGTTTTTCCGCTAAGGTCTTGGGAATGCCCTCATCCGATACGGGCAGGGCGATGAACATGGCACCGTACTTCTTGACGACAGGCAGGAGGGTTTCGTATTTTTCCGTTTCACAGGAAATGGAATTGACCAGGGCCCGACCGGGATAGATGCGCAGGGCGGCTTCCATGATTTCCGGCGAGCTGGTATCGATGCTAAGGGGCAGTCCCGATACGCCGGTCACTTCATAAATGGCTTTGAGCATCATCTCTTTTTCATCGATTCCGTTGGTCCCCATGTTGACGTCGAGGATCGAGGCCCCGTACCGTTCCTGCTCGCGGGCCATGGAGCGGACTAAATCGAGTTTTCCCGCCCGCAGTTCGGCCTGGAGTTTCTTCTTGCCCGTCGGATTGATGCGTTCGCCAATGACCTGAAAATCACCGTCGAGATGGATGTCCAGGACCTGCCGTTCCGATGCCAGGACGCGGTGGTGACCGGCCTTCGGTACTTTTGGCGTCAGACCCTTTACGGCGTCAGCCAGGGCCTTCATATGAGCCGGCGTCGTCCCGCAGCAGCCGCCGACGATATGGGCCCCAGCTTCGATGAGGAGGCAGCCGTCTTGGGCAAATTCTTCCGGCGTCGTCTTATAGACCGTCTTGTCGCCTTCCAGTTCGGGAAGGCCGGCATTCGGTTTGGCGATGATGGGAATATTGGCATAATCGTACATCGTCCGTACCGTATCGACCATGTCGGCCGGTCCCGTCGAGCAGTTGAGGCCGACGGCGGCAACGCCTAAGTGTTCGAGGACGACGACGGCCGCTTCCGGCGGCGTGCCATACAAGGTGCGGCCGTCTTTTTCAAAGGTCAGAGTGGCCATGATGGGCAGGTCGCAGACTTCTTTGATGGCCAAAACGCAGGCCCTCGTTTCCTGAAGGCTCATCATCGTTTCGACGACAAAGAGGTCGACGCCGGCTTCATAAAGGACCTTGGCCTGTTCTTTATAGACCGTCACCAGTTCTTCAAAGGTCAAATCCCCCATGGGATAGAGCTGGCGGCCGGTCATGGTCATATCGCCGGCCACCAAAGCCTTGTCCCCTGCGGCTTCTTTAGAAATGGCCACCAACCCCTCATTGATGGCTTTCAAGTCCTGATCTAATCCGTATTCCGCCAGTTTCAGGCGGTTGCCCGTAAAGGTCGGCGCATAGACGATATCGGTCCCGGCTTCAATGAATTTTCGCTGCAAATCGATCATGACCTGGCGATTTTCCAAAATCCATTGTTCCGGGCAGACGCCGATAGGCATGCCGGCCTGCTGTAAATTGGTTCCCGTAGCGCCGTCGAGGACGACGACACCCCTGTCTAAGAGCCGCTGAAATGCTTCGTTGGTCAATCTACCTTCCCCCTAAAAATTCATATATGAAATGTATAAGCGCTGAAATGCTTCTTCGTTGCCAAGGACCCTTTCTTCGGCTCCGGAAGCCGCGTCCTGCAGATCCTGAATGGAAAGCGTTCCCGCCACCAGAGCTGCTGCCCCTTGGAGGGCCGTATTGCCGACAGCCGTCGCCTTATCGGCTAAATCGGGCGGCAAGAGGCCGATGACGGCGGCTTTCTCCGGATCGAGGCGATAGCCAAAACCTCCGGCGAGACAGACCCGATCGATGCGCCGGCGGTCCATGCCGCTCCCTTCGATGAGGGTTTCAATCCCGGCCCGAATGGCGCTCTTGGCCATCTGGATTTCACGGATATCCTTCTGACTGAGGACGATCCGTTCATAATCGAGGGTCGACCCCAGGGTAAAGCCCATGCTGAAGTACGGTTCCTCTAATTTTCCCGTCTCATCGACCAGTCCCGCTGAGACCAGGCCGGCCATGGCTTCGATGATGCCGGTCCCGCAGATGCCGACGGGAACGGCGCCGTCAATAGTGCGGACAATGGCCTTGCTGCCTTCGATGCGGACGCCGCAGATGGCCCCGGAAATGCTGGCCGTCCCCCAGGTCAGCTTGCCCCCTTCGAGAGCCGGTCCGGCCGGCGCCGAGGCGATGAAGCGCTGATCCCGATTGCCGAGGACCAATTCCCCGTTGGTCCCTAAGTCGATGAACAAGGTAACCTCGTCGGAGTCCATGAGGCCCGAAGCGGCAATGCCGGCCGTAATGTCGCCGCCGACGTAGGTACTCATGCCGGGAATGAGGGTCACCGGGCAGTCCGACAGAAAGTCGCTCCCAAAGACGTCTTTAAAAGCGTAGGTCTCGCCGCCTAAGGATACCGGCGTAAAGGGCCAGTTGCCCAGTCCCTTACAAGACCAGCCCATGAGCAGGTGAAGCATGGTCGTATTGGCGGCAATGGCTACAGCCCGGCACGAGGTTCGTCCCTCGGGGTGATCGTCAAAGAGGGTTTCCATCAGTCCCAGGATGTCCTTGCGAACGGCCTTCTGCAAAGCCTTTCCCTTGCCCTTATTGGCGGCATCGATACGGCTGATGACGTCGGCACCAAAGGAGCGCTGCCGGCTTGCCGTCGTCGCCGTGGCCACGATACGGCCGTCGGTCCGGTCGACGAGGGCTGCGGCGATGGTCGTCGTTCCGATGTCGATGGCGATGCCGCAGCCATGGTTGGCCAACAAAGCCGAATCTTGTTCCGCATCTTCTTGAAGGGCCAGGGCTGAAAAGCCCTGCTGTTCGCGAAGGGGCACGGCGATCTTCGTTTCTTCCGTCGTTTCAGCCTGACAGGCCAGTCGCCAGCCTTCGCGCAATTGACTGTCGGAAAAAACGTTTCGGTCGGCCGGTGTCACGGCAAGTTTTCCCGCCACGACGCGGACGCGGCACTTCCCGCAGCGTCCCTTGCCGCCGCAGGGCATGGAAAGATCCGTCCCCTGGGCCTGAATAGCCTCATCGACCTTAACCCCGGCCGGAACGGTCACGACGGCCTCGCCACTGTCCTTCCGGCGGTCGCAATCGGTCTTGGGGCAGGACGCACAGTCATGGGCGGCGTGAAAGACCTTGGGATCGGAGCCGATATCAAAGACCAGGGTCATCGATTTGGCCGGTGACAGGACCAAATCTTTATTGACGCTCACGCCCAGGGACTGACCGGCCTTCGTTTCCGCTACGGCATCGGCCTGGGATGACAAGGGGATGTCGCTGCCCGGTTCGTGACGGCCGGTAATGCCACAGCCTTTTTGCTTACAAATGAGCTGAAGCTGCTGCAGGACCTCTTCTTCAAGGGCCATGAGGCAGGTATCGGCCAAGGCATTGAACAACAAGGAATCCATGACGTCGCCGTCTTTTTCGTACTCATCGAGTTTACGGCTGACGGCAGCCCCTAAGGTCAGGACGGCATAGAGCGTATCGTCGGTAAAGGCCAGTGCGGCCTTGGCCTGCATCAGTGGGCGCAGAATCGTCACCAGTTCCTGACAGCGAATGAGGCTCTTGTCCCTTCCGAGACCGCCCTCTTTATAGCCGGCAAATTGCAATGCCTGATCTACGTCGGGGACGATCCTAGGTCCCCTTAAAATACGAATATCGGCCATGAGCCCTCCCCCTTTACATAATTATTTATGCTCTATTATAACGAAAAAATAAGGATACTGCCACCGATAATGGCAAATTTATCGGATTTTACCGCTGACAGGCTAAAAATTGTCCCACTTCCACGGTTCCAGGCGATGATGTACCTCCTGCCGTAAGCCCAACGCCCGGGCCGATATACAGGCCGTCTCCTGGCTGACGACCATGCCATATCCCTTCTTGACGGCCCTTTCTGATTGGCGTATAATAACTTGGTAAGACTTTACGCGCTGATTACATGGGCCTATAGCTCAGCGGTAGAGCCACCGGCTCATAACCGGTTGGTCCTTGGTTCGATCCCAAGTGGGCCCACCAGATCATATGAAAATACGACGACAGGTGTCTAAGCATACCTTGTCGTCGTATTTTTTTGTTTCTGTATCACCAAAGTCCTAGTCCGTCACCGTCAAGTGATGATGCATCTCCCGTGCTTCATATAAATCAATAATATGCGCTGCCCGCTGGCGAACGAAGTTTGTCAGGCGTGCCAGGGTCACCTCCGGCAAGGGACAAGTGGGATGATTTTCAAAGGAAAAGGTCGTCAATTTTTGGAGGCCCTCTAAATGGCGCGGTTCCACAAAGAATTGAGCCAGGGCATCGAAGGGCATCGACGTCCCTCTCCCGCCGGGACCTGCCATATAGTCTTCGAGGTGGTCCAAATCATAGGTACTGGCATCATAAAGAAGAGAGCGTCCGTTGTCAAAAATCGGCGCCGGCCCGATCCATGCTCCCGTATCATTATCGATGAGATAGCCGTAATTCCCGTAGTGGCGGTCCTTGTTGCAGATAAGGGCGTCAAAGACCATGAGATCGGCGTAAGCTTCTCTGCCATAGAGCTGGGCCATACGCTCATGAGCGGCTAAGGTTTCATCATCTAAGGAAGCCCAATCGAGGCCCTGTTGAGAAAAATACGTATGGGCATCGACATAGCCCACGTCGGCACAGGTAAAGAGCTCGCACAGGCACACCGTTTCCTTCGTCCCGTCGGCCTGGGTGTACCACTCCAGTTCATAGGGAATGTGGGGTAGTTCCATGACCTCAGCCACCTGGGCGGCATACCATTCTAAGGTCGCCTGGGTCCGGCCGTCAGAGCGCGGCATAAAGCCGTCGCCTTTTTGTAAATAGAGGCGCCCATCCCGCCGAATCCAGCATTTTTTCAAAGCCCCGCAGGTCGTAAGCTCCGGCGTCGCCAGAGGTCCCTGAAAAGGCCCGCCCTCTCCGGTAAAGGCGACGGCTGCCATCCCTTCCTCAAAGGGATGATCGTAGAGATTGCAGTCGGCCCAGGAAGGCGAAATATCCGTAGCCGTGATCCAATAAGCATCGTTCAGGGACAGGGCCTTCGTCACATCGACGTAGGTCATGAGCTGTCCGTCGTCGTGAATGGCTGCCTCCATGGCCTCAGCAAAATGGCGGTGCCGCGGAAGTTTTCGGCTCCGTATCCAATCGGCCAGCTTCTTTCCCGTAAGGGGGACTCCCGTTTTTAAGGCCGCCGGAAATAAGGCCTGCTGATCTACATGTACCTTGTCGATGACAAGTTCATCGGTACCGGGTAAACTCCCGTCGCCACCCCCTTGCCGCCGATAGAGGGAAAATTCGATCAGTGCCGTATCTTTCGCACGCAGTGTATAGGCCTTGACCGTCTCGTCTGTCATACTTCATCCTCCTTAACGCGTTCAACGGTAAAAAAACGTCTATCCCGATGTACCGTACATGGCAAAAAATGCCTCTAACGCTAAGATTTTTTTACAACCTTCGTGTTCTCATAATCTATATCATTAATTATATCATAAAGAGGGCGCCCCTCCCCATCAGGGCCCAAGACAAAAAAACTCCTCCGCCAGGCGACCGTCACGGCAGCCTCGTATCGGAGGAGTTCGTTTGTTAGGTTAAATTGTCTGTTTGCACGTTTCCGGCGTAAAGACCAGGACCCGGTTGGCAAAGGAGCATTTGGCCTTCATGTCATCAAAGAGCTTTCCTTCTTTGAAGAATTCGGCTTTCCCGGTTAACAGGCAGCCCGTGCCCATGCCCATCTTGCCCTGTACTTCATGGCTTCCGATGACGACTTCGATATAGGGATTGTCATCGACGTTCTTTTCGGTCTTGATGAAGCCGAAGCAAGGGATGAGGATCTTTTCATCGTCGGTGACGATGAGGTACTTGTTCCACGTATTGGCGATGTGAGCTCGACCGTCTTTTCCGGCCGAGGCGACGGACACGATGCCGTCATGCTTGATGCAATCGAAGAAAATATCGGTTAACATGAGTAGCCTCCTTTACTGATTGACTTTTGCCAACATATCCTGAACGGCCTGATATTCACTGTCAGCGGCAAAATCGTGTTGACTCTTGCCCTGTACGTCATAGCGCAGCCAGACCTTGCCGTCGGCCATGACCTTACAGTCTTTCACGGAAAAGACGATGGGCTGGTCGTCGGAAAAACCGGGACGGGCCATGAATAAGGTCTGCGTGTCGGCACTGCCGTCGGCTGCCGGGGCGATGACGACACTGACTTCGTCGCATAAGCCTTCCTGAAGGAAGCTCCAGTTGATCGCTCCCCCGCCGGCCAGCATGACCGAATCGAGGTGCAGGACCTCTTTCAGTTTACGGCACGTAAGAGAGAGATCAATCTGGTCCTTCCCGCAGATCAAGTAGCTGACGCCCTTGTCGCGCAGGTAGGCTTTGTAGGCATTGGACGCCTGTTCCGACAGGACTTCGACGACCTGAGCTTTTTCATGACCGTAGAAATCAGTAAGCTGCCCCGTTTCCCAGGCCACGCGCCCTTTGGAATCGGTGACGACGAGGTAGAATCCCGTCTTGCCGTCGTCGGCTAAAAAGTCTCCACCCGGCACGGGAGCGGCGTTTTCATCGACAGCCGGCGTTTTATAAAAAGTAAAATTGTCTTCAATTGTCGTCCGGCCGTTTAAGAGAGCCTGAGGCTTAAAATACGCTTTAGGGCCGGCAAATAAGGTATAGAAGGAATCTTCTTCGGCGTTGGTTTCTTCAATCCAAAGGTACTTACCCATGATCTTGCCGTCGAGAGACGTCTCCATATGGCAGAAGATGTGGGGCCGATTGGCTTTATCCATAAAACTACCTCCTAAGAGAAACGACAACGTATATAAATCTATAATATAGAAATAAACGGCTTAGAGGAAATCCTTGATTTTTTCCCGCTTGCCCCAGTTGCGGAGCTTGCTTAAGGCCTTGCCTTCGATCTGGCGGATACGTTCACGAGTGACGTTAAAGTGCTGGCCTACTTCTTCCAAGGTCCGCGGCCGGCCGTCTTTCAGGCCAAAGCGCAGGTAGAGGACCTTTCGTTCGCGGTCCGTAAGGCACGAGAAGACGTCTTCGATCTGTTCTTTCAAGAGGATGAAGGACGCAGCGTCGTCAGGTGCAACGGCTTCCGAGTCTTCGATGAAATCGCCTAAGTGAGAATCTTCTTCTTCGCCAATCGGCGTTTCCAAGGACACCGGTTCCTGGGCGATCTTCATGATTTCCCGAACGCGTTCGACGGGGATATCCATCTTTTCGGCGATTTCTTCCGGAAGGGGTTCACGGCCCTTGTCCTGGAGGAGCTGACGGGAAATGCGGATCAGTTTATTGATCGTTTCGACCATGTGGACCGGGATTCGGATCGTCCGGGCCTGGTCGGCAATGGCGCGGGTAATGGCCTGGCGGATCCACCAGGTAGCATAGGTACTGAATTTATAGCCCTTGCTGTAGTCGAATTTATCGACGGCTTTCAAGAGGCCCAGATTGCCTTCTTGAATGAGGTCCAAGAAGAGCATGCCCCGGCCGACGTAGCGCTTGGCAATGCTGACGACGAGGCGCAGGTTGGCGTCGGTCAGTTTCTTCTTGGCGATCGTGCCGGCTTTGATGTCTTCTTCCGTCGCGTCGGGAGCGTTCCCCTGTTCAATGGCCTTGGCCAGGGTGATTTCTTCCGTCGCCGACAAGAGGGGCACGCGGCCGATTTCTTTTAAGTACATACGGACCGGGTCGTCGATGTTGATGCCTTCGGGCACGCTGAGGTCGACATTGTGCATATCCGGTACTTTTTCCGTATCTTCGTCATCTATTTCATCACGATCGCGCATGGAATCTTCTTCACCGATGATGTCAATACCCTTATCGGCAAAGAGTTCATACATCTTGTCGATCTGGTCCGGCGTCAGGTCGTCTTCTTCCATGAGGTTCATGATTTCCGTATAAGTCAAGCTGCCTTTCTTCTGCCCCGTTTGCAGGAGTTGCTGTATGTGCTGCAGGGCCAGGGCCTGGCGTTCTTTTTCCGAGAGGGCCGGCTTTGCTGCCGCCTCTTTTTTCTTCGTCGTCTTGCGGCGTACGGTTTTCTTTGTCGTTTTATTCGTTTCGTTCATATCGTCTGTCTTTTTATTCACCATGGTGTACAGGCTCCTTTCTGCTCCTTAAGACCATTGCTTCATTTCATCGTTAATTTGTTTGCAGACGGCAAGCTCAGCTGCCAATCTGGCATCGCCCGTGCGGCTGTAGCCGGCAGCCAGGCGACTGTGTTCAAGGTACTGTTTTTGCAGGTCCGCCAGGCGAAACCGTTTGACGTAATCCATCAACACGTTTTCGTCCAACGGGACGTCTTGCAGAACCATAATTCTTGCAACTTCTTCGGCCTCCTCAGGAGTTAATTTTTGCTGGATGTCATGTAGTGTGTACATCCCTTGGTGTGCATATGTATCTAATATAATTTGATAAATACGGCGGCGCCGTTCATCGGCAAAGACCGAGGCATCTACCTTGGCGCTGATGCGCTCACAAGAAGCTGGCTTTTCCAGGAGAAAGCGCAGGATGTTTTCTTCGGCGACCGCCATGGTTCCCGTGCCGCGGGCGGCGGCATTGTGCTGCGATACGGACGGGGATATGACGACCTGCTGTTGTCCTGCCTCCGGATGGGCTGCGACGTATTTATTAAATTCACTGCGAACGGCGTCTTCCCCGATTTGCAGCTGGCCGGCCAGTTTTTTCAAAAAGGCCTCTAAGAGGACCCGGTTGTCGACGGCTGCGACGACGGGGAGAACCATGGCCGTAATGGACGATTTCCCTTCAAGGGTCGTGGCATCGTAGAGGGAAAGGGCCCGGTTTAGCATGTAGTCGAGGACGTTGGGCGCGTCGTTTACGGCGTCCCGGAATTTTTCCGGACCGGCAGCATTGATGTATTCATCAGGGTCCTTGCCTTGCGGCAGGGACAGGATGCGGATGCGCATGCCAAGACCCCTTACGATGGTCATGGCCCGCTGGGTCGCCTGCCGGCCGGCGCCGTCCATATCGTAGGCTAGGACCAGTTCTTTGGCCTGACGCTGGAGGAGCCGCGCCTGTTCATCCGTAAAGGACGTCCCAAGAGACGCTACGACGTTGTGGATGCCCCGGTTATGGGCCGAGACGACATCCATATAGCCTTCGACCAATACGGCCTTGCCCTCGTCGAAGATGGCTTTATGGGCCATATCCATGGCAAACAAGAGGCGCCGTTTATTGAAGATCGGCGTTTCCGGGGAGTTTAAGTATTTCGGCTTGCTGTCGTCGAGGACGCGGCCACCGAACCCGACGATGCGGCTGCGGCCATCTCTGATGGGAAACATGACCCGGCCGCGGAAGGCGTCGTAAAAGTGGCCGTTTTTTTCTTTTGCCAGGCCCAGTGCAACCAGTTCTTTGCCGGTGACGCCTTTTTTCATAAAGGCGCCGGTCAGCTTATCCCAGCTGTCCGGTGCAAAGCCCAGCTTAAAGGCGTCAATCGTATCGTCAGACACGTGACGCTTGTGGAAATAGGCCAGCCCCGGTTCACCATAATGGGTCTGTACCAGGCAGTTATGGAAAAAATTCCCTGCCATTTCATTGATTTCATAGAGTCGGTCCCGCAGTTTATCGCGGGCCATTTCTTCAGCCGACCGTTCGACGACGGGCAGGGCAATATGAGCCCGTTCGGCCAATCGCTCGACGGCGTCTGAAAAGGAAAGGTTTTCTTTTTTCATGATAAACTGAAAGACATCGCCGTGGGCATGACAGCCGAAGCAGTAGAAAAATCCCTTGTCGGCCGTGACGCTGAAGGACGCCGTCTTTTCATTATGGAAAGGACAGCAGGCCCAAAAATTGCGGCCCCTCCGATTCAGCGCGACGTAGTCCGAAATGACGCTGACGATGTCATTCGCCTGGCGAACCTGTTCAATAAATTCGCTGGAAAACCGTTTCACTCACTATCACCTGCTTTGTTTCAATTAAGCTGATGTATTTATATATTCTCTATGGACCTGTCCAATTCCTTCTTTTTGAAAGGCCCTTTTCACATAAATGCCAAAAACGGATACATAGCCTTTCTATGTTATACTATTTCGACACATAGCGTCAAGTTTCCTGTTTATAAAGGTAACTTTTTTCTTCATTTTCTCAGAATCAGCGTATTTCCTTGGCTGCGGGCTAAAATATAGCCCACCTCTTTTCCTGAAATGTGTGGATTTATTTATTTCTATTGGGTATAATAAGGATAGACAACGCCAAGATAGAGGAATATGCCAATGATTCATTTTACAGTCGGTCCGCTCCACCGGCCTACGACCGTAGCCGGCGCGATGAAACACTTCGGCGTCTCATCGACACTGCGGCGCCGCATCAAGCACAGCGGCAGCTGTACCATCAACGGCCAGCCTGCCTCGACACGCGATTTCGTCCGCGAAGGAGATGTCGTTTCCATCGTCATTCCCGTCAAAAACGAATTTGCGCCCGAGGATATCCCCATCGGCATCGTCTACGAAGACGACTACCTCATGGTCATCGATAAACCGGCAGGCATCTTAATGCATCCGACGTCGGCCGTCCGAGACGGAACGCTGGCTAACGCCGTAGCTTACCACTACGAAAAGACCGGTCAGCACTGCTCATACCACCCCATGCATCGCCTCGATAAAAACACGTCGGGCCTGTGCATGGTCGCCAAAGAACCGCAGATTCAGTATGCTTTCGACAAGAAAGATCTCAGCTATAAACGGCTGTATCTCGCGATTTGTCAGGGACGATACCCTGCGCGGGTCACAACTGTACACGCCCCCATCGGAAGATGTCCCGACAGCATCATTACCCGCTGCGTCCGGCCCGATGGAAAGCAGGCTCATTCCGATTTTACCTGCCTGGCCAGGAATGACGAATACAGTCTGCTCCAAGTCGTACTGCATACCGGACGGACTCATCAGATCCGGGTCCACAGCAGTTATCTCGGCTATCCCCTCGTCGGGGATGATCTATACGGCGGTTCGCGCCGCCTCATGCAGCGCCAGGCGCTTCACGCCTACTGCCTGCAGTTTACCCACCCCATGACGCATCGCTTCATTACCGTTAATTCCCAGCTGCCTGAAGATATGGACGCCCTCGTCCGTCAGGCCGGCTGGAATTATATACATTAACACTATTCTATACGTAACTTGTAGGAGGAATGTAAACATGCCATTAATTGGAACTACAGAAATGTTTAAAAAAGCCTATGAAGGCCACTATGCTATCGGTGCATTCAACATCAACAACATGGAAATCGTCCAGGCTGTCACAGAAGCCGCTGCTGAATTGAAATCCCCGATCATCCTTCAGGCTTCGGCCGGTGCCCGCAAATATGCGAAACCGTCGTACTTGAAACATCTCGTAGCCGCAGCCCTGGAAGATTACGATCTCCCCATCGCCCTTCACCTCGACCACGGTGCTGACTTTGAAACCTGCAAAGACTGCATCGACAGCGGTTTCACGTCTGTCATGATCGACGGCTCCAAACATTCTTTCGAAGACAATATCGCTTTGACGAAAAAAGTCGTTGAATACGCTCATTCCAAGGGCGTCGTCGTCGAAGGCGAACTCGGCCAGCTGGCTGGCATCGAAGACGATGTCAACGTCTCGGCTGAAGAAGCTCACTACACCCGTCCGGAAGAAGTCGAAGAATTCGTATCCCGCACGGGCGTCGATTCCCTGGCTATCGCTATCGGCACCAGCCACGGCGCTTTCAAATTCACTCCGGAACAGTGCACCCGCAACGCTGACGGCGTTCTCGTACCGCCGACGCTCCGCTTCGACATCCTCGAAGACGTTTCCAAACGCCTGCCGGGCTTCCCGATCGTACTCCACGGCGCATCTTCCGTCGTACCGGAATACGTTAAGATCATCAACGCCAACGGCGGCGACCTGGCTGATGCTGTCGGTATCCCCGAAGATCAGCTCCGTAAAGCAGCTTCCCTGTCGGTCTGCAAGATCAACATCGACTCCGACCTCCGTCTCGGCCTGACTGCCGGCATCCGTCAGCACATGGCTCAGCATCCGGATCACTTCGACCCGCGTCAGTACCTGACCGACGGCCGTCAGTTCGTCCATGACATCGTAGCTCACAAGATCAAAGCCGTTCTCGGTTCGGAAGGTAAAGCCTAATCGCATGTCCTGCAAAAAAAGTATTGATTTTTTCTGTGGCATATGGTAAAATTTCTTCTAGTGTTCTTGTAAATTAGGGAGGTGAATCCATTGCCGCAGATTAAATCCAACATGAAAACGATGGAAAAAGACGCAGCTCGTCATGCAGCTAACTCTCGAGTAAAATCTTCGGTTCATACCGCTATCCGCCGTACGAACGAAGCTATCCTCGGCGGTGACGCTGATGCCGTTAAACAGGCATTTGATAAAGCTAGCAGCGTAATCGACAGCGCCGCACGTAAAGGCGTTCTCCATAAAAATACGGCAGCTCGTAAAAAATCCCGTTTGGCTTCCAAAGTCAATGCGATGGGCAAATAAGTTGAACTGTAGAAAAAGCGTTGTCCTCTGAGCCAACGCTTTTTTCGTATAAGGAGGTTTCTATGTTCCCCCACCGCAGCCAGTGGCGTCATTTTCTGACCCTGTTTTTTCCCCTGCTCCTGACCCAGATGGCCCAAGTCGGCACGTCGGTCTTCAGCTCGATTTTCAGCGGCCGCGCCGGTACCGTCGATCTGGCCGGTGTCGCCGTCGCCGTCAACATTTGGATTCCCGTCTTTGCCGGCCTGTGCGGCCTCTTCTTCGGCATCTCGCCGATCATCGCCCAGCTCCGCGGCGCCCAAAAGACGGACGAAATCCCCGTCTACATCATGCAGGGCCTCTATCTAAGCCTGGCCTTTACGGTCGTTATCTTCCTAGCCGGCTATGTGCTGCTGCCGCCTTTTCTCGACTTCATGGGCCTTGAACCGAGGGTCCATTATATCGCCTGGGGATATCTCAAAGCCCTGTCCTTAGGCCTGGTCCCGATCTGCCTGCAGGCGACGATGCGCTACGTCGTCGACGCCCACGGCAAGACCCAGGTTTCGATGGCCATCCTCATGACCAACCTGGTCCTGACCATCATCCTCTTTCGCCTGCTCATCTTCGGCGCCGGCCCCATTCCGGCCATGGGCGGCATCGGCACGGGCTATGCCATTACCATTGCCGGCTGGGTGTCCTTCTTGCTCTTCGTCGCCGTCCTGACCTTTATGGAGCCCTTTCGCTCGTACGGCCTGTGGCGCCGTCTGCGCCCTTTCAGCTGGTATCACGCCTACCATCAGTTAGAGCTTGGCATTCCCATCTTCATCGCCGTCTTCTGTGAAACCAGCCTCTTTTCCATCGTCAGCCTCTTGATGGCTGAATTTGGTACCCTCTATCTGGCCGCCAACCAGGCCGCCATCAGCTTCACGACCCTGACCTATACCATTCCCTGGAGCATCAGCCTGGCGGCGACCATCGTCATCGGCTACGAAGTGGGTGCCAAAAACTACCATGGCGCCCGGCAATACGCCGTCCTCTGTCAAATCACGGCCCTCATCATCGCCGTCGGCGTGACCCTCTTTACCTACGTCTTCGTCGATGACATTTCCGCCATTTTCACGACCGACGCCGAAACCTTCCGGGTTCTTCGTACCTTCCTGTTATGCGCCGTGGCCTTTGCCTTCTGCGACGCCATGGGAACGCCCGTCCAGGGTATCCTTCGCGGCTACAAAGACGTCCGCATCATTACCTACATCGCCTTCATCACCTACTGGTTCATCAGTATCCCCATGGGCTATGCCATGGCTCATCTCACGCCCTATGGCCCCTTCGGCTACTGGCTCAGCCTGATCATCAGCCTGGCCATCAACGCCGCGGCCTTAAACTGGCGCCTGTGGAAACAGACCGCTTGGCGATTTTCATAACCCTATAAAGGAGTTGATTCTTATGCCTACTACCGCACAATTAACGGCCTATGCTAAGGTTTTACTGCAAAAGGGCCTCAATCTTCAAAAAGAACAGACCTTAGTCATCAATGCCCCCGTCGAAGGCCACGACTTCGTCACCTTACTGACCAAAGAAGCCTATACGATGGGTGCCGCTGAAGTCGTCGTCAACTGGCGCAGTGACGATATGACCCGCCTGCGCTACGAATACGAAGACCTGTCGTCCTTCGAGACCCTGCCCGATTGGCGCCGCGACTTCAGCCTCCATTACTACCATAAAAAAGCGGCCTTCCTGAGCCTCATTTCGGCCAATCCCAAACTCTTGAGCGGCATCGATACCAAGAAGATCTTTGCCCAGCAGAAGGCCCATAACCAAGCTTTGAAGGAATATATCGACGGCATGATGGCCTCGAAGACGACGTGGCTCGTCGCTGCTGTCCCGAGTGCCGTCTGGGCCAAACTCCTCTACCCTGACCTTGATGCCCATAAGGCTTATGACGCCCTCTGGAATCAGATCCTGCAATCGTCCCGCTCGGACGGAAAAGATCCCTTGGCCGATTGGGATGCCCATTTAGCCAACCTCGAAGCCCGCCGGACGTGGATGACCAACCAGCACTTCACCAGCCTGCACTATACCAACAGCCTGGGAACGGACCTCACCGTCGGCCTTCCGGATAACCACATCTGGCAGGGCGGCATGGAAGAAACGGCCAGCGGCATCTTATTCAATGCCAACGTCCCGACGGAAGAAATCTATTCCGCCCCCCAAGCCGACGCCGTAAACGGCACGGTGTACAGCACGAGACCGCTCGTCTACAACGGCAATACTATCGACCGCTTCCACCTGACCTTTAAGGACGGCAAAGTCGTCGACGCCGCTGCCGAAATCGGTGAAGACGTCTTAAAGAAGCTCGTCGCCGTCGATGAAGGCGCCGGCCGCCTCGGTGAAGTGGCCCTCATCCCTTACGCCTCTCCTATTTCCCTCTCGGGCATCTTATTCTACGAAACTTTATTCGACGAAAATGCGTCGTGCCATTTGGCCCTCGGTGCCTCCTACCCGACCTGCCTTAAAGGCGGCACGGAACTCGACAAAGAAGGCCTTTCTAAAGCCGGACTCAACGACTCCATGATCCACGTCGACTTCATGGTCGGTTCCAAGGACCTGACCATTACGGGCCTCAAAAAAGACGGCACGGTCGTCCCCGTATTCACGAACGGAAACTGGGCCGAGTAACGATTACTTATTGACAACGGTCCCAAGCCGTGCTATTATAAGTTTCAACAACGATATATCTTTCATCCAGAGCAGCTGAGGGAATGGCCCGATGACGCTGCGGCAACCCCCATTCGGGAAGGTGCCAAGTCCACCGGAACATTCCGACAGATGAAGTAACACCGTATTGACGGCCGTCATCTGCATGACGGCCTTTTTTATTGTCTTTTTCCCTGTACGCCTGGCTCAAGGAGTGATACTGTGATTACCTTAAAGAACATTACCAAAACCTACGGCGGCGCTGCCCAAATCCAAGCCTTAAAGGGCATCAACCTGACCATCGAAGACGGCGAGATCTTCGGCATCATCGGCAAGAGCGGTGCCGGCAAATCGACCCTCGTCCGCTGCATCAATATGCTGGAAAAACCGACCAGCGGCCAAGTCATCATCGACGACAAGGACCTGTCGAAGATGAGCGATTCCGAACTTCGGGCAGAACGCAAGAACATCGGCATGATTTTCCAGCACTTCAACCTCCTCTCCTCGCGGACGGTAGCTGAAAACATCGCCTTCCCCCTGGAACTGATCGGCGCCTCGAAAGACGTCATCCACAAAAAAGTAGAATCCCTGTTAGAACTGGTCGGCCTCAGCGACAGAGCGTCCAACTATCCGTCCCAGCTCTCAGGCGGTCAGAAGCAGCGCGTCGGCATTGCCCGGGCCCTGGCCAGTGACCCCAAGATTCTCCTCTGCGACGAAGCGACATCAGCCCTCGATCCGCAGACGACGAAATCCATCCTGGAACTCCTCCAGGATATCAACCAGCGCATGGGCATCACCATCGTCATCATCACCCATGAAATGGCCGTCGTCCAAAACATCTGCCACCGGGCAGCCGTCATCGAAGGCGGCGTCATCAAGGAACTGGGCCGCGTCGTCGACATCTTCACCAATCCCCAGTCCCAGACCATGAAGGACTTCGTCACGTCGGTCATCAACATGGAACTGCCGACGGGCATCAAGAACCTCGGCGTCTCCGATCAGCCGACGCCAGACCGGGATATGCTGGTCCGCCTGCGCTTCAAAGGCAAGGCCACCCACGAACCGGTCGTCTCGGAAATCGTCAGCACCTTCCACGTCAAGGTCAGCGTCCTCTACGGCAACATCGACTACATCCAGGACGAACCCTTCGGCTACTTGATCATCGTCATCATGGGCGATATGGAAACCCAGGCCAAGGCCTTCTCGTATATTAAAACATTACCGATAGGAAGTGAGGTTTTAGGTTATGTCCCAAGAAATCATTAAGTTAATGCTCCAAGGCATTGAAGAAACGTTCTATATGGTCGCCGTGGCCACGGTCATCGCCGGCATCATCGGCATCCCCCTGGGGGTCACCTTAGTTACGACCAGTAAAGGCCACATCCTGCAGAACCTCTTCATCAACCGGATCTTAGGCACCATCGTCAACATCATCCGTTCCGTGCCCTTCATCATCCTCATGGTGGCCATCATCCCCTTGACCCGGCTCGTTGCCGGCACGTCCATCGGTACGGCAGCCGCCTGCGTGCCCTTGACCATCGTCGCCATCCCCTTCCTCAGCCGCCTCGTCGAAACGTCGATCCGCGACGTCGATTACGGCCTCGTCGAAGCTGCTGAATCCATGGGTGCGACGCCCTTCCAGATCATCCGCAAGGTCCTCCTGCCGGAAGCCCTGCCGACGATCATCAACAACGTCACAGTCCTCATCGTCAACCTCATCGGGGCATCGGCCATGGCCGGTGCCATCGGCGGCGGCGGCCTCGGGGATATCGCCATCCGCTACGGCTACCAGCGCTTCCGTCCCGACGTCATGTTAGCGACAATCATCATCCTCATCGTCGTCGTCAACCTCATCCAGTACGGCGGCGACCTGGCATCGCATAAAAAGAACAAGAAATAAAGGTATCGATCCGACATGGTCATGAACAGCGTAATTTCATGACCATGTCTTTTTTTGTGTCGGTCGCTCACGCTAAAAAACGGATATCCCTCCCCAGCAAGGAACGGCCTCTAAAAAAGTCTTATCGTCTAGGACACACCGGGGATAGCCTTCACGAACACTTTTATGTTATGGCAACAAAAAAAACGTCTCATGAACCGAAAGGGTCCACAAGACGTTTGTATAACTTCTTTATGCTTCTAATTGACCGACGATATCGCTGATATGGGCGATGCCCTGGTCTTTGCAGTATTGGTCCAGGCCTTCGGCGACGGTTTCGACGGCTCTGGGGTCGACGAAGTTATGGGCACCGACGGCGACGGTGCTGGCACCGGCCAGCATGAATTCTACCGCATCCTGCCAGGTCACGATACCGCCAAGACCCAGGATGGGAATGGAGACGGCCTTCGACGCCTGCCAGACCATGCGCAGGGCGATGGGCTTTACGGCCGGGCCGGACAAGCCACCAGTAATGTTTCCTAAAATAGGACGGCGCGTCGTGATGTCGATGGCCATGCCGGTCAGGGTGTTGATGAGGGAAAGGGCGTCGGCACCGGCTGCTTCGACGGCCTTAGCCATGGTCGTAATATCGGTGACGTTGGGCGATAATTTGACGATAACCGGCTTTTTCGTGTTGTCCTTGACGCTGCGCGTAACGGCGGCAGCGGCTTCAGGCTGGGTGCCAAAGACGATGCCCCCTTCTTTGACGTTAGGGCAGGAAATATTGACTTCAAGGCCGGCGACGCCGTCGACGTCGAGGTCGGCTGCGATTTGCCCGTATTCTTCGACACTGCCGGCAGAGACATTGACGATGAGCGGCGTCTTACAGGCAGCCCCTACCTTGGGCAGGATATCCCTTTTAAAGGCGTCGACGCCGGGGTTTTCCAGGCCGATGCAGTTGAGCATCCCGGCCGGCGTTTCGGCGACGCGGACACCGGGATTGCCCGGCCGCGGCAAGGGCGTAATGCCCTTGGAGATGATGGCCCCGACGGCGTCGAGGTCGAGAAAATCGGCGTATTCAATGCCGAATCCGAAGGTACCTGATGCGCCCATAACCGGCGTTTTCATGGAAATGCCGGCAAATTCTACGGCTATCCGTTCACTGATCATCAGAAAACCTCCTTTGCCGAAAAGACAGGACCGTCGGTACAGACTTTATAGCGCTTACCGTCCTGTTTGCTTTCAAAGGTACAGCCCAGGCAGACACCGATGCCGCAGGCCATCCGTTTTTCCATAGAAACTTCGCAGTCGATGCCGGCTTTGGCCGATCCTTCGGCAATGGTTTTCATCATCATCGTCGGACCGCAGACCGACACGCGGTCGATGGGATGCTCGGAAAAGATCGTCGGCAAGGCGTCGACGGCAAAGCCCTTGATGCCTTTCGAGCCGTCATCGGTCGTGACGTAAATCTGTTCGGCATAGGGTTCAAAAAACTCGGTCCAAAAGGTTTCGGCTGCCGTCTTACCGGCGACGAGCACGATGGGATGATCGAGCTGTTTCGCCAAGAAGATGAGCGGTGCCAGGCCCACCCCGCCGCCAGCCAGGAGTACCTTGCCGGGCGTCGTCGTAAAGATGCCGTCGCCTAAGGGGCCTTCGACGTTCAGGACGTCGCCGGGACGAAGGGCCTTCATTTCTTCCGTGCCGATACCGACCAGGCGGTAAATAATGGTCACCGTTCCGGCTTCCACATCGGCATCGACGATACCGAAAGGACGGCGCAAAAAGGTCTGTCCCCCATCGCGATGGACGTTGACAAATTGACCGGCCTTGGCTTCGCTCGCCGTCTTCGGCGCTTGGAAGACCATTTTCCAGACTTCCGGAATGATGGCTGTATTTTCGACAATGGTCGCCATTTCCACAAATTTTTTCACCCTCTGATCATCCTTCCTCTTCTTTATATAACGACTCTATTATCCCACGAATACGGCGAAAAGTACATATCTAAGTTTGGAATACGTAAAATTCCCCTTTCGCTTAGAAAGGACCTGCCGCGAACTTAGTCATTCAGTGTTTACGGCACCACTAAGGTTTTGGCAGCCCCCTGATACGGCGCAGGTCCTTGACGCCAGGCACCGAGTCGGATATACTTAACGTATCTATAACCATGTTCTGTCGTTTGTTAACGGCAGACAGCCCCTTGCGGTTTGCCACTCGATGTACATCAGTAAGGATGTATTGGTGGACATGGTTTCTTTTTTATGCCCTCCTGATAGGCACGCTCCCTTCACCGATCTTTTTTTCTCAGAGAAAAACAGCCTGCTGCCGATGATGGACAGCAGGCTGCGCTTCCTGTTTTTGCGTGTTAAAATCGATACTTTCGTCTTTTGCTGATTTCCTTACGCATCTTTTTGATATTGTCCTGGAAAAACCCTTTTTCTTTCATGGCAATGCGCGTATAAAGGACATCGCCAATGGCCATGTGAATCAACCGCGAGGCACCGGCTTCCGACATGTACTGGACTTCGCGGCCCATGCCGCAGAGGCAGATATCGGCTAATTTGGCCAATAAGGACTGACCGTGACTGGTAATGACGATGATACCGGCACCGGCTGCTTTCGCCGTCTGAACGGACTGTAACAGCTCTTTCGTCGCCCCGCTGTGGGAGACGGCAATGACGACGTCATCAGGCGTCACTAGGGCCGCTTCGGTAGCCTGCATATGGGAATCGGCATCGGCTCGGATGGCCAGACCCAGGCGCAAAAAAAGGGTCTCCATATCGGTACAGACCGTGGCCGAGTTGCCAAAGCCAAAGACATAGACTCTTTTGGCCGCTAAAATCATGGCTGCCGCCGCATCGAGGGCCTCGTAATCGAGGAGGCTCAGCGTATCCTGCAGCCCTTCGGAAATATTGGCAAAGACCTTAGAGGCGACGTCACGGCCGCCGTCACCGGCATCGATATCGTGAAAAGCTTTGGGCGGCGCTGCCGACATCCCTGCGGCCAGCATCAATTTTAACTCTTTCAGACCGCTGCAGCCTAATTTCTTACAAAATCGGGAAATCGTGATTTCCGAACTCTCGGTCTGCGCCGCCAAGTCGGCGACGGTCTGTTCCATGACGACGCCGATGTGATTGGCGATATAATCGGCAATACGGCGCTCTGACTTCGTCAGACCGCCGTATACGCTGCGCAGGACGGGAATTTGCTGGATCTTTTCTTCCATCAGCATCGCTCCTACTCATTATGTACTTTCTTATTTTACCCTACAAATACGTTTAAGACAAGGACACCGATGAGACCCATGACGGCGATAATCGTTTCCAAGGCGCACCAGGTGCGGACCGTTTCTTTAATGGTCAGTCCGAAAAATTCTTTAAACAACCAGAAACCAGGGTCATTCGGCGGGCTGAAGATGAGGGACCCGGCACCGGTCGCCAGAACCATCAGTTCCGGATGAGCACCGGTAGCAACAGCAATCGGTGCGGCAATGCCGCCAGCTGTAAGGGCTGCCACGGTCGCCGAACCACAGGCCGTGCGGATGACGGCAGCAACCAACCAGGCCAAGAGGAGCGGCGAGAGGTCGGAGCCGGCAACCAGATTGCCGATATAAGTGCCAAGGCCGCTGTCGATGAGGACCTGTTTCAAGGCACCGCCGCCGCCGACGATGAGTAAAATCATGGCGATGGCCAGGACCGCATCCTGTACGGTCTTCATAATTTCTTCCATCGATTTGCCGCGACCGATACCAAAGGTATAAATAGCAATAGCAACGGAAATAGTCAAGGCAATGTCAGGCTGACCGAAGAAGGTCAAGATATGGCGCAGGGGCAAATCGGCACTCATGGTCAATTTGGAGATAGCCGCAGCTGCCATGAGGATGACCGGAACCAAGGCCGTGAAGACGGAGATACCAAAACTTGGCATTTCATCATCCTTAAAGATTTTCGGATTGTACAAATTCTTGGGGATTTCCGGATTGATATCCCTCGTCAAGATGCAGTACAAGGGGCCAGCGACGATAGCCGTCGGGATGGCAATAATGGCACCGTACAGTAAGGTCATGCCGATATCGGCGTTATAGATGATGGAAATGGCCGTCGGTGCCGGATGAGGCGGCAGGAAGCCGTGGGTAACCGACAAGGCCGCAGCCATAGGAATACCGATTTCCAATAAAGGAATCTTGGCTTCGGCAGCAATGGTAAAGACTAAAGGAATGAGGAGGACGAAGCCGATTTCATAGAACAAGGCAATGCCGACGATGAAGCCCGTCAGGCAGACGGCCCATTTGACTTTTTCCCGGCCGAAGGCATTGATCAGCGTCGTGGCAATGCGCTGGGCACCGCCGCTTTCAGCCATGAGTTTGCCCAGCATGGCGCCGAAGGATACGACGATGGCAAGACCGCCTAAGGTGCCGCCTAGGCCCTTTTCAATGGTCGGAATCAATTGATCGATGGGCATGCCTTCAGCAAGGCCTACGATACCCGCTACCAGGAGTAGGGCCAGAAAGCTATTGAGTTTTACTTTTACAATGAGAAAAAATAAGATGAGAATGCCAACGGCAAGGATGACAAGCGGCATGATGAAAACCCCCTTTATTTCGTATAATGTTCGTGCCACTGATGGTGGAAGGTGCCTTCTTTATCGACACGCTGGAAGGTATGCGCCCCGAAGTAATCGCGCAGGGCCTGGATGAGGTTGGCCCCTGCCTGGGGACTGCTGTAAGCGTCGAGGTATTGAAGGGCTGCCGAGAAAGCCGGAATGGGAAGTCCCTGGCTGACGGCAAGGCCGATGATGCGGCGCAGGGCACTTTGATTATCATTGATTTTTTTGAGGAAGAAATCATCGAATAAGAGGTTGTCCAAATCAGGATTCTTGCCATAGGCTTCGGTGATCTTGGTCAAAAATTCAGCCTGAATGATGCAGCCAGCTCGGAAAATCGAAGCGATGGCGCCGTAGTCGAGGTGCCAATCGTACGTTTCCGAAGCGCTCTTGTAGAGGGAGAACCCTTGGGCGTAGGCGACGATCTTAGCGGCGTACAGGCTCTGACGGACGGCTTCGACGAAGTCGTCTCCGCGCTGGTGCGTAATGGCCGGACGGACGATAGCCGATTGGGCTTTGACGCGGCTTTTGGCATTGGACATGACGCGAGCGTTGCAGGCTGCCGTAATCATGGAGATATCGACACCTTGTTTCATCGATTCGATGCTGGTCCAGCGACCGGTCCCCTTCTGGCCGGCGGCGTCGACGATCTTATCGAGGACCTGACCGCCGTCTTCATCGTCTTCGGCGAAGATGTCGGCGGCGATGCCGATGAGGAAGCTCTTGAGTTCCCCTTGGTTCCATTCGTGGAAGATCTTGGAAATGGCGGCATTGTCGTAGCCACCGACGTATTTGAGCAGTAAGTAAGCTTCGGCAATGAGCTGCATGTCGGCGTATTCAATACCGTTATGAACCATCTTAACGTAGTGGCCGGCACCGTCGGAGCCGATGTAGGTGCAGCAGGGTTTGCCGTCGGAGGCTTTAGCAGCAATGGCTTCATAAATGGGCTGGATTTCAGCGTATGTTTCCTTGTTGCCGCCGGGCATGATGGCCGGACCGCGGCGAGCGCCCGTTTCCCCACCGGAAATGCCCATGCCATAGAAGTGGACGCCAGCTTCTTTGCAACGTTCAAACCGGCGCTGGGTATCGCCAAAATAGGAGTTGCCGCCGTCGATAATGATATCGCCTTCATCGAGGCGCGAGAGAAGCTGGTCGATCATGCTGTCGACGGGAGCCCCGGCCATGATCATGAGCATGATTTTGCGCGGCCGTTTGAGGGCGGCTAAGAATTCATCGAGTTCCAAAAAACCATGAATCTTATCGTGGGGCCGTTCTTTCAAGAATTTTTCCGTAAGATCCGGCGTGTAGTTGTATACAGCGACGTCATACCCGTGGTCGGCCATGTTGAGGGCCAGGTTGCTGCCCATAACGGCCATGCCGACGACACCAATATCATGAAGCATCATAAGTACATCTCCTTTTCGGCTGAAAATTATAATTTCTGTTGATATGCCGCAATATCGGCAAATTCACCTTGTAATTTTTGATAGAGGCGAATAAAAATATCGTAGAGCTTGCGGTATACGGCGGCATTTTCTTCAATGGGCGTATAGACTTTTTTGGCGTGGACCAAATTGGCCGTATCGGCAATGCTCTTTAACTTCCCGCTTGAAATGAAGCCTAAGACCGCGGCACCGAAGGCGGCGCCTTCACTGTTGTCCGGCAGGGTAATCGGTTCATCGAAGACATCGGACATGATTTGGAGCCAGAGCTTCGACTTGGTAAAGCTGCCGCTGACGCGGATGTCTTTGACTTCGCCAAATTCCCGAAGGGCGGCCATGACGCTGTTTAAGCTGTAGCAAATGCCTTCCATGACGGCGCGGATCATATGAGACCGGCTGTGATTGAGGGAGAAACCGAAGAACATGCCCCGCAGTTCTGAATTCCAATGAGGTGCCCGTTCGCCCGTAAAGCAAGGCAGGCAGATGAGGCCGTCGGCCCCGGCTTCGACGTGTTCGGCCTTCATGGTCATGAGATCGTAAGGATCGATGTCCAGCGTTTCCAGGGCGCTGCCGCCGTAATGGCAGATCTTGTCGCGGACCCAGCGCAGGATCATGCCGCCGTTATTGATGGCCCCGCCGGCAACCCACATGTCGTCGGTCAGGTTATAGCACCAGGTGCGCATCTGCGGGTCGGTCTTCGGCTGACGAGTCAGCATGCGAAGAGCGCCGCTGGTACCGATGGTACCGCTGATCTGTCCCGGTTCGACGGCACCGATGCCGACGTTGACCAAGACGCCGTCGGTGGCGCCGATGACGACGGGAAGACCTTCGGGGAGGCGCAGGGCCTTGGCAGCCGTGTCACTCAACCCCTTGCTGTAGGTCGTGGAAACGACGGGCGGAAGCTGATCCTTGGTGATGCCGGCATAGGCGATGATTTCATCGTCCCAGTCGAGGGTATGTTCATTGTACATGCCCGTCGTGCTGGCAGCCGACTTATCGATAACCCACTGGCCGGTCAGATGGTAGTATAAGTAATCTTTCAGGGATCCGACGTAGCGCATTTGGCGGAACAGTTCCGGCTGGTTCTGACGGAGCCAGATGATCTTAGCCAAGGGATAGCAGGCGTGAATCGGGCAGCCTGTCCGTTCGTAGAAGGAGCGGCACAGGGCTTCATCTTTCTTCATCTCGCGGACGATGGCAGCGCTGCGGCTGTCGGCCCAAGTCTGCATATCGTGGAGGGGTTCCAAGGCTTCGTCGAGGCCAGCAAAGCTGTGCATGACCGTACTCAAGGCAATGCCTGCCAGTTCCTTATTCTTATAGCGGAGCTGACCGGATGTCTTGCGGATGACATCCTGAACGGCTTCGAGAATCTGGAGCGGGCTTTCTTCGGCCCAGTCGGGATGGGGTGTCAATAAGGGATAAAACGCTTCGGAAGAGCAGACGTTAATGCCTTCTTCTGTATAAGCAATGGCACGGACACCGGTCGTACCGACATCGACGCCAATCCAAACTTCCTGATTGACCGAATCCATCGGCGTAATTGTATTCATAAGTCATACATCCTTTCATGAATCATGGCTAGTCTTTTTCGATGCCCTTATGATACCATGCCTATCCCTTAAATGCAATAAAAATATCATTTTTAATTCTATATTTTGATATTTTTATTTCATAGAAAAAACCTTTTCTATGACAAAAGAGCAAGAAGCCTTTCCGACGATGACTGCCTTGCTCCCTGCCCCGTCCTGTGCTATAGTTATCTTGGTATATATAGATATATATTGATCGTTTTATGGGCTGAGCACACTCAGTCCACCATCTAGGAGGGATTTTCCATGAAGGTTATTTTATTAAATGGCAGCCGCCGCGAAAAAGGCTGCACCTATACGGCATTGTCCGTCGTCGCCGATACGCTCCGTGAAAACGGGATCGATACAGAAATCATCCACGCCGTCCCCTACAAATCCGTCGTCACCACCGTTGCCGAAAAGATGAATACCGCCGACGGTCTCATTATCGGTTCGCCGGTCTACTGGGCTTCGCCGACAGGAGAAATCATGTCCTTCATGGACCAATTAGCCGGCATGGCCGGAAGTGCCTTGGCCCATAAGGTCGGCGCCACCGTCGCCTCGGCCCGCCGAGCCGGCACAACGGCTACCTTAGACGTCCTCAATAAATACCTGGCCTACCACCAGATGATCAGCGTCGCCTCCAATTACTGGCCCATGGTCCACGGCAATACGCCGGACGAAGTCAAGCGCGACGAAGAAGGCCTTCAGATCATGCGCAACTTAGGGCGCAACATGGCCTGGATCTTACGGTGCATCGAAGCTGGGAAAAAAGCCGGTATCGAAGCACCGCAGACGGAAACGAAGATCATGACCAACTTCATCCGCTAAGCCCCTGCGCGATAGGAAAAATCCGTACAGTTTCCACAACTGTACGGATTTTCTCTTATTCCCCTCTTTCTAAAAGTGTTGTCGTTGCCACGCTTTTTTTCGGAGAATTGTGTATAATAAGGAATATATTATAAAAAAGCGAGGATTCCCTATGTATCCTATTAATGTAGATCTCCGAAACCGGCCTTGTCTGGTCATCGGCGGCGGTACCATCGCCGAGCGAAAAGCCGCCCGCCTCCTCGACGAAGGCGCGGTAATCACGGTCATCGCTCCGGAGGCGACGGACACGATAAAAGACTGGGCCGCCTCCCATCGACTGACATGGAAGGCCCGTGCCTATGAGGTCGGTGACGAAAAAGCCTACTTTCTCATCATCTGCGCCACCGACGACGAAAGCGTAAGCCGCGCCGCGTCCCAGGCCGCCGAAAAAGAAGGCAAACCGATCAACGTCTGTGACGTCCCACAACTATGCAGCTTCACCCTGCCCGCCGTCGTCCGCCAAGGTGACTTGCAGCTGGCCATTTCGACCAACGGCAAGGGACCGGCCTTCTCACGCTGGCTGCGGCAGCGATTGGAACGGCACTTCGATGAACGCTACAGCCGCTGGCTCGAGGAAGTAGCCCGCGTCCGCCAAGCTGCCCGCGAAGGCCTTCCGTCCTCGAAAGACCGCCATGCCTTTTGGCGCACGGCCTTATCGGACGACATCATGGACCTGGTCGAACAAAATGACATCGACGAAGCCGGCCGCCGCCTCTTTCAGAAGCTGGTCGAATTTGAAAGGAGCCGCCATGAAACGTAACCTGATCATTGGCACCCGCAAAAGTGCCCTTGCCTTATGGCAGGCCGAATACATAAAAAAAGCCCTCGAGTGTCATGACCCGAATCTTTCGATCACCCTCGAGCATATCGTCACCAAAGGCGATAAGATTCTCGACGTACCCTTGGCCCGCATCGGCGGCAAAGGCCTCTTTACGAAAGAACTGGAAGCGCGGCTTCTTGACGGCACCATCGATTTGGCCGTCCACAGCTTAAAAGATGTCCCTACCGACCTTCCGGATGGCCTCTGTCTGGCGGCCGTCACGGCTCGGTCTTACGTCCACGACGCCTTGGTATCGAACCGCTATGATTCCCTCGACGCCCTGCCGGCCCGTGCCCGCATCGGCACGTCGAGCCTGCGCCGAAAGGCCCAGCTCCTAGCCCACCGTCCCGACCTTACGGTCCTTGATCTTCGGGGCAACGTCGATACGAGGCTCAAAAAGCTCGATGACGGCGAATACGATGCCATCATCTTAGCTGAAGCCGGCCTTCGGCGCCTGGGCCTTTCCCAGCGCATTACCCAGCTGCTTCCGACGGACACCATGATTCCCGCCGTCGGCCAGGGGGCCCTTGCCATCGAGACCCGTGCCGATGACGAAGCCTTGAAAAGTGCCCTTTCCTTTCTCTGCAGCGACGACACGACAGCCGCCACGATAGCCGAACGATCCTTTTTAGCGGCCATCAACGGCAGCTGCCAGGTCCCGGTCGGCGTCTACGGCAGGGTCAACGACGGACAGCTAACCCTGTCTTGTATCATCGCCGCCCCCGATGGCAGCCGCGTCTTTCGCCATCAGGCGACGGGCCCTGCCTCGGGCAGCATCGCTATCGGCCAAAAAGCCGCCCGAACCCTCCTCGACCAAGGAGGCCGACAAATTTTGACAGATCTCGGCATCACCCCTGCCGAATAAAGGAGGTTTTCCATGAACGGCATTGTATATCTCACCGGCGCCGGCCCCGGCGACTACCGCCTGCTTACCTTAAAAGGCCGCGACGTCCTCAAAGAGGCTGACGTCGTCGTCTACGACTATCTGGCCGATGAACGTCTCCTCGACTTCGCCCGGCCTGATGCGGAAAAAATATACGTCGGCAAAAAAGCCGCCGACCACACCCTTTCTCAAGAAGGCATCATTGCCTTACTCCTCGAAAAGGCCCGTGCCGGCAACATCGTCGTCCGTCTCAAAGGGGGCGACCCCTTCGTCTTCGGCCGCGGCGGTGAAGAAAGTCGTGCCCTGCACGACGCTGGCATTCCTTTTGAAATCATCCCCGGTGTGACCTCGGCCATCGGCGCCGCAGCCTACGCCGGCATTCCCGTCACCGATCGGACGGCAGCCTCATCCTTTGCCGTCGTCACCGGCCACGAAGATCCGACGAAAAAAGAGTCGTCCATCCGCTGGGATAAACTGGCCACGGCCGTCGATACCCTGGTCTTTCTCATGGGCGTCCACAACCTGCCCTTGATCACGAAAGAATTGATGGCTCACGGAAGAGCTGCCGACACGCCGGCGGCCCTCGTCCGCTGGGGCACCAAGCCCATCCAGGAAACCTTAGTGGCCACCGTCGGCGACATCGCCCAAAAGGCGGCTGAGCAGCAGTTCAAGGCGCCGGCCATCTTCGTCGT
The DNA here is from genome assembly GCF_001546855.1 of Megasphaera sp. MJR8396C. GTDB lineage: Bacteria > Bacillota > Negativicutes > Veillonellales > Megasphaeraceae > Megasphaera. Next base: position 27,626 of record NZ_KQ958176.1, on the reverse strand, counting down.
CGGCGACGTCGTCTCCCTCCGGCCGTCTATGCAATGGTTCGATACGAAGCCTCTCTTTGGCCTTCGCATCGCCGTCACCCGCACCCATGCCCAGGCGCCGGCCCTGACCCGCCAGCTGGAAAACTTAGGCGCGTCCTGTATCGAAGTCCCGACGATCCGCATCGAACCGCCGAGCGACGATTACGCCGCCCTCGATACCGCCATCGACCGCCTCACGGAATACGACTGGCTCATCTTCACCAGCACTAACGGCGTCGACGCCTTTTTCCGCCGCCTGGCCTTAAAAGGGCTCGACAGCCGCGCCTTAGGGCAGGCCAAATTGGCCGCCATCGGCAGCGCCACAGCGGATGCCCTCCTCACCCACGGCCTTACGGCCGACGTCGTCCCTCGGGCCTACTGTGCCGAAGGACTCTTTGAGGCCTTGTCGCCCCACCTTAGGGGCGGCGAAAAGATCCTCATTCCCCGGGCCAAAGAAGCCCGTTCCTTCCTGCCCGATACGCTCCGCCGTAAAGGGGCCGACGTCGAGATCTGCGAAGCCTATCAAACGATCGGCGCCAGCGAAAACAAAGAACGCCTGGAAAAATTATTGACCGACGGCCAAATCGACGTCGTCACCGTCACCAGTTCGTCTGCCGTCCATCACTTCTTAGACCTCACCCAGGACGCTAGTGACAAACTCGACGCCGTCACCTTTGCCTGCATCGGCCCCATCACGGCCCAGACGTGCCGCGAAAAGGGGCTCACACAGATTCTCACAGCCTCGACCTACACGACAGCAGGTCTGACTGATTGTATAAAAGATTGGAGACTCAACACACGATGAACGTAAATACCCTCCGTCCCCGCCGCCTGCGCCGCTCGGCGCCGTTGCGGGCTATGATACGGGAAAACCACCTCTCCCTGAATGACCTCATCTACCCCATTTTCGTCGTCCCCGGGACGAATGTCCAAGAAGAAATCCCCAGCATGCCCGGCTGTTACCACCTGTCTGTCGACAAAGCCGTCGCCTTAGCCGAAGACATCCGTGAGCTCGGCCTTACGGCCATCGAAGTCTTCGGTCTTCCGGCCTATAAAGACGACATCGGTTCCAGTGCCTGGGATCCGGAAAGCCCGGTCCAGCGTGCCATGAAGGCCATCAAACAGGCCGTTCCCGACATGGTCATCGTCGGCGACGTCTGCCTCTGCCAGTATACGAGCCACGGCCACTGCGGCAAACTGTGCGGCCATGAAGTCGATAACGACGCGACCTTGGAACTCTTAAACAAGGTCGCCGTCAGCCAGGCCGAGGCCGGTGCCGATATCATCGCCCCGTCGGATATGATGGACGGCCGCGTCGCTTCTATCCGAAAAGCCCTCGACGCCAACGATTTTACCGATATCAGCATCATGTCCTACGCCGCCAAATACGCCTCGGCCTATTACGGTCCCTTCCGCGACGCTGCCGATTCGGCACCGCACTTCGGCGACCGCCGGGGCTATCAGATGGATCCGGCCAACAGCCGTGAAGCCCTGAAGGAAATCGACCTCGACCTCGACGAAGGGGCCGACATCATCATGGTCAAACCGGCCCTGGCCTATCTCGACATCGTCCATCAGGCTCGGGAACGCTGCCAGCGCCCCATTGCCACTTACAATGTCAGCGGTGAATACGCCATGGTCAAAGCGGCGGCCCAAAAAGGCTGGATCGACGAAAAGCGCATCGTCACTGAATCCCTGCTCAGCATGAAGCGGGCCGGCTCGGACATCATCATCACCTACCATGCCATCGACGTCGCCCGGTGGCTGAAAAACGGCGACATCGAGGCCTAAGCCATGGATTTAGTCATCGTCGGACTCAACCATAAAACGGTCCCCGTCGCCATTCGGGAACGATTTGCCATGACAGCGGACGCCATCGGCACCGGCCTAAAGCACCTCGACGATTACGGCGGCCTGCGCGAAGCCGTCGTCTTATCGACGTGCAACCGCTCCGAAGTCTACGCCGTCGTCGACGATATAAGGGAAAACGAACAGGCCCTGCGCGACTTCTTCCTCGATTTGGCGGGAAAACCGGCCTATGAGCCGGCCTATTTCTACCGCTATACAGGAAAGGAATGCATCGCCCATCTATTCACCGTTGCCGCCAGCCTGGACTCCCTCGTCGTCGGCGAAGGCCAGATCTTGAGCCAGGTCAAACAGGCCTACGTCATGGCCCATGAACATGGGGCCACCGGGGCCATGCTGAACATGCTCTTTCAGCAGGCCATCGCCGTCGGGAAAAGGATCCGGACCGACACCCACATCGCCTACCACGCCGTGTCGGTCAGTTATACCGCCGTCCAAATGGCGGAAAAAGTCTTCGGCTCCCTGAAGGGAAAAGGGCTGCTTTTATACGGTGCCGGCCAGATGGCCCGCCTGACGGCCCAAAACTTTCTCGGAAAAGGCGCCGATAAGCTCTACATCGTCAACCGCCACTTAGAGCGGGCCGAAGAACTGGCCCGTGACGTCGGCGGTACGGCCGTCCACTATAAAGAGGCCGAAACCATCATCGACGACGTCGACATCATCATCGCCTCTACCGGGGCGCCGCACTACGTCGTCACCGTCCCCCGCCTGCGGCGCTTTCAGGAACGGCGTAAGAATCGCCCCCTCCTGCTCATCGACATCGCCGTCCCCCGCGACATCTCGCCTGACGCCGCCTCCATCGCCGGCGTTACCTTATACAATATCGACGATCTCGAAGACATCGTCCACGACAACGAAGCGGCCAGACAGCGCGAAGCCGTCGCCGCCAAGGTCATCGTCGACGAAGCCGTCGAAGCCATGGTCGAGCGCTACCGCTACCTCTCGGTCCGGCCCGTCGTCGTCAGCCTCTCACAGCAGGCCGAACAGACGCGGCGCCACTTCGTCAAAAAGGCTCGCAGCAAACTGCCGGAACTGACGGACGACCAATTCCGCGTCGTCGAAAACTTATCCCATATCTTAGTCCGCAAGCTCCTGCGGGCGCCCTTACAGCGCACCGTCGAAGCGGCCCATACGCCTGACGAAGCGCAGGTCGTCCGGGAGCTGCAGAACGTATTCAAGTTAGATATTAAAGAGTGAGGAGGCCTTCTTATGATTTCCTTAGAAACATCAAGGGCTGCCTTTGCCGAAGCGCAGACCCTCATGCCGGGCGGCGTCAATAGCCCGGTCCGTTCCTACAGCCGCATCGGCTGCCCGCCGCCGTTCATCGCCTGGGCCAAGGGCAGTACCATTGCCGACATCGACGGCAACGAATACATCGACTACGTCGGCTCCTGGGGCCCCATGATCGTCGGCCACGCCCACCCCCGCGTCGTCAAAGCCCTTCAGGAAGCAGCTGAACGCGGTACCAGCTACGGCGCCCCGACGGTCGTCGAATCGGATCTGGCCAAACTGGTCCGAAAAGTCTACCCGTCCATTGAAAAACTGCGCATGGTCAACTCCGGTACCGAAGCGACGATGAGCGCCATCCGTGCCGCCCGGGGCTATACGGGACGGGAAAAAATCGTCAAATTCATCGGCTGCTACCACGGCCACGGCGACAGCCTCTTGGTCAAAGCCGGCAGTGGTGCCGCGACCTTCGGCCAACCCGACAGCCCGGGCGTTACGGCCGGAACGGCCAAAGATACCCTGACCGTCCCTTATAACGACGCCGCCGCCTTTAAAGCTCTCATGGACCAAAACGGCGACGCCATCGCCGCCGTCATCGTCGAACCCATTGCCGGCAACATGGGCCTCGTCCTGCCCCAAGAAGGCTACCTCGAACTCCTGCGGGAGGAAACGAAGAAACACGGCACGGTCCTCATCTTTGACGAAGTCATGTGCGGCTTCCGCTCGGCCCTCCACGGCGCCCAGAGCATCTATCACATCGAGCCCGACATGACGACCTTGGGGAAAATCATCGGCGGCGGCCTACCTGTGGCAGCCTACGGCGGCAAAAAAGCCATCATGGACTGCGTCTCGCCCCAGGGTCCGGTTTACCAGGCCGGCACCTTAAGCGGCAATCCCCTGGCCATGGCCGCTGGCCTTGAGACGCTGCGCATCATCACCGAAGACCCGGCCTATATCGAAAAGGTCACGGAAAAGACGACAACGCTCACCGAAGGGATTCGCCGCGTTGCCGCCAAAGCCGGCATCCCGGTACAGGTTCCCCAGGCCGGCACCATGTTCAGCGTCTTTTTCAGTGACGCACCGGTCACAAACTACGCCGCAGCCGAAGCCTGCGACGCTGAAGCCTTCAAAAAGTACTTCCTGTCCATGCTGAATGACGGCATCTACCTGGCACCGTCTCCTTTTGAAACGAACTTCGTCTCCGGCGCCCACAGCGACGCCGACATCGAAAAGACGATCGAAGCCGCGGAAAAGGCCTTCCGTTCGCTCTAAGAACAGCCAGTAAAAACTATATCACGGCAATACAAAAAGCCCGTCTGAGCTAAGCTCAGGCGGGCTTTTACACAGGCCGTACCTTTCAGGGTGGGCCGTACCTTATAAGATTTTTGACAAGAAGATCTGGGTCCGTTCTTCCTTCGGATGGGAGAAGAGATCGTCCGGTTTCCCCTGTTCCAGAATCTGGCCTTCGTCGATGAATAAGACGCGGTCAGCCACTTCGCGGGCAAAGCCCATTTCGTGGGTAACGATGGCCATGGACATGCCGTCGTGGGCCAGGTCTTTGATGACGTCGAGAACTTCGCGGACCATTTCCGGGTCAAGGGCCGACGTCGGTTCGTCGAAGAGCATGAATTTCGGTTTCATAGCCAGGGCGCGGGCAATGGCGACACGCTGCTGCTGGCCACCCGACAAGGTTTCGGGATAGGCATCTTTCTTATCGGCCAGGCCTACTTTTTCAAGGAGCTGAATGGCCACTTCCGTAGCCGCTTCCTTGCTTTCGCCACGGGTCTTCATAGGCGACAAGATGATGTTTTCCAACACCGTCATGTGCGGGAAGAGATTGAACCGCTGGAAGACCATGCCGACTTCCTTGCGGACACTATTGATGCTCTTGGCATCGTTCATGCTGATGCCGTCGACGATGATTTCACCGGCTGACGGTTCTTCCAAATAGTTGATGCAGCGGAGAATCGTACTCTTGCCGGACCCCGACGGGCCGATGATGACGACGACTTCTTTATCTTGGATGGTCAAATCGATGCCCCGGAGAACCTCGTGTTTGCCAAAGCTTTTTTTCAACCCTTTAATTTCTATCATCCGTTGCAAACCTCCGTTCCAAATAGCTTACCAACTGGGCGATGGTAAAGGTCATGACCAAATAAATAAAGGCTACGGTCAGCCAGATTTCAAACGAACCGTAGGTCTTGGCGATGATCAGCTGGCCACGACGGGTCAGTTCTTCGAAGCCGATGACCGAAACCAGGGATGTTTCTTTGGTCATGGAAATAAATTCATTGCCAAGGGGCGGGATGACGTGTTTGAAAGCCTGGGGCAAAATGATGTAGCGCATGGTCTGCATCCAGGACAGGCCAAGAGACCGGCCGGCTTCCATCTGGCCCTTATCGACAGACTGAATGCCTGCACGGAAGATTTCTGCGACATAAGCCCCACTGTTTACGGAACAGGCGGCGACGGCAGCGACGAAGGGATTGATTCGTTCGCCGATGATCATGGGCAGGGCGAAGTAAATCAAAAAGATCTGGACTAAGAGCGGCGTCCCGCGGATAATATTGACGTAGCAGACAGCCAGGATGTTCAATATTTTGACTCCTGACAAGCGGCACACACTGGTAATCAGGCCGAATACAAAACCTAAGCCGACGGCAATGGCCGTGATCTCAATGGTAACACCGGCGCCTGCCAACAGCAGAGGCAATGAATTCCAAATCAGGCTAAAATCAAATGACATGAATAACACTCCTCTTGATGATACAGATAAATATACAAAAACACATGCTATCTTATTATACTTGCATATTTATGTGCTGTCAATTCAGATTTAATAAATTTTCTTCATCTTCCGTCGCTTTTTTGCCTGTATTTGACAGAAAACGACAAAAAAAGGAATGCATAAAGGAAGGATCCCTTATGTATTCCCCTATTTGCAGGTATGGACTGGACGCAGTCAAGGCCAAGAAATTATCGGCCTAAGAGGTGAACCAGTTCAAACAGGTTTTCATCGATGGGATAGCGAAGTTTGGCGGCTTCCGCATAGGGTGTGGCCACGACTTTGTTGTCGATGAGGCCGATGACGCAGTTATGCGTGCCGTCCAGGAGACTGTCGACGGCTTTCTGCGCAAAGCGGCCAGCCATGATGGCGTCGTACGCCGACGGAGCACCGCCGCGCTGTACGTAGCCGAGGACGGTCAGGTTCGGCGACAGATAGGTATGTTCTTTGATATAGTCGACGACGTCGGAGCCTTTGGCAGCGCCTTCGGCGACGATGACGATACTGCTCAGTTTCTTCATGCGGTGCGATTCTTCCAGATGCTGGCAGAGGGCGGCCAAGTCGACTTTGTGTTCCGGGACTAAGACCGCTTCGGCACCGGAGGCCATGCCGGCACTGATGGCGATAAAGCCCGCTTCGCGGCCCATGACTTCAATGACGGCGACGCGGTCGTGGGAAAAGGCCGTATCGCGGATTTTATTGACCGATTCGAGAACCGTATTGACGGCCGTATCGAAGCCCAGGGTATACTGGGTCCCGACCATATCGTTGTCGATGGTCCCGGGAATGGTGATCGTCGGGAAACCAAAGCCAGACAAGGCTTCGGCACCGCGCATGGAGCCGTCACCGCCGATGACGACTAAGGCGTCGATTTCCTGTTCCCGCAAATATTCAGCCGCTTTCTGCTGTGTTTCTTTTTCTTTAAATTCCAAGCAACGGGCTGTCCGAAGCACGGTCCCCCCATGATGAATGATCGCACCGACATCGCGTCGGCCCAAGGGGCGCGTTTCATGACGCAGCAAACCTTCATAACCGCGAATAATCCCTTCGACGGTCAGGCCGCGCTGAATGGCGTACCGCGTGACACCGCGGATTGCCGCATTCATTCCCGGCGCATCCCCGCCGCTGGTCAATACTCCGATTTTGTTGATCATTTTACATCAGTCTCCTTCTTTTCCCTGGCAATAAACTGCACATGCCTTTCATTGATTTTATGGACAATGGATTCGACGATCTGTGACGCTCCCCCGCGTGTCGTATCGACGACGCCGTCGCAGTACGGATAGATCTCTTCCCACTGTTTCATCATAGTATGGACAAAATCATGAAGATTATCGTAGTCCACGGTCGGCCGCTTTCCAATGTGGCGGCTGACTCTTTCCTCGACGCGGAAGGGCTCGGATAAGAGGGCCACGATAAAGCCATGACGATGCAAGATACGGTACGTATCGACATTCATGGGAAAGTTGCCGCCAAAAGAAATCACCGCTTCATGATAGCGGCTGACTTGCTGTAAAATATTGAGCTCCCGCTCTCGAAACGCCTGTTCTCCATAGCTGGCAAAGAAATCAGCAATCGTCATGCCTACGGCCCGCTCGATACGCCTATCCGTATCGACAAACTGCCAATTGAGGCGCTGCGCCAGCTTACGGCCAATATGACTCTTGCCGCTCCCCATCATCCCGACGAGGACGATATTCCGCTTCATCATGATCGGCACACCTCCTCCAATTAGTCTATTCTGCATATGTACCTTCCTATTTTATCATACTTCTTTCTCGTTGACACAAAAAAAGCCGTACTTTTTCTTCATATTACTATAAACAGAACGGGACAGTCAAAAAAAATCGCCCCATCCATCCCATGAGCCACGTGTGCCCGAGCCCGTCATTCTGCCGATGCGGGGCCTTGCCGCGATCCGTCAGGCAAATATGAACCCCCTGGGACAAGTATTGCCCCAAAGAGGCGATCCCCTACAAAAAAAAGAGATCTGCCGGCAAAAGGCAAATCTCTATTCTTCGTCAAAAGCTCGCTCCCAGCGGGGATACGGGCCTTCCGATGGCAATCAGGACGCACAGGTCGTGCCGCAGTTTCCCCCTTCGGCTGCCGCGTCATTGGTCAGGCCCAGGCGCTTGATCATGGCCATGTCTTCGACGATGGTCGAGCCCGACGTGGTCAGCATATTGCCCGTAATCGACGCCGAGGCGCCGCACAGGAGGGCCGTAGCCCCATTTTCAGGCAGGAGTTTACGGCCTGCCGCCAGGCGGATATTGGCTTCGGGGTTGATGAAGCGGAAGAAGGCAATGGTCCGCAGGATGTCGTCGCCAGAGAGTTCTTCCCGTCCTTCAAAAGGCGTGCCGGGAATGGGCATCAAGGCGTTGATGGGAATGGATTCAATGCCGAGTTCGGCAAGGCTGATGGCCATATCCAGCCGGTCTTCCCAGGTTTCCCCCATGCCGATGATGCCGCCAGAACAGACGCAGAGCCCTTCGGCCTGAGCATCTTTAATGGTGCGGATGCGGTCGTCGTAGGTATGGGTCGTACAGATCTGTGGGAAGAAACGGCGCGACGTTTCGATGTTGTGATGGTAGCTGGTGACGCCCGTCTGGCGAAGGGCGTGGAGCTGTGCTCTCGTCAGCAGGCCGTGAGAGGCACAGAGGCCGATATGAAGTTCGCCCTTCATGGTCCGGTACGTATCGAGGGCCTTTTCAAAGTCCTTTCCCGAAAGGGCCCGGCCGGAGGTAACGATGGCGAAGCGGTTGGCACCGGCATCCTGATTGGCCTTGGCATTGGCCATGATTTCTTCTTTCGGCAGGAAATCGTATTCATCGCAGCCCGTATGGTGACAAGCCGACTGGGCGCAGTATTTACAGTCTTCGCTGCAGCGGCCGCTGCGGCCGTTGATGATGGTACAGAAGTCGACGTGGTTGCCGCAGAAATGGCGCTGCAGTACGCCGGCCCCCTCTTTCAGTTCATCCAGCGGTGCCGTCAGGAAGAGGCTCAGATCGTCGCCCCGTTTGATGCGATAGCCTCGTAAAATTTTTTCGGTCAAACCTGCAATTGTATTCATTGTTAACCCATGCCCCTCTTTCTATTAGTGACTATGGGATTATTATACGCGCAGAGCCGCCTCTAGTCAACCATATTTTCCGAGTATTATGGTTAACAATAGGATAAATCGGGAACGATGCTGCCGCCTGTGAAAGCGCGGGAAGGCCACAAAAAAAGGCCCGTCGCAGTTGCGACAGACCTTTTTTCAAGTGTTCTTGCCAATAGCTTATCGGCGTTCGCGGATACGGGCAGCTTTGCCGGTAAGACCGCGGAGATAGTGCAGTTTTGCACGGCGAACGATACCGTGGCGAACGACTTCGATTTTAGCCAAGCGCGGGGAATGTACCAAGAAAGTACGTTCAACACCGACGCCATAGGAAATGCGGCGGACAGTGAAAGTTTCGCGGACACCGCCGTTCTGACGGCCGATAACGACACCTTCAAAGATCTGGATACGTTCACGATTGCCTTCGACAACCTTTACGTGAACTTTGACAGTATCCCCAGGGCGGAATGCCGGGATATCGTCACGAAGCTGTTCCTGTTCAAGTACGCTGATAATGTTCATTGCTCTTTTTCCTCCTATAAGACATTCTTACCCCGTTGCCGCCATCGTACGCGGCAATCGTCATATGATACCGATCATATCGGGCAGCGGACTGCCTAAAATAACAAAGGAATTATATCATAAAAAATCCTTTGTGTAAAGCCTTTTTTCTCGCAAAATCGCAAATACGAAGGGACCTAAGGCCTACATCTGCACGTTAGGCAGGAAGGTACGGGACATGTGGGAGATGATGGCCTGGTACTTATCCCGCTTGTCCGTCGGATAGGTTACGGTAAAGGCCACGTAGGTCTTATCCTTGTCGTTGAGGTAAAGTTCGTGATAGTAAGACGTCTTGCCGTCGGTCCAGCCGATGGCGTAGCTGTCTTTGGTCTTGATGTTGGTCGTCAGTTCCGGCGATTCGTTCATGCCGACGGCCATGTTGTACAATTCATCGATGGAAAAGCCCATGGTATTCTTGGCGGCATAGGTCCGGAAAACGGCATCGTCCTTCGGGTCCTGGAAGTAAGCCCCGTCCCCGTCGACGGTCATATCGGCAGTCGTCGCCGAACGCGGGATGTCGACGGCATACTGATAGGTGCGGTTGTAATACTGGTAATAGTCCTTATCCTTGGTCGTCATGACCTGAACGACGTCGTAACTGTCGGCATTGGCGCTCTTGATGCTGACTTTTTCAGCAGCCAGTGCCGTCGAGCCTGCGATGCAGGTCAAGGCAGCGACTAAGAGGGCAACGTTCTTTAATTTCATGGATATCACTCCTTTATTGTCTGGTGCGATGAAACTTGCGAAAAGACGGCTTTCAAATAAATAACAGATGCAGGCAGGCTGCATCTGTCATCTATTATACCATATTCAAATTTAGCTGCACAAGAAAGGCGGCTTACGATAATTTTTTGATATCGCCGAGAGGCTGAATGAGGCTGTAGGTCAGAGCCAGGAGATGGAGTCGGTTTTCTTTGACGGCTTCATCTTTATGCATGACCAGGACGTTGTCTAAGAATTCATTGATGACGGCAATGCCTTCGGACAAGATGTCGGCAACGCTCTGGTAGTCATAGACGGCGTACTGCTGGGACAAATTGACCTGCATGGCCTGGCAGGCGCTGTAGAGGGCCCGTTCTTCATCGGTTTCAAAGAGGTCAGGATCGACGTCGGTGTCGTCGGCACCTTTGATCATGTTGCTGACCCGGGTAAAGGCCTGGAGCAGGTCGGTCTTGCTCATGATGTCGGCATCGATGAGGGCCTGGGCGCGGCGAGCGGCTTCGTTGGCGTTGAGCGTATCCGAGCTCAGGACGCAGTCGATGATGTGGTAATCCATGCCCTTATCCTGGAAGATATTCTTCAGGCGCAGGGTAAAGTAATCGTCGAGCTGCCCCATGACCGTCGCGGCATCTTCGCCGGTGACGCCGAGAAGGTTCAGGATGAAGGCGAAGACTTCGTGGCAGTTGATGTTCCAGCCGGCATCCATGACGATGTTCAAGATGCCGATGGTCTGACGGCGCAGGGCGAAGGGGTCCTGGGAGCCTGTCGGAATGAAGCCGCGGCTGAACATGCCCGTAATGGTGTCGAATTTATCGGCAATACCGAGGATGCGGCCCATGTCGGTCGCCGGCAGTTCGTCACCGGCAAAGCGCGGCTGATACTGTTCGTTGATGGCTTCGGCAACGGCTTCGTCTTCCCCATCGATGAGGGCGTATTCCTTACCCATGACGCCCTGGAGTTCCGTAAATTCCATGACCATCTGGGTAGCCAGATCAGCTTTAGCCAGTTCCGACGCCCGCTGCAACTTAGCATCGTCGAGGCCGAGATCGAGTTTCTGATTGAGGAATACCGTAATCTGTGCCAGGCGCTGAGCCTTATCGGAAAGCGTGCCGAGGCCGTCCTGGAAGACGATTTTCTTCAATTTTTCCGTGTAGTCGGCCAAGGTATGCTTCTTATCTTCTTCGAAGAAGAACTTGGCGTCGTCGAGGCGGGCCCGGAGGACGCGTTCGTTCCCGTGCTGGACCGTTTCCAAATGGTAGTCATTGCCGTTGCGGACGGTCAAGAAGAGGTTCATGAGCTTGCCGTCGGCGTCGCGCATGGGGAAATAGCGCTGGTGGTCCTTCATGGGCGTAATGATGGCGGCTTCGGGCAGTTTCAGATAGTCTTTATCGAATTCCCCGCAAAGGGCCGTCGGATATTCGACGAGGTAGACGACTTCTTCGAGGAGGTCGTCGTCCATGATGACCGTACCGCCCTTTTCGTCAGCCAGTTTCTGGAGGCCGTCGAGGATGAGCTGGCGGCGTTTTTCCGGATCGACGATGAGGAAGTGTTCTTCGCAGATTTTTTCATAGGAAGCCGGATCGTCGATGGTGAAGTCGCCGGTGCCGAGGAAGCGATGGCCGCGGCTGACCTTGCCAGACTGGACGTTGGCCAATTCAAAGGGAATGACCTCCGTATCAAAGAGGGCGACGAACCAGCGAATCGGACGGACGAAATGGAAGTCGAGGCTCCCCCAGTGCATGCTCTTGGGGAAGTTGAGACCCGTTACGATGCCCTTCATGAGGTCCGGCAAAAGGCCCTTCGTTTCAGCGCCGACGCTGGTGACGTTGGCGTAGACGTAGCCGTCTTCAACGGTCAAATCTGCGACATCGATTTTCTGGCCGCGGGCAAAACCCATGGCAGCCTTGGTCGGTTTTCCGTCGCCGTCATAAGCGATGGAGACCGACGGGCCCTTATGCTTAGCTGAGACGTCAGCCTGCTTTTCAGCAACGCCTTTCATCAGCAAGGCGATACGGCGCGGCGTGCCCAAGGTGCGGACCGATTCATAGGCGATATTCGCTTCGCCAAACGATTTTTCAGCCAAGTCTTTGACCTGACCGAGGATACTCGGCATATAATGAGCCGGGATTTCTTCGGTGCCGATTTCAAGTAACAAATCTTTGCTCATCTTATTTTTCCTCCTTGGAAAGCATTGGGAATCCTAATTTTTCACGCTGTTCCAGGTATGCCTTAGCGCAGGCCCGGGCCATATTGCGGACGCGGCCGATGAAGGCAGCTCGTTCGCTGACGCTGATGGCGCCGCGGGCATCGAGGAGGTTGAACGTGTGCGAGCATTTCAATACGTAGTCATAGGCCGGAAGGACGAAGCCGGCTTTGATGACCCGCATAGCTTCTTTTTCATATTCATCGAAGAGGTGGAACAAGAGGTCGGCGTTACTCAGTTCAAAGGCATACGTCGACTGTTCGACTTCGTTCTGATGGAAGATATCGCCGTAGGTGGCCGTTTCGTTCCACTGGAGGTCATAGACGTTTTCTACGCCCTGAATGTACATGGCCAGTCGTTCCATGCCGTATGTGATTTCCGACGATACGGGGGCGACGTCGATGCCGCCGACCTGCTGGAAGTAGGTAAACTGCGTGACTTCCATGCCGTCGAGCCAGACTTCCCAGCCAAGGCCCCAGGCGCCGAGGGTCGGCGATTCCCAGTTATCTTCGACGAAGCGGATGTCGTGTTCGGCCGGGTTGATGCCCAGCGTTTCCAAGCTCTTTAAATAGAGTTCCTGAATGTTGTCCGGCGACGGTTTGCAGATAACCTGGAACTGATGGTGCTGATAGAGGCGGTTCGGATTGTCGCCATAGCGGCCGTCAGCCGGGCGACGAGACGGTTCGACGTAGGCTACATGCCACGGTTCCGGGCCGAGCGTTCTGAGGAACGTCGCCGGGTTCATGGTCCCTGCCCCTTTTTCTACATCATACGGTTCGTAGATGATACAGCCCTGAGAAGACCAGAAGTTCTTCAATGCAAATATCATGTCTTGAAAATTCATCGTATTCCCTCCTACATGCAAAAAAGTCCCTGTAACATAGATAGTATGTTACAGGGACGAGTATACGTACCCGCGGTTCCACCCTGATTGGTCCAAAAGACCCGCTTGATTGATCGGCCATACACATCGAATGACTTCCGGCCGCGGCCTTCAGAGCGCCTTCCGCATCGGCAGCCGGCTCACACTGTCCCGGCCTCGCTGATAAGATACGTACTTGTTCTCTTGCATCGCCTATGTAATTGTACGTTCCTTATCATAGCAAACTTAAAGGTAAAAGTCAATCTTTTCAGCCATCAAAAAAGGATTGTCACTAAAGGCATAAAACCTTTAGGAGACAATCCTTTTCAATCAGGTAAATCTAGTGCTTGCCGTATTTTCGGGCTACGTCAATGCGGCGCAGAGCGCGTTCCAGGGATGCGCGGGCCCGTGTTTCATCGAGGTTGGCTGCGTGTTCCGCCAAGAGGGCTTCGGCACGCTTTTCCGATTCGATAGCACGGTCGATATCGATGTCTTCCGGCTTTTCCGAAGCCGGCGTAATGACCGTAACCACATTGCTGTGGACTTCCATGAAGCCCCCGGCAACGGTAACACAGTCGCGTTTTCCATCCTTGTCATAGTACAAGGGCCAAATCGACAGGGACGCGATGAGCGGCGCATGGTTGGGCATGATGCCCAAATCGCCGTCTAAGGCGCGAACGAGGATAAAGTCCACGTCTTCATGGAGTACGGCAGCATCGGGCGTTATGACTTCCAAATGGAGTGTCTTTCCTGCTTCTGCCATAGACTATTCCCCTTTCAGCGTCTTGGCCTTTTCATAGGCTTCTTCAATATTGCCGACCATGTAGAACGCCTGTTCAGGCATGTCGTCACATTTACCGGAAATGATTTCATTGAAGCCTTCGATGGTTTCCTTCAGCGGGACGTAACGGCCTTCCTGACCAGTAAACTGTTCAGCAACGGCGAAAGGCTGGCTGAGGAAACGCTGTACTTTACGGGCACGGGCAACGGTCAGCTTATCTTCTTCTGACAATTCGTCGATACCCAGGATGGCGATGATATCCTGCAGGTCGTTGTACTTCTGGAGGATTTCCTGTACGGCACGGGCCGTCTGGTAGTGATCGTCGCCGATGATGTTCGGGTCGAGGATACGCGACGTGGAGTCCAAGGGATCGACGGCCGGGTAAATCCCCAGTTCGGCGATCTGACGGGACAGAACCGTCGTCGCATCGAGGTGCGCGAAGGTAGCAGCCGGAGCCGGGTCCGTCAAGTCGTCGGCAGGGACGTAGACGGCCTGGACGGACGTGATAGAACCGTCTTTGGTCGACGTAATGCGTTCCTGCAGGGCGCCGACGTCGGTACCCAGGGTCGGCTGGTAGCCAACGGCAGACGGGATACGGCCGAGTAAGGCCGAAACTTCGGAGCCTGCCTGGATGAAACGGAAGATGTTGTCGATGAACAGCAAGACGTCCTTGTGTTCTTTATCGCGGAAGTATTCGGCCATGGTAAGACCGGTCAGGCCGACGCGCATACGAGCTCCTGGCGGTTCGTTCATCTGGCCGTAGACGAGGGCCGTCTTGTCGATAACGCCGGATTCCTTCATTTCGTTCCAAAGGTCATTGCCTTCACGGGTACGTTCCCCTACACCGGTGAATACGGAATAACCGCCGTGACCGGTAGCAACGTTATGGATCAATTCCATGATGAGGACCGTCTTGCCGACGCCGGCACCGCCGAAGAGGCCGATTTTACCGCCCTTAGCGTAGGGGCAGATGAGGTCGACGACTTTGATCCCCGTTTCGAAGATTTCTGTTTCCGTCGCCTGGTTTTCGAATTTCGGAACCGGGCGGTGGATCGGCCAGTAATCATCGGCTTCGACTTTGGCGTCGACCTGGTCCACGGTGTTGCCGAGGACGTTGAAGATACGGCCCAAGACGCCTTTTCCGACGGGGACCTTAATCGGGTCGCCGGTGTTTTCGGCTGCCATGCCGCGGACGAGGCCATCTGTGGAGTCCATGGAAACGCAGCGGACGACGTCGTCACCTAAGTGCTGCATGGCTTCTACAATGAGGTCGATCTTCTGGTCGCCTTCACCGCCCGTGATGTGGATGGCGTTGTAGATGGACGGCAGGTCTGCTTCGGAAGCAAACCGCACGTCGACGACCGGGCCGATGACCTGGACTACTTTCCCAATGTTATTGCTCATGAAGAGGTTCTCCTCTCTTTCAAGAATTGTAACAGCAGCGCGTGACGAGAATCACGTCTTATTTCAAGGCGTTGGCGCCACTTACGATTTCCGTCAGTTCGTTGGTAATACCAGCCTGGCGGACTTTATTGTAGGTAACAGTCAGTTTTTCAATCAGCTCACCGGCGTTGTCCGTAGCCGACGTCATGGCCGTCATACGGGCACCGAGTTCACTGGCAGCCGACTGAAGGAGACTGTTATAAATAAACAGATCTAAGTACTGGGGCAGCAAAGAATTGAGGACCTGGGCTGCGTTGGGAGCATACAAGTATTCTTCCATCAGACCGTGGTCTTCCCCCTGTTCGTCCTGATCGATGGGAAGCATCTTGACGATTTTCGCTTCCTGGGACAGAGCCGATTTAAAGTGCGTGTAGATGACGTAGACTTCATCGACTTCGCCGTCGAGGAACTTCTGGGTCGCCATGTGGGCGATTTCCTGGGCATTGATGAGCTGCGGCTTATCCGAAAAACCGGACCATTTTTCATCCGGCGTAATGCGCAGGTGCTTTAAGTACTCTGCCGGTTTGCGGCCGGCGACGAAAAGGACCGACGCACTGCGGGGCTTATCCTTTAAGACCGATACCATGGCCTTGTTGATATTGGCATTGAAGGCCCCGGCCAGGCCCTTATCGGCCCCGATGATGATATAGCACGTCTTCTTGACGTCATCGCGGGACTGGAACAAAGGGTTCCCGGAATCGGGCGAAGCGGCCGACAAGCGGCGCAGCATGCCTTCCATTTTTTCGGTATACGGGGCAGTAGCCAGTGCCCGTTCCTGTGCACGGCGCAGTCGCACGGAGGAGACCATCTTCATGGCCTTGGTGATCTGCTGAGTATTGGTAACGGATTTAATCCGTCGATTTATTTCGCGTGCACTCGGCATAGCTTATTCCTCCTCTTTAACCAGCTCGTGAGAAGTACCGTACTGCTTGATGTATTCAGCAATGGCTTTCTTAAGGGTTTCTTCTGCATCTTTGCCGAGTTCCTTCGTCGACTTGATGCTTTCGCCGACTTCCGGATAGTTGCTGTGCATGAAGGTGATGAAGCCGTCCGCAAATTCAGCCACTTCTTCAACCTGAATGGGCATCAGATAGTTCTTAACGGCCAAATAAATCTGCATGACCTGATCTTCGACAGCCATCGGCTTATACTGCGGCTGAATGAGGAGCTGCATCGTCCGTTCGCCGGCGTCGATCTGAGCTTTGGTGTTCTTATCGAGGTCGGAGCCGAACTGAGCAAAAGCGGCCAATTCGCGGTACTGAGCGAGGTTCAGACGGAGCGTACCGGCAATGCTCTTCATGGCCTTGATCTGAGCCGAGCCGCCGACACGGGATACGGAGAGGCCGACGTTGATAGCCGGACGGATCCCGGAGTTGAAGGCTTCCGTTTCGAGGAAGATCTGGCCGTCGGTAATGGAAATGACGTTGGTCGGGATGTATGCCGACAAGTCACCGGCCAGGGTTTCGATGATCGGCAGGGCCGTAATCGAGCCACCGCCTAATTTATCGGACAGCTTAGCCGCCCGTTCGAGCAGACGAGAGTGTAAGTAGAATACGTCGCCGGGGTAAGCTTCACGTCCTGGCGGACGACGGAGAAGCAAACTCATGGCGCGGTATGCCTGAGCGTGTTTGGACAAATCGTCGTATACGCAGAGGCAGTCTTTGCCCTGGAGCATGAAGTATTCGGCAATGGATACGCCGGAATACGGAGCCAGGTACTGGAGCGGAGCCCCATCGGAAGCCGTAGCGGCGACGACGATGGTATAGGCCATAGCGCCGTGTTCTTCCAGGGTCCGTACGACGCGGGCAACGGTCGACGATTTCTGACCGATGGCGACGTAGACGCAGATGACGCCTGTATCTTTCTGATTCAAAATGGTATCGATAGCGATGGCCGTCTTGCCGGTACCGCGGTCACCGATGATGAGTTCACGCTGGCCACGGCCGATCGGAACCATGGAGTCGATTGCCTTGAGGCCCGTCTGGAGGGGCACCTTGACCGGCTGGCGGTCGGCGATGCCATAAGCCTTGACTTCGATCAGACGGGATTCTGTCGTCTTGATGTCCCCTTTGCCGTCAATGGCCATCCCTAAGGGATTGACGACGCGGCCGATCATGCCTTCGCCGACAGGGACACGCATAACGCGGCCTGTACGACGGACGGTGTCGCCTTCTTTAATGAGGGCGTCATCGCCGAGCAGTACGGCACCGACGTTATCTTCTTCCAGGTTCAGGGCCATGCCGTAAACGCCGTGCGGCAGTTCCAGCAATTCCCCGGACATGGCTTTTTCCAAACCGTAAATGTGGGCAATGCCGTCCCCGACTTCTAGGACAGTACCGACGTCATCGACGTTCATTTCCACATTATAATCTTCGATTTGTTTCTTGATTATAGCCGTAATTTCTTCTGGCTTCATATTCATTGTTCGTCCGTCACCCCATTCGTCGCGTCAGCCTGGAGCAAGCTATTCTGCATATCCTGCAGTTGCCGCTTGAGGCTGGCGTCTATTAATTTGTCGCCAATTTGGATGACCATGCCGCCGATAAGCGACGGATCGACGTAGTACAGCGGTTCAATCTGCTGACCCGTCATGGTTTCCAGGCTGGCTACGAGCTTGGTCTGTTCTTTTTTGGACAACGGCTTGACGACGCGGATCTTAGCCACTTCGATGTTCTGAGCCTTACGGGCCAAATCGATAAACCCGTCAATGCCCAAGAGCAAAGCCGCTTCGCGGCGCCGGTCGATCATGACGTACATGAACTGCATGACCAGCGGCGACACGCTGTCCCCAAAAATCTGTTTCAATGTGTCCTTTTTGGACTGCGGCGGTACGAGGGGATGATTCAGGAATTTCCATAAATCGGGATTTTCCTGGAACGCATCCCGTACGCCTTTTAATTCTGTTCCGAACTCGGTAAGCTTCTTTTGTTCGCTGGCAATGTCAAACATGGCCTGGCTGTATTTGCTGTAGATCGTTTCGGGTATCATAAGATCAGTTCCCCTTTACGCGATGCGTCTGGATCTGGTCAATGCAGTCGGCTACGAGTTTCGCGTTCATATCAGAATCGATATTTTTCTTGAGCAGTTTTTCTGCCACAGCCATCGACAGATTGACTACTTCCTTACGCATTTCCCGGATAGCCGCTTCCCGTTCATTGGCGATTTCAGCCTGGGCAATCTGTTTTTCCCGGGCGATCTGATCGCGAATGGCTTCGAGCTGGGCCTGTGCTTCCTTATCGGCCTGTTTTACAGCTTTGTCGACGATGGCCTGCGCTTCTGCACGGGCATCGCGGATTTGAGCTTCATAGTCGGCTCTCATCTTTTCAGCCGTTTCCTTGGCTTTAGCTGCATCGCTGAGATCGGAGGCAATCTTATTGCGGCGGTCTTCCAGCACTTTGAGCAGCGGTTTGTAAGCGAACTTCGCCAAAATAGCAACTAAGACGAAGAAGTTGATAAACTGGAACAGCAAGGTACCATTAATACTAACCAATGTACTTCCCTCCCCGGCTGTATAGTAGAATCACTTAGATTAAAGCAGGCTGACGAACGGATTGGCAAATACCAATACGATGGAGATGACAGCTGCGATAATCGGCATGGATTCGATCAAGCCGATGGAGATAAGCATGTTGACCAAGAGTTTGCCGCCCATTTCAGGCTGACGAGCCGTACCTTCAAGCATTTTCGATGCGGCGTGGCCGTCACCGATAGCAGCGCCGAGAGCTGCCAAACCAATACCCAAGCATGCACCAAAAGCGGACAGTGCCAAAACGATAGCTTTTTCCATAATAAATAACCTCCTAGTTTCTGTGAGTAAGATGAAATTTTCAGTGTCAAACAGTATCCGGCACGATTAGTCGTCTGCAAAAGACGGAGCCAGATACGACGTGGTCAGGATCGTAAAGATAAATGCCTGAATGAGGCCGATGACCAGGCTGAACAGCAGCCAGATGATCGGAATCCCGATAGGCACCAGGAAGTACAGGACTTCCAACAAAATTTCCCCGGCCAGGATATTGCCAAATAGACGGAAGGCCAACGTTAACGGTTTGGTAATTTCTTCCATCAAATTGATGATAACAAATGGCGCAAAGGGTTTAAAGAAGTGTTTGAAATGTTTTTTGAACCCCTGGTTCTTCAAGGCCATAAAATGGACCATAAACGAAGATACCAGTGCCAGGGCGACAGTCGTATTCAAGTCATTCGTCGGCGAAGCCAGGATTTCCGGATTCGGAATCATGCCCAATTCGTTGGCGAACAGGATGAATAAGAACATGGTCAATAAGACCGATACGACTTGGCCGTATTTCGGTCCCAACGTTTCCCTGAACTGGTCGAGGAGGGATTCGATGACCATTTCCATGGCATTCTGCAGGCCCGACGGGACGAGGGAACGTCCCCTTGTGGCAGAGACGGTGACGATGATGACCAGCGCTGCAACGAGCCAGGTCATCATCAGCGTATCCAGGTTGACATTCAGACCCAGAAGCTGAACGACCACATGATGCCCTGCATGTAATTCCATACGCAATACCTCCTTTCCTTTACCGTCTGAAGCGTGCGGTCAACACATCTGCAAAGATCAGGACACGGTATGAAAAGATACCGGCCAAGGCAGCTCCCAGCGAAATGGACGGGAACTGCAGGATCACGATGACGGCCAGGCAGACGAAAATCAGCCGGAACACGGCACCGCCGCGGATGAATGCCGCCGCCTGCTCTGGCGGCAGTTTCAAGGCCCGTACCGAACGGCTGCTGAGCATGAAGAAATACACGATGTTCAAGCCGCTGCCGATACACCAGCCACTTATGTACTGCCACCACCCGCCCAATAACAGGACAGCGGTGACGATACATGTAAAACCAATGAGTTTGCAAATTGTTGCCTTTACATAGGTGTAAAAAGCTTCCATAGACTCCACCCTCCGCGCTTCTCACCGCCTCGATGACGAACGATTCCGGCGGGATTCATCCCGTTCATAGGACACAGCTTTTTTGTAAAGCGTCCAAAACCCGGAAACGGCACCGATCAGCGAAAATAGGATCAAGCCCCACGGCGATGTGCCCGTGTAGACATCGATAAAACGGCCGATGGCGACGCCAACGCAGATGCAGACAAAGAGCGACAAGCCGAGCGAGCCGGCGATGGCCACGATGTCCAGGAGCCTCATAGAATTCCCTTGGTCACTGTGAGAATCATTCTTTTTTCTCATAGCATACACACTCCTGCTCAGGCGATAGCAGTCTTTCCACAACCACGGTGCGCATAGAAAACCTACGTTTAGCCGCGATTATTGCTTATTTTAGCACGGAAAAACGGGAAAATCAACACAAAATGAAAGAAAAAATGAGTATATAGCTAAAAACTATTCTCAATATAACTGAGATTTATTTTGAACGGCTGAAGTCGTCCGGAACGGCTTCGTTACCGGCAAAAACATGGAGAATGGCTTCGACGATGCGCCGCGATGCCTGGCCGTCGCCATAGGGGTTGACGGCGTTGCTCATGGCGTCATAAGCGGCCTTGTCGGTCAAAAGACGCTTCGTTTCGGCATAGACGACGTCCTTATGGGTGCCGATGAGGCGGACCGTACCGGCTTCAACGGCTTCCGGCCGTTCCGTCGTATTGCGCAGGACCAGAACCGGTTTTCCCAGAGACGGCGCTTCTTCCTGGATGCCGCCGGAATCGGTCAGCACCAGATAGCTGAGGCTCATGAGATTGGCAAAGGGTTCATATTCCATGGGATCGATGAGGTGGATCCGATCGACGCCGGACAGTTCATCTTCGACGACTTTGCGCACCTTGGGGTTGCGGTGGACGGGAAAGACGATTTCCGTATCGGGAATCTCTTCGATGATCCGGCGCAAGGCCTTATAGATGTGGCGCATGGGTTCGCCCAGGTTTTCCCGGCGGTGGGTCGTAAGTAAGATGACCCGGTGGTTTTTGAAGTCGACGGACTTCAACTGATCGCCGAAATCATAGTCGCCGGCCACGGTCGTCATCAAGGCGTCGATGACAGTATTCCCGGTTACATAAATCTGAGATGGATTTACATTTTCACGAAGGAGATTGTCCCGTGCCGTCGAGGTCGGTGCAAAGTGAATGGACGCCATGGCCCCAGTGAGCTTGCGGTTCATCTCTTCCGGGAACGGCGAGTATATATCCCCTGTCCGAAGGCCGGCTTCGACGTGGCCGACGGGGATCTGCTGATAATACGAAGCCAGGGCACCGGCAAAGGTCGTCGTCGTATCACCGTGAACGAGGACCAGATCCGGTTGTTCTTTGGCCAGGACGTCCTTGAGGCCCAGGAGCGACTTCGTCGTAATATCGTACAAGGTCTGGCCCTTGGCCATGATGTCCAGGTCGTAATCCGGCGTAATCCGGAACAACTCCAAGACCTGGTCGAGCATCTGACGATGCTGGGCCGTGACGGCAACGACCGTCTCAATGCTGTCGGCATGTTTCTGTAATTCCTTGACGACCGGTGCCATTTTAATCGCCTCCGGCCGCGTGCCGAATACAGTCATTACCTTGATCATAATACAAATTCCTCCTTATATGACGAACCGATTCTCCCCGTCATGGTTTGCGGGTCGAATCGGTCGTTGATTTACGCAGTATGCCGATGCGCTTTGCCGAGTAGATGATAACGGCAAGAACGACCAAGACAGTCACGATCCCCGTCTGATAGCTTACATTGGCTACGAAGAGGGCGACGATGCCTAAGATCATGCTGACAAAATACATGATCAGTACGGCTTGCTTCTGTGTCATACCCAGGGCCAGGAGACGATGGTGCAGGTGGCCCTTATCCGGCTGAAATATGGGAACGCCGCTCATCCGGCGTCGGATGATGGCGAAGGTCGTATCGAGAATAGGAAGCCCTAAGGCGATGATGGGCACGACCAGGGCCACCGTCGCCGCCGTCTTGACCAGGCCGAGAACGGCCGAGACGGCTAAGGTATATCCGAGGAGCATGCTCCCCGTATCGCCCATGAAGATTTTAGCAGGGTTAAAGTTGTACTGCAAAAATCCCAGGGCTGCGCCGGCCATAGACACGATAATGAGGGCCGGCAGGAATTGGTTGAGGTTTACCGCCAAGAGGAACATCGAAATCGAGGCGATGAAGGCCACGCCGGCAGCCAGTCCGTCCAGTCCGTCGATGAGGTTCACCGTGTTGGTAAAGCCGATGATCCAAAAGATTGTCAGCGGCACAGCAATGACTTCCGGCAGGACCAGGATATCCCCAAAGGGATTGGTCAGCCATTCGATTTGAATGCCGAAGGCCACGGGAATACAGGCCGCGGCAATCTGACCGACGAGCTTGACCCGGGCCGGGATGTTGCAGATATCGTCCCAAATGCCGATGGCGACGATGGCCGTACAGCCCAGGAGCATCCCGATGAGTTCATGGTGCAGGGGCACGCAGAACAAGACGGCTGCCATAAAGCCGATATAGATGGCCAGCCCGCCGAGCCGCGGGATGACATGAGTATGTACCTTTCTTGCATTAGGCCTGTCCACGGCACCGACCTTGATGGCTACCTTCTTGACGCCCGGCGTCAACAGGTAAGACACCACCAAGGCAATGATAAAGGGTACAACATATTGGAGCACAACACACGCCTACTTTCCGTTAATCTATCATCAGTTGGTCAGACTGCGCATGGGCGCCGGGATACGGCCGCCGCGGGCAATGAATTCATCTGACTTATATTTATTGACATTGATAATCTGGCAATGGCCGAGAAGGCCGCCAAACTCGACGTTGTCGCCGACGCCCTTACCCGGTACGGGAATGACGCGGACGGCCGTCGTCTTGTTATTGATCATGCCGATAGCGGCTTCATCGGCGATGATAGCCGAAATGGTCGACGCCGGTGTATCACCGGGGATGGCGATCATATCGAGGCCGACGGAGCAGACGCAAGTCATGGCTTCGAGCTTTTCAAGGCTCAGGCTGCCGCGGCCAACGGCTTCGAGCATGCCCTTGTCTTCGCTGACCGGAATGAAGGCGCCTGACAGGCCACCGACGCGGGACGAAGCCATGAGGCCGCCCTTCTTGACGGCGTCATTTAAGAGGGCCAGGGCTGCCGTCGTACCACAGGCACCGCAGCTTTCAAGGCCCATTTCTTCGAGGATCGAAGCGACGCTGTCACCGACAGCCGGCGTCGGAGCCAGGGACAAGTCGATGATGCCAAAAGGCATGTTGAGGCGTCTCGATGCTTCCATGGCGACCAATTGGCCGACACGGGTAATCTTAAAGGCCGTCTTTTTAATCGTTTCGGCAACGACGTCGAAAGGCTCGCCCTTGACGTGTTCCAGGGCTACTTTTACGACGCCGGGACCGCTGACGCCGACACTGATGCAGGAGTCGCCGTTGGTGACGCCGTGGAAGGCGCCGGCCATGAAGGGATTGTCTTCAACGGCATTGGAAAAGACGACCAGTTTGGCGCAGCCTAAGGCGTCCTGTTCCTTCGTCCGTTCAGCCAAATCCTTAAAGACTCGCCCCATTTCGGCGACGGCATCCATGTTGATGCCGGCCTTGGTCGAGCCGACGGCGACAGAGCTGCAGACGAGATCGGTCACGGCCAGGCTTTCGGCGATGGAATCGATGAGGATCCGGTCGCCCTTGCTCATGCCCCGTTCGACGAGGGCCGAAAAGCCGCCGATAAAGTTGATGCCGATCGTCTTAGCCGCCTTATCCAGGGTCCGGGCGATATCGACGTAACTGGTCATATCGCTGGCCCCGGCGACGAGGCTGATGGGCGTAACGGACACGCGCTTATTGATGATCGGTACACCGTATTCGCGGGAAATGGCTTCCCCGGTCTCTACCAGGTGTTCTCCGTAGCGCGTGATCTTATCGTAAATATTGTTGCACAACGTCTTGCCGTCGCTGGCACAGCAGTCGAGGAGACTGATGCCCATGGTAATCGTGCGGACGTCAAGGTTGTTCTTTTGAATCATCTGATTCGTTTCAAGTACGTCATGGATTGTCAGCATAGTCCCTCTCCTTAGCCCACACGATGCATGGCGTCAAAAATGGCCTGGTTCTGAGCTCTGATTTCGACGCCGAGGGCTTCACCCTTCTGCTTGAGCAAATCCTGAAGAGTATCTAAATCAATATCCGCAGAGTCCATATCGACAATCATAGCCATATTAAAGATACCTTCTAAAATAACCTGATTGATCGTCAGTATATTGACCTTATGTTCCGCCATGATCTGGCTGACGGCGGCGATGATACCTGTGCGGTCCACGCCGACTACCGTGATTACAACTTTCACAGCTGCCCACCCCTTTGAGTTAGATTCTACGCTCCCCCATTATAGCACAGGTAACGCAGTAAATGCCACTTTCGGCCCATGAAAAGACCTCATTATCCTAAAATCGAGCAAATCGTTTCGCTTTGAAAAGAAAATTTATGCACCCAAGGCTTTGCTGATGAGGGCCTTGCCTTCTTCCAGCAGCTTTCCGGCCTGTTCCTCAGAGACGAAGCTTTCGGCATAGAGCTTATACATGTCTTCCGTTCCCGACGGGCGGGCTGCTACCCAGCCGTCATCGGTCGTGATCTTGACGCCGCCAATGGCCGAATTGCCGTAAGGCGAACGGGACAGGACAGCCGTAATGGGACTGCCGCAGAGATTCTTTTCGGTGACGTCCTTTTCCGTCAAGGAGCTGATCTTGTCCTTTTCTTCAAGCGTTGCCGGGGCGTCGCTGCGGACGGTGTAAGGCCGGCCTAGTTCAGCACAGAGTTCCTCATAGTAAGCCAGCGGCGATTTTCCCGTAACGGCGTAGATTTCCGCAGCCAACAGGCAGAGGATGATGCCGTCCTTATCGGTCGTCCAGACGCTGCCGTCTTTAGCGATGAAGGAGGCGCCGGCACTTTCTTCGCCGGAGAAAGCGATTTTCCCTTCTTCATAAAGGGGCCCGAAATACTTAAAGCCGACGGGGACTTCATAAAGCGGTACGCCGAGCTTCTTAGCCGCCCGGGCCAGCATATCCGTCGTGACGACAGTTTTGGCAATGCCCAGGCCTTCAAAATGGCGATGGGTCATGAGGTAGTGAGCGGCGACGGTCAAAAAGGCGTTGGCCGTAATCATGCCGTCGGTGCCGCAGACGATGCCGAAGCGGTCGTAGTCCGGGTCGTTGGCCAAAATGAGGCGGTAGTCGGCAGCCTGACCGGTAACGGCCGACATGACGTACGCCGACGAGCAGTCCATGCGGACCTTGCCGTCGTGGTCGTAATTCATAAAGGTGAACTGCGGATCGTAGGTATCGTTGACAAAAGACAGGTTCAAATGGTAGCGTTCGGAAATACGGTGCCAGTAATTCATGCCCGAACCGCCGAGGGCATTGACCAAAATGGGCAGATTGGCATCGCGGATAGCTTCCATATCGAGGATGGACGCCAGTTCAGCCACATATAATCCCTTATAATCATAAGGGACGACAAAATCGCTCTGAGCCGCTTCTTCATAAGGAATCATCTGGACGTCCTTATTGTGTCCGGCCAACAGGCGGTTGGCTTCGGTTTCAATGGCCTTGGTCATCTCGGAGCCGGCCGGTCCCCCCGTCGTCGGGTTGTATTTGATGCCGCCGTGTTCCGGAGGATTGTGGGACGGCGTCAGGATCAGGCCGTCGGCTACGTGTTCCTTCCGATGGTCATTAAAGCGCAGGATCGCCCGTGACACCGACGGCGTCGGGACAAAATCCCCGTCGGCATCGACATAGGCCGTGACCTTATTGGCCGCAAGGACCGATAAGACCGTTTCAAAAGCCAGTTTTGACAAATAATGGGTGTCGGCTCCGACAAACAACGGTCCGTCGGCACCAAACTCCTGGCGGAAATTACAAACGGCCTGGGTAATGGCTGCGACGTGGTCTGCCGTAAAGCTGCCGCTTTGGGCCTGTCCCCGATGGCCTGACGTCCCGAAGCGCACCTGCTGATGGGGATCGGCTGCGTCCGGATGAATCGAATGATACGCCCTCGTCATGGCGTCCAAGTCGATATAGTCTTCAGGTCTTACTTTCGTTCCTGCTAATTCATGTACTGCCATACTATCACCTGCTTTATTATTTTGACAAGGATTCAACGATTTTATACAATAAGAAAGAGTGCTGCCAATATCCTTGCGGATACTGTCATCACAGCATCTCATCGCGGCAATTCGTTTGTTTTCATTATAACAAAAAACGCATCATTATCCTAGATAAAAATGGCTTATCATCGAGGATATCTGAAAAAGAAAGGTGGTTTTTATGACAAAGTTTATCTCTTGGAACGTCAACGGCCTGCGGGCCGTCATGAAAAAAGGATTCTTAGATACATTCAACGACCTCGACGCCGATCTCTTCTGCCTTCAGGAAACGAAGCTCCAAGAAGGTCAGATCGATATCGACCTTCCGGGCTACGAACAATATTGGAACTACGCCGACCGCAAGGGTTACAGCGGCACGGCGATCTTCACCCGCATCAAGCCCCTGTCCGTCCGCTACGGCATGGATAAGGACGAACACGACCACGAAGGGCGCCTCATCACCCTCGAATTCGACGATTACTTCTTCGTCACCTGCTACACGCCCAATTCCCAGAGCGAACTAGCCCGCCTGCCCTACCGCATGCAGTGGGAAGACGATTTTAAAGACTACCTCCTGACCCTCCACCAGGAAAAACCGGTCATCGTCTGCGGCGACCTCAACGTCGCCCACCAGGAAATCGACCTCAAGAACCCCAAGACCAACCGCAAGAACGCCGGCTTCTCCGACGAAGAACGGCAGAAGATGACCGACCTCTTAGCGGCCGGGTTCACCGATACCTGGCGTCACTTCTACCCCGACACGGAAGGCGTCTATTCGTGGTGGAGCTACCGCTTTAGGGCCCGTCAGAACAACGCCGGATGGCGCATCGACTACTTCCTGACCACGACCGACCTCGACGACCGGTTGGAATCGGCATCGATTTACACCGACATCCTCGGCAGCGACCACTGCCCCGTCGGCTTGACAATAAAATAAAGTATATAATGACAATCAAAACCACCAGTTTAACTGGTGGT
>NZ_KQ958175.1 GCF_001546855.1 Megasphaera sp. MJR8396C | reverse complement strand
TCATGTCTACCTAAAGGGGAGCATATCACGTAGCAGGGAGCCTTTTTGTATTATTATGGGAGAGTGAGTGGTGTGCGTATTATTTGAAAATCTTGACCCGTTCTTCGATGGGAGCTTTTTCGATGGGATCCGGTTTTTGAAGGGGATTGCCGAAGGGCATCTGAGCGATGAGCTTCCATTCTGCCGGAACGCCGGTCAACTTTTTGACTTCGTCATCGATGAGGGGATTGTAATGCTGGAGGTTGACGCCTAAGCCAAGGTCGGTCAGCGCCGTCCAGATGGCAAACTGCATCATGCCGTTGGCCTGCTGGCCCCAAACGGGGAAGTTCTGTGCATACAAGGGGAACTGATCGGCCAATTTTTCGACGATGGAGATGTCATCGAAATAGAGGACCGTGCCGTAAGCGGCGGCAAAGGAATTAATCTTTTCTTCCGTAGCGGCAAAATTGGCTGCCGGTACGATGCCGCGAAGGGTATCCATGGCGATCTGCCAAATCTTATCGTGGGTTTCACCGAAGGCGACGACGACTTTGCCGGACTGCATGTTGAAAGCCGAGGGAACTTCGTGTACCATGTCTTCAATAGTCTTTATGATCGTTTCCTGCGGGATGGAAACGTCTTTACTGAGAGCATAGTTTGTGCGCCGATTGGTAACGGCTGTCGTGAAGTTATTCATAAGGCACCTCCTGAGTTTTATTAGTTAAGAATGAATCTCTTTTATTTGCAGCTAGTATAGCATCTTGTAGGATATAAGTCAAGATTTCTTCGAAAATTACGAGGATGTCTTTCTTTTTTTGACAGGCTGAGCTATACTTTCTTGTCAACGACTCCCTCTTATAGAAGCGGGAGCTTGTAAGTCAGAAAAACATAGGTGGTAGCGATGCTGAGAACAACATCTCCCTAATTCTGCCTACATCAT
>NZ_KQ958174.1 GCF_001546855.1 Megasphaera sp. MJR8396C | reverse complement strand
GCTAGGTCTAACTTTTTGGGGTCACATCAATTCGGGGGCTTTGTTTTACCTATATTTTTTTGACCGCCCGTAAACGGGGCGATATATTTTCATGGTCATTTACCTTGGATGTCGATTATCACATATTCTGACCGGGTCCCGGTCTTAAATTTCATGGCCCAATCGGAAATGCCGGAGGTCACGATAAAATCGGTGTTTCCACGGCGTTCCAATCCATAGACGTTATCCTCTCCGATATGGAACCAGCGCATGAGCTGGACCATGGGGATCATCTGTCCTCCGTGGGTATGGCCGGACAGGACCAGGTCCACGCTGGCTGCAGCCTCGGCATCGTAATCACTGGGCTGATGGTCGAGGACGATGGTGTATTTATCTTTATCCAGATTTTTTGTCAAATCGGAAATACTGGCACGGCTGCCGCCGAAATCTTTTTCTTCGGAAGCATCCTGCCGCCCTACCAGATAGAAGCGATGGTCGATCAGGACGCTTTGGTCCTGTAATACGGTGACGCCGTTCTTTTGCAGTTCGGCCATGAGGTCATCGCCGTCGTATCCGCGCTGACCGTTGGCATAGCGTCCCTTGTCGTGATTGCCAAATACGTAGTAAACGCCGTAGGGTGCATGAAGCTGGCCCAAGGCTCGGCTGGCGGCCACCATATCGGCCTTGCTGGTACCCTCGTCGACAAAATCACCGTCAATGACGACGACGTCGGGTTTCTGTTCCTGAATCCGGGCAAGATGCGCTGCCAGTCCTTCACCGTCAAAGGTCGTCCCCACATGGGAATCAGCCAAGAGAGCCACCCGGAGTGACCCGACGGGCTTTGCGGTGGTCACGGTGTAGTCCGTTTGCCAGACATGGTTGGCCTGTATAAAGCCAACGGTCAGATAGATGACGGTAACCAGCACAGCCGCTATCCCCGCATAATGGCGCTGAAACGGTTTCTTCCGATATTTTTGAAGCGCCCATTGAAAGAAGGCTGCCATAATCCAGAACGCGGCAAGGTGCAGCAAAACAACGACGGCGTTCATAAAGCCCCACGCAATCCAAATAAGGGCCGTAGGCAGCAGAACCACAGCGGTACTGATCAGCCAGCCTGCCTCTTTACTTCCACGGGACAGGGCCGATACGAATCGGAATTTATGTACGTTATAAATCAAAAAGCATAGTCCGGCAAGGCAGAGCAGAAAGATCCCGCCAAATAAAATAGCCCACATCAAAGGGTATCATCACTCCTTCATAGGTGTTGTCCATATATCTTTGAATTTCACAAAATAGTAAAAACCCATAACAAGGCTTCGTATGTCACCTCAAGGATGGACCGCCATATTAGTATATTCGCCATCGTCTACCTGATACAGGACGTCCTGTTTCTTTACCGTCCCGCTGGTATACAAACGAAACCTTACAGATGTTTCGTGAAGAAGTCAGTCAGCTTCTCCACGGCCATAGTAACAAAATTATCCTTATAATACAAGTCCATATGTGATGCGCCTTCAATCTCATACAGTTCGGCATTGGAACCAGCAGCATGCACGGCATCATCGGAGAAATGGCACGTATCCGCTTCCGTACCGACAATCATCAACAAGGGACGAGGCGCAATCCATTCCATATGCTCAAAGGGCCGAAAGTGGGCCAGCACATCGTACTGCAGCCGTCCCCAGCCGGTAGAATTAGGATGCTTGCCAGGGCCTTCCACATAGTAGTCGTAGCATTCGCGGAACATGCTGCGTTCGGGGTAGCTCTCTGCTTCGGTACGGGTGCCGGGGTTCACATGAGTCAGGAAAGAGCCCTCGCCCTGTGCTTCTAAATTGCGTAAGATGCCGGCCTGATTCAATAGGAAGTCCCTCGTTTCCGGGTCTTGCAGCAATTCTCCTGCCGGATCGACGGCACTGACCGTCGCAATGGCTTTCATGCGGCGGTCCGTTTGTGCTGTGTAAGACACATAGCTGCCACCGGCGCAGACGCCGAGAATCCCCACCCGAGTTTCATCGACAAAGCTGCGGGCAGACAGGAACGACATGGCGCTGCGAATGTCCTCGGCACGCTGGAACGGATCTTCCAGACCGCGAGGTTCACCGCCGCTCTCGCCCTGACGGGCCGCATCGAAGGTCAGGGTAACAAAGCCCTTCTTAGAAAGCTCTTCGGCATAGCGGCCGGCGGTCTGTTCTTTGACGCCGCCTGCTGGATGGCAGCAGACGATACCGGCGCGTTTGCCGCCCATAAAATCATCGGGCAGATACAGAACGCCCGCAATGGTCAAGCCGTGACTCTGAAAGGTTATATTGGTTTTCATGATAATACCTCCATCGGTAGTAGAATGTTATAACTTACAACGATTTCCCAAGCTCATAGGCCCGGGTCATGACTGGCAACTTGGCCACATCATCCGGTGCGTTAGTGCTGCAGCCCCAGAGATGGCCGCCGATTTTATGCTTGCCCTCCCTTTTTGCCATAGCCGTCGATGGATTCCAGCATCATTTGCTCAATTTTCTCGACGGTGAAAGTAGTATAGATGGAAGGCTGCGCTCCAACTAAGGCAATGGCAGCACGCAGTTCGTTCAAAGATTCTTTTCGCTCCTTAATCTCAGCAAAGGAGGTCGGAAAGCCGAAGGAACGGTAGAAGGAAAACAGGGCCTGCAGTCCCTCTGCCAGAATCGCTTCATCAGACTTTCCGCTCCCATCTACGCCGAACACCTGAGTAAAGTAGTCCTTGAACACCGGTTGTCCGTCATAGCACTGCTTCAGCCAGTACGGAAACAGTACCGTAATGGCCTGCTTGTAGCCGACACCGTAGTAGTTCTGCATAATCCCTTCTAAAGGATAAAGACTCCAATCGCCGCTCTTCCCAAGTCCGGTCAGGCCACTGACATTCAGGGCACTGGCAACCATTAAATCGGTGCGAACAGACTGATTATCCGGTTCTTTGACTAGCTTATACAGATTAGCGCGGATACTGTTCATCAGGGTCAGGGCCATCGCCTCGGCAATGCCGGACCGTTCCAGCCCCAGGTAGGCAATGGACACCTGAACAAAGGCGGTGAGTTGCCCCTCAATCAACGACGCGACGGGCAGTTTTGTGATATAAGCTGGATTTAACCAGGTGAAATTCGGATATACGCCGGATAGACCTGCTTGTTCCGTCGTTTCGTCGTTGGTAATCTGCGCGGAACCGTTCATGTCCGACCCGGAAGATGGAAATGTGGGAATCATACCGACCGGCAAGTGCTCCTGTGTGTCCGGCTCGGCCTGATAGGTAACGTAGTCCCAGATGTCACGGCTCTGCTTGACCCCAAAGGCAATGGTCTTGGCAATGTCCATGCAGCAGCCTCCGCCAATGCCGAGTACACAGTCGATGTTCTTTTCACGGCAAAGGGCAATGCCTTTCCGCACGACATTCAGCGACGGCACCCGGTTTCCCCGCAGCTCTTCACGCTCTATATGGGCCGCTTCCAAAGCATCGACCAAGGGCTGATAGTTGCCATTTTTAATAAAGCTCTCGCCGCCGAGAATAAGCAAAACACGATGACCGTACTGCTGAATCTCTTTGATGACATTGGAAAGCTGATGTTCCCCGCAAAACAGTTTCACGGGATTGTAATACATGAATTCGTTCATGGTTCCTCCTTAAAAATAGTGAATCAAAATCGTGTCAGTAAAAAAGTATTAAAACTATATAATCTATATTTAGGACTAATTAATTAACAAATAAAGGGCCTTTTACAGCCCTTTCATGGCATTGATGCAGTCCGTCACATAGCGTCTCGTCAGGGATATAAGCAGCTCCCGTTCCTCTTTACTCAATCCCTTCATCGCTTGGCGTTCACTTTCCCGCACCTTATGCATGATGCGCTCTGCCTCACGCCGGCCTTCTTCGGTGAAGTGGATCGTCTTGTTCCGCCGATCTTCCGGCAGCTCCTGCATCCGAATCCATCCTTTTTTATAAAAGGCCGTGACGGACGTATTGACGGTTTGCTTGGGAAGAAAACACTGCTCACACAGCATCTTCTGGGTACAATTTTCGGTATCGTAAAGCGCGGAAAGGATGGAAAGGCTGGTGAAATTTAATTCCACAGACTTGGCATAGTCCTCATAAGCGGCATTCCATTCGTTCAGGCAGGCGCAATAATCTTGAATCAACTGGCTGATCATATCTTCCATAAGTATCTCCTTAGTACGATTTTATATTAGTCTTAATTTTGTACTATTATAAAATAGGCCTCCCTATTTGTCAATAAAGATTGGCACTTTTTTAGGATAATGCTAAGGTTAGATTTGAATTAAAGCGTAACATTCGCCTCGAAATACATATTCCTGCGACGGAACGCCTTGGATACATCCTATGCGTATGCCCTTAGGCTTGATCCGCATGGACAGACTGCCCTTGATTCCTTATACTGCTAGTCGCCTCCACCCGTAAAACGGGTGGCT
>NZ_KQ958173.1 GCF_001546855.1 Megasphaera sp. MJR8396C | reverse complement strand
AACGTATTACCCTTATTTATATTTAGTATATCTTTTTTGACTTATCTTGTCAATTGGTCAAACTCTGACGTCGATGCATGATGGCCTTCCGCAACGACATAAAGAAATCCCTGAGATTTGCTTATCATCGCCTTTCTCAGGGATTTTATGTTTTCCATTCTACGGTGAGATATGGATCGCGAGGATCTCACGGCGGCAAAAAAAGATACTCATCGTTTTTATGTTCTATGGGGTGGGAGTTGAGCCACCGTTTCCTCATTGGCCTCTTTTAAAAATAATTGCAAGCGTTCCACCAGGTCTTTTAGCTCATCTACACGGCGGCCGTCAAAATTCTTTTCTACAAATTCCCGCTTTGCTTCTTCCCCGGTCTGAAGGCACAGTTGCTGAAGATGTTGTTCTAGGGACGGCAGCAATTCCCGCGACACCTGGCTGCGAATGCGGTCTAAGACTTCATTGGCCATCATGGTCTGATTGCTTTTTTGCTTTTTACTCCGTGCATAGCCGGACACGAGGCCCACCGCAGCTCCTGCCAGTAGTATCGGCGGCATAATAGCACCAACGGCAGAACCGATGGTTACCGACGAGGCCGCCGGCCCTAAAATGGCGGAATATACCGACAAGGCACCGCCGGCAGCTCCGGCAATCAGGACGGAATCTTTCATCGAATCCATACCGGTCTGACCGGCAAAGGCATGCTGCAGCTGGGAAATCTCTAAGTCATGTTTGATTTGATGTTCTTGGTAAAGCTGCGATAGCTCTGTATCTATCTGAGACAGCCTGCCATGCCATTCTCGATAGATATCCTGTTGTAATTGGCCTAGGAAGCCATTGATTTCCTGTTGAAGTCGGTCTTCGGCCAGCAGTTGTCCCATTTCGCGGTGGAGCACTTCTTTAGAAGTCGTATTAAAGAAACTTTGATCATTGATTCTGTTTCTTATCGTCTGTTCGGCATTTGATAAGAAATCGTGCTGTACCCACGTTTGGGCACGAGACATGATGGTTTGCAGCATGAGATTGCCATTGTATTGAATCTGCTCATCGAGTTCCAAATAAGTCCGCATCTTCATTTCAATCTGTTCCAGGGCCTGTTTGTGAAGCAGCCGGATCTGTTCTTCTAAGGCCTTGACCGAATTTATAATACTGTCCATTTGGACTTGATCGGCCTTGCGTTCAATATGCTCATCTAAATAACGGTACAAAGCCGAAAAACCGGAAGCTTCTACAGCCGCTTCATCTTGATTCATGATTCCGTCATATGCTTTTTGAGCCGACAGTGGGAAAATAGCCTGCACATAGATGCCCAACTGGTCATCCAAGTAGTCGACGAGTTCCTGGGGATCGCCATCGACTTGGTCGATGCGGTTAATAATGGCGACGATGGGTTTTCCCATACGAGATAGATGGCGCAGGTGCTCATTGACATCGGATTGCCCTAAATAGTTTCCGTTAAAGACCCATAAGACGACGTCGACGGATTGAAAATACTGTGTCGTCTTTTCTTCGTTCAAGGCGGTAATCGTTTCCAGCCCCGGCGTATCGATTAAATACATTTGTTTCAAGCCGGTCAAGTTCTTTTTGATGACGATATAGTCGATCTGACTGAAAAATTCAGGCTCCTGGCGATGTTCGGATAAGGTCTGGTAAACGGTATCGATCGACGCTGCGATCTGGGAACCGTCTTTATAATAAATGCAGCCTTCTTCTTCCGTTCCATAGGTTATCTTTAAAATACAAGCCGTCGTTTCCGTCGTATTAGTCGGAGAAATATTCCCGCCGGCAAAGGCGTTGAGCAGCGTCGACTTCCCGGCTTTGACCTCGCCCAAGATGGCCGCATGCAAAGGCTGATCTAACTTCGCATACAGTAAATCGAGCTCCTTACGAATTTCCGGAAGCCTGGTAAAATTCTTATCATGATACAAGGGTGATTGCTTTAATCGACCGCTGATTTGCGCGATATGCTGCTTAACGTCCATGGTCAGTCCTCCTGTCTGAAAATAGAATATCCTTTAACAACAAAGGCTTTATCGTGAGTTTGCTCGTTTCTTTCAGTTGTGACAGGTCTTTGATAATAGTCTCTTTCTGTTCTGATGGGCCATACAACTCGGCATAGGTATCTTCCCGTACTTTCTGAATGGATTCATCAGCCCGTTTCAGATACGCTTCATACTCTTGCGACAACTTTTGGATGGCCGTGCCGAGTTGACTGGAAAGTCGCTTTTTTACTTTTACGGACATGCTGTCGCCAAAGGTACGAGACAGCCATTTGGCCACGCTGCGCCCGATGTCGGTAACAGCAAAGCCGGCAAAGATCAAGCCGACAGGTCCCAATAAGGCCGCCGCCCCAATGGCCAAGGCTCCGCCTAAACAAAACTGCGCCGTTCCCTCATCGCTTAAGTCGCCCGATAAAGCCGCGTTGTCCACGGCATTTCTCGTAGAAGCCGAGGCCTTCAGCTGCCGCTCTTTCAACAAGGGAAATTCTCGGAAGGGAGCCAGGGACATATGACGAGCAGCCACCGTTGAAAGCTGACTGCAATGGTGTTGGACTAAGGCTTCCAACGTTTTTTCAATCTGACTGGGGCGAATGATGGTGGCCATGATATAGTGATTGCGAAGTTCGCTGTCCATATCCCAAAGACGGTCTTCCACTTTGCCCGTTTCCTGTAACACGCGCTCCGATTCCCGCTGCTCAAAGTTCTTTAAATCTTGTTGTAGGCGCTTCAGTACATCCGATTTGTCCTTTTCCCAATTTTTAATTTTATTCAGCCGTTCGTCGTCCATTTTCTTCAAGACGTCAATCGCTGTCATCGATGCTGCGCGTACGTTGGCATACAATTCCTGGCAATTTCGCGTCTTGCTTTGTACCTGTAGCTGCAAAGAATTGGCCAGGAAGGTCCGATTCAACAAGTCAAAGAGAGCCTTTAAATTACTCTGTTCCAAAAGCTTTTGTCCGCGATCGTATTCTTCTTGACTTACATTAGGCTGCTTTAAAATCGCTTCCGCTTCGCGGGCTTCTTTCGCGGAAATGGGAATGATATCGGGAATCATGCTGCCATATAGTTTTTGAGCCTCTCTTACGACTTCGTCGACGTCTTTGCCGGCTTGGCGAATGAGGTCGATGCGATTGACGACGGCGACGAGATTATTGGGCTGCTTTTCATACTTAGCATAAAGCTGCTTTAGTTCATTATAGTCACCGGAGCTGTTGATCTTATCGCCGGGCAAAATCCAAATGACGCCGTCGGCCTTCGAGAAATATTCGTTGGCACTGGCATAGACCATATCGTCCAGCTCCTGCCGCAATCCCGGCGTATCGACGAGGCGGTAATGCTCTAAAATAGGACTATCCGTTACCGGCCAGGAGGCTTCGATGACGGCCGACTTATACAGTTCGTACTTTTTCAATTCCTGCTGCTTTTCTTCCAATTCTTTGGGAGGTGCCCCACTGGCGGCAAAGTCCTTTAATTTTTTTGAAATAGCCTTACTCGACTCTTTGCATTTCTTTTCTTCGGTCGCTAAAAATTCCTGTGCCTCTTCATACTTCAATTCCTTTTTCGTCCCATCGCGAAAGGTAAGGGTACAGGTCGTCCCTTGGCGCTCCTGGAAAATATCGATCTTCCACGTTTTAGGGACAATGCCTTCAGCGGCCTGCTGTTGCCCCAGTAAGGCGTTAATCAGGGTAGACTTTCCGTTTTTGCCATTGCCCATGATGAACAGGGTAAAGGGATAGGTCAAATCCTCGGCTAACTGCTCTACAGCCGTACAATCCTCTTGTATCCGCCCGATATAATCATGGAGTTTGGCCGTCTTTTTATGATTGCAAAAATCGGCAACGGCATTCATATGGCGTTTGATATTTTCTAGCGGAGCCGTCATTTGCTGGGATAAGTATTCCTGTATCTGGCGGTTATACTCCGCTTCAATCTGCGCATAAAGGGATTGGACAGCGACCACGGTATTTTTCGTAATCATAAGGCTCTCCTATAAAAAAAGTCCCCGGACCATATAAAGTAAGATGCCGATCACGATCAACAGCGTGAAGAACATCATATAGGACAATTTATCGATCTTCTTTTGTAAGTATTCAGTCTGGCTGATCAGATTCGACTGCAGGGTCTCTTTCGTTTCCTTCATTTGTTTCTGCATGTCTTGAAAATTCTGGCTTCTCGAAAGGGCCCGTTTGTTTTCTATGTTCTTTTGATCCATCTGCATCCGTTCGACATCGTCTAATCGCTGTTTCAACGCCGTACTGGACTGACTTTGCGTTCGTTCCAGCTGCTCAATTTGTCTCAGCATCGTTCGGTTGCGGTCGTCAATTTTATTTAATAGCTGATTTTGTTTCTCTAACCAAGTATCGAGCCAAGCGTCGACGTGTTGATTGAAGTTTTGCAGGGACTGTTGACTATGATTCGAGACGCTTTCATACATGCTCTTGGCTTTTTGAATGTCCGTTACCAACTGTCCCGATTCCGCCTTCAGAGATTTTAAGGTCCCATTGAGCTCGTTGACAGATACTAAGGCCGAATGCCGCACGACATCGTCGGTTACCTCTTTCGTCACTTGGGAGATCGTTTTAATAAACTCCGCCTCTAATTCATTCGCCATAAAAATCACCCTTTATCTTATATTTATATGCCCTTTTTCCAAGGATATGCTGGAATAGCTGCATATATCGCTTGCTTTTCTTATGAATAATTTGTGAAAAAATAAACAATTTACTATGTTATAACTTCTACATTATCGTCACATAGTCCTGCTGCATCACTGATTTTCCTTATAAAAATATATTGCCCGTCTTCTGTTTTGAACCAACCGTTGAACTTTTTTATGAGGCGCCTTCTATGTTTAAGGCGTTTTTTAGTCGTTGTTCCCCCGCCAAGCGTATGGTATAATATAGATAGCATAAGGATAAGGCGTCAGACTCAGGATCCGACGCCCATCCCACCTGTTAAGCTACTCACTTCTTACGAAGCTTTCGCCAAACAAGCTTAGCAAGCAATACTAATAACGCCCAGAGGACATTAGTTAGCAAGCCAGCTAAAATGCTTTCTAGCATGAAGCACAATAAGACATCTAGGTGATAGACGATAGCCGTTTAAGAAGCGTCATGCTAACAGGACACAGGAATTGGAACATTGGAATCGGTATAATCTAAAATGCGATTAAGATAAGAAAGGACTCCGGGGAGCGGCTACTCCCCATCATCACCCAATCTTATCCTCCTAGTTGACTAGCCCAGGATTCGTGCCAGCGCCACTGCTGTGATAGCCAGTAACACTATAAACACGAAGAAATCGTATTTAGTCATACCTCTCACCTCCTTTCCTGGTAAGAGAAGAGAACCAGCGCCCACTGGTTCTCTTTTTTCTTTGAAGAACGAGTTTTTCAATGTTATCCTAGTAAACATTGAACCGGCTCTCTCCTATCGTCGAACGTAATAACTACGGTCGTCGATATTTTTTTGTTTTGCGATAAAAAAAGAAGAGCCGCCGAAGCGACTCTTCTGTAGACTAAGTTTATGTAGTTATTCGCTATCCATCGATAGCTTCTTTTTCTGGCAGCCCTGCTTGACATAGACAGGTGCATGCTGAGGCTTAACCCTTCTTGTTGGAGCGTGTCAGTGCAATTCTTCGATCCCTACTTCTTTGAGAATTTCATATACCGGCATGAGATTGGCTTGAGGCGGTACATAAATTAAGACGCCATCGCGACCTCGCGTTAGGAATACGCGATAGGTATTGATTCGGTAGCGATAATCCGGTGTACCTGGTATATATTTTTCCTCTTTGTAGCCAGAATATGTTTTCTTATAAGGGACCCAAGCTCCGTCTTCCCAGCGCAAATCATCTACCCAACCGATGATCGGTAGGTCTAGCTCAAGGCCTTCCACGTCAAATTCCGACCGAGCTTTTTTCATTTTGCAACAAGATTTTTCGCTCGACGGTGGATCATTAAACCATTTAGCCACATCGTTATCCTCTTTTTTATCCTTAAAATTCTTGTAATTTTGGGAATTCTTGGGATTTTTGGACGAGGTGATACAGCCGTAGCGTTTATCGTCACGCCCTTCATACAACTTCTGACAGTAATTTTTAATGGCTTGGAAATTTTGGCTAACGTACATTCGGAAATGCTTTTCTTTTATCTGTTGGTAAAGGGCTTTTGCCCCTTCGATATCATTATCCAGCAAGGTATTGACGAAATGGCTTACTTGTTCAGCGCCTTGAGAGCGGATGGAAACGTCGAGATGCAAGCTCGGTTCAATGGTCACTGTCTTGGCCTTACAAGCGGCAAAGGCCTCCTGGTATTTGGGTGAGCAGGCTACATTCCAATTCGGCGGCACAGCTTTTACCCAGGCCTCGATTCCCCCATCTTCTCCCTCATAGATTTCCTGTCCTTCGCCAATGAGGGCGATTAAAACGCCCCAATCCGGTTCGGACAAAATATCGATAATCTGTTGATTTTCCGAAAAGTCCCCTCGATTTCTTGATTTCATTCGTTCTTTAGACCACATGCGCTGTGCTTCATCGAATACGAGTAGTTTCGTAGCCTTTAATTGGCCTTGACGATGGGAATTGATCAAAGACGGTGCCGTCATCAAGAATGACGGGTATTTTAGTTGCCCTTTTAACACCTTAAGAAGGGGGGCATTCCCCGACACATAGGTTGCATTGTCTTCTTGATAGGTACTGTCGAGTTTGCGCATTTCGTAGATATACTGTACCCCTAATAGCGTTTTTCCGGCACCGGGAACGCCACTAATGACGCATAGCCAATGTTCTTTCTTGGCCTTTGCCGTAGCGGTCAAGTTTTTTAGAAAGGTTGAGGCCACGGGGATTTTAGGGCTTCTTGCCGTTTTTAAGTGAGGGAGTTCATTCTGTTCAAACATCTCGACCATGATCCGCAAGGAGTTTTTATCCGGCTCATAGAGGGATTTTTGCCAGGCATCAATATCTAAGGGGCGGCTAGGTGGCTTGATTCTTTCTTGCAACAACTTTTTCAAAGCCCTTTCAGAGACGAAGTGTAAGGAACCGTCCATCCGTTCTTCCTCAGCCGCTAACTTAGTCAAGACGAGGCAGGTAATGACTTCCTTGTCTCGCGAGGCTACATGGCAGGTACTCATAAATCGGCCATACATGTCGGCTTGGGCAATATCGGCCTCTGGCGCATACTCTTTATGTTTAAACTCCAGGACAAACACTTGATCACTGCTTACGAGGATGACGTCTGGCCGGCAGGCATTTTCCGCATGCAATATATATTCGAAGACAAGATAAAAATCCGGATACGGAAAATCGCTTAAGACGCGTTGAAGGACGTCAAAGCAATCGTCCCAGGCAAAGAGCTGCTCATGATGAAAGTCTCGATTGGGAAAGTCCCTTCCATATTGTTCATGAGCGGCTTTCATCGTTTCCATCCATTCCGATTTATGGAGTCCTTTGAAAGTCTCGATCGGATACGTACAAAAAGAAAGCATTGACTACACCTACCGTTTCGTTGTCATGGTGTATAGAATAAGCCTTTCGGCTTACGCCACCACTAATTATATGAAATTAAAACATCTATTCTATGCGTTTATTATATCACAAAAATAACAAAGATACTCCCTTTGCCGACTGCCGGAAATTCCGGTATTTATCGGGTTCAAAGGGAGTATCTTTATATTACGATGTTACAAAAGTTTTAGAAGCTATTTCCGTTTTGCCACGCGTACGCGTTCAATGGTCGGCTTGCCGTCTTTATCGGTACGGACGGTGTCGACGGTGAACCGTTCTAATTCAGGAGCAAATTCGGTGAGGATCTTGTCCGATAAGGTCGCACCGTTTAACATGGCCCGGTACAGCATGGCGGCGAATTCGTAGCGCGTCATGGGACGGTTGCCGTCAAAGGTGCCGTCGGGGTAGCCTTGAATCATGCCGTTGCCGGCCAAGGTTGCCACGTATTCATAAGCCCAGTGATTCTGCGGGACGTCCGGGAAGAGCTGGAGCTTAGACGTATCGATCTTGCGGCCGGCATTGGCATCGAGCATGGCCGACTTCATGGCTTCTAATTCGTGGCGAAGGTCCTTAATTTCCTTGGCCATGGCCAAACGGGACGTCGATACGCCGTTACTTTGACCGAATTTGAAGGAGACGCCGGCGTTGACCATGTTGTTGCCGTTGCCGACGGTTCCGCCGACGCTGAACAAGGTGTCTTCATTAGGACGGTAGAAGGCGCCGATGGCGACCGAGTTTTCCCCACGGTAATTGCCGTAACCGGCGGCGAAATCCCACTTGTCGTCGGGATCAAAATCGAGGGGATGAAGGGCGGCCAAGGCGGCGGCACCAGCACCGACTTTATCGACGCGGTTGTCCAGTTGGTTGACCTTGTTGCCCAAATTCGTAATGGCCAGGCTGTTATTGCTAACTTGCTGCTGGACGCCCTTGAGCTGGCTGACATTGACGGCGTCCGTATCGGCTTCACCGGCTTTGACATTGGTGATTTTCTGGTCGTTGGCATTGATGCCGTCCGTTGTGATATACGTATTTTCACCGACAGCAATGCTTTGAGACGCCGTGATGCTGCCGTCATTGGCGTTGATGTGAATCGTGTTGGTTCCGTCGTCACCGGTCAAGGTAATGTCGTTGGCCAGGGATACGTTATAATCTGCTTCCTTGTCGTCCGTGGCTTCCGTTTTTTCTACCTTAATGCCGTTACCGGCCGACACGGTGCGATGTTTTCCGGCCTCCGTCGCGGCGTTATCGACGGCCTTATCCAAGGCTTCAATCGCTTCGGTGATATTCATATCGTTATTGACGACATTGCCCTTACCGGTTTCATTATGGAAATACTGACCGTCACCGACGATCTCATCGAATTTCTTTTTCGAGGCCACGTCTTCAATGACGACATCGGAATATGTTGCATTCCCATCTTCATCAGGAGCCCCTTTTACTTTTAAGGTTACTTCGCCTTTATCGTCGACGACATAATTACCGCCATCGGGATTGGCCACGAGATGCTGGTCGCGAAGCTGTTGGTCTGCTTTCATATCGCCCATAGCGGCTTTAAGCTGTTCTTCCGTAGCGGCCCGACCCACCGTAGCAAAATTCTCAACATCGAGCGTCTTGTTGGTTAGGCCCGTAATTTGGCCTTTCGTACCGTCAATCGTAATCTTGCTTCCTTCCGTAGAACCGATGGTGACAATGTCTTTCAAGGCGATATGATAATCGGTGATATTCGTCGTGTCATTCGTCGTAGACGTTAAGGCGAAATTATCATCGACACTGACGCTGGCATTTTCCGCATTAACCGTATACTGTTTCGTGCCATCTGCATCCGTCCCTGAAACCACGGATGCAATGTTGGTCCCGGCGGCCACACTGCCGCCAGCGTTGGTAATTTGTTCCATTAAGTCGTTGGCTAAGTAGTAAATCTGACTGCCGTTGACGGCGTCTGTGGATTTTGCACTAATACGGCCCTTGGAAACATTGATGATGCGTCGTTGATCATCGGCATTGCCGACGGAAACGACGCCATTGTAGCTGTCGGCAGCCGAGATATTCCACTTTTCGTTATAGAAATCGCCAAGTCTTTGCTTAAAATTCTTTAATTTCTTACGAGTCATTAAATTACCTTTTTTGACTTTACTATAACTCCCTAAAGCTACGCTGTATTCGGTATCAGCCTCTACACTAGTCCATGCCCCAATCGCCGTTGTATAGTCATATTTTGCACTGGCCTTAGAGCCAACGACAGTCGCACCGTAAACATTATCCGGTACCGATGACTCATATCCGCCGATAAAAGAATAATTAGATTCTTTACCAATGGTAGACTTGGCCCCGATGACCGTAGCGCCTTCACTCCCGACCACAGCCCCATGGCCTAAGGCCGTTGCATAGGTGGTTCCATCGGTAATG
Source organism: Megasphaera sp. MJR8396C (assembly GCF_001546855.1). GTDB lineage: Bacteria > Bacillota > Negativicutes > Veillonellales > Megasphaeraceae > Megasphaera. The sequence continues at coordinate 13,196 of NZ_KQ958173.1, read as the reverse complement.
GAAGATTCACCGCCTAAGGCTATACTATACGATCCGTTTGCGTTTGCTTTATAACCGATAGCCAAAGTCTCTTTCGCATTATCTGTGACAGAAGCTTCGCTCCCTATGGCAGTACTATAGGTACCGTTCACGTTTGCTTTATACCCGAGGGCTATTGCTTGTTCAACCTCTTCCGTATCATCGGTAACTTGTGACTGATAGCCTATCGCTATATTGTTAAAGCCCTTAATCTTTGAGGTTGCCCCCAATGCTACCGAACCATCAGACTCTTTCGCTAACACCGCCTTGGCCCCAATCGCGATACTCTCATCGGATGCCTCATTTATTGTAGTCGCATAGCCAATCGCAATACTATCATCGGACTCGGTCGCAATATGAGATGTACTGCCAATGGCCACGGTATTCTGGGCCGATTCTTCGATTATTGATTTAGAGCCAAGGGCTACTGAATTATTGGATGTTTTTTCTATGGTTGTATAATCCCCTAAGGCAATGGCATGCCAACTTTTAACTACTGATCCATAACCTATCGCTGCACTATAGGAGGTTTTATCCGTAACTTCTGAGAAGGAACCGATAGCCATACTATGTGAAGAATCGCTGCCAACTCTCGCTTTTACGCCCCCAATAGCAATAGCGTGATCCGATATAGCTCCAATCGTAACATTTTTACCGATTGCAATACCTTCATCAGCTTCATCATCAATTTTAGTGGAACCTGAACCTATTGCGATAGAATCTTCGGATTTATCTCCAATTTCAACTCCAGGCCCAATAACGATGCCTCTTCCAGAGCCATCACTGTCATTGCCCATCTTAGCCCACGGACCGATTACAATACTAGCCGGAGACTTATTACTAGCCTCAGATCCAATAACGATTGAATAGTTACTGCCTGGCGGTGTTTGAATTTGTTCGGCTTCTTCTAAGGACGGCCCATTTTTTGCCATATACCCAATAATAACCGACTCATTGGTGTTAAAACCAAGTTCCATGCCATTCCCGATTGCTACGGAGTCTGCTATATATGAAGCTACCTTGTTATCATTACCAATTAAAATCGTGCTATTGATTTCTTCCGCCGATGTATTTCTACTCCCCAGAATTAGTGATTTACTATAGCCCCAATACCCAAGGGGTTCATTGGTAAATACTTTATTGTCATTACCAATAATCCATGAGGATTGTAATGATGAAATCGTATTTCCATCACCGATGACGTAGTTACTTCCGGTATCTATACCTAATTCATTTTTATCACCGATAATATCATTATCAGCAGTATGGACTTCATTACCGTCACCGACAACGGTATTATTCTTCGCTCCACCACCCATGGTATTTTCCGTGTCGATATGAGCCGTAAAGTTTCCGTTGGAGTCCGTCGCCGTCGTCCAAGATCCGTTGGTGGCGGCTTCTGCTATGCCGCCGGCACCGGCTGTCAGGGCCAAGACGGCAAGAATGGCTGCCATTTTTTTGGTGACTTGGCCTCCCGACTGTTTGCTGCTGCTTCGGACCAATTCGGACACGACGACGTATCGATGTTTCACCTTACTCCAAATAACCTTATAAATCCGATTCATCATAAAACACTCCTCTCTCAGGATTATCGTACGCTGTGATTTTTAGCCTTCTTTCTTTTTACAACTGATTCTTTACTTGTCTACTGTCTGTCTTTTTCTTCCCGTCAGCAGGGGTTATAATTTGTCCTGTAATTCAAGAACCTTTCCGTCGGCAAAGGTCATCTTGTGAATGGTGAATTCCAGGGTATAGTTGTTGAGGCCATCGGTATAGACCTTCTTTTCTTTATCGATGAAGGGGTTCAGGGAGTCTTCGCTTTCGCTTTCAAAGGTCCAGATCTTATCCGTTGTATAGTCGGCGGCGGTGTAATTTTTATCGATATTATTGATTTGAACCGGCAGGGTGACCGCCGTCTTTCCGTCCTTATCCTTGACGTTCAGGTAGCCCATGACACTGCTGACCTTTTTGTCTGGTGTCGGCAGGGTATAACCGATCTGGAAGCGGATATAATGCGACGGGAAGAAGGAATTTTGACTGACAATGCTACCGGCGATCCGATTGGATACGTCGAAGGCGGCGTCCATTTCTTTTTGGACCGGGGCGTTGATTTCAGCGAGTTTTTCCTGTTCCGCTTTTTCTTGTTCCTGCATGAACTCAATTAAGTTGGTGACTTCGACGACTTGCCATTCGCCGTTGTCGATGGCTCGCATCTTGATTTTCAGGTCAAATTCTTTGTCGACTTTCGTATCGCGCAGGCTGAGGGTCACGATGGCGATGTTGCCGTCAATCTGAGTGCCTTTGACGCCGGCATACTCGAGGTTTGGCGCATCGAGCTTTTGGCTGACATCTTGAATCGAAGCCTGGCTCTTGCCGTCACTTTGAGCAGGCTTTTCAAAATTACCCGTTTCAACGTATTTCTCGGTCTCAGTGATCATGGTCTGAATGATGTTTTCTTTGAGCGCCGCGACGATTCCGGCCACAAACCCATTAGACGCATCTTCACCTAAGCTTTCCTGCATGAGGTCATCGAAGCCGCGACTGTACAGGGACTTCAAGTCGACATGGCGCTTAAAAGTCGGCAAATCGTGTTTTTCAATGGACTTTTGGACAAGACCCAAGGAATAGGCCGGCGTCTTGATCCAGTACAGGAAATAAAATAACAAGGCTCCGATGAGAATTACTAAGACGGCGGAAAGTCCGATGAGGACCTTACGATTCTTTTGCACTGAAAATGACATGATGACATCCTTCCCTTCTATCCGCCCGTATACATGCAATCGACAAAGTGACATAGAGCCACTATATTTTATGTTATTTGTGTAAATTGATAATAGATGGCGTCGTTTTATCGGTTTTGCCTTACATCGTGCTGTCCGATAATGGCGTACTTGTGGTATTTGTGAATAAGAGGCGGATTTTCACGCAATGCTTCTTTTTAGTATAACATATTAATTGTCCTATAACTGTCATAATTTACAGTTTTCATAATATTTTAATGACATATTTTGATATAGACAGCCTCGATCCATGCCTCACCGTCATGAAGTACGTCATCATAGATCGCTGACCGAATGATCCCCCGCCATTCTCATACGCCGCTAAAGCCCCGCTTTCTGAGGAATCAGGCACGCAAAAAAGCCCTGCTTACTCATTCAGACGATGAGCAAACAGGGCTGTTACGGCATAATCTGTAATTACGGAAGGCAACGGAAGATGTTACACTTCCGGTGTTATCGTCGCTGCCATGGAAACTTGGAACTCGTGGATTTCGTAGCTGGCCATGTCGTCTTTCGAATAGACATCTTCCGATAAGACGGCATCGAGTTCTTCTCGTGAAGGCAGGTTCGCCAAGAAGAGTCCCGAATCGGGAATGTCGACGTAAGGCCCGCCGAGGACAAAATGGCCTTGGTTGAAATGCCGGATGAACCAATCGGCGTGCTTTTGATACAAGGCTTCTGCCTGGTCTACAGGAATCTTGGCTACATTGATATGTTCGTGAACGATAAACATGGTATATTCCTCCTTTAAAGGTAATGCGCTGCTATGGGGTTCTTCATAGTATATCGAATGGGGTTCGAGTAAGGCAAGACATTTTGTGCCAAAGTTAATAGTTTTCGTTCCCTGACGAAAGCAGGATTTTTATAAGGCTTGTCGAATTTGTAACATATGGATTCTTTTTTTAATCTGAAAGATTATTCTCGCTAAGCAACAATGAACGGCGTAAGAACAAATGTTTTGCCAACACTTTTATGATATTGTCGAACGATTGTTCTTGTAGAGGTCATGAAATGAAGGGATTCGGTAAAGGAGGCGTTTTAATGAATTGGAAGAAAGTGCTTTGCAGCGGCCTTTTTACAGGCCTACTAACGGCGACGGCCATGACTGGTTTTGCCCTCGATTTGACCAAGGAAGCGGACATGATCAGCCGCAATCCGTCCAATGTCTACACGATGTATCTCGGCATGTCCGATCAGGAATTTAAGAAGAATTTTTCCGGCGTCACGGGTTGGAATTATAATAACTCGACGCAGACTAAGATGTGGAAACTGCCGAGCATCTTAGAAGGCTACGACAACGGGCAAATCGGCATTGTCCATACGTACGGCCGTTCGGAAAAGCACGATACGGTTCCTTACGTCATGAAGCGTGAAGCCCTGACAGCCGATTTCAAAAAAGGCCGCCCTTTGGGAAGTTATTCGGTGATCCTTAAGATGACCGTCAAATCGAACGACGTAAAAAAATTGAAACCCGATGACACAGCAGCCATCTTGAAGGAAGGCCTGGATGATTTTAAGTTGGCCGCTGACAATATGACCAAAACCTTAGGCAAGGGGCCGACGGGATCGCAATATTTAGACGGCCAAGTCAACGGCAGCGAATTTGCCAAGACCATCATCTACTCCTGGTCTACGGGCGATCGTTCGGGCTATAGCCTCTCTATTTCGTACAAACTCCCTCAGCCGATTGACCGCAGCCGCCCGCGCCCCGTCGATTACTCGGAGCATCCTGAGTTTGACCCGGAAGACGTCGTCATTACCGAACTTCTCATGCAGCATCATGACTGGAATATAGAAGACAAATAGGAGGTTTTTATGTTCGATATCTTAAAGACCATCGGCGAAGTCCTCATCGCCCTCTTCATCATCCGCTACTTGATTCAACGCTACAATACCCTCGGCCGCATTCGCGAGCCCGTCCGTCGGGCTTTAGCCGATATTTCCACTTACAAGGCCCAGCGGGAAGCGACCCTGCATCACCTGTACATCATTGCCGAGCAGTTCAGCCAGCGGGAAAGCAACACCCTCACCCAGGCAAGCCTGGCCAATATGTCCCGGCAAAGCGCCAGTTTCCAGGCCTTGGCCGCGGCCTATCCCGAGCTGAAATCGAATCAGACCTACCTGTCCCTCATGGACGGCGTCGAGGCCTTGGAGGCCCGGATTCAGACCAGCCGCCAGGAGTATAACCAAGCCGTCAGTAATTATCAGACCCTGAGAAGCCAGATTCCCTACTGCTTCCTGGCTCCCCTCTTTGGCTTTAAACCTGCCGAATACAATCAAAAAGAAACGGATATCGACGTCAGTCCCGCTGTGATTGAAATGCCTCCGGCAGAGCCTGCCCCCAAACCGATTGAAGCACCGGTTACCCCGATGAAGGAGGTTTCACCGGCACCGATCTATCATTGCCCGAAGTGCCAGTCCGAAATCCATCAATTAAAGGGGAAATTCGGCCCTTATTGGCGCTGCGAAAACGTAAAGTGCAAGGCCGACTTTACCGACGACGACGGAAAACCGGTCATCCGCCGCTGCCCGGACTGCGGCACCGGCTACCTTCATAAGCGGACCCTGGCCCGAAAAGACTATTGGACCTGCAGCAACTATCCTCAGTGTAAGGCCAAATATCCGGTCGATACGGAAATCCTCACCGAAACAGCCTCGATGGAGGACTGACGGAAAAAAGGATACCCTTCTATACATAAAATCGTCCCTATGACAGAGAACGCCACTGTCATGGGGACGATTTTATGATATTACGCGTCTTTTTTTGTCATCACCGGCGATTATTGAAAGGTGATCGTGTCACCGACCATAATGCGGGGTACTTTTTCGCCTTCCAAGGCGATTTGGCCGGGCATTTCGGCTTTCTGTCCGATTCCGAATATGAGGGTGCAATGGCCGTGTTCTTTTAAGGTCTGATTGGCTTCGGCACCGACGTCATTGACTCGATAGGCTTCTTCGGCAATAACCAGCGTGTCGCCGGCTTCAATGGGCTGCGTCAGTGTCCCCTTGGTATGGGACACAACCATGTTTTCATAGGCATAGGGAACGTCGTTATTGAAAAGAATAAGACTGTTACGGACTTTCATAAAGGTCAAGACCGATTCCCCGATGGAGGTGATTTTAGCTTCGTATTTCATGATGGCTCCTTTCTGTGACTTCTAGACTATAGCAGATATTCTCAGCCTTCGCAAGATAGTGGTCACAAGGCGAACAGCCCTCCATCGCCAGGATATAAGCCCTTCGGCGCAGGCAATACAGCCTGCTGCCTGTAAATAAAAAATCAAGAAATTTTAAAATGTTTTACGTGGAATTTTTCCATTGCTTTACATGTTCTATATGTTCCTTTGGTATGCTGTAAAAAATAGACTAAAAGGTGGGATTTTTATGGCAAAGACTTATGTTCTCGATACGAACGTCCTGATTCAGGCTCCGTATGCTATGCAGTGTTTTGAAGATAATCATGTCGTCATTCCCCTGGTTGTCGTGGAAGAATTAGATGGATTAAAAAAAGCGGATGGTGAACGCGGGTTTAATGCCCGGCAAGCCATCCGCTTTTTGGAACGTTTAAGGCTCCGCGGCAACTTATTGGACGGCGTGGAGCTTGAGAACGGCGGCATGGTACGTATCGAGATTAACTGCGTCCACGAGGCGCTGCCGGAATCGCTGCCTGACGATCAGGCCGATAACCGAATTCTCAAAGTCTGCTGCCACCTGCAAAGCTGCCAGCCCATTTTGGTCACCAAAGACCTGGTGCTGCGGCTTAAAGCCCAGGTGCTGAACATTGAAGCCCAGGATTTCAGTACGGAACAGGTACTGCCGGAAAAGAACGGCTATACCGGCCGTCAGACCTGCTACGTCCCGGAAAGCGACTTCGATGCCTTTTTAGAAGAAGGGATCGATGCCAGCCGTCTCTACCAAATCGACGGCGACGCCCAGCGTTACGACGTGACGGTACAGGAAAATGAATTCATCATCTTACAGGCCGACGCGTCCCTTCGCAAAACCCATTTAGGACGGGTTCACAAGGGCCGGGTCATTCCCCTGACCTACAGCCGCGTTTCCCCTTACGGCATCAAGCCGCGAAATGCCGGCCAGTACTTTATGCAGGAAGCCTTGATGCAGTCGGCCGAAGAAGCGCCGCTGGTCATCATCAAAGGCCAGGCCGGTACGGCTAAGACCTTCTACTCTTTGGCTGTGGGCCTCGAGAAAATCATCAACCACCCGACAGGCGAATACCGGCGTATCCTCATCTGCCGGCCCAACGCCCAGTTCGACTCGGATATCGGCTTTTTACCCGGTGACGAACAGGAAAAGATTTCGCCCCTCATGCGGCCGATCATCGATAACTTAGAACAACTCATCGACAGCAACGAAGCCGAACGCTACGATAATGAACGCGAACTGGCCGAAAAGATCGAAGAAATCTTCGACCGCCACGTCATCCAGACCGAAGCCTTGAACTTCATCCGCGGCCGTTCCCTGGAAAAGACGTATCTCATCATCGACGAAGCGCAGAACATGACGCCCAATCAGGTCAAGGGCATCATCACCCGCGCCGGCAAGGGCACGAAGATTATCCTCGTTGGCGACCCCAACCAGATCGACCGGCCCTTCCTCGATGAACGGACCAACGGCCTTACCTATGCCGCCGGCAAGATGAAGGGCAGCCCCTTATGCTATCAGCTGACCATGCGGGCTGACGAATGCGAACGATCGCCGCTGGCTTTAGATGCCGTTCAGCGCTTATAATCCTTGTTAACGCTTACGGTTTCAGATACTGCTTGGAGATCGCCGGATTCCACGAGCAGCAGCCACCCGTTTCCTTTTCAAAGCGCCAACGCTGGCGGACGTCGGGATACTTTTCATGATCCACTTCGCTGAGAAACATCTCTAAGGGACGGATGAAGTCGCGGTATTCGCCGTATAAGGTCTTATAGACGACATACGTTTCCTTCGTTGCGGCATCGTCGGCAAGGCCGATGATACGGTATCGCTTCTGCTTAAAGTGACGCCACGTTTCGCCCGGCTTTGGCAGGTCCCGGCCGGCCACAAAGGCACTGAGGGCAGCAAAAGACGGTAAAAAGGCGGCCTCTTTGACCCACTTGGCATCGACAAAGCCCTGATCGCGCATCGCTTCCAAGAATTGTTTCATAGGCTGGTAATAGCCGTTGAAGTCGAGGAAGGCAAAGCGCCCTTTGAGGTGACCGAGCTTTACTTCACTCATGACCTGGCTGATTTCTTCCAAGGTTCCAAATCCTCCGGGAAAAGCCAGGAAGATGTCGCCCAATTCCATCATCTTAGCCTTGCGCGAGGCCATGTCCGGCGTGACGATGAGCTCAGTCAGGCCCTCTTGCTGCAGCGCCGTATCGATAAATTCCTGAGGCTCTACGCCGATGACGGAGCCGCCCTTTTGGAGGGCTCCCGAAGACAGGGCCCCCATGAGCCCCGTCCGGCTGCCGCCGTAAATCAAGGTGTGGCCGTGGTCGGCAATCCAAGCACCCAAGACCGAGGCGTAAGTTTCATAACTGGGATCCTTTCCCCGGCTGGCGCCGAGATAGACCGTAATATTCATCGTATGTCCCTTCTTTCCGCTGTATGTCATGGCTCTTCCGTCCATTGTATGCTACAATAATACTATCTATTATAGCATATGTGAGGAGTATTCCGCTGTATAAAGGTCTGGAAAAGCCAAGCCTTCAAAAGCTTTTTCTATCGAGGTATACGTAAAAAGGCGTATTCACAAGAATATTCTTGCGAAACGCCTTTTTCTTATCTATGCGAATATGCAAATATGCGAAAATGAAAGGAGCCGATCCCTTGCCAAAAGAAACCGACGCGCCTAATTTTTTTATCGGCCGCAGCGACACCATTGCCAACAACGACAAATTATCTCATAAATCCCGCCAAAGCCTGTATACGGCCCGGGCGGCCAATACTGTCGACGCCTATCGCTCGGACTGGAACGACTTCTGCGATTGGTGCAGCTACCACGACTTGTCGTCTTTTCCGGCAGAACCGGAAACGATCGTCAACTACATCAACGACCTGGCCGACAATGCCAAGGCCAATACCATCGCCCGGCGCATCAGCGCCCTGACGGAAAACTTTGACGCCGCCGGGGTCAAGGACAATCCCTGCCGCTTTCCCATCGTCCGCAACGCCCTGCGCGGTATCAAGCGCATGAAGGGGACGATTCAACACGGCAAGGCGCCGGTCCTCTTCGACGATATCAAAGAAATGCTGACCTTCCTCGAAGGAAAAGACATTCAGCAGATCCGAGACCGGGCCATCTTATTGGTCGGCTTTTACGGGGCCCTGCGCCGGTCGGAATTGGCCGGCATCGACGTCGAAGACTTGAAATTCACCCGCCTGGGCCTTTTAATCACCCTTCGTAAATCGAAGACCGACCAGTTCGACCAAGGTCAGATGATCGCCATCCCCATGGTAAAGGATACCAATCTCTGCGCCGTCACAGCCTTAAAGAACTGGCTCGATATGAGCGGCATTACGACGGGGCCCGTCTTCCGCGGGCTGACCAAAGGCCACCACATCCGCAAGACGCGCATCTCCGATAAGGCCATTGCCCTCATCGTCAAGCACTACGCCGAACTGATGGGCATGAATCCCGATGACTACGGGGCCCACAGCCTGCGCCACGGCTTTGCCACTTCCGCCGCCCAGCACCATGTCGAAGAGCGGCAGATCATGCGTCAGACCCGTCATAAGTCCCAGGCCATCGTCCGCCGCTATATCGACGAAGCCGACCGCCTCGTCGACAGTCCGATTTTTAAGATAACAGAAGATAAATAAGCCTTAAGGGACCAGCTGTGCAGCTAGGACTTGCCGTACATGACCGGCCTTACTGGCTGCCACCGGTAGGCGCAGGACTTGGCCAGGCTGGATAGCCCGATCGCCGGTCAGGTTATTTTCATCGAGGATAGACTGGATGACCTGACGGACGTCCGTATCTTCATCGACGACGACCGATGCCAACTGCCACACGGTCTGTCCCGGTTCGACGCGAACGGAAACGTATTCCTGTGACGGCTGATAGCTCCAGCCGATTTGGGTGCACATAAAGATAGCCAGGCCAATCAAGGCGACATATTTAAGTAACGGGCCTCTCCCTTTTCGTCTTCTTCTCATGGTTATCACTCCTAAGTAAAAACGAACGTTCTAAGAACAAGTGTTCGTCGACATCCTTATTATAGCTTCGAACAGTTGTTCTTGTCAAGGTGATTTGAACAAATGTTTGATTTTTTTAGGTATTTTCGGTATAATGTGACTAGCTATACTGGAATGATTGTAACTTGCCAGAGACTGGAGTGACTATATATGATTATGAATGATAAAATGCTGACGACCCGTCAAAAACAGATCTTAGAATACATCCGCACCTGTGTCCACCAATTTGGGTATCCCCCGTCGGTACGGGAAATCTGTAAAGAAGTCGGACTGAGCTCGACGTCGACGGTCCACGGCTACCTCCATCGTCTGGAAGATTTGGGCTATATCCGCCGCGACCCGGCCAAGAACCGGACCATCGAACTCCTCGACGAAGGTTCCTGGCGTTCCAAGAAAATCGTCCCCCTCCCCCTCGTCGGCCAAGTCCGCGCCGGGGCCCCCATCTTTGCCGAAGAATGCGTCGAAGACGTCTATCCCTTCCCGGCTGATTTCATCGGCAATGACGACTGCTTCATGCTCATCGTCCAAGGGGACAGCATGAAAAATGCCGGCATCCTCGAAGGCGACCAGCTCATCGTTCGCCATCAGGACACGGCAGAAAACGGCGAAATCGTCGTCGCCCTCATCGATGACGAAGCGACGGTAAAGCGATATTTCCGCGAAAAGGACGCCATTCGACTCCAGCCGGAAAATGATGAATACGAACCGATTTATACGCGTAACTGCAAGATTCTCGGCAAAGTCGTCGGCCTCTATCGTCAATATTAGGAGGGATCGTTATGGTTGATGTTGCCACGGCAGCGGCTAACAGTGCGCTTTTTGACGGCATCCGACCTGAAGAGCGGTCGGCTATGCTCACCTGCCTCGGCGCTCAGACGAAGACCGTGCGAAAAGGAGAATTTTTGGTCTTGGCTCAAGACGAAGTCCGTTATATCGGTGTCGTCTTAAGCGGTGAAGTCCACATGATTCACGAAGACCGCTGGGGAGACAAAGCGGTACTGGCCGTCATCAAAGAAGGCGGCCTCTTTGGCGAGACCTTCGTCTGCGGCACGATCCTGCAGTCCCTGGTCACCTTCCAAGCCGTCAAAACGACGACCTTTTTGACCTTACAATTTCAAAAAGTCCTCCACGTCTGTACCCAGGCCTGTCCCTTCCATCATCGGCTCATTGAAAACATGCTGCACCTCATTGCCACCAAGAACGCCCAACTCATGGAAAAGCTGGAAATCGTCTCTAAGAAGACCCTGCGGAAAAAGCTGCTCACGTTCTTTTCCTTCCAATCGGAAAAGGCCGGCAGTCCTACCTTTACCATCCCCGTGACGCGAAGCCAGCTGGCAGACTACCTCTGTGCCGACCGAACGGCCGTGGCTCGGGAAATGTCGCGCATGAAAGAAGAAGGCCTCATCGAACTAAATCAGCAGACCGTGACCTTGCTCTAAAAGACAACACGGAGTGCTGCCAAGTTATTGGCGCACTCCGTGTTTTTTTATACCTGATATGCTTTTACTTCTTCAAAACGAGGCCGTCGTGAAAGGCTTTGCCGACGACCGGTCCGATGAGATGGTAGGTCTTGGTACTGCAGTCGTATAGGATGGGTTGGAGCTTGTCGTAGTCGACGAGGCCGTCGGTAAGGACGGAATCATCGGCTATTTTCTTTATTATAGCAGAAACTCGGAAAAGCGTGATATACGATACGATATGACCCAAAAAAGTCAGACCCGGTCGCCACAGCAAAAAGGCTGCACGAACCGGGTCTATGTCTATATGGCTTTTACGACCTTGCCCTTAGTGTGTCGTCGACGGACTTGCCGATGACGGGACCGGTGCGACCGTACGTTTTGGTACGCCGGTCTTATGGGATGGACTGATGCTGGTCGTCGATTGAGCCTGTTTTTTGGCGGCTGCAATGCCATAGGGAATGGCCAGGAAGACGACGGCGCCGACGAGATTGCCTAAGGTGACCCACAAGAGGTTGTAGCCAAATCCAGCGAGGCTGACGGCCATGCCGGCCGGATTGAGAAGTCCCAAGGTCAAAACGGTCATATTGGCCACGCTGTGTTCAAAGCCGCAGGTAAAGAAGGCGTAGAGACACCAGAAGGTCATGATCAGTTTGCCGCTGTCGGACTTGCAGCGAAAACCGCACCAGACGGCCAGACAAACGAGGACGTTGCAGAGGATGCCGCGCAGGAAGAGGACTAAAGGCGGCAAACTCATCTTGGTGGCAGCCGCCGTCGCTAAGGCCTGTCCGACACCACCGGCGGTCCCGGCAGCTCCGTAAAAAAGGAAGGATAAGATGACGGCGCCGACGAGGTTTCCGACGTAGCAAACGACCCACAGGTGAAGGACGTCGGTCAAAGAAACGGTCTTACTGCGCCAACCGCTGAAAAGGACGAAGGCGTTTCCGGTAAACAATTCGGCCCCGGCCATAATGACCAGACTGAGGGCGACGCCAAAGGACAGGCCCATGGCGATTTTATTCATCGGAATCGGGCCCAAGGTGCCGCTGACCGTAAAGGCCAAGAGGACGCCAAAACCGATATAGGCGCCAGCTAGCGCTGACAAGAGAAAATATCCTAAGGGATTATTTTTTAACAAACCTACCTTAGCGGCCGCACCGGCTGCCGAAGCTGCATATTCTTCATCATACATGATACCTCGCCTCCTACTTCAAACCTAAATCCCGTCCCAATACGACGGTTTCCAGACCTCCGCGTCAGGGGCTACGTCGACGTCCTTCAGATCTGGCGCAGGAATTTCTCCGTTCCTGTCCGATCGATGATATGGTCGATGTGTTCCTTGCCGCCTGGTGCTTTAAAGTCCATCTATGTTTGGGCGTAGGCGTAGACATGGTTGATGATGTTTTACGACGCTGTCGGCGTCAGCCCATTTGATAACGTCGATGCCTATGGGGGATGCTTCTTGCCGCTGTAAGCGGAGCGGCTCTGGTCCATCTTCCGAGCTTCGACGGAAAGCTGTTTACACGACTTGACGCAGGCACCGCAGCGGATGCCGCGCGTCGGGTCGAACAGAAATGCTTTTTACACCTTGTGATAACAAATCGCTTTTTGCTTGTTTTTATGATACCACAAATGCGTCCTCCAAACTATGGCCATGGCAATATATGATAAAAAAAATGACATTTTATATATACTAATAAATCATGACTATTATTTTGTTGTTCCGAAATCAAAACCACCAGTTTAACTGGTGGTT
>NZ_KQ958172.1:53397-62145 GCF_001546855.1 Megasphaera sp. MJR8396C | reverse complement strand
CTTTCCTTTTAATGTAATAGTGGCTTGGACACCTCTATTATACTGGAAAGGTGATTTTTTTGTATAACTATTGGAACACACCCGCATAGCGGGTGGTTTATTGTTTCGCAGGCGTTGCCAGCTCAACAGGGTAAACCCCATAAAAAAAGAAACCTACCATAAGGTAGGTTTCTTTAAGGAGAGTATAGTTATTAGCTTATACCGGGCAAGATCTTACATCATGCCGGGCATGCCGCCCATACCAGCCGGTGCTGCCGGAGCTGCCGGAGCCGGTTCCGGTTTGTCAGCAACCAAGGTTTCCGTCGTCAGGACGAGAGCTGCGATGGAAGCTGCATTCTGAAGAGCCGTACGGGTTACTTTAGCCGGATCGACGATACCAGCTTTAACCATGTCGACGTATTCTTCTTTGAGGGCATTGAAGCCGACACCGTCTTCAGAGGCTTTGACCTGAGCGACGATGACCGAACCTTCGAGGCCGGCGTTTTCAGCGATCTGACGGAGCGGAGCTTCAACAGCGCGTTTGACGAGGTTGATACCAGTCTGAATGTCGCCTTCTTCTTTGAATTCGTCGAGGGCCGGGAGGATATCGATAAGGGTCGTGCCGCCGCCGGATACGATACCTTCTTCAACAGCTGCGCGAGTAGCGTTGAGAGCATCTTCGAGGCGATATTTCTTATCTTTCAATTCAACTTCCGTAGCTGCGCCGACTTCGATGACAGCAACACCGCCGGACATCTTAGCCAAACGTTCCTGGAGTTTTTCTTTATCGAAATCAGACGTCGTGTCAGCGATCTGAGATTTGATTTGAGCGACACGTTCTTTGATGGCCTGAGCATCGCCGTGGCCTTCAACGATCGTCGTTTCGTCTTTGGTTACGCGGACCTGGCGGGCCGTGCCGAGGTCTTCCATGGTAACGCTGTCGAGTTTACGGCCGACATCTTCGGTGATGACCGTAGCACCCGTAAGGGTTGCAATATCCTGAAGCATAGCCTTGCGGCGGTCGCCGAAGCCAGGAGCCTTAACAGCAACGGCTTTGAAGGTGCCGCGGAGGCGGTTGACAACCAAGGTTGCCAGAGCTTCGCCTTCAACATCTTCAGCGATGATGAGCAATTCTTTGCCGGACTGAACGACTTTTTCGAGAACCGGGAGCATTTCCTGGATCGAAGCGATCTTGCGGTCGGTGATGAGGATGTACGGTTCGCTCATGACAGCTTCCATCTTATCCGGGTCGGATACCATGTACGGGGAGATATAGCCGCGGTCGAACTGCATGCCTTCGACGACGGAGAGCTGCGTGCCCATGGTCTTCGATTCTTCAACGGTGATGACGCCGTCTTTGCCGACTTTTTCCATAGCGTCAGCGATGAGGCCGCCGACTTCTTCGTCACCGGCAGAAATAGAAGCTACCTGAGCGATAGAAGCTTTGTCGGATACGGGGATCGAACGTTTTTTGATTTCTTCGACGAGTTTAGCCGTCGCTTTTTCGATACCGCGTTTGAGGATCATCGGGTTGGCACCGGCAGCGACGTTACGCATGCCTTCTTCGATCATAGCCTGAGCCAGGATCGTAGCCGTCGTCGTGCCGTCACCAGCTACGTCGTTGGTTTTGGTAGCGACTTCTTTAACGAGCTGAGCGCCCATGTTTTCAAAGGGATCTTCCAATTCGATATCGCGGGCGATGGTAACACCGTCGTTGGTAATCGTCGGAGCCCCGAATTTTTTATCGAGAACGACGTTGCGGCCTTTAGGCCCCAAGGTAACTTTTACGGCATTGGCCAAAGCGTCGACGCCTTTGCCGAGAGCACGACGTGCATCTTCATTGAACAAAATCTGTTTTGCCATCTTTAACACACTCCTATATGAAAAGTCAGTAGTTTTAATTTATTAGATAATAGCCAGAATGTCGCGTTCGCTGACGATTAAATAGTCCGTGCCTTCGAATTTGACTTCCGTACCAGCATATTTCGAGAAAATGATTTTATCGCCAACTTTAACATCCAATGCAAGGCGTTTCCCGTCATCCAGAAGCTTGCCCGAACCAACGGCGATGACTTCACCCTGACTCGGTTTTTCTTTAGCGGTGTCCGGTAAAAAGATACCGCTTGCAGTTTTTTCTTCTTGTTCCAATACGCGGATAACGACGCGATCTCCTAACGGTTTTAACATTGTATATTCCTCCTTAGACGTAAGTTGCTAGTCTTTATCAGCACTCTTTCCTTCTGAGTGCTAACTTACAATATATATATTAGCCATTAAAGGTGAAAAAGTCAAGGCTTGGGCCTCAACTTTTTCTTTAATGGCTTTATTTTTTTTGACCTTTTATCTTTTCCGCCCCGGCAATGACCGATTCAGCCACTGTTTTCAAGGGTTTGCGGTTCTTCATGCTGTATTGCTGCAGCCGCCGATAAGCTTCGTCTTCAGAAATATGGTATAAGTCCATGAGGCATCCCTTAGCCCGATCGACGGCTTTACGGGTTTCAATCCGGTCGTTCATTTCTTCCAGCTGCCTAGCCGCTTCCCGCTGGCGGGCAAACTGGGCGATGGCAATTTCAATGGCCGGAAAGAGGTTGACCGGGCTAACCGGTTTTACCAGGTAGCCGAGAACGCCGGAATCTTTGGCCTTATCGACCATGTCGTCCTGACTGTAGGCCGTCAGGAGCAGGACCGGCGCCAAGCCTTCATGGCCGATCATCCGGGCCGCATGGATCCCGTCCAGGCGCGGCATCTTGATGTCCAATAAGACGATGTCCGGCTTTTCCTTACGCACCAATTCCAGTGCTTCCAGCCCGTCTGCCGCTTCACCGACGACGGTGTGGCCGGCATCTTCCAGCATTTCACATAAATCCATCCGAATAATCGATTCATCGTCCCCTATTACAATGCGATATCCCATGGTTCAGTCTCCCCTCTTTGACAATGGAAAGCGAATGGCAGCCGCGGTCCCCTGCGGGTTTGCCTTGGAAAAAGCAATCGATCCGTGCAGATCCTTTTCGATCAGCGTTTGGACGATGGCCATGCCGAGATGTTTGCGATTTCGTTCCTTCTCGGTCTGATCCATGCCGACACCGTCGTCACAGACGGTGATGACACAGGTTTCGCCTTCACAGCGGATATCGATGGAAATCACGCCTTCAGACCTTCCTTTAAACCCGTGGATGATGGCGTTGGTAATGAGTTCATTGAGGATCAGGGCCAGGGAGGTGACGACGTCGGAAGAAAGCATCAGCTTCTGACCGGAAAACTTCGTCTCGACACGGCATTCCTTGCTGACCAGGCTGTGGGCCAGGAGATTGAGCAATTTCTGGGCGACGTCGGACAGATTGATGTTTTCATCATCGTCATAGGACAAGGTCTCATGAACCAGGGCAATGCTCAAAATCCGATTCAGGCTTTCCTTTAAGACTTCCTGCGCTTCGTCGCTTGTCGTACGCCGCATCTGCATCCGCAGCAGGCTGGCAATGGTCTGCAAATTATTTTTGACCCGGTGGTGGATTTCCTTGATGACCGACGTCTTGACCATCAATTCCGCTTCTTTTCGGTGGAGTTCCGTCCGTTCGGTCAAGATGGAAATGACGCGGCGCACCTTGCCGCGCTGCAGAATGGGAATGACCCGCCGCGATACGACGGCGTCGCCGACGGTGATATCGTCGGCCAATCCGTTGGCTGCGGCCAGGACCTGCTTGCCGCCGGTCACATCGAGGCGGGTATTATAGATATTGGTGCCCGTAATGATGCCGTGCTGGCCGCACATGTGGAGGATGCTGTCGGCCATGTCGTCGGCATAGATGACGATGCCGTTGCAGTTGACCAGAACGACGCCGTCCTGGATCGATAAGGGCCGGTACATGGAATGAAAATCCATGGGTACTTGGAGGGACAGGAACGCCGTTTCCGTCAACAACTCGCGGTTATCCTCTACGACGCCGACAAAGGCGATAACGGCAATGGTGATGCCGCCGTTATCGACAAAAGGATAAGCCACAATAGGCGCCGTGCGGCCGTATTCGATTTCCTTTTCCCCATGCATGGCCTTCCCATCTTGAAAGACCTGGTAATTGAGAGGTTCTTCATAATGGGAAAAGACGGTCCCCGGTTCGGCCAGTTCATTTTGCCGCCCCTTCTGCAAGAGCGGCGTCCGGTGGGCAGCCAATACCAGCGTCCCCTTACGCTGGCCGGGCACGTAGACGAAGAGTTCGCGGTGCGACAAGTCGCTGGCAAACTGCAGCAGCTCTTCACTATTTTGTAAAATATGGATCTGGACCGGCGACAGCGTACTGGCTGTCCGGCAAATCGGTGCAAGGGCCGTCATAGCAATCCCCCCATTCCGGCCGCAAAGATTATTCCCCGGTAATCGGCAGCGCCGGTTTGGCATTGAGGGTCAAATCGGCAAAACGGCCGGCCTGGGCCATATAGTAAGCCCGGCAGCCGATCATGGCTCCGTTGTCAGTACAAAGGATCGGATCCGGTCGGTAAAAGGCGTAGCCTTTTTTCTCGCAGGCTTCCTGCATGGCATCTGACAGGCAGCCGTTAGCAGAGACGCCGCCGGCCAGGACGATTTTCTTGGCCTTGCTGTACGAGGCCGCATCCATCGTCTTTTCTACCAGGGTTTCGACGACAGTCTTTTGAAAACTGGCAGCGACATCGGCGGCATTATAGGACTCGCCGCGCTGTTCCTGCGTATGGAGATAGTTGAGGACGGCCGATTTCAAGCCGCTGAAGCTGAATTCAAAGTTGTGCCGTTCATGAAGGGCCTTAGGAAATTCAATGGCATCGGGATTTCCGTCTTTAGCCAGCTTTTCGATCTGCGGGCCGCCGGGATAGGGATAGCCCATGACCCGGGCAATCTTATCGAAGGCTTCGCCGGCTGCATCGTCGCGGGTCTGCCCCATGAGTTTAAAAGAGTTATAGTCATTGATCTGAACCAGCTGCGTATGGCCGCCGGAAACGACGAGGGCCAAAAAAGGCGGTTCCAGTTCGGGATGGCTGAGGAAGTTGGCAAAAATATGGCCTTCCATATGGTTGACGCCGACTAAAGGCTTATCGGCTGCAAAACTGATGGCCTTGGCTGCAGCCACGCCGACTAAAAGGGCACCGACCAGGCCCGGTCCGTAGGTGACGCCGATATGGTCGATATCGTCCAAAGAAACCTTCGCTGTATCGAGGGCTTCTTTGATGATGGGCATGACGTATTCGATGTGTTGACGCGAGGCGATTTCCGGTACGACACCGCCGAATTTCCGGTGGATCGGGACCTGCGTCGAAATGATGTTGGAGCGAATATGGCGGCCGTCTTCGATGACAGCAGCCGACGTTTCGTCACAACTGGTTTCAAGTGCTAAGGTATACATAGATTTCATCCTTTTCTATAATAAGTGGCCGGGCCACGGATAATTTTCTTTGGGGCAGTTCATGATATAGGCGTCTTCTACGGGCTGGGAATAATAGCCTTTGCGAAGGGCCACCTTTTCATACCCTAATTTTTCATAGAGGGCAATAGCCGAGGCATTCGACGGCCGTACTTCCAAAAAGACCGTCTGGCAGCCGTCGCGAAAGACGTCTTCCATAGCCGTCCGCAGCAGGGTTTCACCGTATCCCAGGCCTCGGGCTGACGGGTGGACGGCGATATTGGCGAGTTGCCCTTCGTCGGCAATGAGCCACAGGTCGGCATAACCGACAACGGTCCCAGCGTCTGTTTCCAAGACGTAGTAACGGGCCACGCGGTTGTCGAATTCAGCCCGCAGGGATTCATGGGACCAAGGCGACGAAAAAGACGCCTCTTCAATGGCGATGATATCCGGCAAATCCTGAAGCACAGCCCTTCGAATCGTTACTGACATGGTGCGCTGCCGTGCCGTTTTTCCCAAAGGACTTCGGCTTCACTGCGGCGAAGGTACGACGGCGTCAGGGTCATGCAGTCGTCGTAATCACCGGCGGCAAAACGGCTGTTGGCGGCCATGGCTACGCTGCCGGCACGGGGAATGACCATCGTCGGCGGTGCCATGCGGAAAAGGCTGTTTCGCCCTTCGATTTTCCCCCGCCCTTTCAAGGAGCCGTCACCGCAGAATACAACGGGCTGGCCTTCTGCTTCCAAGGTATCCAGTACCTCCGTGAGCGGTGCGATATAGATGTCTTTCTCGGTCAAAAGATTCGTCCGGTCCCAACGGTAGACGCCGGCGTAGACATTGCCCTTTTGGGCATCGATGAGAGTACATACCCGATCGGACGTGCCGACAAAATTATAGGCCAGGCTAATCGGTGTCGTCACGCCGACGATGGGCACATTCCAGGCAAAGGAAAGGCCTTTGGTCGTCGCCAGCCCGATGCGAAGGCCTGTAAAGGACCCGGGACCGATGGAAACGGCAACGCCGTCGATCTGTGATTTAGCAACCGAAGCTTTGACCAGCATATCGGCAATATGGGGCATGAGCTGTTCCGAATGGGTCAGCCGTGCCTGAATCGTAAGTTCAGCTCGCAGGGTGTCGTCATGGAGCAAGGCGACACTCGATACGAGGCTCGATGTTTCAATGGCTAAGAGCATATTTCTGTACCTCATTTTCTATAGACTGCCAGCGGCTTCCGGAAAATTCAAAGTGAAACAGGCGTTCCGTCGGACTCGTCTTTTCAATAGTGACGACAGCCGCATCGTCAGGCAGGCGGTCCGGGAATTTTTCCGACCATTCGATCACCGTGACGCCGCTGTCGAGATAGTCTTCAAATCCCAGATCATCGAGTTCATATTCTTCTTCCAAGCGATAAAAATCGAAGTGTTGGAGAGGAATCGTATTTTCATAGTAATTCAACAGGGTAAAAGTCGGACTGACGACGACGTCGTCAATCCCCATCCCCTTGGCAATGCCTTGGACAAAGTGAGTCTTGCCGGCGCCCAGATCACCGCGCAGGGCAATCGTCTGGCCGTCCTCCAAGAGGGGGCCTAAAAAGGCACCGAGGGCGATGGTTTCGGCCTCTGAGTGCGTTTTAATATCGATGGACATGATTTATCTCCTCTCAAAGTGGTCCCAGCCCTTGGGCAAAAGGACCGACTCTTTACCGTCATGCTGCAGCAGTACCCGGCCATCACCTGCTCGGACAGTACCGATGGGCGTAACGTCCGGATAGGCTTGTTGCAAGGCTTTAAAATCATCGGGCGCCATGGTGAAGACCAATTCGTAGTCTTCGCCGCCGTTAAAGACGAAATTCAACAAGTGTTTCCCCGATTCGGCAGCCCACGCTTGTAGCTCTGAGCTGGTCGGAACGGCACTGCCGTCGATGACCAGTTCAACGCCGCTGGCCTTGGCGATTTCATTGGCTTCGCTAGCCAGGCCGTCGCTGATATCATTCAGGCTGTGGCAGCCGTACTGGACCAGGAGTCGTCCTAATTCGATGCGCGGCACCGGGCATTGATGCGCTTTTTTCAACGATTCGTACCCGTCGTGACCTTGAAGCAGGACGTCGAGGCCGCCGGAAGAATCGCCGACCGTATGGGACACGGCAACGACGTCGCCTTCCTTGGCACCGCTGCGCCGCAAGGCCTTCCCGGCTTCGATTTCACCGAAAGCCGCGACGGTGATGACGGCACCCTCCCGGGACATGACCGTATCGCCGCCGAGGATATTGACTTCATACGCCCGGCAAATATCCTTGATGCCTCGATAGAGTTCGACGACATCGTCGACGTCCATGGACGGGGTCAGGGCCGTCGACAAGACGACCTGGGTCGGCACGGCGCCCATGGCTGCAATATCGCTGAGATTGGACGCCACCGATTTAAAGCCGACATCGTACCAATAGGCCGTCTTGCCGATGATAAAGTGGCTGTCTTGGACCATCGTATCGATGACCGTCACCTGCTGCCAGCCCGGCGTCGTCCGGTAGACGGCACCGTCGTCACCGATGCCGATGACGACATTTTCCGGATGATACAAGGTATTTTCTTTGATAATATCGATTAAGCCGAATTCTCCGACATCTGAAATCTTCATGACAAAACCCCCAGGTCTCTATGCTTCATACGAAATGCCATGATCGTCACACCACGTCTTGGCAATCTTTTCAAATTCCATCTGCTGGAAGGTATACCAATACTGGACGAGACCCATGGCCCGCAGTTCCTGTTCAAGCTGGGCTAAGGACTTACCGGCCTCGATGGAGGCGGCAAAGGTTTCCCGCTGCTTGGCATCCTTCATCATGGGCACAAAGCCTTTGATCATTTCCGGCAGGTTCAAATCGGCCTGTGTCGGCAACTTGAGATAGTCGTCAGGATGAGCCGTCACATCATTATCGGCCGGTGCATTCCCGGGAATTTCAGTTACCAAGGTCAATTTGCCGTCCGTTTTATGTACATAGAATTTAAGGTACGGATTATTTAATTCAAAAGCTTTCAATAAGTCTTCCAGTTGAACTTTCATCGACTACACTTTCCTTTCATCACATACAATGTATTTACTTATTATAGCATGGATGGAACCTTGTCAAAAGGAAAAAAGATTCGTAAAAAAGCCATCAACAAAATGTTGATGGCTTTTAATGGTGACCCGGTAGGGATTCGAACCCTAGACCTACTGATTCGTAGTCAGTCACTCTATCCAGCTGAGCTACCGAGTCATGTGGGAATGAAGGCGAACCTTCATTCCATTTTTTGTGGCAGGGGCAGAAGGAATCGAACCCTCAACCAATGGTTTTGGAGACCACTACTCTACCAGTTGAGCTATACCCCTACAAAAATCAGCGGCTTCCTATCCTCCCAGGGGG
>NZ_KQ958172.1:0-53297 GCF_001546855.1 Megasphaera sp. MJR8396C | reverse complement strand
GTTGCCAGCTCAACAGGGTAAACCCCATAACCATATACAAAAAGGACGCTGTGAACATGTTCATAGCGTCCTTTTTGCATGAGTGAGAATCGCCTGCTTCATTGCCAAGGCACTTCGGACAAGACCATCATGTCAGGAACTTTCGTCAAGACACGGGGTTGATTATAATTTTTCTAAGATTTGTCCCCGCACTTCATCCGATTTCCAGGATATGAGGGCTGTATGGCCCTTTGTATGGTCATGAACCGTATTGATCCACGGAATTTCATGAGCAGCTTTGGCACGGAGCAAGGGACTCGTCGTCGCGGCCTTACAAAAGGCCTTGTTAATGATCCACCAGCGGCCCTGAAGCTTCGTCCGCTTTAGGTCTTCTTCCAGGCGCAAGGCTTCATAGACCGGCGTCGCTTCCGGCAGGGTGACGATGACCACTTCCGTGTCGTCACTTTTAAGGCGCGGCAGCAAGTGCTGGACCGATGGCGGCGTTATGCCGCGGGTCCGGCGAATTTCTTTATCGTAGTTTTCCGTCGATTCCAAGAGGAGCAGGGTGTGGCCAGTCGGCGCCGTATCGATGACGATGATTTGGTCCTCCCCTTGGTCGACGATATCGGCAAAGGCATGGAAGACGGCAATTTCCTGCGTACATGGCGAGCGCAGATCTTCTTCGATATAGGCTAGATCCGCTTTGCCCAGTCCGTTTTTCTCGGCTTCGGCCAAGACTGTCTTTCGATACTGCTGTAAAGCGGCTTCCTGGTCAATGCGGCTTACACGCAGGCCTTCCGTCTTTTCGACGAGGTCATCTACATGAGCCGCCGGATCGGTCGTCGTCAACTGAACGCGATGGCCGCGGCGGGAAAGTTCCCTGGCAATGGCTGCGGCAACGGTCGTCTTGCCGACACCGCCCTTGCCCATGGTAAAGATGATCTTTCGGCCTTGACGTTCTAAATCATTGATGACGGCAGACAAGGGACTTACGTCTTTCATCGTTTCAGATGAAGCGGTCCCGTCAGCCACTTCCCCCTTGAGCAGGGCCCGTACATGGGAAAGGCCGGTCACATTATAAGACCGTAGAGGAACGTCAAAAATCGGCAGGGCTGCAAGTGAAGGCGGCAAGTCCTTCAGCGCGGCCTGTTGTTTTTCATAAAGGCCGTGCGTAACGTCGTCGTCCCAAACCGTAAGTTTACCGTTCATGATGAGGATTTGACGGACAATGCCGAGGGCTGCTAATTCCGCCGAAGCGCGGCCCGCTTCTTTCAGCGGCAGCAGGTCCGGTCTGGCAACGAGGAGCATCGTCGTCTGGGTCCCGTTGGCTAAGGTCTGAACGGCCTGTTTATACAATTCTTTTTTGGACTCTAAGCCAGCCAGTTGTCCCAGGCAGGAGGCGCCGTGCTTGCTGGTTTGAATAAATTGGCTCCACGCCGACGGCAATTGCAGCATCCGCAGGGTATGCCCGGTCGGCGCGGTATCGAAGATGATGTGGTCATAGGATTTGCTTATTTCGCCATCGGTGAGGAAGCGGGTAAATTCGTTGAAGGCAGCAATTTCGACGGTACACGATCCGGACAGCTGTTCTTCCATATTGTGCAGGGCCGCTTCCGGCAGGAGGCCGCGGTAAGGGGCGACGACGCTTTCCCGATAGGCCGCCGCTGCCTGTATGGGATCTAAGTTCGCAACCAATAAGTTAGCCGCCTCGGGAATGGGAACCGCCTTATCGCTGAGTTCCATGGAAAAGACGTCCTGCAGGTTGGATGCCGGATCGGTACTGATGAGCAGCACCCTGCGGCCGGCATCGGCCAGGGCAACGGCAGTGGCGCAGGCAACAGAGGTCTTGCCCACGCCGCCCTTTCCGGTCAGAAAGAGATACTTTGTCTGAACCACTTCCAAAGGATTATATAAGGTCATCACGGTGCCTCCTTAGCAGCACGAGCCGTCATCACCGCAGCAGCAAGACGAGGAAGTAGAGGCGCTTGTATCGTCACCGCAGCACGAAGAGTTGTCAGCGCTGTCTCCGCAGCAGCACGATGACGAATCATCCGTTGCATCACGCCCGGCTTCAACAGCGTCTTGCAAGATGGCTGCGTCAAAGCCGAGAATATCTGCAAATTCATCGTTCGTCGGATAACGGCCGGAAAATTGAATAGCGCCGTCGACGAGGACCAATGGCAGCTCTTCCGGGCCGTGACTCTGGAGAAAATCGGTGACGACCTTGGTCTGAACGAATTTCAAAGGATCGTTCGATAAGTTATACCGGCCGACGACGATGCCCTTTTCTTTTAAGGCGTCAAGAACCGACGACAGACGTAATAATTCCGGATCAATAGAAGGACCGCAGAGACCGGTCGGGCAGCACATGGCTTGTTCAAAAATTTCCATCTGTTTCATGATAAAGCCTCCTAAATAAATTCATATATTTATATCTATCAATATATAAGGTACAAAAAAACCGGCTAATTTAGCAGCAGCGGTCGGCATCATCTGCCACAGAAGTTCCGGATGGCTTCATCAAGTCGCCAACCACTTGCTGCAGGACGTCTCCTTGTCGAGCGTTCAGAGAATAGTAGACCCATTTCCCCTCTTTGCGTCCCGTAACCAGCCGGGCATCACAGAGAATCTTCATGTGATGGGATAAGGTCGGCTGGGACAAGTTCAGGTCTTCTAAGAGGACGCAGGCGCAGCGCTCTCCCTGCCGCAAAAGCGACAAAATGCGCAGCCGCTTTTCATCCCCTAAGGCTTTAAATACGCGAACGGCTTCCCTTTCTTCCATGATGATCCTCCTTTTCATATTGACAAACATCAATCTATAAATAGTATAAATCTCATATTGATGTTTGTCAATCTATGTATCAAAAAAGAAGCCGCCCGTAAGGACAGCTTCTCTTTGAGTTTATGGTATACAGATTATTTGCTGACTAAGTCTTCTTCTACCTGGATGTGAAGTTCATGCAGCTGTTTCAAAGCGACCGTCGACGGAGCTTCGCTCATGGGATCGATAGCGTTCTGCGTCTTCGGGAAGGCGATGACGTCGCGGATGGACTTTCTCTGGAGCATGAGCATGATCATGCGGTCCAAGCCGAAGGCCAGGCCTCCATGGGGCGGTGCACCGTATTCGAAGGCCCGGAGGAGGAAGCCGAATTTCTGTTCTGCTTCTTCCGGCGTAAGGCCGATGGCCTTAAAGACGCGCTGCTGGACGTCGGGCTGGTAGATACGGAGGGAGCCGCCGCCGAGTTCGATGCCGTTGAGGACCAGGTCATAAGCCTTGGCATAGACGTGACCCGGATCGGTTTCGAGTTTATCCAAGTCTTCATCGCGCATAGCCGTGAACGGATGGTGCATGGCGACGTAGCGTTTTTCTTCTTCGCTGTATTCAAACATCGGGAAGTCGACGACCCAGGTGAAAGCGAATTCGTTTTCGTCGATGAGGTTCATGCGGCGGGCCATTTCTTTGCGCAGTTCGCCAAGAGCGGCTGCTACGACTTTCGGTTTGTCGGCGATCATGAGGACCAAGTCGCCTTTTTCAGCGCCGCAGGCTTTACCGATTTCAAGGAGTTTGTCTTCGCCGAAGAATTTCTTGATCTGCGATTTCAGCGTGCCGTCTTCGAGGAAGCCGATCCAAGCGAGACCTTTAGCGCCGTAGTGGCTGACGTATTCGACGAGGCCGTCCAGTTCGCGGCGAGGAATGTCGGCGTCGCCTTTGACGTTGATGGCTTTAACCTGACCGCCGTTATCGATGACGCTGCGGAAGACTTTGAAGTCCGTGTCTTTTACGAGTTCCGTGACGTCGGTAAATTTCATGTCGAAACGCAGGTCCGGTTTATCGGAGCCGTAGTTTTCCATGGCGTAGTCCCAAGTCATGCGGTGAATCGGGAGCTTGACGTCGTGGCCCAAAGTTTCTTTAAAGATATAGTGTACCATGTCTTCGACGAGGGTCAGGATTTCGTCCTGGTCCATGAAGGACATTTCCATGTCGAGCTGGGTAAATTCCGGCTGACGGTCGGCACGCAGGTCTTCATCGCGGAAGCAGCGGGCGATCTGGTAGTAACGGTCCATGCCGGAGATCATCAAAAGCTGTTTGAAGATCTGCGGGGACTGGGGCAGTGCATAGAACTTGCCTTCGTTGACGCGGCTCGGTACGAGGTAGTCACGAGCGCCTTCGGGCGTGCTCTTGCACAGTTCCGGCGTTTCGATATCGATGAAGCCGTGGCCGTTCAAGAAGGTACGCATGGCATGCTTTACTTTATGGCGCATGATGAGGTTGTTCTGCATTTCCGGACGGCGAAGGTCGAGGTAGCGGTATTTCAGGCGGATCTTTTCGTCGACGTCGATGTTGTCTTCAATGTAGAACGGCGGCGTCTTCGACGAATTGAGGATGCGCAGTTCTTCGCAGCGGATTTCGATCGTGCCGGTCTTCATCTTGGGGTTGACCGTGTCGGCGTCACGCATGCGGACGACGCCGCGGACGACGAGAACGTATTCCGTGCGGACCTGTTCTGCCTTATCGAAAGAAGCCTGTTCGTAGTCCGGGGAAGCGACGACCTGTACGATGCCCGTGCGGTCGCGGAGGTCGATGAAAATCAATCCGCCGTGGTCGCGGCGGCGTTCAACCCAGCCGGTCAAGACGACTTCTTTGCCCTTATCCGCTTCGCTTACTTCAGCGCAGTAGTGGGAGCGGTGTAAACCTTCCATTGTATCCATGAGTAAATCATCCCTTCTTGTGTGTTTCCATATATGCAACAATCCCATCAAGGGGAACGCTGACTTGTTCTTTGCTGGCCATATCGCGGACCATGGCAGCGCCATTGGCCAATTCATCTTCCCCGATGATGACCGTATAATCGGCGCCAAGTTTATTGGCCGACTTCATCTGCCCTTTCATGCTGCGGCCCAAGAGGTCGATTTCAGCATAGAAGCCCTTTTGGCGCAGGGCCTGTTGGAGTTCAAAGGCCTTGGTCTTGGCCGCATCGCCGAGGGCGACGATGAATACCGGCTTTTTAGCATCCATGGGCGGCATGAGGCCCTGTTCCTTCAAGGTCAGGAGCAGTCGTTCCATGCCGATGGCAAAGCCGATGCCCGGCGTCGACGGACCGCCTACTTCTTCGATGAGGCCGTCGTAGCGGCCGCCGCCGCAGACCGTGCTCTGTGCGCCCAGGGGAGCGTACATGATTTCAAAGGCCGTATTGGTATAGTAGTCGAGGCCGCGGACCAGGCGCGGGTCGAGGGTAAAGGGAATGCCGATGGCCGTCAGATATTCCTGGACTTTGTGGAAGTGTTCCTTACATTCGTCGCAGAGATTATCCGTAATCAAGGGCACGCCCATTTTCATCATCTTTTCGCCGTCTTCTTTGCAGTCGAGGACGCGGAGCGGATTCTTTTCCAGCCGCGAATTGCAGTCGTCACAGAGCTGATCCTTCTTGTCGGCGAAGAAATCGAGCAGTTTTTGACGGTAAACGGGACGGCACTTCGGGCAGCCTACGGAATTGAGGTGCAGGACGAGATCCGTCAGGCCCAGTTCCCGGAAGAGCTGGAAGGCCATGGCGATGATTTCTGCATCGACGGCCGGATCCTTGGAGCCGATTTCTTCGACGCCAAACTGGGTGAACTGGCGGTAGCGGCCGGCCTGGGGGCGATCATGACGGAACATGGGCCCCATATAGTATAATTTATGGACCTGCGGTTCGCCGTAGAGCTTGTGCTCGAGAAAGGCCCGGACGACGGATGCCGTATTTTCCGGACGCAGGGTCATGCTGCGGCCGCCGCGGTCTTCAAAGGTATACATTTCTTTGGTAACGACGTCCGTCGTTTCCCCGATACCTCTTAAAAATAATTCGGTACTTTCAAACATAGGCGTACGGATTTCGCCGAAACCATAGAGCGAGCAGATCTGCCGGATTCTTGCTTCCAGCCACTGCCATTCCGCCGTCTGTTCCGGCAGGAAATCCTGCGTACCTCTCGGTGCAGTAATAGCCATTTTAAATATCCTCTCCTCCGTATACGATAGCACACAAACGGCGGCGCCGAGCTATTTTGTCGTCCAGCGCCTGTATGTATGTATTGACATCTTTCGGCATATATACTTTTTCCAGCGTATGACCGTCGCGGCCGAGGAACTTCGTCGCCCCGCCCGGTCCGGCTGCCAAGACAGACTGCCGTTCCTCCATCATTTCGATATTATAAGCACTGACAGTGCCCGGCAAGGCGTAGCCGATATTGGCAAAGCTGGCGGCCATATACTTCTGGCGGTACATATAATACGGGACGTAGCCGCCGTCTTCTAAGACGGACTGACAAAGACTGACCATGCGGCCCGTCACCTCAGCCGGCGGAATCTGTTCCCGCAGGTCATGATGGAATAGAGGTGCCCGTTTTTTTAATGCTAACGTATGAATTGTAACATTTTCCGGGTGCAGTTTGCAAACTATTTCCATATTTTCCTGCATATCGGCCACGGTTTGGCCGGGAAGTCCGGCAATGAAATCCATGTTGATGACGGAAAATCCCGCCTTGCGGCAGGCCTCATACATGGTATAAATATCTTCGACGCGGTGGCGCCGTCCCAAGGCGTCGAGCAAGTGCTGCTGCATGGTCTGGGGATTGACGCTGATGCGGTTGACGCCGCAGCCTTTAAGCATGGTAAGGACGCCTTCTTCAGCCGTATCGGGACGGCCCGCTTCGACGGTCCATTCGCCGGCGTTGGGAAAATTCTTGGCCAGGCGCTCCATGAGGGGCTGCAACACCGGCTGCGGCAGACAGGTCGGCGTCCCGCCGCCGACGTAGAGACTGGTCACGTCGAGATCGTAGTCCCGGCAAAGAGCCGCCAGATCGTCGAAGTCTCGCAGCATGGCATCGCGAAAGGCCGTGAGCTGGTCCTCCCCTTCCCCGCCGATGAGGCGTGACGGGAAAGAGCAGTACAGGCAGTGACTGGGGCAGTACGGGATGCCGACGTAGAGGGCCAGTTTGCGGCCGCGATCCGTCACATAGGGCCGCTGAAGCTGAGCCATGGCGACGAGGTCCCTGGCCGTCTTTTCAGCGACGTCATAATCGTCGGTCAATACCTTTTCGGCAGCCTTTTCGTCAAGGCCCTGGTCAAAGAGATGGTGGACAAGTTTCGTCGGCCGCACGCCGATGAGGGTTCCCCACGGACCGGGGCCGTGACCTAAAAAGCGTTGATGCCAGTGAATGAGGCAGTCTTTGACAATCTTTCGCGGGTCTTCTTTCGACAAGAGACCGATTTCAGAAGACCAGGACCGCCCGTCGTCCGTAAAGGTACAGCCGACATAAAGATGGCTGCCATCGTCCCTGAGGGTGATGGCAGCTCCGACGTCGCGGCTTTCCCGACCGCCGACATAGCCCAGGGAGGCCATGACCTGGCCGATGAGGGAATGCAGGCTTTCGGGACCGCAGTACGTATAGGTCTTTACAGACATCTTATTCCGCTTCTTTCGCGGCAGCTTCGGCTTCCGCTTCGGCATCGCGCTTTTTCTGGCATTCTTCACAATAGCCGTAGACCTTGAGCTGATGGTCGACGGTATGGAAGTGAAGCTGCTTTTCCAAAATCGTTTCCAGCGTTTCCAGAAGGTCGTCTTCGCATTCCCATACTTTGCCGCAGCCGAGGCAGATGAGATGGTGATGGTAATGGCCTTCATTGTCGCGGTCGTTCAATTCGTAACGGCTGCAGCCGTCATCGAAGTCGAGTTTTTTGAGGAGGTCCATCTGGGTGAATAAATCAAGGGTCCGATAGACCGTGGCCAAGCCGATATCGGGAGCTTTCTTTTTGACCAATTCAAAGACTTCTTCAGCGCTCATATGGCGAATCGGGCTTTCGACGAAGGTCCTAAGGATGATCTGCCGCTGAGAGGTCATTTTATATTTTTTGAATTTAATCTTGTCTTTCATGCGTTTCATCATGGTATCCATGATTTCTTTTTTATTCGTTTCCATGTTGTTTCATCGCCTTTTCTCTATAGGAATTGTAAAACCACAGATGTTTGCAGAGAATCTGTAAAACTGCCGTCACCGGGACGGTAAGGATCATGCCGGCTATGCCAAAGAGGGTCCCGCCGATGAGCAGGGCTATGATGATGACCACCGGATGCAGTTTGATAACGGCACCCATGACCTGGGGCATGATGAGGTGGCTGTCGATCTGTTGAATGACGACGTAGAAGATGAGTACCTTCACGGCCAGCGCCGGATCGATCAAGGCCCCCAAAATAATGGCCGGCGCCGCACCGACGATCGGCCCGACGATGGGAATCCATTCGGTGATGGCCGCGAGCAGCGCAATGACCATCGGATACGGTACGCCCATGGCCCACATGCCAATAAAGGTCAGGACGGCAATGATGCAGCTCATGAGGATCTGACCGCGGATGTAGCGGCTCAGGACGTGCTGGATTTCCAGGAAGAGCGATGCCAGGTGATCGCGGTAGCCTGCCGGAAAGATGCCGACAAAGGTCCGGACCATGCGGCTGCCGTCCTTCATGAAGTAGAAGGTAATGATGGGTACGACGAAGAATTCGACGACCGTCCCGGCAATGACGAAGACCGACTGCAATAGGCTGGTAATGCCGTCGATGCCGTAGTTGCTGACTTTGGTAAAGGCGTCGTTGATGATTCGTTTTACCTGGTCAGGAATATAAAGCTGGGTCTGTTCATTTTCAATCTGCGCCACCAAATCTGCCGTTCGGTTCACTAAGTTGCTGAAGTTCGCCGCCAACAGATTGGTCTGGATGACCAAGGGCTTTACGATGCTGTTGGTAATGACGGTCACGATGAAAATGAAGACCACAAAGGAGATAAGGATAGCAATGCTCGTCGGCAGTTTACGTCCTGTAAGGCGCAGAAAGCCCTTGATGATGACATCGCGTATCGGCATAAGGATAAAAGTCAGAATGAGGGATACAATGGCCGGCCAGTAGATGGCATGGACCGTTAAAAACAGGGCCAGTGCCAGGACGGCCAGGGTAACGCGCATCCAAAATTCTGCTTCCTTATAGGTAATCATGGCTTACCAGCCTCCATCCAGGAAGGGATTGCCCATCCGTTCGTCGCCAATCGTCGTCGCCGGGCCGTGGCCGGGCAGGACGACCGTATCGTCCGGAAGGGTCAGGAGTTTCTTTTCAATGCTGTCCAGTAAGATATCCGACGAGCCGCCGTATAAGTCGGTCCGGCCGACGGAATAGCGGAACAGGGTGTCGCCGGAAAAGACGACGCCTTCCCCATAGAGGCTGAGTCCGCCCGGCGTATGGCCCGGCGTTTCAAGGACCTTGAATCGCAGCGTGCCCAGGCTGATGACGTCGCCGTCTTTTGCTAAGTGATCGGCAGACGTGCATTCAATGGGCTGTCCCATAAACATGGACAGGTTGTGATGCGAATTCGAGATGAGCCCGGCGTCGCCGGCCCCGACGTAGACCGGTACGTTCTTGCGCTGGCGCAGTTCCTGCAGGGCTCCGATGTGGTCGGCATGACCATGGGTCAGGAAGATGAATTTCAGATCCAGCTCATAGCGGGACAAGGCCATGTCGATGGTATTATAGGCCCAAGCCGGATCGACGACCATGGCTTCTTTCGTATCGCTGTCATAGACGATGTAGCAGTTGGTCATGATCGGTCCGAGTTCCATGCTGATATATTGCATACTCATGGTGATTCCTCCTTAGAAGTTTTTCTGGCTGTCCAATAAAATGGTAACCGGCCCGTCGTTCTCAAGGGATACGACCATATGGGTCCGGAAGCGCCCCGTCGCCACCGTGACGCCAAAGGCGCGGACAGCTTCGACGAATCGGGTGTATAAGGCTTCGGCTTGTTCTGGTTTAGCCGCTTCTACATAGCTGGGACGGCGGCCGTGGCGGGCATCTCCATAGAGGGTAAACTGGGAGATGACCAGCATGTCCCCGCCCTTATCGAGCAGGGAATCGTTCAGTTTCCCCGCTTCATCTTCAAAGATCCGCAGGTGAACGATCTTATCGGCCAGGTACAGGGCGTCCTTTTCCTCATCGTCGACGGAGACGCCGAGGAGGACCGTAAGGCCTTCGGCAGCTTTACCGACGAGGACGCCGTCTGAGGTAACCGATGATGTCAGCGTCTTTTGTACGACGGCTCTCATTGCATGCTTCCTCCTGTATATCGTTCGACGGCATAGACATCCTTCAAGCGGCGGATCTTGGTAGCAATGAATTCAAACTGTGCCAGATCCTTGATGCTGATGCCCATGTGGATGACGACGTTTTTCGTATCGCTGGTCTTGGCGTTGATGCTTAAGATGGAAATCTTCAATTCGGCCAGGGCGGCCATGATTTCGGCCATGATGCCCGTTCGGTCGTAGGCGACGATTTCCATGTTGACTTCAAAGCGTTCATCGCCTTCGTAATCCCACTCGACATCGATCAGGCGATCGACGTCACTCTGGCCGTGGGTGACGTTGGGACAATCGGCACGATGGACTGAAACGCCGCGGCCGCGGGTAATGAATCCGATGATGGGATCTCCCGGGACAGGGCTGCAGCATTTAGCCAGGCGCACGAGAAGGCCCGGTTCTCCCTTTACTAAAATGCCGGTGCCGCTGTGTTTGACCGGCTTTCTGGGTTTCAATTTTTCCAGCATGACCAGGCTGCTGTTCTGTTCTTCCTGCTTCTGCAGATCTTTCTTCTGCAGTTCCAGGAGCTTGATGAGGACTGTATTGACGGCAAATCCGCCGTAGCCGACGGCCGCTGCCAGATCGTCTTCAGAACCGGCGTTCATCTGCTTAGCCACCCGCCCCAGGCGTCCGCCGACGTTCAAGGACTTCCAGTCATGGTTAAGGCGTTTGCATTCCCGTTCCAAGGCTTCGAGGCCTTTTTCGATATTTTCCTCACGGTTTTCTTTCTTGAACCAATTGCGGATCTTCGAACGGCTTTCCGAGCTGCCGACGATATTGAGCCAGTCCAGGCTCGGTTTGCCCGTCTTGGATGTGATGATTTCGACGATATCGCCGTTTTTCAGGCGGTAGTCGAGGGGCACGATTTTGCCGTTGATCTTGGCGCCGACGCAGCGATGACCGACGTCAGTGTGGATACGGTAGGCAAAGTCGATGGGAATGGCCCCCTGGGGCAGGTCGATGACGTCGCCCCTAGGTGAAAAGACGAAGACTTCGTCCGAAAAGGCGTCGAGCTTTAAGGCGTTGACGAATTCCTGAGGGTTGCTCGTATCCTGCCATTCTAGGAGGTTTCGCAGCCAGCCCATCTTTTCATCAAAGGCGTCCTTATTGGCCGTCTGATTACCTTCTTTATAGCGCCAATGGGCGGCGACGCCGTATTCGGCGATGTGATGCATTTCCCAGGTGCGAATCTGGATTTCAACGGGCTGCCCCCGCGTCCCGATAACCGTCGTGTGCAGCGACTGGTAGTTATTGGGCTTGGGCATAGCGATATAGTCTTTGAAGCGGTACGGCAAGGGCTTCCACAAGCTGTGGACGATGCCCAAAACACCGTAGCAGTCCTTGACGTCGTCGACGATGACCCGGATGGCGAAGAGGTCGTAGACCTGGCTCAAGTCGCGGTTATCTTTCTTCATTTTCTTATAAATGCTGTAAAAATGCTTGGGCCGGCCGTTGATTTCGCAGTGGATGTGGGCGTCGTCGAGGGCTTTTTTCAGGACGTCGATGGATTCGTTGACGATTTCTTCGCGGACGTGTCGCTTCTGCTTCATCTGATCGACGAGGTCGTAGTATTTATCGGGTTCGAGGTATCGGAAGGACAGATCCTCCAGCTCCCATTTGATATTGAAAATGCCGAGGCGGTGCGCTAAGGGCGCAAAGATTTCCAGCGTTTCCTGGGCGATCCGCTTCTGCTTGTCGCTGCGCATGTAGCGCAGGGTCCGCATGTTGTGCAGGCGGTCGGCAAGCTTGATGACGACGACGCGAACGTCCTTGGCCATAGCCAAAAACATCTTGCGCATGCTGTTGAGCTGCTGGTCTTCTTTCGTCCGGTAGTTGAGACGGCTTAACTTGGTGACGCCGTCGACGAGGAAGGCCACTTCGCGGCCGAATTCATTGCGAAGATCTTCAAGGGTACAGGCCGTATCTTCTACGACGTCATGGAGCAAGGCTGCCGTGATCGTCGTCGTATCTATTTTCATGTCGGCCAAAATTTGGGCCACGGCCAGGGGGTGCAGGATATAGGGCTCCCCACTGACGCGATGCTGTTCCTTATGGGCCTCTTCTGCCGTGTGATATGCTTTCGTTACATCTTCGCAGTCTGCCTGTGGCAGGTACGAGTGTATCGTATCGATGAGGTGCCTGAATTCGGCATCTTGAATTCTTTCTCCCATAAAAAACCTCCTTACTCCCTGCAATACATTTCATACGTCGGAGACATATGAAGATCCATTTTCCCTGCAAGGATAGGAAAATAATAGACTGGACCGTCGTCATCTTGGCGAACTTTGAGGACGCCGATTTCCCGAAGGACGACGATGGCCGCGTAAATGGTATGGACGTCGTAGCGGTCGGCCTGGGAGGCTGCCATGCGGCGCCGGACCTGCCAAACGGGCATCCCCCATTCGGGCAGGAGTTTTTTCAAGGCCATGTAGATATCTACCATGACCGTCCGGTTGAGCACGGCCTCGTTGTTCAAGACGTGGACGTCCTGAATGACCAGCTGTGGCGACGACGTGCCGTTAAAATCGTTGCGTTCGAGCTGAAAGGCAACGTCGATGAGATCGCCTTCGACGATGGCGTCACAGAGTTCCGGCTGAGACCAGGCAACGCCGTTCAAGAGTGTCTTATGCGGGCCACAGGCGACGATGCGTACGTGCTGCTTGTTCCGCCCGATAGGCCGGATTTCGTCGACGGTCAGGTTCCGCATGGAAAAGACGGGGCGGCTGTTGCCCATGCCGTAAGGCTCTAACGAAGCCAGTTCGGCGATCATATCCAGCGAAACGTCCTGCGTTTCCAGCTCTTTATCTAAATGGACCAAGGGAATGTAATCGTCGGCCGTCATATGGGCCGCTGCATAGTCAAGGAGCCGCTGGCGCAGGCCTTCGATGTTTTCGGCTTTGATGGAAAAACCGGCTGCCATCGTGTGGCCGCCAAATTGGATGAGCAGGTCCTTAGCCGACTGCAGGGCTTCATACATATTGAAGCCGGTAATGCTCCGGCACGATCCTTTGCCGATGCCGTCGCTGATGGTGATGACCAGGGCCGGTCGGTAGTATTTTTCGACGAGCCGTGAAGCGGCAATGCCGATGACGCCGACATGCCAGTCTTCATGACTGGCGATGAGGACCTCGTCCCTTTCCCTTCGCTGGCTTTCGATTTGGGCGATGGCCTCTTTGGCAATGGTATGCTCGATGTCCTGGCGCTCGGCATTGAGTTCACTGAGCTCAGAGGCCGCGGCTGCCGCCTTTTCGGCGTCGGTCTCTAAAAGCAGTTCGACGCCCTTGGTCGCATGACTGATGCGGCCGGCGGCATTGAGCCTGGGGGCTGCCGTAAAGGCGATGCGGCCGGCTGTAATTTCTTTGTCGGCCAGTCCCGAAGCTCGCAGCAGGGCGTAGAGGCCTGTCCGCTGCCCTTTTTTCATCAATTCCAGCCCCTGACGGACGATGATGCGGTTTTCCCCGACTAAGGGCACCAGGTCGGCAATGGTACCCAAGGCCGAAAGATCCGAATAGCCTGCCAGGTCTTCGTCACAGCAGCGCTGCCAAAGGGCCCGGCAAAGGACGTAGGCCACGCCGGCACCGGCCAGTTCCTTAAAGGGATAGGGACAGCCGGGCTTCTTGGGATTGAGAACGGCCAAGGCCGGCGGTATCGCCTCCGGCGGTTCGTGATGATCGGTAATGATGATATCGAGACGAGGTGAAAACTCACGGACCAGCTCGTACGATGAAATGCCGCAGTCGACGGTGATGAGGACATCGGCTTCATGCTCTAAGTGCTGCAGGGCCTCTTCATTGAGGCCATAGCCTTCACTCTGGCGTTCAGGGATATAAAACTTCGGCGATGCCCCCAAATCGCGCAGGACGGAATAAACAAGTGACGTCGACGTAATCCCGTCGACGTCATAGTCACCATAGATGACGATGCGTTCTTTATCCTCTACAGCCTGTTTCAGTCGACGAACGGCTGTTTCCATCCCGTCCATCAAGAAGGGATCGGCCATGTCGGTCAAGGTGTCCCGGAGAAAATGACGCCCTTCCTCGACATCGGCAATGCCGCGGTTGGCCAGTATCTGAGCCAAGATCGGCGATATATGCAGTTGTTCCGTTAAGGCTGACGTAAGGCCCTCTTCGATGGGGGCAAACTGCCATCTTTTCTCCATTTGCATCACAACTCATTCTCAGGAATAATCACTATCAATAAATCAATTCTTATTTTATCACTTTCTATTCTCAAAATAAAGACTAAATTAATATGCACTTAGCCTAATTTCCATCTCGCCAATGGATTTTACCCGTTCTTTACGTCTCCCCTGCCGGCCCTTTTCTTTTCGAGAATACGAAAAAGGACTATTCATGAAAAGTCACGAATAGCCCTCTCTATCACAGCCTTATATCGAAAATATCATCTTACGACGGCATCACTTCGGCCCTTGTCCGGGTCTTAGCCGAATCCTTGTCGCTTCCCATAATTAAGGGATTGATATCTTCTTGAGAAATGGTCAGGCGATGCTGAGCCGCTTCTAAGATGAGGTCCGCCGTCTTGACGATACCGTAATCACTGGACTTAAGGCTCAAATCGTAGTTGGCGCCATAGCCCCAGTACGAATCGGTGCAGTACATGCAGTGATCCCGCCGTTCCTGGTTGACATGGTTGCGAAGTTTCGTCGCCCGGTCGGCATCGATGTGTTCCCGGAGCATGATGCGCTGGACAGCCCAGTCCGGGTCCGAGGAAATGAAGACGTTGAAGGTATTGGGCCGTTTGCGCAGGACGTAGTTTGCCAGGCGGCCGACGATGACGCAGGATTGGCCCGTCGTCAAGGCCTCAATGACTTCCGCTTCGTCGCGGAACATTTCCATCTGGTTCGATTCATAGCCCGACGCATAGTGGACGTAATCTTCATAAACTTTGGAGAGGAGCGGCCCCAGGCGGCGTTTCTGGTCCTTGCACCAGGCGACGACCGTCTGCGGATGTTCTTTCTGGGTACGGTTGAAAATTTCCGTATCGTAATAAGGAACGCCTAACTTACGGGCCACAAGTTTCCCAATATTGCGGCCGCCGCTGCCAAATTCACGGGAAATGGTAACGACCAAGGGGCATTCTGTATCTTCCTTCATCCAAGCCGGATGGTTGGTACGACCGGCGATTTCGCCGATGGCATGATGCGGGAAAAGCAGGTGTTCGATAGGTCCAGCCATGGTGCAGCCCAGAAGGATGAGGGCCAAGCCGATGACAGCGTTGGCCGTAATCGGTTCCGATAAGATAATCGCAGCCAGGATGAGAGCGATGATCGGCTTAATGAAAAAGGCAAAAGAAGCATTGGACGGGCCGGTCAGTTCAATGGCCTTCATGAAGAACAGATAGCCAAAGCCGGTGACGACCAGTGAGCAGTACAGGAGCGGCCAGATAGTCTGGGCGTTGATACCGGCAATGATCGGGTCGCCGTGGAAAATCAGAATGACCAACAAAAACAGGCAGCCGATGAGAAAACTGAAGGCGTTTTCGACGTTGCCCCCTAATTTCGCGATTCGAAGTTTTCCCAAGGTCGTGTAGAAGGCAAAGGAAATGGCCGCTGCCAGGGACACCAGAAGCCCGACGTTACCGTTTTCGATGATATCCACCGGGTTGGCGACAATGATCAGGCCGATAAGGCTCAGCACCAAGGTGATGGCCTTCTTACGCGTAAAGGCTTCGTGGATGAGAAAATAGGAAAAGATCATGACGAAGATCGGGTTACTGGAAAAGACGATGGCTGCCAGGCTGGCATTGGCCATGTTGACGCCGATCTGGAAGAGAATCATGCTGAAGCAGATATTGACCAGTCCCAGAATGGCCAAATATCCCCAATCAGACCGATCGATATGAATATGATGCTTCTTCATATCGCGGATGGCCAGCGGCATGAGCAGGATGCCGCCTACGAGAAAGCGGAGAAAGGTCAGCTGGAATGGCGTAAAGGCCGTACCGGCGATCTTCAGTGAAATTTCCATGGTCCCAAAGGCAAGAGCTGCCAGGACTATGCAGAGCGTACCCATTTTAGATGACATGAAAGAGGCCCCCTAGTTCATCTAAGTATTATAACAAAGAATAAAAATATAAAAAATCCATTCACAATTTATTATACTCTACTTCCCCATAAATAACAACAAAAAGGCCCTGCATGGTGGAAACCACCGTGCAGAGCCTTTCCGCTATTTATCTATGCAGCAAGTGCATTTAAATTAGTCTTCAAAACCCTTCTGCAGACGGACGTAGGAATGACGACGATTCTTAGCGTCAGTTTCAGTCTTAGCATAGAGAGCTTCGGCTTCTTCCGGGAAGCTCTTCTTGAGGGATGCGTAACGAACTTCACCCTGCAAGAATTCCTGGAATTTGCTGTAATCCGGTTCTTTGGAATCGAGGCTGAACGGGTTCTTGCCCTGTTCTTTGAGATCCGGGTTGTAACGGAAGAGATCCCAGTAGCCGCATTCGACAGCGAGTTTTTCTTCCGTCTGGCTCTTGCCCATGCCCTTACGGATACCATGGTTGATGCAAGGAGCGTAGCAGATAACCAAGGACGGGCCATGGTATGCTTCAGCTTCGGTGATAGCTTTGAGGAGCTGGTTCTTGTCAGCGCCCATAGCTACCTGAGCTACATAGACGTAACCGTAGGAAATAGCCATCATGCCGAGGTCCTTCTTCTTGGTGCGTTTGCCGGCAGCAGCGAACTGTGCGATAGCTGCAGTCGGGGTAGCTTTAGAGGACTGACCGCCGGTGTTGGAGTAAACTTCCGTATCGAGAACGAGGACGTTGATGTCGTTGTCCGAAGCGAGGACATGGTCAACACCGCCGTAACCGATATCGTAGGACCAACCGTCACCACCGATGATCCACTGGCTACGTTTTACGAAGAACTGTTTCTTAGCGAGGAAGTCTTCGAGAACCGGTTTGCCGGCAGCTTCTTTTTCGAGGAGAGCCGTCAATTTGTCAGCGCGTTCACGAGTGCCTTCACCTTCATAAGCGTGAGCAGCCCAGTCGCTGAGTGCTTCCTGGAGTTCCGGAGAAGCGACAGCTTTAGCAGCGTCGAGGTTTTCGACCAAGTCTTTGCGGACTTTGTCTACGCCGAGGAACATGCCGAGGCCAAATTCAGCAGCATCTTCGAAGAGGCTGTTTGCCCAGGACGGGCCGTGGCCGGCAGCGTTCATGGTGTACGGGGAAACAGGAGCCGATGCACCCCAAATGGAGGAGCAGCCTGTTGCGTTAGCGATCATCATGCGGTCGCCGAAGAGCTGTGTAACGAGTTTGACATACGGGGTTTCACCGCAGCCTGCGCATGCGCCGGAGAATTCGAGGAGCGGCTGTTCGAACTGAGAACCGATAACCGTCTTCTTGTTCTGCGGGTTAGCTTTCGGAGCAACCTTTTCCGTAGCATAGTACCAGAATTCCATCTTCTTACGTTCTTCGTCGGTATTCGGAACCATGGTGAGGGCCTGAACCGGGCAGACGTTTACGCAAGAACCGCATTCGAGGCAGTCGAGCTGGTCGACAACGATAGCCAAATCGTATTCTTTACCGGATTTAGCTTTCGTAGCGACTTTGTAACCAGCCGGAGCAGCAGCCGTTTCTTCTTTGGTCGTCAAGCACGGACGAACCGTAGCATGCGGGCAAACGAAGGAACACTGGAGGCAGCCGATACATTTTTCGTTATCCCAGGAAGGAACGTGCAGAGCCGGGCCAGCTTTTTCGAATTTCGAAGTGCCGGAAGGCATGGTGCCATCTTCGCGGCCGACAAATGCGGAAACCGGGAGATCGTCGCCAACCTGTTCGAGCATCGGTTTTGCAACATCCGTGAAGTACTTCGTAGCCGGGCGGCCTTCGACGACTTCGTCAACAGCATCAGCCCAGGAAGCCGGATAGTTAACTTCATGGAATTCTTTGATACCAGCATCAACGGCGCCATTGTTCATGTCAATGATCTTCTGGCCTTTTTTGCCGTAGTTCTTGATGATGGAGTCTTTCAAGTATTTAACAGCGTCTTCTACAGGGATGATCTTAGCGAGGGCAAAGAATGCAGCCTGCATGACCATGTTGATACGAGTGCCGAGGCCGAGTTTCTGGCCGATAGCGTCACCGTTCAAGGTGTAGAATTTAACGTGGTTTTTAGCGATAGCGCGTTTGATGCGAGCCGGAAGTTCGTGTTCCAGTTCTTCATCGGTCCAGGTGCAGTTCAGCATGAACGTGCCGCCTTCTTTGATGCCGCGGAGGACATCGAAACGACCTACATAGGACTGGCGATGGCAAGCGATGTAGTCAGCTGCGTCGATGAGGTACGGCATGTCAATCGGACGAGTACCGAAACGCAGGTGAGAAATCGTTACGCCGCCGGATTTCTTGGAGTCATAAGCGAAGTATGCCTGTGCATACATATCCGTGTGGTCGCCGATGATCTTGATAGCCGATTTGTTAGCACCGACAGTACCGTCAGAACCGAAGCCCCAGAATTTACAGGACGTAAGACCCGTGGTATCAAGCGGCATTTTCGGTTCGCGCGGAAGGCTGAGGTTGGTAACGTCGTCGACGATGCCAAGGGTGAAGCCGTTGAGCGGATGATCTTTCTTCAATTCTTTGAAGACAGCGAGGAAGTCTTCCGGAAGAACGTCTTTGGAGCCCATACCGGTGCGGCCGCCGATGACGTCGATGTTAAGACCTTCTTCTTTTACGAAGCCGACAATATCGAGATAAAGCGGTTCGCCGAGGGAGCCCGGTTCTTTCGTGCGGTCGACGACAGCAATCTTCTTGACCGTTTTCGGAAGAACGTTGAGCAAGTATTTGTTGGAGAACGGACGATAGAGGTGAACGTTGATAGCACCGACTTTTTCGCCCTGGCTCTGTAAGTAGTCGACAGTCTGTTTAGCAACGTCGGAGAGAGAGCCCATGGAAACGATGATGTGTTCTGCATCAGGAGCACCGTAGTAGTTGAACGGTTTGTAGGAGCGGCCCGTGATTTCAGAAATCTTGTCCATGTAGTCAGCTACGATATCCGGCATAGCGTCATAGAATTTGTTAGCAGCTTCTGTGTGCTGGAAGTATACGTCCGGGTTTTCAGCCGTGCCGCGAACCTGCGGGTTATCCGGGTTAAGAGCACGTTTACGGAATCTGTCGATAGCTTCCCAGTCAACGAGTTTTCTGTAGTTTTCGAAATCCATGACTTCAACTTTCTGAATTTCGTGAGACGTACGGAAACCGTCGAAGAAGTTGATGAACGGCAAGGAACCTTTAATTGCCGATAAATGAGCGACCCCAGCGAGGTCCATGACTTCCTGAACATTGGATTCGGCCAAGAGACAGCAGCCCGTTGCACGAGCAGCCATAACGTCCTGATGGTCACCGAAGATGCTCAGTGCATGGTTAGCCAAAGCACGTGCAGCTACGTGGAATACGCCCGGAAGGAGTTCGCCGGCAACTTTGTACATGTTCGGCATCATGAGGAGGAAGCCCTGAGATGCGGTGTACGTCGTGGTCAAAGCACCAGCCTGTAAGGAACCGTGGAATGCGCCGGCAGCGCCAGCTTCGGACTGCATTTCAATGACATTGACTTTGTGACCGAAGAGGTTTTTCATGCCAGTGGCGGACCAATCATCGACATGTTCTGCCATAGGAGAAGACGGCGTGATCGGATAAATTGCGGCAACTTCAGTAAATGCATAGGACACCCATGCAGCTGCTTCGTTACCATCCATGGTTTTAAATTTGCTCATAGATAAAACACGCTCCTTAATTGAATGTTATACACAATATGGAAGATTCCATACTGATAGGCTTAAGATAGCTATAAAGACGTTCTGCTGTACCTCATACAGAAGGCGCGAACAGTACGCAAAGGTTCCAATGATGCATTCTGTTCACGTATCGACCATACACGTCCCATAATGAAAAAAACGCAATAAAACGTGGGAAGGTCCGACAATATTCAAAAAAAGTATTGCTAATATTCTCAATCTGTACTACTATTATAGTGGTATACAGTTTTGCACATTACCATATCTCTTTTTAGAATTGCTGACCATCACAAACCGAACGACTTTGTAACTTTTTCTTACAAGTTAATTATATGCCTAAGCAATGTTAAATTCAATAGGAATGTGATGCTAGTTTATGCATCGTTCAGTGCTATTTTGTAAACGTATACCGAAGGAGTGTATATTATAGCGTTATTTTTGATATACACGATTAGTTAGTGGAGGTGTTAGCATGGATTTTCATCATCTTAAATACTTTGTCGAAGTAGCAGACAAGAAGTCATTCAGCAAAGCAGCGCGAACACTGCATATTTCTCAGTCCGCCATCAGCCGTACCATCAAAGCCCTGGAAGAAGAACTGGGCGTCGTCCTTTTCATGCGTAATGCAAAGGCCGTCGAACTGACCGACGCCGGTACGATTTTCCTGTCCCATGCCAAACGGGTCGTCTTCATGTTCGAACATTTGAAGACCGACTTTGAAAATGAATTCAAATTGGAACAGGGCACGATTCTCATCGGTCTGCCCCCTATCACCGGGGCTCCTATCTTCGCCAACCTCTTAGGGGCATTCAAGCAGGAATATCCCCAAATTGAACTGGACTTATACGAACACGGCTCGAAGAAGGTAGAAATCAGCGTTCAGGAAGGTCTCATCGACCTTGGCATCGTCTGCACCCAGCCGAAAGAAAAGGATTTCG
The DNA here is from genome assembly GCF_001546855.1 of Megasphaera sp. MJR8396C. Taxonomy (GTDB): domain Bacteria; phylum Bacillota; class Negativicutes; order Veillonellales; family Megasphaeraceae; genus Megasphaera. Next base: position 32,475 of record NZ_KQ958172.1, on the reverse strand, counting down.
AATCGTTCTTCCTCACCCAGGACCCGATGAACGTCATCATCCACCGCGACAATATCCTGTCCAAGGAAAAGACGATTCCCTTGAAGAAACTGGCCAATGAATCCCTGGTCCTCTACCGCGATGACTTCAACCTGCACGACGAAATCATCCAGCACTGTAAGAAAATCGGCTTCCAGCCGAAAATCATCTTTGAAACGAGCCAGCGCGACCTCATGATCCAGACCGTCGTCGCCAACCTCGGCGTCGCTCTCCTGCCGAGCCGCCTGTGCCCGACAAAGGAAGCCAACCCGCGCGTCTCGGAATCGGTCGTCGTCCGTCCTCTGGTCGAACCGGAAATCATGCACGTCCTCTACGTCATCTGGAAACGCGGCCACTACCTGTCCCATGCGGCTCAATTATGGCTCGACTTCGTCCGCAATAAGGCCCGCGTCATCTCGAACTTATAATGGCCGGGAAAAGACAGCGCCCCGCCTCGCCCGCCGGTACGTTTAAAGGCCGGATACAGGTCGGTAAGACCTGGTTCATGAGCCAGTATCGCCGCCTCGTAACGAATTGGCACGGCCTGTCCAAAGGTCAAAAATATATGACGGCCGCCGTGGTCCTGCTCTTGGGCTGGACCCTGGTGCTGCAAGTCCAGGTTCTGGCTCTGTCCCAGACCGTTGCCCTTCAACGAGTCCGCATTTCTCAACTGGAAAAGCAGGCTCAAAAGCAGAATAACCTGCTCTATTCGGCATCGATCACCTTAGACGATATGGAAAAGAAATGGCATTCCCTGAACTTCCGCGTCCTTGAAAACACATGGCGCATCGAAGAACCTAAAAAAAACCCAGACTCAATATGATGAGTCTGGGTTTCCTTTTTATAAGGAGTTTATCATGCTTCAAGAAGCGCTTCAAAGGCTTCCGGTTCGGGAAGGGACGGAATGATTTTCCAGGGTTCGCACTTGGCCAAATCATCGTAGGAATGCCGGCCCGTGGCGACACTGATGGTCCGGGCGCCAATGGCTTTCCCGCACTGGATGTCATGGGGCGTATCGCCGATGACGTACATGGCTTCGATGTCATCGCCCCAAGTCCTTCTGGCAATGGCCAGGGCATTGCGGGCCAGGTCGTCACGATAATAGTAGTCGAAGGCAAAACCGGAATGGTCGAAATCAAAATACTGAGACAGGCCGAAGAAATCCATCTTCAGGCTGGCGCCGACGCGGCTGTTCCCCGTCAGGAGGAGCTGGCGATAGCCTTCTCTCCCGTGGAAGAATGCCAGATTTTCCGCTGCATTGGGCAGGATGACGCCTTCGTGAGCCCTGCGCTTCAGCCATTTCAGAAGCTTTTGCTCATAGTTCCGGCAAAAGGCGAAGACTTCTTCATCGGTCGGCATGACACCTGTCGATTTATAGAGCAGCTGCTGACAAATATAGTTGTCCGTCCGACCGCCGGCATCGATCTTCGGCACCGGTGTATCTTCCCCTTTTAAGTCGTGGAGAACTTCTTTAATGGCATTCAGTCCGGCATGGCCGGTATTCAATAAGGTTCCGTCAATATCCCAGTATAATAATTTCACGGTCTTCACTCCAATTGAGGCGTATTACTGTTTGGATACGATGTCCTTCGTATCACGGGCAATCATGATTTCTTCATTCGTCGGGATGACATACATCTTAACCGTCGAATCGTCGGTGCTGATCAAAGCATCTTTGCCGCGGACGTCGTTGCGCTGAGGATCGAGTTTGGCGCCGAGGTATTCGAGGCCCGATGCGATGGCTGCACGGTCTTCAATGCCGTTTTCGCCGACGCCGGCCGTAAAGGTGATGACATCGACACCGCCCATGGCAGCTGCAAAGGCACCGATTTCCTTACGGACCTGGTAGTGGAACATATCGAGAGCCAGCTGAGCCCGTTCATTGCCTTCTTCGGCAGCTTTGCCGAGGTCGCGGAAGTCGCTGGAAACGCCGGAGATACCGAGGACGCCGGACTGTTTGTTCATCAATTTGTCCATATCTTTCGTCGAAAGGTTATGGTTGTCCATGACGTTGAGGACGATAGCCGGGTCGATATCACCGCAGCGCGTGCCCATGAGGACGCCAGCCAGCGGCGTAAAGCCCATCGTCGTGTCGACGCATTTACCGTATTTGATGGCAGCTAAGGACGAGCCGTTGCCGAGATGGCAGTTGATGATGCGCAGTTCTTCAACGGGTTTGCCCATGACTTTAGCGACTTCACCGGCAACATAGCGATGGCTCGTGCCGTGGAAGCCGTAACGACGGATATGATCTTCCTTATAGAGTTCGTACGGGAGGCCGTACATGAAGGCTTTAGCCGGCATGGTCTGATGGAAGGCCGTATCGAAGACGCCGACCTGAGGTACGCCGGGCATAATTGCCTTGCAGGCATTGATGCCGATGATGTTCGGCGGATTGTGAAGCGGAGCCATGGCCGAGCATTTTTCCAAGGCTTTCATGACTTCGTCCGTAATGAGCGTAGAAGCAGCAAATTCTTCACCGCCATGGACGACGCGGTGGCCGACAGCGTCGATAGCATCCATCGATTTGATGACGCCGCATTCAGCGTCGGTCAAGATGTCGAGAACGAGCTTGACGGCTACGTTGTGATCCGGAATGGACTGCTGGATTTCCTTTTTCTGGCCATTCCATTTGTGGGTCAGCTGCGAATCGGGAAGGCCGATTTTTTCGACCAGGCCTTTTGCCATTACTTCTTCATTATCCATGTTGACGAGCTGATACTTCAAAGATGAGCTTCCGCAGTTTACAACCAATACGATCATGAAATTTTACCCTCTTTCGTGTGTTTTAAAATTACTTTAGCTGGCCAAATACGTGGTCAACTACTTCCTTCGCCAGTTCATCGCCGTCTTTGTACATGTACATGACGTGCCAGATCTGGCCGTTATCTTCAAAGAAGAAACTCCGCACGGTGAGCTTCGCCGGCTGGCCGTTCAAAGGCTCCGTATAGGAGGCGTCGACGACAGTAGCCTTGCGTCCGCTCTCTTCGGCTTCGGTAATCTTCGTTTGCAGATCAGATACATCCGGTGTCTGTTTCAGCATGGCAACGTATTTGTCAGCCATGGCAACAGGCGTCGTTTCGCCGGCTGTTTCAGAAACAGCGACGACATTGATGTGTTTGTCATTGTTAATATACATCATGCCTTCACCGTCCTGGCGGTTCACGTGTGCCAGGTCAAACGGGGTCATGACGTACACTTCCGAATTTCCGGCTTTTAACTGGACATAGCCGAAACTGTATTCTTCAAGCATCGTATTGCTGCCACAGCCGGCTAACAATACGGCAGCTGAGACCATCGCTGCAGCTGCAAGTCCTTTCAATCCCTTCATACAATCACCTATTTATGCTTTCTACAGACTAGGTTCATTATAGCATAAAAGCCTTATAGCGTCATCTAAAAAAAGCAGGAATTGGAAATACTTTGGCTATCCCCTCAAACAGCCAAAAAGAATGGCTGGCCTGCATTGACGATTTCCTTTACCTTACGTATACTTATAAACAACTTATATCGTGACACACGGCCTGTTTCATGCCGCAGCACCACTGATTGCGGCCCCGTTCGATACAGATATTGTGAAATTATGAACATAAAGGAGACTGCCATGGAAGCCATTGCCGTCATCGCCGAATTTAATCCCTTTCACACCGGCCACGCCTACTTGTTGTCGGAAATCCGCCGCCAGCGCCCTTCCGATGCGGCCATCATCGTCCTCATGAGCGGCGCCTTCGTCCAGCGCGGTGAACCGGCCCTCTTTGACAAATGGCACCGCGCCGCCTGGGCCGTCGGTAGTGGAGCCGACGCCGTCTTTGAACTGCCCGCCGTCTATGCCCTCTCGAGTGCCGCAGGCTTTGCCGCCGGCGGCGTCCGATTGGCCAGCCGCCTTAGTTGTAACAGCCTGGCCTGCGGCGTCGAAACAGGGACGGCCAACGATTTTCTCCGCTTGGCCAAGACCGCGTTAAGTCTCTCGTCCGGCGAATCGATAAAGACGGCGACGGCCGGCCGCAACCAAACAGAAGACCTGGCCAAGGCCCTGCCGGAGCTGGCCTCTCTTTTAGAACAGCCCAACGCCCTCTTGGCCCTTGAATATGCCAAAGCCATCCTACATCTGCCGTCGCCCTTGTCCCTGCTGACCATTCCCCGCACGGGGAGCCACGCCGAAACCGGCTTCGATCAGCCCTTTACCAGTGCCTCAGCCCTCCGCCGGGAACTGGAAAAAGGCTTTTCGCCCAAATCCGCAGCCTATCTGCCCTCGGCCAGCCGCGGTGACATCGAAGCCTTACTGAAAACCGGGGCCTGTACCGATTACGGCCGCTACGGCGATTTCGTCAGCCTCCAGGGGCGCCTCATGACACCGGAACGACTCCGCCGCCTGCCGGCCTTCACCGAAGGCCTTGAAAACCGCTGGCACCGGGCCTTTTCGACGCTTCCGACCTATGACGAAGCCCTGTTCTCGGTCAAGACCAAACGCTACGCCTTCAGCCGCCTGTGCCGCATGGGAGCTTACACGGTGCTGCAGCCGTCACAAGATTTCTTCGACAAGTCTTACCGCGAAGGCCCTCAGTACGGGCGCATCCTGGCCTTCAATGAACGCGGCGCCGCCTTCTTAAAGGAAATAAAAGGGTCCTTCCCCATCATAACCAAAGCGGCGCAGGACAAAAAAATCCTGTCCCCCTTAGGACAGGCCCAGCTCGACCTCGATATCCGGGCCAATGACATTCAGGCCCTCTGTTTTCGCAGCGCTTCCTGCCGAAAAGGGCACAGCGACTATTACACGTCGCCGCGCTATCTCCCCCAGGAGAATCGCCAAGGGTAATATCGATTTATTTTTATCCATATATTTGTTTTACAGCCCAAAATCTGCTATCATAAGTACTGTATTTTTTATTTTTCCATAACCTATTTCGTCGATTTCATCAAAAATCGATAAAATATGAAGGGGGCTTATTTGTGGCTGTAAATCTTAATATTTATCAAACACTGGCCGCAGCGATTGTCGTTTACTACACCGGCGTATTCTTGCGGGCCAAGTTCGACGTCCTGCGTAAGTACTGTATCCCCGCTCCGGTCGTCGGAGGCATTTTATTCGCTATCATCAACTGCATCCTATATACTCAGGGTCTCTGGCAGTACGAGCAGGATACGATTATGCAAAACATCTGTATGATGCTCTTTTTCACCAGCGTTGGCTACACGGCCAGCATCAGCCTCATCAAACGAGGCGGGGTCATGGTCTTTAAAATGGCCATCGTCACGACGATCCTCATCGTCTGCCAAAACATCATCGGCGCAGGCCTGGCAACGGCCTTTGACCTCAATTCCCTCATGGGGCTGGCAACGGGCTCGATTCCCATGGTCGGCGGTCACGGCACGGCAGCTGCCTTCGGTCCTTTGCTGGAAAGCATCGGCCTTGACAGTGGCGTCACCATTTCCGTCGCCGCAGCAACCTTTGGTCTCGTCGCCGGCGGCGTCATCGGCGGCCCGATTGGGGAAGCACTGATTCATAAACACCACCTGGTCAGCTCGGCGGAAACGGAACGTTTCGACCCTTCGGCCAGCGCCGACGCCGTCTCCCGTTTAAAAGCCGTAGCCGGCGATAAGGAACGGGCTGAAAACGCCATCAAAATCGAAAATAAAATCGGCCAGACCATCGATAACTACCGCTTCATGAACGCCATGGCCCACCTCTTTCTGGCCATGGGCCTCGGCACCCTGGTCAGCGGCTTCTTCAGCAGCATCGGCCTCGTCTTCCCGGGCTACATCGGCTCCATGATCGTCGCTGCCGTCATCCGCAACATCGCCGACTTCACCCACAGCTTCAAAGTCTACCAGCATGAAAGCGAAGTCCTCGGCAACCTCAGCCTGACCGTCTTCTTGACCTGCGTCCTCATGAGCCTCAAACTCTGGCAGCTGGCCGACCTTGCCGTACCCTTGGTCGTCATGCTCCTCAGCCAGGCCTTGTTCATGGCCATCTTCGCCTACTTCGTCGTCTTCCGCATCATGGGCCGCGATTACGAAGCGGCCGTCATGACCAGCGGTGTCTGCGGCTTCGGCTTGGGCGCTACGCCAAACGCTATCGCCAACATGACGGCCATGACAGAAATCTTCGGTCCGGCACCGACGGCTTTCTTCGTCATCCCGCTCATCGGCTCCTTGATCATCGACCCGGTCAACGCCACGATCATTACGATATTCATCAATTTACTTCATTAATCCTCGTAACTTTGGTTGCGCCAATACGCAGCTTCATCACGATCCAACTCTACGCCATCGCCTGTTTCCAGGGCGGTGGCGTAATTTTTCATGCCCTCTTTATAGCCTGACGCCGCCGACTGGGCAAACCAATAGGCAGCCTGAATGGCATCATGGGCGACGCCGTGACCGTCACGGTAGAGGACGCCCAAATTGTTCTGAGCCGGACCGTCACCAGCCATGGCCGCTTCATAATACCAGTGCGCGGCCAGTTCCCAATCTTGCCGGACTCCGTAGCCCTTTTCATAGAGATAGCCGAGATTGTTTTCAGCGATGACGTTTCCCTGAGCCGCCGCTTTGGCATACCAAGAGGCGGCTTTTTCATAATCAGGCTCGCCGGTATAGCCGAACTGATACATGATGGCCGTATTGCACTGGCCGTCGCTGTCGCCGTGGTCGGCCGCCCTTCGGTACCAATACAAGGCCTTTTCGTAATCCTGAGGGAGATCGTCCCCCACTTCATACAGGTGACCTAAATTATTTTCGGCCGCTCCATAGCCTTGGCTGGCAGCTGCACCGTACCAGGAAACAGCCTGCTTTATGTCGCGCTCCGTCCCCAAGCCATACTCATACTGATAGCCCAGGTTATATTGGCCAGCGGCATGACCGCCCTTGGCCGAACGGCGGTACCAATAAAAAGCCTTCTTATATAAATCATCTTTATCTTCTATATCGGCGTCAAAAGCTTCAAAGAAATAATCGTCTCCCATGGCACATTGAGCAGCCGCATCACCGCTAAAAGCCAATCGTTCTCTTTCGTCCATCGTCGGACTCCTTTCATCGCCCCCCATGAGGAAGGGCCATCATTATACTGCCTCGATTGTAGGGGAAAGGCCGAAGGCTGTCAACAACGTCTTTTCCGAAACATTTACAAATTTTTCTTTTTGACATATTGACTTTTTGACTTTTACAGCTATAATGATACTAGAAGCTAGCGAAAAGCTCCTAATCCTGAATACAATCGCCATAATAAGGAGGTCTTACTTATGGGAAACGAAAAATATACACAGAAAGTCATGGAAGCCTTCCAGTCTGCCCAGCAGATTGCCGCCCTCCATTATAACCAAGAAATCTCCTCGGTCCACATGCTCATGGGCCTGCTCAAAGAGCCCGAAGGCCTGCTGAGCACCATCCTTACGGAATGTCAGACCGACGTCCCCATGCTCCAGGCACGGTTGGAACAGCTGTTGAAAAAGATTCCGTCCGTCCAGGGCTCGAGCCAGATGTCGATGTCGACGGAAATGGTCCGGGTCATCGGTAAAGCCCAGCAATTAGCCGACTCTATGCATGATGACTACATCAGCACGGAACACCTACTCCTCGGGATCGTCAGCGAAAGCAGCTCCGATGTCCAGGAACTGTGCCGTGAATTCGGCCTGCACCAGGACAAGATCATGAGCACCATCAAAGCCAACCGCAAGGCCAACGTCAATACCGACAACCCGGAAGGCAACTACAAGGCTCTCGAAAAATACGGGCGCGACCTGACGGCAGCCGCCCGCCAGAACAAGCTCGACCCGGTCATCGGCCGTGACGACGAAATCCGCCGTACCATCGAAATCCTGTCGCGGCGCCGCAAGAACAACCCGGTCCTCATCGGTGAACCAGGCGTCGGCAAAACGGCCATCGTCGAAGGTTTGGCCCGCCGCATCGTCAGCGGCGACATTCCGGAATCGCTGAAGAACAAGACCCTCTACTCCCTCGACATGGGCTCCCTCATTGCCGGGGCCAAATACCGCGGCGAATTCGAAGAACGACTGAAATCAGTCCTCAATGAAATCGCCAAATCGGACGGTCAGATTCTCCTCTTCATCGATGAAATCCACACCGTCGTCGGCGCCGGCGCATCCGAAGGCTCTATGGATGCCGGCAACATCTTAAAACCGATGCTGGCCCGCGGCGACCTGCGCTGCATCGGGGCTACGACCCTCAACGAATACCAGAAATACATCGAAAAAGACGCCGCCCTCGAACGCCGTTTCCAGCCGGTCATGGTTGACCAGCCGTCGGTAGAAGATACGATCACCATTCTCCGCGGCCTGAAAGAACGCTACGAAGTCCATCACGGCGTCCGCATCCGCGATAAGGCTCTGGTCGCCGCTGCTGTCCTCTCGGACCGTTACATCTCCGACCGCTTCCTGCCCGATAAGGCCATCGACCTCGTCGACGAAGCCGCCGCCAAACTGCGCACGGAAATCGAATCCATGCCGACACCCATCGACGAATTGAGCCATAAGATCATGCAGCTCGAAATCGAAGAACAGTCCCTCACCAAGGAAACGGATGACGCTTCCAAAGAACGACTGGCTAAGATCACGGCCATGAAGGATGAATTAAAGGAAAAAGAAAACCAACTCAAATCCCAGTGGGATACGGAAAAACAGTCCATCCTGCACACCCAGGAACTGAAAAAAGAAATCGACGCCGTCAAAGGCGAAATGGCTCAGGCCGAACGCAACTACGACTTGGCCAAGGCCTCGGAACTGAAGTACGGCAAACTGCCGGAACTGGAAAAACAGCTGGCGGAACAGGAAGCACATATCAACCAGCAGCAAGATTCGCAGCTCCTCAAAGAAGAAGTCGGCGAAGAAGACATCGCCCAAGTCGTCAGCCGCTGGACGGGGATTCCCGTCACCAAGATGATGACCGGCGAACGGGAAAAACTGCTCCACCTCGACGAAACGCTCCATGAACGCGTCGTCGGTCAGGACGAAGCCGTCAGCGTCGTCAGCGACGCCATCATCCGCGCCCGTGCCGGCATCAAAGACCCGAACCGTCCTATCGGTTCCTTCATCTTCCTGGGACCGACCGGCGTCGGCAAAACAGAACTTGCCAAGACCCTGGCCGAAGCCCTCTTCGATGATGAACGGAACATCATCCGCATCGACATGTCGGAATACATGGAAAAGCACACCGTCTCGCGCCTGATCGGGGCGCCTCCGGGATACGTCGGCTATGACGAAGGTGGTCAGCTCACGGAAGCCGTCCGTCGCCGTCCGTACAGCGTCATCCTCCTCGACGAAATCGAAAAGGCTCATCCCGACATCTTCAACGTCCTCTTACAGATTCTCGATGACGGCCGCCTGACCGACGGCAAGGGCCGCGTCGTCAACTTCAAGAACACCATCATCATCATGACCAGTAACCTGGGCTCTCATGAAATTTTGGAAACACCGGACTACGAACAGGCCAACCAGAAAGTCCGCGACCTGCTCAAACAGTACTTCCGTCCGGAATTCCTCAACCGTGTCGACGACATCGTCGTCTTCAAGGCCTTGCAAAAAGACCAGGTACGTAATATCGCGGCTATCCTCTTGGAACGCCTCGGTCAGCGTCTGGAAAAACAAATCAAGATTAAACTCACCTGGACCGATGAAGCCCTGCAGGAATTGGCCGACAAGGGATTCGATCCCCAGTTCGGTGCCCGTCCCCTGCGCCGCCTCATCACCCACACCGTCGAAACGTCGTTGAGCCGCAGCATCATTGCCGGCACCATTCGCGAAGGCGATACGGTTGCCATCGGCTTTGACGGAACGGATTTTACCTTCACTCCCATTGGTGAGCACAAAGCATAACTAAAACCAGCCTCATGGGGTTTTAACATATCCCATGGGGCCCTTTTTAGTTTACAAGTTCCCAAAAACAGTATATAATTAATTGTAACTAAGTAACGGGTGGAGATTTATGAATAATACATTAGGAAATCATGTACTGATCGATTTTTATAACTGCAAAGCTTCTTTCACCGAAGCCGAAGACTTGCAGCCCTTGGTAGAACGCGCATTCCATTTGGTCGGCGCACCTGCTGAGGGCATTACCTTCTTCCATATTGATGACGAACTGACGTGCATGGCTGTCTCGGGCAACGCCCATATCAGCATCCACGCCTATCCTCTCCTCTCCTACGTGGCAGTAGATATCTACAGTTTTAACATCGACCTTAAGACGAGCCAAATCATGAACGCATTAAAAGTAAACCTCCGTTCCGACCGCATCAAGGCGACGAGTATCCGCCGCGGTGATTTCGGCTCAATCCGCGACATGCGCCCGAAGCGCAAGTCCAAGATTACGACAGCACGGCGTATGAAAAATACAGGCGCGCGCATCAAAAAAACGAGTGCCAAAATGTTCAATATCCTTCGTCATCCCAAAAAAGTACGCCAGTCGAATCGGACGACGAACGAATAGTATGGTTGCAGATGAAAGGGTTTGTTTGTCATGTATATGGTATCGTTAAATCAAGCAGCGGGCATCGCCCGTGAAGAAATGACATCCTTGGACGGCATTACGGCAGAGTTGCTCAACTTCATACAGCTAAAAAGTCAGCGCTTATATATGCACTCCCTGCAAGTTGCCAACTACAGCGTCAGTATCGCTGCCAAGCTCATGCTTCCCAAGAGCGAGATTGAACAGATAAAATATGCTGCTCTCCTCCACGACGTCGGTCTTTTGGTCGTATCTAATACTCTTTTAGTCAAGATACCTTATCTCAACCGCTCGGAAATGGCCCAGTACAAGCGTCATGCAGCGGCCGGCGGCAATATGTTGGAAAGCATCCCCTGCTGCCAGGACATCGTGCCCTACAGTCGACGGAATTTTGGGCCAAGACAAAAAAACAAGCCGTCCGCGAACTCTTCAGCTCCTCAGGCCTCCTCTTTGACCCGGAAGTGGTCAAGGCCTTCATTGAAATCTTAGGATAATAGGAATCTTTCAAGCGTCGCTTCTCTGACAACGTCTCCCGTCAGAGAGGCGACGCTTTTTCGTATCGTCCCATGACTGTAAAGCTGTAAAATGGCCTTCGTAAAAAGCGGAAAAGCCCAAGACGTCTCCTATTTTCATAGAAAATATATGATATAATTAAATATAATTATACGGCTTATTTACAGTCAATTTTCCTGAAGGATGTGATGATGTTGAACCTGGCACCCCAACGTGCAGACCGTGCCGCTCACCTGACAATCTTACTCAGTACCTGGCTTTATGTTTTCATCAATATGGCGACCCGAGATTTTGAAATCGTCTCCATCGCAGCCGTCGTCATCTTATTCATCGCTTTTACCTGGCGGCGCATCATGTACATCGTCATCACCGCGGCCGTTACGGTGCTTCTCATCAGTATCTTCCCCTTTTTAGCCCCCGTGGCCTTTGTCATTATGGTGGTCATTTTCTGCCTGCGCCTAAAATACATCGTATCCAACTGGCGGGCCGTCCTGGCCGGATTCTACATGTACGGCGTCGGTTTCTACTTTGCCGTCGGCCGCAGTACGACCGTCGACCCTATTTCAGCCCTGCTCACAGGCTTCGTCGCCGCCGTCGGCTTCCACCTCATCCTGATCTGGCTCTATTCCCACCAATATACGTTGGAACGAGCCCTGCCCATTATGGGCGTCGCCCCGCTGCTCATCATCCTTCTCTGTCTGCCCTTCATCAAGGCCTTCGGCGGTTTTGATGCCATCACCGACGCAGCCGATACATCTGTCGATACGACGGTCGACACGGCACACAGCGGCGATATCCACGGCGGATCCGATGCCGTCACGCCCGCCCCGGGCACCCATTATACCCACGATTACTACCGTACGGGACCGGACGGCACCCTGCACCACGTTAGGGGCTATGAAGCGACCAATCCCGACGGCATCGTCAGCAACAACTATTCCTATCACGGCCAGTCCGTGCCCTATTCCGGAGGGACTTCCGGCAGCCATGTTACATCGCCTGCCACCGAGACGCCTCCGACGGCAACCGATCCGATTGCTGACAGCACCCTCGTCGCCGATCCCGGACCGAAACGGACCGAACCAAAGCAGGAAGAAGATGACTGACACCAAAGCGACAAGACATAATCACTCAAATATGCAAAAAAGCCTGATTTCTTTTACGAGAAATCAGGCTTTTCCTGTATGCTATAGTATGATCTGATTGACCAGAACTGTATCAATCAGGTCAACCCCTTGCGCTGAGCTACGAGGTCGCCGAACATGGCAACGGTCTTGGTATCGGTGATGTCGAAGAAGGTACTCTTTCCCGTATCGAGGGAGGCGACGGCCTTCATTTCATCGTCCGTCAGGGCAAAGTCAAAGATATTGAAGTTTTCCGCCATCCGTTCTTTTTTAGAAGACTTCGACAGGACGACGATATCCCGCTGGGTCAGCCAGCGCAGGATGACCTGAGGGATCGATTTGCCGTGGTTTTCGGCAATCTGTTTCAGGATGGGATTGGTAAAGATATCCGTATTCCCTTCGCCAAAAGGAGCCCAGGCGGCCGGCTGTACGCCTTTCTCCTTCATAAAAGCCTGTGCTTCCTGCTGCTGGCAGAAAGGATTCGTTTCCAGCTGATTGACCTGCGGTTTCACATCGTTGAACATCATCAGGTCCAACATCCGGTCGGGTTCAAAATTGCTGAGGCCGATGGCTTTCAGGGTGTCCGCTTTGTACATCTTTTCCAAATCTCGCCAAGCCCCGTAAATATCGTTAAAGGGCTGATGCAGGAGAACGAGATCGATGTAGTCCGTCTGAAGCCGCTTCAAGGACCGTTCCAAGGATTTTTCCGTCTTGCCTTCTCCAAAGTGTTCCAGCCAGACCTTGGTCGTAATAAAAAATTCTTTCCGCGGAATGCCGGACTGGCGAATGGCCGTTCCCAATTCTTCTTCATTCATATAGCTCTGGGCCGTGTCAAAATGACGGTAGCCGACTTCAATGGCGTCCAAAACGGCACGCACCGTATCTTCCTTGGGAATCTTAAAAATACCAAAGCCGACCTTCGGTACGGATACTCCATTATTCAAGGTTACATATTCCATATGCAGTCCACCCTTTCTTTAAAATATAACTGCATAATATCATCATCCCCGGCTCGCAGTGGAGAGGAGGAAATCTTTGTCTAACTTCATCTTTCGAGGTTATTATACGGCAGTGTCTATTAAGTCTCAAATCGAATAGTTAAATAATCAATTTAAAAATTAAATTAATTTATGAGTACATAAGACTCGATGCTAAAAAAAATTCGTGAATCGATGATCCAAAAGGCCGGAGCATCCCCTTTATAGACTTGGCCTCGCCTTCTGATATCAAAAAACAGCCGCCTGCGTCTCAAAACGTAAACGGCTGTGTTATCATTCCCAGTTCAATGAATACGATATTCCTGATAAAACTTTTCTCTGGTCTTTTCATCGTCGATGGCCAATTCCAGATCCTGCAGACGGTCATCGGCTTTCAATAGCTTCAACAATGTCGTCAGGCGATTTTCGCCCTCTTGACGTCCTTCCTGACGCCCTGCCTGCAGTCCCGCCTGTCGTCCTGCCTGCCGTTCTTCAAGGCTCCATTTTTCAAGTTCTGCACACATAACAGTCATCTCCTCCGGGTTGTTTTTGTAACGATAGACCGTTTCTTTCAAAGGTTCCCATATCTAGTTTCCAGAAAAACAGCCGGCTGTGTCTCAAAACATAACCGGCTGCTCGATGATTAATTTTTCAATCAATACGATATTCCTGATACAATTTTTCCCTGGTCTTTTCATCGTCGATAGCCAATTCCAGATCCTGCAGACGGCCATCGGCTTTCAACAGCCTCAACAGTGTCGTCAGTCGGCTTTCACCTTCTTGGCGTCCTTCTTGGCGTCCTTCCTGACGCCCTGCCTGCCGTTCTTCAAGGCTCCATTTTTCAAGTTCTGCGCACATAACAGCCACCTCCTCCGGGTTGTTTTTATAACGATGGACCGTTTCTTTCAAAGGTTCCAACAGCATGTCTTCTACGTTTTCACTGCGAAAATCATTCATCAGCCTGCCAATATCATCGGTTCCCTTATAATTGCCATTGACGTAGATGATGTGACTGCCATCCTCAAAAGGCTGATTCAATTCTTCGATAATCCGGTTGACATGATAGCGAGCCAAGCCACGCTGCCAGACATCGTTTTCCGTAATAAAGATGACGTAGCTTTCCGGCAGTTGTTCATAGTCACTGCCCTTTCTCAGACTGTTGAGATCCAGCAGACTGCTGTTAAACCGGGCCCGTTTCATTCCGGCACCTTTTGCTTATGTGTGATAAAGAAGCAATAGAAGTGCAAAAAATTTTGCCGTTCCTATCCGACACTTGGCCATTGTGTCGGATAGGTCGGGCGGTTATTCGGGCAAGTCAATCTTGCCGACAAAGCTGTAATAAATCTCAATGTCCTGCCTGCGGGTGCCGTTCTCATCATAGCTGCACTCATGCACCACAATTTTCTCGATCATTTCCCGCAAGAGAGTGGGGGTCAGTTCTTCAAAGGCAAGGTGCTTGCGGACAATGCCCATAAATTTCTCGGCGTTGACGGTAGCTGCCTGTGACTTGTCCAGTTCGGCTTGCAGGGCGGCGGCTCTCTTTTTCAGCTCCGCTTGCTCGGCTTCGTAGTCAGCCGACAGTTCCATGAAACGCTCATCGCTGATTTTGCCGTTTACATTGTCCTCATACAGCCGCTTGATAATGCGGCTGATTTCAGAAATGCGTTCCTGCGCCTGTTCAAGCTGCTTGATGGCTGCGGCGGTCTTTCGCTTGCCGCCGATCTCGTTCTGCTGGACAAGTAGTTTCACAAACCGGCTCTCATGCTTGGCTGCGTATTCGGTCACTTGCCGGAGATTTGCCAGGACACCAGCGGTCAACAGATCGGTGCGGATAAAGTGCGCCGTACAGTTGCGGGTGCGCTTCTTGTAGCTGCCGCAGATGTAGCAGTCCTGTTTGCGGTCTTTGTTCTGATACCGCTGCTGATACAGCACATGGCCGCAGTCGGCGCAGAACAAAATCCCGGAGAACAGCCCCACTTCATCGTAGCGGTTCGGGCGTTTGCGCTGTTTGCGTAACTCCTGCACCCGTTCCCATGTTTCCTTGTCGATGATCGGCTCATGGTGGTTCTCGAAAATGGCCTGCTTCTCGACGGGGTTCTCTATGCTGTGCTTGACCTTATAAGAAGGCTTTTCCGTTTTGAAGTTCACCAGACATCCGGTGTACTCTCGGTTTTCGAGGATATGAACGACGGTGTTGGTCGCCCATTTGCACTCATAGCCTGGGTGATAACGGCGGGTGCTGCCTGTCCGCTGATATTCCAGCGTCCCCGGCGTGGGGATTTGCTGCTCCGTCAGCATACGGGCAATCTTGGTCGGGCCGTTCCCGGCAAGGCAAAGCTGGTAAATCTGCTGCACCACCGGGGCGGCTTCCTCGTCTATAATAAAATTCTCGTCCTCGTCCATCACATAGCCGTAAACCGGCTTGCTGGTAACAGGCTTGCCGCTCATGCCTTTTGACTTTTTCACTGCCTTGATTTTCTTGCTCGTATCTCTCACCAGCCATTCATTGAACAGATTTCGCAGCGGGGTAAAATCGTTGTCCATGCCCTCGCTGGCACTGTCCACATTATCGTTGACAGCGATAAAACGCACACCCTTTTGAGGGAACAGCATTTCCGTGTAAAACCCTACCTGCAAGTAGTTTCGCCCTAACCGGCTCATGTCCTTGACGATGACCGTACCCACTTTCCCGGCTTCAATGTCCGCAAGCATGGCTTGAAATCCGGGCCGCTGGAAGTTCGCGCCGGAAAAACCGTCGTCGGTGTACCAGCGCAGATTGGTAAAGCCGTTCTGTTTTGCGTAGGTTTCGAGTATCCTTTTTTGGTTCGATATGGAATTACTCTCGCCTTGCAATTCATCCTCGTGGGACAATCTCGGATAAAGGGCGGTAATGAGGTTTTGGGTGGCTTGTCTTAACATAAAATCCTCCGTTTCCGACAGCCAGCCCCACTATTCCGTGGTTTCATTGTACCACGGAACGGCGGGGGCTGTACAGCGGCAAAAGCGTTAAATTTGCTTCTTTACAGCTTTTCAATTTTCCGATTTTTATGGTATGGGTTGTCGTCCCATATTTGCAGTAGAAAAGTTCATAACTCCGTGGTATACTCTGATTTAACAAAAAAATCAGAAGTTAAAGGAGAAAACATGAAGTATACAATAGATGAATTAACCGCGGCCAAAAGGCAAATTGATTCAACTCTGCACAAGCTAAGAGAAACAGTAAAAACATTTGAATCAAAGGATAATTCCGAGCGTTATAAATCACAAATCACATTGGCAAAGAGAAGAATAAAAGCCTTTGAAATTGCAAATTATTTTATAGAGAATGAGATTAAGAATTGCTAAAGCACTTCCGATTTTCGTTCCAGCGGTCATGCTCCCTGGCATGGCCGCTTTTCCATGCCCCGGTTCACGCCGGATAAGTCGGCTCCTGTGTAGCAGCGGCTTCCGCTTCCAGTACCCGCGCCATTTTGTCGGCGGCTGTGGTTGTGGTGTCTTTCTTGAAATAGCCGGACACGACAAGGACGGAATTGCCCATGCGGATTTCCGTCACACAGTCAGGGCGGCGGGTGGTGCGGGTGTCGTGCTGCTTGTTATCTGCCATAGGCAATACTCCTTTCAGTCGGTAATCAGTTTCTTCATGCTCTCCATTTTCCGCTTGGCGGTTTCCTGCCGGAAGTTGTCGCCGGTAAAGCGTACCGGGACGCACATGGAAAGCAGGCGGTCATAAATCCGGGAATGGGCGGTGTCCTCCGGGTTGTGCAGGTCGTCCAGCGTAAGGTTGGTCGTGACGATCAGCGGCTTGCCGCTGCGGTAACGGCTGTCAATCACATTGAACACCTGTTCCAGCCCGTATTCCGTCCCGCGTTCCATGCCGAAGTCGTCAAGGATCAGCAGCGGATAACGACAAAGGCGGGAAATGTACTCGTTGCGCCCCTCAAAGCTGGCGGCAAGGTCATTGAGGATAAGAGCAAAGTTCGTCATGCGGACGGGGATTTCTTTCTCCATGAGGGCGTTTGCGATACAGCCTGCAAGGTAGCTTTTGCCGGTGCCTACGCCGCCCCAGAACAGGCAGCCGATATTGTCTGTCCGCATATCTTCCCAATGCTCCACATACCGGCGGGCAAGCCCGGTCTGCGGGTTCCTGCCGTTGTCGTTCTCGAAAGTCCAGTCCCGCATGGTGGGGTCGGTAAAGCCCCGGCGTTTCAGTTCTTCCACGGTGTCAAGGTGTCTGCGCCGCTTTTCGGCGGCTTCCCGTTCCTCGCGGGCGGTTCTCTGGCAGTCGCACTCTGCCGGGTGGCGGTCGCGCCCGAAGATAGCGGCCTTATCCGGCGCAAAATAGGCTTCTTTCGGCTTGCGGCACTTGCCGCAGTACAGTAAACCGTCCTCGCCGGTGTAGTCCTCCGGCTCCGGGATGGTGGTCGTCATATTCTCCAAAACCGCGTTGATTTCATTCTTCATAAACTCTCGCCCTCCTTGCATGAGTAGTCTGGTATGCCCTTTTTAGGGGCTTCCTTTTTGTCGTTCCCCGCCCATATCCGCAGGGCGGCGGCATAGTTCTGGTAGCTTTTCCCGTTGGCGGCAAGGTAGCGGCTCATTTCCTCGATGAACCGTTCCAGCCTGTCAGGGTACTCTGCCTGCAACTCGTCGTATTCGGTCTGTGACAGAAAAATATTTCCATATCGGCCATAGGGCGCGGACGGCCCCCCACTCACTCCCTTTGTTTGGCTCTCTGTAAGGTTGTTTATAGTAGTTTGGTTAGGGGACGGTTTTCCGACCATCATAAGGTCGGTTTTCTGACCATCAGTAGGACGGTTTTCCGGCTCTATGAGGGGCGGACTTCCGGCCATCAGTTGGTCTGAAAACTGTACCTGTGGCACTGGCGGTACTTTGACATAAAGCCGGTTCGGTGCGGAGAAGCCGCCCCGTTCCCGTTCCAACAGCCCCGCCGTGTCCAGTTCATTAAGCGCCCCCTTGATGGTGGTGCTGCCTTTATCCAGTATTTCTGCTATCTCCGCGATGGGATAGATAATATAAATCCTGCCCTCGTCGTCCAGCCACTTGTTTTTCTGGGAGAGGGTGGAACGGTCTAACAGCAGCGAATACAGCAGCTTGGCGGTCTGTGAAATCTCCATTTTCAGCAGGAAACGGGGATACGGCAGATAGGCGGGCAGCCGCGTGTCTGCCCTGATATAATCAGCGATAGGATCACCTCCCTGTGTTCGGGTTGATTTTGGCGTATTGTCACGCATTAAAACGCCGTTTCCGGGGGAAAAGGATAAATGTATCGCGTACCCTTTGACACCCACGAAAAAAGCCTTGATTTATGCGGGTTTGAAAGGCTCTAAAGCGTGACATCTCTGCCTTTGTTTCCGCTTTCTCTCGGCGGCTTTGATTTTCTTCATGCGCCCGGCGCAGTCGGGGCAGTATTTTCCCCGGTTGGATTTGGGGACAAAGGCCGCCCCGCAGACGGCACACCGTTTCCGGCTTCCCCGGCACAAGAGGGCTGCGGCCAGCTCCCCGTCAAGGGGCAGGACAGCCACACGGAACCAGTGGCACATGAGGGAAAAGGAAATGCTCTGGACGCACACGCAAGGCTCCCCGTCGTCCAATAGCAGGCAGTTCCCCTCATCGTAGTTACAGCACTCATGTACCAGCCGCCGCGCCCGCCGGTGCTGGCGGTAGTCCATGTGGGGCAGGTTATCGCTCATGGCTCTGCTCCTTTCTGCGGTGCGGCTCGTCCCGGCGCAAAATCTGGTCGATGTTCCGCTTGACGGTCTGCAACTCCTTGAACCGCTGTTTCTGTTCGTGATAGGTGTTATACAGGCCGTCTTTCTCGGAGATAAGCTGCTCGATCTCGGCCTGCAACGCTTTCCGGGCGGGCAGCTTGGTAATGCCATGCGCCTTGAAATACCGGGCTGCTGCGTCGGCTATGATAAAATCGCTCTCATGGGCCTGCCGGTATGCGGCGCGGGCTTTCTCGGATTTCTGTGCCCGCAGCCCGTCGCGGGCGGCCTTGGTCTGGGCGTAGGCCAACACCTGCCGCTGCAACTTCTTTTTCCCTTGCAGCTTCGTTTCCAGTGCTTTCAGTTCGCCGCTGGTCTGGCGCATTTTCTGATAGGCGGTGTCAACGGCGGCTTCTAACTGCTCCGGGGAAGTAAAGCCGTATTGCTGGTAGACGGACAGCGTTTTGGCGGCCTGCTTCAGATTGTGTATCTTCGCCCAGCGTTCATAGCCCCGGCCTTTGCCCTCGGCCATTTTCTGCTCAATGTCCACAAGCCGCTGCACTCCGTCCTGTTTCGGGGCGGCTATCTCGGCTCTGGCAACCTGCAAGCGGTCTTTTATGGTGCGTGGGGGATCGGGGGATCTGGCTGGCGCTTCGGCTGCTCTGGCGGCGTTTTGCTCTAAAACGGCAAAGACAGCGGCGCGGTCAAAATCGTCGCCCAGCTTCCGGGCGGTAATTGGCTTTGTCCTGTCCGGCGTGAGGTAGGAAAGCCGCCCCCGGCTCTCCTTGACGGTCACACCCTCCTGCAGCAACAGAGAGGAAAACTCGTCAAAGCTGGCGGCGGTGGCAAGGGCTTTCCGTAGGGTCTGCCGCAGCTTCTCCTTGTTCGTTTCAAACTTGGTCTGCCGGGGCGTGATACTATCGGCAATCATGGGGGCGTTCTGCTTGTCCAGCGCGGCCTGTCCCTTTTTCTGCGCCCAATACTCCCGGTCGGTGACGCGGTTCTTGCTGCCGTTCAAGAGGTCGATTTGATAAAGCCCCTCCCGGTGGCACATCTCCATGACTTCGGATTTGAAGTAGCGCAGGGCAGCGTCGGTACATCGGTGCTTGCAGCCGACTTTCGTATCGGCCGGCCTGTCCATGTAGGGCAGGAACGGCACTTCCTCAATCCGCAGGCTGTTTATGACGATATGCACATGAATGTTGCCGCTGTGGTTATGCCCGTCCGGGTGGGTGCAGACAAGGGCCTGGTGGCCGGGAAAATGCTCTTTACAGAATTGTTCCCCCAACGCCTGCGCCCGGTCTACGGTCAGGCCGTTGTCCGGCCCGTCCCGCGGGTCAAAGCTGATGATGTAGTGGTGGCTTTTCACATCTTCCCGCCGCTGGTTTTTCTGATAGCGGAGATTGGCCCGCATACACGCAACGGCAAAATCCTCCCCGTCGCAGTTCAGCGTGGACAGCCGGTAGTCCTCGCGGGGGATAAGCCTGCCGGTTTCATCAAGGACGGGCTTCATGGTAAACTCGTCATGCTCAAAGAGAAGATATTGCTCGGCGGCTCCGTAGTCGGCGTTTTTAGAGTTGATATGCTTGAGTGTTGCCAACCGCGTCACCTACTTTCTTGAGGACTTCATACTTGAGGACGGCAAGGTCGGATATGGCGGCGCGTACCTCGCCGGAAAGGGTGTTGTAGGGTACGCCGTATTCGTTCAGATACCGGGCAATCTGATTGAGGTTGCCGCCGATCCTGCCGTACTCGGCTGTCAGCTTCCCGACAGCGGAAAGCAACTCGTCATTGACCGACGACACATGGACAACCGGGCGTATGGTCGCCCGCCGTATCGCCTGCCGGAGAAATTCGGACTGGCTGATACCATAGGGCGCAAGCCGCGCTGTGAAGTCGGCATACTCATCTTCGGACAGCCGGGTTTTCACAACGCGGCTGCGGTGGGGCGTGTTGTATTTCTTTCGCATGGTGTGACCTCCTTTCTCGCCCGTAAGGGCGCATGAGCAGGGTTTGGGGAAGGCACTCCCCAACAAGTTTCCCGCGAGGGGCAAAACTGCAGAATTGCGGATTTTGGCACCGTGGTAGAAACTTGCTCTCCGTGACTGCAAACTTTCTCTCACTTCCGTCCGCCACTTTTTTGGAAAACTGCAACCACAAAAGTTTGTTTCTCTTTTTCTGCTACTACTAATCCTGTAAAGGGCATTCCTGCCCGCTTTCGCTAAAATGACACCGGACGCAGTGGTTTCTACCCGGTGTTGGAGAAATCCTTTCTCTTTGCCCTCTACTACGGGTAAATGCTCCAAATGCCAAACACCAGGGCAGAAAAATTCCCTCCTCGCTTACTACTACAACCGGCAGGGGGCAAAATGGCCGGGAGCGGAGCCGGACAACAAAAAAAGCAGTAAATCTTTTTCAAGACTTACTGCTTTCGCTGGCCGCGTCGGTGGCGGCTGGTATTCAGTTTTTATGACTTGTCCGGTGGTTCGTCAAGCCGGAACTTGAATTGACAGTCAATTAACCGCTGCTTTACATAGTCCTCCACCTCGGCGTTGACCTGCCCGTTCACTTTTGAGAAATAGCGGATATATCCGGCGTAGTGGAGCAGGACAGCGTTCACGGCTTCTGGGTCGCCCTCACGGGCTTTGAGGATTGTTTCATAGGGGAGAAGTCTACTCATACCGGCTCACCCCCATTTCTTCGCGTAGCCGCTGCAAGGCAAGCTGGATATGCCGCCCCGCTGTGCTGCGTGACCGGCCAATACACGCGCCGATCACGCGCTGCGGCTGGCGCAGAAAGTAATAGCGCAGGATTTCTTCCCGCGTCTGCTCCGGCAAAACAGAGATCGCGTCGGCAAGGGCGGCGTTGCAGAGCAGGACGGTCTGACCGCAGACGGTAAATGGGTATTCCTCGTCCGGCTCCGACGCGGCAAACTGGACAAACTTCTCGTTCATCAGATAGTCAAGGGAAACTTGCCGTTCCCATTGCCGTTTAAGCTTCAAAATCTTGTCCAAGGCGGCACAGCGGATAACAGTCTTGCAAAAGGCGTTGTACCTGCGCTGGATATATTCTTGATAGGCTATCTGGTCGGTCATGGAAATTCCCCTTTCTGAATAATAGTGCGGGGCGGTGGCACTTCTTGCTGTCGCCCCTTGATTGCCTACCAGCAAAGGCGGGCGGGGCTGTCAACGGCTGCGCATATGCGCCGTTCATCTTGACCGTTGACTGGCTCGGCTGGGTTTGCTATTTACCCGACAAACTTGAATTTATTTTAAGCTATCACGTTTTACCTTCTTAAGCCTTACTATCATTACCATAGGAATTTCTTTGTTGGTTTTAAAACATTCTTCATAAAATCCATCAATGACAAATCCAGCTCTAAAACAAAGGTTAAAAATATCTTGTATGGAACGATGATAATAAATCTGCTCTTTCGGTTGCCCTTCAATCGCTATATCATAGTAACTGTGCGGTGTCATATATTTTTCAGTCAACGTGACAAAACAAGGGTGTTGCGTTGCAAAGACAAAAATTCCGCTTTCCTGCAACAGTTCATAAACAGCCATAAGAAGTGGTTCAATATCCGTAATATCCATAATTGCCATATTAGAAACTGCTTTCGTAAAGGCTCGATTTCTTTTTAATTCTAATATACTTTTTCTATCGGTCGCATCCGCCACACAAAATTCAATTTGTTTTGCATATTGTGATTGCCGTCTTTTAGCCAATTCTATCATTTTTTTGCTGTAATCAAAAGCGACAACCGAAGCGCCTCTTTGTGCAAGATACGAAGAATAATTTCCATTGCCACACGCAATATCCAAAATGTAATCCGCAGGATTAGGAGATAGAAGTTCCGTTACTTTGGGACGCACTACCTCTCTGTGAAATTCATTAGATTCGTCACCCATTGCATTATCCCAAAATTGTGCGTTCTCCTCCCAGATTTTTTTACTTTCCTCTGTTCCCATGTTCTCTCCCACTCCCCAAATTTGCTTTTTTGCTTCCATTAAATCTTCCTTACTATATTCCATTGTTACCCTCCATAACTTCTGATTGTTGCCGTCTTGACGATTATGTATCTTTACATTACCTTCTGAAACATATGGCGCACCTTGTCCAGGCGGCTGTTTGGACGGCGGGGCTGGATGACCGGCTGACCGACAGCGGCCTGATATCCTTTCAGCTCTGTAAGGCATACGCTCCGCCCGTTGGTGTAAAAGGCCAGATCAGTACGGTATGCCTGTATACAGCGGGCGGGAATCTCGCCAGTAAAGACAACTTCATCCTTTTTTACCTGGGCCGTTTCGATGGTGGCACAGTATTTCGGTGCATCATGATAAGCCCTGGAAAGGTATTCCTGGGGCGCATAGAGGATGAAGGAGAGATAAGGTTCCAGCAGCTGCGTCCCCGATTCCTTCAATGCCTGTTCCAATACAATCGGGGCCAATGAGCGGAAGTCCGCCGGCGTGCTGACCGGACTGTAATAAAGCCCGTATTCAAAGCAAATCTTACAGTCCGTTACGTTCCAGCCGAACAAGCCCTGCTCCAGCCCGTAACGGATACCATCCCTGACAGCGTTTTGAAAACTCTGGTTCAAGTATCCCAGCGAAACCCGGCTCTCGTATTGTACACCGGAGCCAAGCGAGAGTGGTGTAACAGACAGTCCTATGGATGCCCAAAACGGGTTGGGCGGCACCTCGATATGGATGGTGTGGCTGGCTGCTTTGAGCGGCCGCTCCATATAAATGACGGAGGGTTCCTTTACCACTGTTTCAAGCTTGTATTTTTCCGACAGCAAAGCGGAAACAACCTCCAACTGCACCCGGCCCAAAAAAGAAAGAATGATCTCATGGGTGATGGAATCCACTTCGCAACGCAAAAGCGGGTCAGTATCCGCAAGTTGCGTAAGAGCGTCCAGCAGCCGTTCTCTTTGCGCTGCCGTTTTCGGCGCAATCGTCGTCCGCAGCATGGGGAGGGGGTCCTCGCGCCACCTTTTACGAGGGAGCCGGGTTTGGTCCCCTAATACATCGTTTAACCTCACGCTGTCGCTGGGAAGGATAACAATTTCACCCTGATAAGCGGTGTCTGTCCGAACAATTTCCCCTTTGGATGGAATACGCATCTCTGTGATTTTCAGCTTTTCTCTCCCGGCCAGGGCCACCGTATCCCGCAGGCGCAGCGTTCCGCTGTATAACCGTAGATAGACACGCCGCTGGCCGCAATCGGTGTACTCAACCTTGAAAACGCTGCCGCATAGGGCGGCGCCCCCCTGTTCCCCAATCGGTTGGAACAGCCCTGTCACCGCATCCATCAACGGTTGAATGCCAAGGCCATTTTTGGCGCTGCCATGATAGACTGGGAACAGGGAGGCGTCTTGAACCCGCTGCTGTTCCTCCCGCGCAAGTTTTTCCCGGCTGATTGGTTCTCCTGCGATATACTTTTCCAATAATTCATCGTTATTTTCGATGACCGCATCCCATGCTTCTATGTCGGTATTTTCCTCCAGGACTATTTCCGGGGACAGCGACACCGTCTGCTTGATGATAATATCGGCGGAGAGCTTATCCCGAACAGACTGAACCACGCTCTGCAAATCAACGCCAGCCTGGTCGATCTTGTTGATAAAGATAACGGTGGGAATGTTCATTTTCCGCAGGGCATGGAACAGAATACGGGTCTGGGCCTGCACGCCATCTTTAGCGGAGATCACCAAGATGGCCCCATCTAAAACAGCCAAAGAGCGGTACACCTCCGCCAAAAAATCCATGTGGCCGGGCGTATCCACAATGTTAACTTTACATCTGTGCCACTGGAAGGAAGTGACTGCCGCTTGAATGGTAATCCCACGCTGCCGCTCCAAAAACATGGTGTCCGTCCTCGTTGTCCCTTTTTCGACGCTCCCCGGTTCTGAAATGGCTCCGCTGGCATATAGCAGGCTCTCCGTCAAGGTCGTCTTTCCAGCGTCTACATGGGCAAGAATTCCAATATTGATTATTTTCATGTGATTGTCCTCCCTTTACAGCCCCAAAGGGCATAAAAATCCCCAGCAGTAAAATACTTTTACCACTGGGGATTATAAGTTGCGGACATACACATATACAGCATACACCTGTTTGTGATTGCTGTTTTTGGGGATATGTCAAAATTGATAAGGCAAAAGTATTCTTAAATTGGGTACAAAAAACTAAGCCCCTACAAAAGGAGCTATCATAATCCTTTGTTCCCACTATTTGATTATAGTTTTATTTAAGAATACCTTGCCGCATATTTTTTACTCCTTTTCTGGATTAAATCATTGTATCACATCAGTTTTAGGAAAGCAAGTACCTAAAAGAAATTTTTCTTCCCCTTATATGTAACAATCATACCGGCTTCCTAGCGTTCAGAATGTTTTCTGCTGTCTGCTGTGGTGTTTGGTTGGAATTGTCCAACCAAAAGCCGATCCGTGGTGTTGTCTGCATTTTACTAAATACAAATTCAATGTATACAGAAAGATATAAGGAGTGGGAGGGATTCCGCCGTAGTTGGCATTGTAGGAAAATCCAAAAGTTTAGATTTTCCCACAATGCTTATCTTTTGGTCTTTGGTTCGGAATAGTGTAGTGCTGGCGGTCTATCTCTTGTTTTCGGTTGCTTGCTTCCTTACCGTACATGAGCATTATCGGCCCGCTGTACTTCGATGTCATATTCCGTTCCTGTCGAATCGGTGGCATGCACATCCATCCGTATCCCGTGGCCGGAAAGGTTGGGAATCGTATCCTCAATCTGCACCATTTCTACCTGTAAATCCGGCTTTTCCATGATGATACGCAAAATACATTCGACGGCCGGAATATTGTCTTTAAAACAACGCTTCATGAAATCATCATCCATGAGTCGCCATCTCTTGATAATGTTTAATGCCCGCTGATGGCGTTTGGCTTGTTGAGCCACTGGAATCGTGTCATTCGTAGGCATCTAAGCATCACCTTTCTTTTCATTTTTATTATACTAAGATTCCCGGTTTTCGACAACAGCCCCTATCACGAGACGACCGTAACCGATTCGTCTTCCAACAGGAAATCAAGGCCTTCATTCTCTTCCTGATAGTGCCTACGGCGCCCCGCTGGCGATGACCAAGCCGATGACCTCATCCGCCCCGTTTCGCTTCAAGGCAGCGGCGCAATCATTAAGTGTCGAACCCGTCGTGAAGATGTCGTCGACGAGTAAGATATGCTTGCCTCTGACATCAGCTGTTTCGCGGAGTCCGAAAGCGCGATGGACGTTTTCCGACCGCTGGCTTCTGGGCAGGTGCCACTGGGCTTTTGTCGGACGCAACCTCTGGAGGATGTCGGCCCAGCGATAATGATCGTCGGCCCATTCTTTAAAAAGGCCTTCGACTTGATTGAAGCCGCGGCTTTTTAGTTTTTCCGGCGCCAAGGGTACGGGGACGACCATATCAATGGCATTCAGTCGTTCGGGCCAGGGAAATCGCTCTAAGAAGACGCGGCAGGCCCGACATTTTCCTTGTTTGCCGCCATATTTAATAGCGTGGAGCAGTTGGCGCATGGCTCCATCATAGTCAGCCAGGCAGTAACAGGCGTCGATGGCCTTTAATTGTTGGGAGCGATTGATGCGCCGCGGATGCCACACCCTAGCCAGGCACGACGGACACCAGTCGCCGTCGCGCTTCATGAGGACGCCGCAAGCCGGGCAGGTGGGCGGATAGAAAAGGTTAGCAATAGCCGAAAAGAGTGACATATGGCAGCCTCCTATCGCAAAAGATCTAGGTTAAGAGTTCGCCTTGAAGCCGTGGAATGAGCAGGGTAAAACGGCGGCTTGTCCGCTGGTTCTGGACAGCCGTTTGGACGGCCCGCTTGGTGCCGACTAAGATGACTTTCCGCTTGGCCCGGGTAACGGCCGTGTAGAAGAGATTTCGCTGGAGCATGATGGAATGGCTGTTGACCAAAGCCATGATGACCGTATGGTATTCGCTCCCCTGGCTCTTATGGACGGTAATGGCGTAGGCCAGGGTAATTTCGTCGATTTCTGCTCCTTCGTACTTGACGTCCTGTTCAGGATAACGGACGTAGACCATGTCGTGCTGGACGGCAAAGATTTGGCCGATGTCGCCGTTAAACACGCCCTTTTCATAGTCGTTGTGCTTCTGCATGACCTTGTCGCCGACGCGAAAGATCATGTGGCGGCCCTTCAATTCGCCCTTGCCCACGACAGGGGGATTGAGACGTTCCTGAATGAGCTGATTGAGGTTATCGACGCCGCAGGGATCCTTGTACATAGGCGACAAGACCTGAACAGCAAATTCGTCGCCCGTCTCTTGGACTTCACTGCGGTACAAAGCGCTGATTTGCGTCGCCCCATCAGCTTCGGTCTCGATTTCGACGAAGCGAAATTCCAAGTCTTCGTTGACGACCGGCAGGCGTCCATTGTTAATCAAGTGGGCGTTAGTAACGATGCGGCCCCCTTCTTTTTGGCGGAAAATCGTATCCAGGCGAACGACGGGTACCATTTCCGAGGCGATGACGTCGTGGAGGACGGCGCCGGCCCCGACCGACGGCAACTGGTCGGCATCCCCGACGAGGATGCAGCGGCACTGCGGTTTCAGAGCGTTCAGCAAATGGTACATCATTTCCATATCGAGCATAGACACTTCGTCGACGATGACCAAATCGGCCGGCAATAACTTCGTTTCATTATATTCAAAGGACTGGACCTTACCGACATGGCCGTCGGGAATGAGCAGTCGATGAATGGTCTTAGCCTTGCGCTGTGTCGTTTCAGCCAGGCGCTTAGCCGCCCGTCCCGTCGGCGCACAGAGCAGGATGCGCAGCCCTTCTTGTTCAGCCAGGCGGATGATGGTCTGAACGACGGTCGTCTTCCCCGTGCCGGGACCGCCGGTGATGACGGTCATCCCCGATTGGAGCGACTTTTCGACGGCTTCGCGCTGCTTATCCGCCAGTTCAAAATGGCAGGAGTCCTGCCAGCGGTCGAGAAATAATTGGACATGGGTCTTAACGGCCAGAGGCTTCATGGCCGCCATCTCGCGAATACGATTGGCTATGGATTCTTCCTCTTCATAGGCTTCCGGCGTATAGACGTAGACCGTACCTTCAAAGTCCGCCGTCCGTAATTGTCCCATATCGACGGTATCCTGCAGGATATCGTGCAGCCCCAAAGCATCGGCCTGCAAAAGGAAAGCCGCCCGTCGCACCAACTCAGTGTCAGGGATGCAGACGTGGCCGTTTTGAGTCATAGTCTGAAGGACGTAGGCCAGACCGGCGCCGAGGCGCTGCGGCGACTGGCGGTCCATGCCGTAGGCCAAGGCGATTTGGTCGGCCGTCTTAAAGCCAAAGCCGTCGATTTCATGGATCATCCGGTACGGTTCTTCGGTCAGGACGTAATGAACGTCGTCGCCGTATTTCTGCAGGAGCCGACTGGCATACCTTCCGGCAACGCCGTGTTGTTCCAAATCGTAGGCGATGTCGTTGATCTGTTTTTCTTCGTAAAAAGATTCCGTAATGACGGCTAGTTTCTTAGGGCCAATGCCTTCGATTTCTAAGAGGCGCTGCGGGTCCTTTTCCAAAATCTCCATCGTATCCTTGCCAAAGTGGGCGACGACGCGATGGGCCAGGGCCGGTCCCATGCCCTTGACGGCGCCGCTTCCGAGAAAGCGTTCGATGCCGTCGACCGATTCGGGAATGACGCGGCTCCAACCGTCGGCCGCAAACTGGCGGCCATAGCGCTTATGCTGCACCCAGTGGCCCTTCACTTCCAATCGATCGCCAACGAGGGGTTTCATCCCATGGCCGGTCACGGTATACGTCGTGTCGCTGCTTTCATCGTGGAGGCGAAAGACGCGATAATCCGAATCAGAGGCTTCAAACAAGATGCGTTCAGCAATGCCTCGTACAATAAGTTCTTCCATCATCATATCCCCATGTGTTCGCGTTCGTATTTTTTGCTTTCATCCATGATGCACTGGTAGATGCGGCGCAAATAGGGAGCCAAATTTTTCTGCTCCGTCAAATTCGAAATTTTATCCAGCACCTGCCGCTCCCTCCGCGGATCGTAGATCTCCATATGATGCTCTTTTTTATAAGCGGCGACGGCGGCGACGACCTGCATGCGCCGTTCCAAAATCTTCGCCAGTTCCCGGTCGAGTCCGTCGATCTCCCGGCGGCATTCTTCTAATTCCATAAGCTATCCTTTCCTTTTACGCATGGTAATACTACTATTATAGCGGAAACGCCGCTAAAAGGCTATGGAGGGTTCGTCATCCTATATAATTCTTGCATAATTGCAGAATATTTATTTGTCATCGCCGCCATCATCCTATATAATATATTCGTATGAGTTTTTTTAGATTTCATTTATCAATTCTATAAAAAAAGGTTGTGATTTTGCATGGAAGAAACTCAACAGCAGCAAAAGCTGCGCCGCAGTCTGAAAGCCCGCCACATGAACATGATTGCCATCGGCGGTGCAATCGGCACCGGCTTGTTCGTAGCCGGCGGTGAAACAGTCAGCACTGCTGGGCCGGGTGGGGCACTCGTCGCCTATGCCCTCATCGGCATCATGGTCTATTTTCTTATGACAGGACTGGGTGAAATGGCTTCATACCTTCCGGTCAGCGGCTCCTTTGAAACGTACGCCAACCGCTACGTCGACAAGTCCTTGGGCTTTGCCCTGGGCTGGAACTACTGGTTCAACTGGGCCATTACGGTTGCCGCCGAACTCGTCGCCGGCGCTCTCATCATGAAGTACTGGTTCCCGGACGTACCGGCAGCCCTCTGGAGCGGCTTGTTCCTGATCATCTTGTTCGCCCTCAACTACCTGTCGACCCGATCCTACGGCGAAAGTGAATTTATCTTCGCCGGCATCAAGGTCTTGACGGTCCTGGTCTTCCTGTTTACCGGGACGCTGCTCATCTTGGGCCTCGGTTCCGAACCGTCGCCGGGCTTCGTCAACTGGACTGTCGATGAAGCGCCCTTCGTCGGCGGCTTCACGGCTATGTTGGGTATCTTCATGGTCGCCGGCTTCTCCTTCCAAGGGACGGAAATGATCGGCATTGCCGCCGGTGAAAGTGAAGATCCGGAAAAGAATGTCCCCCGTGCGGTCCATTCGATTTTCTGGCGTATCCTCATTTTCTACTTAGGCGCCTTTACGGTCATCGGCTTCCTCATTCCTTACACCGACCCGAACCTGCTCAATACGGATATCGTCAACATTTCCATCAGCCCCTTCACGCTGGTCTTTGAACGCTTCGGCTTAGTCGCCGCCGCATCGATCATGAACGCCGTCATCCTGACCGCCGTTCTCTCGGCAGGCAACTCCGGCCTCTACGTTTCGACGCGTATGCTCTATGCCATGGCTGAAACGGGCCAGGCTCCGAAATGCTTCCTCAAGCTCAATAAGCGCGGCGTTCCGTCGTATGCCTTATTTGCCACGGTCGTCTTCGGCCTGGCAGCCTTCCTCACATCTCTCATCGGCGAAGGCAAGGCCTATGACTGGCTGGTTAACATCAGCGGCATGGCCGGCTTCATCACCTGGATCGGCATCGCCATCTGCCACTACCGCTTCCGCCGGGCCTATATCGCCCAGGGCAAGGACTTGAAAGACCTGCCGTACAAAGCAACCTGGTTCCCCTTTGGCCCTCTCCTGGCGCTGATCATGTGTATCATCGTCACGGCCGGCCAGAACTACTCGGCCTTCACCGGGGCTGAAATCGACTGGTACGGTGCCAGCGTCGCCTACATCGGCATCCCGGTCTTCCTAGCCGTCTTCCTCTATCATAAATTTAAACACAAGACGCACCTCATTCCGCTGAAAGAGGTCGACCTGTCGCGTGACAAATAATCCTGAGACCGTCCGTCATGGGCGGTCTTTTTATTTGTTTTAAACTTAAACGTTTATCTCATCTTTTTCGAAAAAATATTACTTTTTTCTCCTTGACTTTTTAAGTTCCCGGTGATATCATAGCTCCATCAACAAAAAACGCCATAAACGCGACGACGCAAAATAGTACGTTCGAGCCCCTCGTTTTCAGAGAGCTGCTGGCCGGTGCGAAGCAGTACAGAGACTGAACCGAACTCATTGCCGAGCGGAGACGCTGAATGAAGTAGGCCGACACGGGAACTCCCGTTACAGAGCATGGATATCGCCGATGGCCGTATCCGAGAGGGCATCCGAAAGGATGAAACAGAGTGGTACCGCGGAAGGATACAACGCCTTTCGTCTCTTAGCAATAACTTGCAGAGAGACGAAAGGCGTTTTCGTTTCTCTCCCTGTCCATCAAAGGAGGAAACAATTATGGTCAACATGTCATCTATGAAAACGGCATCCCTCAGCATGTGTTTTTCCGTCGGAGCCGTCCTGTTCAGTTCTCACGCCGGCGGCGGCTTTGCTACGGGCAATCAGGAAAACGTCTACTTCGTCAGCCTGGGCTGGCTCGGTCCCATTACGGCCATCATCACCATGCTGCTGTTCACCCTGACCATCAAGGAAGCCATGAACATGTATAATTCGCGGCACCTCACCAGTTACCGCCAGTTATTCCAGAACTTATACCGTCCCTTCACGGGCATCGAATATTTCTTTGAAGCCTTCTTCTACATCATGGTCTTAATGGCTGTATCGGCTACCATTTCCGGCGCCGCCTCGGCCATCAACGCCCAGACCGGCCTCAACTACTACGCCGGCATCGGCGTCGTCGGCATCATCATCTTCTTCCTGACCATCTTCGGTGCCGGCCTGGTCCGCCGGGCCACGACCTACATGGGCATGGCTATCCTGGCAATGGTCGTCGCCATTTTCTCGGTCGGCATCTATTCGGCAGGCTCCGTCGAAGGAACCCAGGCCTTTACGGCCGTCATGGCCCAGGACTTCGCCGTCAACGGTTTCAGCAACGTCCCGACAGCCATTCTCCACGCCTTCACCTATGCCGGCTTCCAATGCGTCGTCATCCCGACCATGATCGTCGTCGGCACGCCTTTAGTCACGCGTAAGAACTGCGCTACGTCGATGTGGTTCTCCTTCGCCATGAACGCTGCTGCCCTGACCTTAGCCGTCGTCATGCTCTTAGGCTGGTCCGGCTATTACGGCAAATCGCCCTTACCGACCCTGACCAGCTGCCAGGCCATGGGCTCGCCATGGCTGACCATCGTCTACAGCGCCTTCCTGATGCTGTGCCTCATTTCGACAGGCGTCACAACGGTCTTTGGCTTCACGGCCCGTTTTTCAGAAATTAACATCCTGAAAAAAATCAGCTCCCGTTCGGTCATCCGCGCCGCCATCGTTACAGCCTTCATCATCATCGCATCCATGACCGTTTCCATCGCCGGCCTGACCAACATCATCAAATACGGCTACGGCTACTGCGGATACGCTGCCATCGCCATCATCATCGTCCCCTTCCTGACCATTGGCCGCTACAAAAATAAGCGCTATGCCAACGACATGGAATACCGGGCCCGCATCGACAGCATGAACGAAAATCCCCAGGCGGCACAGGCCTTCAAACCGACTGCCGAAGCTGCCGGTCATTGAGGTTTGGAAAATAAATAATTTTTCCCAAAGACAATCAGACAGACAAAACGCCTTGCATCCACGAGGGTGCAAGGCGTTTCTGTGTATGGGGTTTACCCTGTTGAGCTGGCAA
>NZ_KQ958171.1 GCF_001546855.1 Megasphaera sp. MJR8396C | reverse complement strand
GTTTTTCTATGCCGCGGTATGGCGAAGTCGATATTCTACCGGGCTGCACCAGCCAAGTTTTTCTTTGCATCTCCTCTCGTTATAATACTCGATGAATCGCTCTATAGCCTGCTTCAATTCTTCAAAGCTGTGATATGTATGCCCATAATAGATTTCTTGTTTTAGCAAACCAAAGAAGTTTTCCATGACACTGTTGTCCAGGCACGTTCCTTTTCGTGACATGCTCTGAAAGATTTTCTCTTCTCTAAGCCGCTTGGTATAACTTCCCATCTGATAGGCCCATCCTTGGTCAGAATGAAAAGTGCGCCGGTACTTACAGTCTGACGTTATCTGGATAGCTTTATTCAGCGCAGCGGATATCCCTTCTGCACAAGGCCTTTTCGTGATGCTGTAGCTGATGATTTCTCTGTTGTAGAGATCAAGAAATGGATCCAAGTAAAGCTTTTTCGTAACTACACGGCCTTGCTTATCCGCTTGGTAATACTTGAACTCCGTGGTGTCTGTCGTGATTTTCTGGTGCGGAATACAGGTGTCGAACCGGCGTTTCAACCGATTGGGTGCCACCTTTCCGACTTTCCCCTTGTAAGAATGATATGTCCGGCTTCTGTGCGTAAAGGCCGTAACCTGAAGCCCTAACTTCTGGACGATACGCTGTACTCGCTTTCGATTTACAGCGAGACCTTCTGTACGCAGTACTCCATAAATCCGACGATACCCGTAATTTTCATGTACTTTGCGGATGGTTTTAATCTTCTCCTCAAGCTCAGCATCCTTTGAAGAGCGATTGAATCTCTTCTGCCAATACATATAGGTGGATTTCGGCAGT
>NZ_KQ958170.1 GCF_001546855.1 Megasphaera sp. MJR8396C | reverse complement strand
GCACTTCGATAATGAAGTGCTTCTTTTTTTAAGTAGAGAAGCTGTTTTAAAGGAGCGAACGCGACGCATAAAACAGACTGAATCACTTACTCCGAAGCTTGACTTCGGAGTGGGAGGGGGAATCTGGTAGGAAGCCATAGAGCCACTATTCAGAAGCTCTCAGACATATCGAGCATTATCAGACAAATGTCGAAGACGACGCGACTGACGTTCCCAAATTAATGGATGCTTTTCTGATACGATAGCAACATTTCCATTACAGGATAAAAAAGAAGCACCGACTGATGTCGATGCTTCTTTCATATATATGCCCTGTTAGGCGAATGACCGAGCAGAGCGAATAAAAGGAGATAAAATATGGGAGACAAATTTAGATTATCGTTGATAGGTCCATCCAGAGCGTAAAGTCTAGGCATTCAACCCATCGGTCATGATGTGGACTTTTTTATTTTCCTGATAGACGATCATCGACACGCGGTCCTGGTCGTCAAAGGAGACCGTCAGATAGTAATCGGGATAGACGACATCGCTCAATAAATAGGCCGGACCAATGGCTTTTAATTCGTACATTAGCGTAAAGGCTGGTCGCAAGGTCCTGAGGACATCGCTTTTTTTGTCGCCGATTTTTAAGCCGTAAAAGGAATGAGCGACGGCATCGTCGGGACTGATTATGATCATTTCTTGCGTTCGACGCTGTCCGTATAAATCGGAAAAGATGGAAGTTTCCTGCATATTGAATGCTGAGGCTGCTGAAGCAGGGGCAGGTGTCAGCAATGGAAGAATCAGTATCATTAAGAGGAGACAATATTTTTTCATATAGCCGGACTCCTTTTCGATAGGAGAATTTTTTCGCGAGATGATTAATTCTGGTAAGAATGGAGTTTGCAGAGCACCTTGTCCGGTAACTGGACGATGATGATGCCCGTGATGATGAAGATTGCTCCGATTAATTGAGTCGTTGTAAACATTTCATTGAGGAAAAATGCACCGAGGACGGATGCAATCAAAGGGTTCAGGGCTGTAAACAGGCCGGCTTTTTCGGCACTGGTATATTTTTGAGCTACGGGCTGGAAGGTAAATCCAAAGACTGAGCAGATAAGGACTAAGGTGATGATGGCCGACCAGGTCGTCGTATCGGTGGGAATGACGGGCACTTCAAACAGAAGGCTTGCCATGGTACTGTAAATGGCGAGAAATCCCATCTGCAGGATTCCCAATAATAAGGGGTCATGCTCGCGTGCTAACCGGGCGGTCAGGCAAATCCATACGGTATAAAAGAGGGCTCCTGTCAGGCAGATTATTTCACCGGGAGCCAGGCTGAAAGAGGCTCCTTGGAGGGTAAGGCAAGCGATGCCGATAAAGAGCAGCGTCGTTGCCAATAGTACCTGTTTTCCCGGCCATTGGCGGTTGAGCACAGCCATGAGCAGCAGGACCCAAACGACAGACGTGTTTTCTAGGAAAGCGACTGTGGAAGACGCTACCGTTGTCAGGCTGATCAATTCACAGGCCATACAGCCAAAGAGGAGCGTCCCCAAAAGCCCGGCTGATTTGAAGAGGGCCGGTGTAATCTGAGGCAGGCGTTTATGGAACAGGATAAGTAAAATAACGGTGGTCAGGAAAAAGCGAATGGACAAGAGTTCTAACGGAGGCATTCCGTTCAGGCCGATTTTGGATAAGACATAGGAAATACTTCGGGATACGATGACGGTAAGCAGCAATAATTCAGCAGTTCCCTGTTTCATACAAATACCTCCTTACTTTTTTCTTACTTTTATGATACGCTATAAACAGCATAGAGAGAATAGCAAAAAAATATATGATGGATTGATAAAAAAGCAAAGGTGATTTTTATGAATACGGAGAAATGCAGACTTCTCTTGCAGGTCGTCAGGGCCGGCAGTTTTTCGGCTGCAGCGGAGCGACTCGGCTATACACCGTCGGGCGTCATGCGTGCCGTTACGTCTCTTGAAAAGGAAATTGGTTTTCCTCTCTTAGGAAGAACGGCTCAGGGCGTCCATCTGACCCGTGAAGGGACAGCTGTACTGCCTTATTTGCGCCAGCTCATCCGCGATGAAGAAACGATTCTTCAGTACAGCGCCCAGCTTCGCGGGTTGACGGCCGGTGATATCTATATCGGATCTTATTTCAGCGTCGCCGCCAATTGGCTGCCCCAGATTATTCAGGCCTTTCAGCAGACCTATCCTTCTGTTCACGTCCATATTGAAGAATGTGCCAATAAGTCCATGTATGAAGGGCTCGAAGAAGGGCGCTTCGACTGTTGTATCACGACGAAGCGCCCTTTTTCAGGAGATTGGATTCCCTTATGTGAAGATGAGATGGTCATGTGGCTGCCGGAAAATCATCCCTTAGCCAAGGCTAAGGCCTATCCGCTCAAGGAATTGGCCAACGAATCTTTTATTGAATCGCTGCCCCAGCAGGATACGGATTCGGCCCTCTTGCTGAAGGCTGAAAATATTTCCTGCAAGGTTCGCTATACGGCCATCGATAATTATACGACCTACCGGATGGTAGAAGCCGGTTTGGGAGTCAGTATGAACAACCGTCTCATGACGGCACAGTGGCAGGGAAAGGTTGCCATCTTACCAATGGATCCGGTTCATACGATCACCATTGGCATCGCTATTCCCAGTCGGGACATGGCGGCCCCGGCCGTAAAAAAATTCATAAAGTACGTAAAGGACGGTATCAGTCAGATGCAGCTTCCGATGACGACTCACTAGGGGAACCGTGTCTTTTTGGCAGGATGAGGTTGAGGCTGATGGCGATGATGGAAGCTAGGACGACCGGGGCCTTGCCGAAAATGGTCGTGACCCAGGCCGGGAAAAGGTGAAGTGATTCCGGCGCCGCCGACAAGCCCATACCCATGGCAACGGCAAGACCTACGATGGCCATGTTGCGCGGCGTAGCTCCGTCAGAGAGAGCCAGTTTGATGCCGGTCATGGCAATGGATGCGAAGACAGGAATCGTTGCCCCGCCGAGGACGGCATAGGGAATCGTCGTCAACAAGCCGGAAAACTTGGGAACGATACCGGCGATGAGGATGATGATGGCTGCCAGGGCCAAGGTCGCCCGGTTGATGACTTTTGTCGTCGTGACGATGCCGACGTTTTGACTGAAGGATGCTGTCGGCAAAAATCCAAGGACCGAGCCTACGATGCTGGTGGCACCTAAGCCGAGGATGGCTCCGTGGAGTTCATCCGATGTTGGTTGGCGGTTCATGGCTCCCGATGTGGTTGCCGAAAAATCGCCGATGGCCTGGATGGAGTTGATGACGAACAGGATCGAAATGGCAATGCAGGCGGCGGGATCAAATTCTAGTCCGAAGTGGAGTACCCGCGGCATTTCAAAATATCCTGCATTTACGACGTTGTCGAATTGGACCATGCCCATGGCCAGGGCCAGTATGTATCCGGCTACGATGCCGACCAGAATCGATGCCAGGCGCAGGAGTCCACTGGTAAAATGTGTGAAAAATATCACAACGATTAGAGTGAATAAGGCGACAACCCAGTTCTGCCAACTGCCGTACGTCGGGGTTCCCAGTCCGCCGGCCATATAGTTGATGGCAATGGGGTAGAGGGAAAGGCCGATGGTGAAGACGACGGTCCCGGCCACGAGGGGCGGAAAGAATTTCCGGATGCGATGGATGCTGAGCCCGACCAGGATGGCACAGATTCCGCCGAAAATTTCAGCGCCTAAGATGGCGGCGATGCCGTAGTCGCCAGCGAGGGACTGCATGGTCGGCACGTAGGCGAAACTGACGCCGAAGATGACCGGAAGGCCGGCTCCGAAGTGAATGCCCGTGCGCTTTCCCAGGGGATAGAGCTGGAGGATGGTCCCGATAGCAGCTGCGATGAGGGAGGCCTGAATCAAGATGATCCGGTCAGGTTGAGAGAGGCCGGCAGCGCCGGCAACGATGATGGCCGGTGTGACGCAGCCGACAATCATGGCGACGACGTGCTGCAGGGCTAAGGGCAGGGCTTCAAAGAAGTGAGGAATGCCGTCCATGGCAAAGAGGGAGGCGCTGCGTGTGTTTGAAATAGGTAGCTTTTCCACAATGGGGCACCTCCTTTAAGGCTGATGAATGCGGGTACCCGTTTTTCCAAGGATGCCTTCTTTTGCCTTTTGAAGCAGCGTAATTAAAGCGGTGCGGCCCGGTCGCGATTCGGCGAATTTGACGGCCGCCTGTACTTTCGGCAGCATCGAGCCGGGGGCAAAGTGCCCTTGTTCCATATAGGTCCGAGCTTCTTCGGGGGTGATATCGGTGAGGGACTGTTCTTCCGGTGTGGAAAAATTGATGGCGACGTTTTCGACGGCCGTCAAGATGATCAAGTAGTCGGCGTGGAGGTCTTCGGCCAAGAGTTCGCTGACAAAGTCTTTGTCGATGACGGCACTGGCGCCCTTCAGATGATTGCCCTGGTGGGTGACCGGGATGCCGCCGCCGCCACAGGCGATGACCAGTTGGCCTGAGTCGACCAGGGTTTTTATGGCTCCGATTTCAATGATTTCTCGCGGCTGCGGAGAGGCGACGACGCGGCGCCAGCCGCGGCCGGCATCTTCTTTGACGATATAGCCGTATTCTTTGGCTGCGTGTTCGGCCTGCTCTTTGGTCATGAAGTGGCCGATGGGTTTGGTCGGCCTTTTAAAGGCCGGGTCTTCGGGATCGACGCGGACCTGGGTGACCATGGTGGCGACAGGGATGTCAAAAATGTCACGATTGTGCATTTCTTCACGTAAAGCATTCTGCAAATCGTAGCCGATGTAGGCCTGGCTCATAGCGACACAGACCGACAGAGGCGTATTGGGTTGATTGACATCTTCTCGGCTCAAGGCGGCCATGGCGTGATTGATCATGCCGACTTGCGGGCCGTTTCCGTGGGAAACGATGACTTCACAGCCTTCTTGGATGAGGTCGACGATGGCTTTGGCCGTCGTTTTGACGGCCTGCATCTGTTCAGGGAGGGTGTTTCCCAAGGCGTTGCCTCCGAGAGCGATGACGATGCGCTTCTTTTTTTGAGTCATAATGATTCTCCTTCTATGACAAGAGGGGCCGGTCCAGAGGACCGGCCCCTTTCACGGTTGCAGGTTTATTTCAGTTTACGGACAGTGCCTTTTTCTTCCAAGGCTTTTAAGGTAGCTGCCGGATTCTGGCATTTGGCCAACATGATCATGGCTGCGATGACATAGGGTTTATAGCTGGCTTCCTTATAGAGGGAATCGCGGTAACGGTCGAAGACGGAGGCTTCGACTTCGCCGTCTTCACAGCTGACGCCATTGATATCGGCGGGCAGGCAGTGGAGGTACATGGCTTTGCCGTCTTTGGTCGTCTTCATCATGTCTTCTGTACAGCACCAGTCTTTGTGTTGTGCATTTTGCGCCAGCAGTTCTTGTTCTAAGGCATCGATGCCGGCCTGATCTCCGGCGGCATAGAGGTTGGTGCGTTTTTCCATGGCCGCAAAGGGAGCCCAGCTCTTGGGATAGACGACGTCGGCGTCTTTGAAGGCGTCAGCCATATCGTTGGTTATGCGGAAGGAACCGCCGGACTGCTGGGCATTCTTTTTGGCGACGTCGACGACATCAGGCATGACTTCATAGCCTTCGGGATGGGCCAAGACGACATCCATGCCGAGGCGGGTCATGAGGCCGATGACGCCTTGGGGAACGGACAGGGGTTTGCCATAGGACGGGGAGTAGGCCCAGGTCATGGCGATTTTTTTGCCTTTCAGGTTTTTGAGGCCGCCCATTTCGTGAATGATATGCGCTGCGTCAGCCATACACTGGGTCGGATGGTCGATATCGCACTGGAGGTTGACCAAGGTCGGTTTCTGTTCAAGAATTCCGTCTTTATAACCTTGGGTAACGGCATCGACGACTTCTTTCTGGTAGGCATGACCCTTGCCGATATACATGTCGTCGCGGATCCCGATGACGTCGGCCATAAAGGAAATCATGTTGGCCGTTTCGCGAACCGTTTCACCATGGGCAATCTGGCTCTTCTTTTCGTCGAGGTCCTGAACTTGGAGGCCTAAGAGATTGCAGGCCGAAGCGAAGGAGAAGCGGGTACGCGTCGAGTTGTCGCGGAAGATGGAAATGCCGAGACCGCTTTCAAAGAGTTTCGTGGAAATATTGTTTTCCCGCATGAAACGGAGAGCATCGGCTAACACCCAGATGGCTTCCAATTCGTCGTCGGTCTTGTCCCAGGTGAGGAAGAAGTCATTTTCGTACATGTCTTTGAAGTTGAGGGCTTTTAATTTATCGATATAGTCCTGTAAAGTTTTCATCAGAGTAGCTCCTTTTATGGTCAATTGAATTTATTTGCTGGTGTAAACGGATGGCAAGGCGGCGTAAACGGCGGCGCAGGTGACTAAGTCCTGTTTCCATGTCTTTTCGTTTGGTGCATGGGCCTGTGCTTCGGCTCCGGGGCCAAAGCCGATGACCGGGATGCCATTGCGGCCCATGATGGAAACGCCGTTGGTCGAGAAGGTCCATTTATCCGTAAGGGGCAGGGCTTTTCGCATGGCTTCCGTTTCGGCAGAACCGATGCGGCTGGTGCCGAAGAGACCTGTATAGGCTTCTTCTAACGCCGTCGTCACTTTATGGTCCTTGGGAATGACCCAGGTCGGGAAGTAGCATTCGATGGGATAGGTAAGACCGGTATAACTGGGGCGAGCATAGTCATATAAGCTTACTGTGACGTCGTTGCCATACTTTTTAACACTTGGCAGGGCGCGGATTTCGTCGAGGCAGCTTTCCCACGTTTCGCCGGCTGTCATGCGGCGGTCGAGGGAAATGGAGCAGGAGTCAGCCACGGCGCAGCGACTGGGTGAGGTGTAGAAGATCTGGGAGCAGGTAACGGTACCGCGGCCGAGGAAATTGGCTTCTTCCCATTCCGGGTTGTATTTCTTATCGAGCATTTTTACCAAACCCTTGATTTCCGTCGTGTCGGCGGCGTCATTTTCATTGAGGGCCCGGATGTCCTGGATGATGTCGGCCATCTTGTAAATGGCGTTGTCACCGCGTTCCGGTGCCGAACCGTGGCAGGAAACGCCTTGGACGTCGACGCGGATTTCCATGCGGCCGCGCTGACCGCGGTAGATGCCGCCGTCGGTCGGTTCCGTCGAGACGACGAAGTCCGGGCGGACCTTATCTTCGTTGATGATGTACTGCCAGCAGAGGCCGTCACAGTCTTCTTCCTGGATGGTGCCGGTGACGAGGACCGTATAGGCGTCGGACAGTAAGCCTAAATCCTTCATGATGCGGGCACCGTAAACGGCCGATACGATGCCGCCGAGCTGGTCCGATGTGCCGCGGCCGCCGATTTCCGTATCCGATTCGAAGCCTTCGTAGGGATCGAAGGCCCAGTTGCCCTTATTGCCGATGCCGACGGTGTCGATGTGAGCGTCGAAGCCGATGAGGGTCTTTCCCGTTCCCATATAGCCGAGGACGTTTCCCATGGGATCGATTTCTACCTTATCAAATTCGAGTTTTCTCATTTCTTCGGCGATACGGTCGATGTGGGCTTTTTCATCGCAGCTTTCACCGGGGTATTTTACGATGTCTCGCAGGAAACGGGTCATATCCTGTTCGTAGTTTTGGGCTGCTTCTTTAATTTTGGCGTAATTTACAGTCATGGTACTCTCTCCTTTTATATGTTTGCTTTTTGAGCTGTTTTATTTTTCGAATCCCCGCCAGACGATATTTTTGTAGCGGTCTGGATCGGTATCGCCTTCGGTTGAAAATGCGAGGACTTGAGAATTTTCATTGAGGTCTAATTGGTCACGAAGTTCCTTACATTCATCGGACAGCATGATGGTTGCCAGGGTACCGAAGGGGACGGCACCCGATTCGCCCGATACGATGGGGGCATCGCCTTTTAAGGGAGCGGCCAGCATGCGCATGCCGCGGACGGTAATCGGGTCATCGGCGGAAACGAAGGTCGTGACGTGATTCTTAAGGATATCCCAGGAAATCGTATTCGGTTCCCCGCAGGCAAGACCGGCCATGATGGTGTTGAGGTCGCCGCCTACGATGCGGGGCTTGCCGTCACCGGCAGCAGCTCCCTTATACAGGCAGTCAGCCGCCGAGGCTTCGACGACGATGAATTTCGGAGGATTGTCTTGATAGAGGTTGGCAAAATATCCGACGATGGCTCCGGCCAGAGATCCGACCCCGGCTTGAACGAAGATGTGTGTCGGCCGTTCAACACCGGCTTTTTTCAACTGTTCGCCGGCTTCCATGGCCATCGTTCCGTAGCCCTGCATGATCCACGACGGGATTTCTTCGTAGCCGTCCCAAGCCGTATCCTGAACCATGACGCCGTGCGGCGTTTCCGAGGCTTCTTTGGCAGCCTGGCGGACACAGTCATCGTAGTTGAGTTCTAAGATGTCGACATCAGCGCCCAGTTTTTTGATATTTTCCAATCGGGTTTGGGTCGTCCCCTTGGGCATGTGTACGATCGCCTTCTGGCCTAGTTTTTGTGCGGCCCAGGCGACGCCGCGGCCGTGATTGCCGTCGGTGGCCGTAAAGAAAGTGGCTTGGCCAAAATCTTTGCGGAGTTCGTCAGAAGTCAGCACCTGGTAGGGCATGTCAGAAATTTTACGGTTCGTTTCTTTGGCGATGTATTTAGCCATGGCATAGGAGCCGCCGAGGACTTTGAAGGCGTTGAGGCCGAAGCGATACGATTCGTCTTTGATAAAAATCGATTTCAGGCCTAAGTACTGCGCCATCTGATCTAGGCGCGTCAGCGGCGTTTCACTATATTGGGGAAAACTTTGATGAAAGGTCCTGGCCTTTTCAATTTCGCTGAGGCTCATGATGGGGAGATTTTTATCGTCTGATTTGGGCAAGTGATTCATGGCCCATTTCATATCTTTCTTCATAATCCGTACCTCCTAAAATAAACTGAAAAAAATATTTTAGATAATCTAAAAGTTTTTGTATATCTAGAGTATAACATGACTATGCGTATTTGCAATAGGATGAACCTAAAAATCTATTTGGTTGCTACACTTTTTTTGCAAGAGGAGAAAGAGATCTATCGGATTTGGGCATAATAAAAAGAGACCTTGCGGTCTCTTTTACGGTTCGTTGCTGCTGTCTATATAACTATATAAGGTGTATTTCGAAATCCCGAAGTGCTTGGAGATTTTATCGCCGGCCTTGGTAATGAGTAGGGCGCCGCGGTCATTTAAAAACTTGATGGCCTTGATCTTATCTTCGCGGGTCATGAGCGGTACCGGTTTTCCGACTTGCCGCGTCGATTCTTCGATGAGGTCGTTGAGGCAGTCGGTGACGTTTTGTGGAATCGGGCTGGCCTTTTCTTCGGACTCGACCGATACCAGCGGTTTTATGGCATTTTCAATCATGATCAATTCGGTAATATCGTAATTGATGGAAAAGACGCCGATGATTTTCTGTTCGTCATTTCGAATGTAGATGGTCGTCGATTTTAAGATGCGGCCGTCTTTGGTTTTGGTCAGGTAGCTGGCGTGGTCTTCCAATTTTTGGGGATCGCTTTTCAGGGCGTCGAGAACGGCAAGGGAAGGTCCATCGCCGACTTTGCGGTTGGAAACGTGGCCGTTTTCGATGGCTACAATAGAATTTTCTTTATAATTGTCACTCAAATCATGGATGACGATTTCACAGTTGGGTCCGAACTGGTCGGCCAGGCCCTTGGCTAAATGGCGTAAAAAGTTAAGGACGGCATCGTCTAACATAAAAGACACCTCTCTCTATGACAGAAAACAGATTATTAGCTGTTCTGCTAAAAATTTTTTAGGTAATGTTACTATACCACATTTTTAAGAGAATGTAACGGCTCTCATCGAAAAATCTATATGTCAAAAAATCATCCTTATCGTCGAACTATAATAAAATTAACAACAAAATTTTTTAGGCTCAAAAAAGTTTGACAGAAAACTTACAAAACGGTAGTATTAAGATAGATTCATGAATGACAATGACGATATGATAAAAATACAATAGATGGAAACATCGTCAGTATGTTAGATGACGGAGGAGGGAGTTATATGATTATTGTAGGAAATGGACACGTCGTGACACGGGATTCTCGGAATCCATATGTTCCCGATGGTGCCGTTGCCATAGACGGTACGAAAATTTGCGGTATCGGCCGGACTGCCGACTTGCGCAAGCGTTTTCCAGAAGCGTCCTTTATCGACGCGAAAGACGGCGTCATCATGCCGGCCTTTATTAATACGCACGAACATATCTACAGCGCTATGGCCCGGGGACTTCACATCGAAGGCTATGCCCCGAAGGGCTTTTTAGATATTCTCGACGGACTGTGGTGGAATATGGACCGCCATTTGACCAATGACCTGACCTACTTGAGTGCCATGGCGACGTATGTCGAATGCATCAAAAGCGGCGTGACGACGATTTTCGATCATCATGCCAGCTTTGGCGAAATCAAGGACAGCCTGTTTGCCATCGGTCAGGCTGCTCAAGAAATGGGCGTCCGCTCCTGTCTGT
Source organism: Megasphaera sp. MJR8396C (assembly GCF_001546855.1). Lineage (GTDB taxonomy): Bacteria > Bacillota > Negativicutes > Veillonellales > Megasphaeraceae > Megasphaera. Next base: position 31,965 of record NZ_KQ958170.1, on the reverse strand, counting down.
GTTACGAAGTGTCTGACCGGGACGGCGCCGATAAAGCGCGGCAGGCGGTCTTAGAAAATGAGGCCTGGATCCGCCATGCGCAGCAGGATACGACGGATATGCTGGCCGGTATGATGGGCATGCACGCTCAGTTTACCCTCAGCGATGAGACGATGAACTTGGCGGCAGAACACAAGCCCGACGGCGTGGGTTATCACATCCACGTGGCCGAAGGGATTGAAGATCTGCACGACTGCTTGAAAAAACACGGCAAACGCATCGTCGACCGCCTGTATGATTGGAAGATTCTCGGGCCAAAGACCCTGCTCGGTCACTGTATCTACGTCAATGCTCATGAGATGGACCTCATCAAGGAAACGGATACGATGGTCGTTCACAACCCTGAGTCGAATATGGGCAATGCCTGCGGCTGTCCGCCGACGATGGAAATGGTTCACCGCGGTATCTTGACCGGTTTGGGCACCGATGGCTACACCCACGATATGATCGAGTCTTATAAGGTAGCCAATATTCTGCACAAACATCATCTTTGCGATGCTACGGCCGCTTGGGCTGAAGTACCGCAGATGTTATTTGAAAATAATGCCGTCATCGCCAACCGGTACTTCAAGGCTCCTTTAGGAGTCTTAAAAGAAGGGGCGGCAGCTGACGTCATCGTCCTTGACTATACGGCACCGACGCCGATGAATGAAGAAAATATCGACGGTCACATCCTGTTTGGCATGACGGGACGCAACGTCGTCACGACCATTGCCAACGGCAAGGTCCTGATGAAAGATCGGGAACTGACTACTGTCGATGAAAATGCTTTGATGGCTAAAATTCGCGAAGGCGCCGCTGTCCTGGCCGGGCGCATTAACGGCTATTTGTAAGGAGGCAGGTATCATGAGTGATCGCATGACATCGATTCCCTTCGGGGATTTAATGAATTGGATATTACGGGAAGCACCGAGTGGTACGATTTTTGGGGTTCACCACCAATATAAAGCCGGTAATCAAACACCATATGACATTTTTGACCGCCCGTTAGAATTGCCCTTCGGGCCGGCGGCCGGCCCCCATACGCAGTTGGCCCAGAACATTGCCGCTGCCTATGCTGCCGGGGCCCGATTCTTTGAATTGAAGACCGTGCAGCAGCTTGACGGTGAAGATTTGCCCGTCCCCAAACCCTGTATCAAGGCCGATGACGAGGGCTATAACGTTGAATGGTCGACGGAGCTTACGGTTCTCAAGGCCTTTGAAGAGTACGTAAAAGCCTGGTTCTTGGTTCATGTCATGGCTGTCGAATACGGCCTGGGGCGGTCCGACGGGATGCAGTTTAATATGTCCGTCGGCTATGATTTGGCCGGTATACAGACACCTAAAATCGACACCTTTATAGAAAATTTGAAGGATGCGTCCCAGACGGATATCTTCAAAGACTGTAAGTCCTGGCTGCTCGCCCACTTGGATCGATTCCAGAAACTTCGCCGGGAAGACGTCGAAGCCATTCCAGCCGACATCTGTAATTCGATTACGGTTTCGACGATGCACGGCTGTCCGCCAGATGAAATCGAACGGATTGCCAGTTATTTATTGAAGGAAAAGAAAGTTCATACCTTTGTAAAATGCAATCCGACCCTCCTCGGCTATGAGTTCGTGCGAAACTGCATGGATACCTTAGGCTATGGCCACATGGTCTTCGATGACAGTCACTTTAAGGCCGATTTACAGTATGACGATGCCATTGCCTTGTTGAAGCGGCTCCAAGACGTCGGTACCGCTGAAGGCCGGATTTTTGGCGTAAAACTGACCAACACCTTCCCCGTCGCCATTACGCGGCATGAACTTCCAGGAACGGAAATGTATATGTCTGGCAAGCCTCTGTTCTTCTTGTCCATGAATGTAGCCAAGAAACTGAGTGAAGCCTTCGACGGGAAGCTGCAAATTTCCTACAGCGGCGGCGCCGATGCTCATAATATCGCCGATATTGTGTCAGCCGGCATTTGGCCGGTTACGGTGGCGACGACCTTATTGAAGCCCGGCGGTTACGAGAGACTGGTGCAGATGGCCAATCTTTTGACAGGCCAGGCGGGCCAAGCATTTACGGGTGTAAACGTCGGTAAACTGAACGCTTTATTGGAATCTGCCTCCGGAGACCGCCACTATGCCCGTCTGGATCCGAAGGCTCAGCATCGAAAGAACAAACGGGAACTGCCCTTGATGGACTGTTTCACGGCGCCCTGTATCGATACCTGTCCCATCCATCAGGATATTACGGCCTACATGGATTTAGTGGCCGATAAAAAGTATGTCGAAGCCCTTCAGATCATCTTGGAAAAGAACCCCCTGCCTTTCATCACCGGGACCGTCTGTTATCATACCTGTATGAATAGCTGTACGAGGAACTTCTATGAAGCTGCCGTAGAAATCCGGCAGAACAAGCTCATGGCGGCTGAAAAGGGTTGGGATGGCGTCATGGCCTCTCTTACCGTTCCGGAGCCGATGGGAAAAACGGCAGCTGTTATCGGCGGCGGCCCGGCAGGTCTTGCGGCGGCGTACTTCTTAGCCCGCGGCGGCGTAACGGTTACCGTATTCGATAAAAATCCGGCGCCGGGCGGTTTGGTCCGTACCTTCCTCTGTGACAAGAAGGGCGAGATTTCGACTGACGCCATCGATAAAGACGTGGCCTTGATTCAAAAACTCGGCGTACGCATCGTTTCCGATAAGGTCATTTCATCCTTCGATGAGTTAGATTCTTTCGACTATGTTCTGGCCGGCTGCGGCGTGAAGGGGAAAATCGGGGCATCGAATGCCGGCGATATCGACGGACTGACGCTCATCGGCGATGGCCGTCAGGGCAAGACGACGTCCGTCGTAGAATGTATTGCCGATGGGAAAAGAGCGGCAGAGGAAATCTTAGGGCAATGTACCAGTGTCGATACGACCCTGATGCCCGATGTAAACGATGTTTACGACCAACGCGGCTTTTTAACAGCGCCGCCGGCTGAGGGCTGTGACGGACGCTGTCTCCACTGCGACAGCATCTGTGAAGTCTGTACGGAAGTCTGTCCCAACCGGGCCAACGTTGCCATCGAAGTGCCGGGCCATCTGCAGCGGCAGATTCTCCACCTCGATGCCCTGTGCAACGAATGCGGCAACTGCCGGACCTTCTGCCCCTGGGGCGGTGCGCCGTACCTGGATAAATTGACTCTGTTTGCGAATGAAGCGGACTTTATGAATAGCGACAATCAAGGCTTTGTCGTGATCGATAAAGAGAGCGGACGCTGTAAGGTGCGGCTCGACGGACAGGTTTGGACGACGACCCTCGAATCGGGCGACGACACCATTTCCGAAGAACTGTGCGGCTTTATGACGGCCGTCATGAAAGACTATGACTATCTGTTCGTGAAATAAGGAAGAAGGAACCATCATGGATTACATCATCAAAGGCGGAACGGTTTGCCTGGAGGGGGAGCATTTCCAGGCAGATATCACCCTTCGTGACGGGAAAATTTGGTCCCTGGGCTGCATCGGCCATAAGGGCAGTGAAGAAGTCATCCATGCCGATGGGATGTATGTCTGCCCCGGTGGTATCGACCCGCACACCCATATGGACTTGCAGCAGTCGCCGAAGTATCGCTCGTGTGACGATTTTTACAGCGGCGGTGTGGCAGCTGCCTGCGGCGGGACGACGACCATCATCGACCACATGGCCTTTGGTCCGGAAGGCTGCTCTCTGCGATATCCCTTTGAGCAATACAAGAAATTGGCTGAAACCTGTCCCGTTGATTATAGTTTCCATGGTGTCTTCCAGCACGTCGATGAGTCTATCTTACAAGAACTGGCGGAGCTGATTGAAGAAGGATTTCCGAGTTTCAAGGCTTATACGACTTATGGCTACCCCATGGGGGAAACTGAGATGATGAAACTCTTTCCCGTCCTGAAAGCTCATGGCGGACTGCTGACGGTCCATGCTGAAAGCGACGGCATTACCAATAGCCTCCGCCAATCTTTGACGAAGGATGAATTGGCTCCCATCGGTCAGGCACGAACGCGGCCGAATGCGGCCGAAGCATCGGCTGTCGGTCAAGTATTAGCCACGGCCCGGGCTTGTGGAGATGCCCCAGTTTACATCGTTCACACGTCGGCGCATGAAAGTGTAGCACAGCTTCGTCTGGCGCGGCAGGAAGGGCAGCGGAACGTATATAGTGAAACGTGCCCCCAATACTTACTGCTGCGCGAAGATAAATTTATCGATGGCGGTCCTTTAGAAGGTATTAAATACATGATGGCCCCGCCGTTACGCCAGAAGGAAGATAATGAGGCCTTGTGGAGCGCTTTGCAGGATGGAACGGTTCAAGTCGTGGCGACCGATCACTGCCCCTTTACCATCGAAGAAAAACAGGCTCACGTCGCAGATTTTCGCGGCTGCCCCGGCGGCGTATCCGGCGTAGAAGAACGAATGCCATTACTCTTTAGTAAAGGCGTCGTCAAAGGGCGGCTTTCGTTGAGTCAATTCGTTCGCCTGACCAGTACCAATGCCGCCAAGATTTTTGGACTCTATCCGAAAAAGGGGACCCTCCTTCCGGGAAGTGATGCCGACATCGTCATCATCGACCCGTCACAGCAGCGGACCATCGGCAAGGACAATTTGCACACGACCTGCGGCTACTCGCCGTATGAGGGCATGACGACGGACTGCACCATTTCTCATGTATTTTTAAGGGGACAGCTCATTGCTAAGAACAACGTCTTCCTTGGGCAAAAAGGCGATGGCCAGTTGCTGCGCCGAAAGCGCACCGTGCCCTATGAGGACATCATTAGATTATAAATTCATAAGTATCATTTCCTGTCTGGTATTTTCCCTCGCTGGAAGCAGCTGGCTCTAGCGAAATGGCAGCCATGACAGACGTATCACTGAAAGTCCGGATGGGCGGAAAGAGGAACTGTTATGGATAGGACATGTAAGTTATGGATCAATGGTCGGGAAGTGGCCGTTGATCCGGACCGTAAATTAATCGATATTTTGCGCCGTGACCTGCGGCTGAAATCCGTAAAGGATGGCTGTAGTGAAGGCGCCTGCGGGACCTGTACGGTCATCATTGACGGCAAGGCGACCAAGGCTTGTGTACAGAAAGCGGGCCGTCTCGAAGGCAAGCACATTGTGACTGTAGAAGGACTGTCACAGCGGGAAAAAGACGTCTTCGTCTATGCTTTTGGTGAAGCTGGCGCCGTTCAATGCGGCTTCTGCATTCCCGGGATGGTCATGTGCGGCAAGGCTCTTATCGATACCAATCCGAAGCCGACCCGACTGGAAATCACAGCGGCTATCCGCAACAATATTTGCCGCTGTACGGGGTATAAGAAGATCATCGATGCCATTGCCCTGGCGGCGGAACTGCTGCAGGATGATGCACCGATTCCTGTCGTCGGGGGCTATCGCGGTGTCGGCGATCCCTGCCAGCGCGTCAACGTCAAGACCAAGGTATTGGGAACGGGAAAATATACCGACGATCTGGATGACGTCGATTTGCCGGACATGTGCTATGGCAGCGCCATTCGCAGTGCGTACCCGAGAGCTGTTGTAAAGGCCATTCACACGGAAAGGGCCAAGGCCCTGCCGGGCGTCGTCTGCGTGTTGACGGCCGATGATATTCCCGGTTCGGTAAAGGTCGGCCATTTAAAGGTCGATTGGGATACCCTCATTCCCGTCGGGACGGCGACCCATTATTTAGGCGATGCCATCGTCATGGTAGCGGCTGAAACGCCGGAGATATTGGCCGAAGCCAAGAAACTCGTTGAGATAGAATACGAAGAACTACCGCCATTGACCTGTGCCGAAGAGGCCCTGGCCGAAGATGCGCCCTTGGTTCACCCGTCGGCAGGGACCAATATTCTGGCTCATGAACATCTCGTACGCGGCGATGCCGATGCCGTCATTGCCGCGTCGAAATACAAGGTGACTCACCATTTTGAAACGCCATGGACGGAACACGCCTTCTTAGAACCGGAATGTGCCGTTGCCATGCCTTTCGATGACGGCGTTTTCGTCTATTCGTCCGATCAGGGCATTTACGATACGCGGCGGGAAACGGCCCTCATGCTGGGTCTTCCGGAAGAAAAGATCATCGTCGAAAACTGCTTCGTCGGCGGCGGATTCGGCGGAAAAGAAGACGTGACGGTCCAGCATCTGGCCGCTCTCGTAGCCTATGTCTGTAAACGGATCTGTAAAGTGAAGCTGACCCGTCAGGAGAGCATCCTGATTCATCCGAAGCGCCATCAGTTCAGCATGGATTTAACGACGGCTTGTGATGAAAATGGCAAGTTGACGGCCATGAAACTGATTGCCGTCACCGACAACGGAGCCTATGCCTCCCTGGGCGGGCCGGTCCTTCAAAGAGCCTGCACCCATGCGGCGGGGCCTTATAATTATCAGACCATCGATATTGAAGGCACAGCCGTTTACACCAATAATCCTCCCGCCGGGGCCTTTCGCGGCTTTGGCGTAACCCAGACGATTTTTGCAACGGAATTAAACTTAAATAAACTGGCTGAATTAGCCGGCATCGATCCTTGGGAAATTCGCTATCGAAACGCTATCCGGCCGGGAGAAGTCCTGCCTAACGGTCAGATTGCCGACCCGTCAACGGGCCTTGTCGAAACGCTGGAAGCCGTAAAAGACGCGTACTATCACAGCGGTCCCTATGTGGGCATTGCCTGTGCCTTGAAGAACTCCGGCGTCGGTGTCGGACTTCCAGACTATGGCCGCTGCCGCCTCGTCGTCCGCGACGGCAGGGTTCATATCTATTCATCGGCCTCCTGCATCGGCCAGGGCGTCGGCACGGTCTTGGTACAGATCGTATCCCAGGCAGCCGGCCTTCCCATTGAAGCCATTAAATGGCATATGCCCAATACGGCTACGTCGCCCGATGCCGGTACGACGTCCGGATCCCGTCAGACGACGCTGACCGGCGAAGCGGCGCGGCGGGCGGCTAAAGACCTGCGGCGGGACCTGTTTCATGCTAAGGGCCTGGTTTACGAAGAAACGAGCCGCCCCAGTGACTACTTAGAAGGTGTCACGGTTGAACAAGAATCGTCGGCGACGGCGAGGGTCCGCTTTACCGGCAGCGATTTAGATACGCTAAGCGGTCGGGAATATATCGGCGAATATCTCGGTAAAACCGATAAGATGGGAGCCGATGTAGAAAACCCTGTGTCGCACGTTGCCTATGGCTATGCGACCCATGTCTGTATCCTCAAGGAAGACGGGACGATTCAAAAGATGGTCGCCGCTCACGACGTCGGCCGCGTCGTCAACCGCAAGAGCCTGGAAGGACAGATTGAAGGCGGGACGATCATGGGCTGCGGCTACGCTCTGAGTGAACAGTATCCCCTCGACCACTGTAAGCCGACGGCAAAATACGGCACTTTAGGCCTGATGCGGGCCGATAAGGCACCGGATGTCGAAGCCATTGCCATTGAAAAGGAAGGCGTCGATGTTGCCTATGGGGCTATCGGCGTCGGTGAAATCACGTCGATTCCGACGGCACCGGCCGTCGCCGGGGCGTACTATAAGTGGAACGGCCAGTTCCAAACGGAAATCCCCTTAGTAGGGACGCCGTACAGTCGAAAAAAATGAGGCCTTTTGAAAGAGGCCTGACGGCTGTTAAAAAATGCAGTATAATAATAAAAAATACCATAAAACCCCTCAACTTGCCCGGCAGGTTGAGGGGGCTTTTATAGAAAGGAAGGCTATGAAGGATCGATTAATTATTGTCCGCGGCGGCGGTGATCTGGCAACGGGTGTCGTCCAATCTTTATTTCAGGTGGGCTTTCGCGTCCTCATCTTGGAAGTGGACCGGCCGTCGGCCATCCGCCGACAGGTGGCTCTCTGTGAAGCCGTCTATGACGGCACGGCTATCGTCGAAAATATGACCTGCCGGCGCTGTGATTCCATCGACGCTTTATCGAGCGTGTGGGCTCGTCAGGAAATTCCCCTTCTCGTCGATCCCGAGGGAAGGGCGATTCAGGCGCTTCAGCCCTGGGCCGTCGTCGATGCCATTTTAGCGAAGAAAAACTTGGGGACCAACCGCAGCATGGCGCGTCATACCGTGGCCTTAGGGCCGGGATTTACGGCCGGGCGTGACGTCGATGCCGTCATTGAAACGAAGAGAGGTCATCGGTTGGGACGCATCATCCGTGACGGTGCGGCTGCGCCCAATACTGGCATACCGGGGATCATTGCCGGTTATGGTAAGGAACGGATTATCCACAGTGAAGCCGCCGGGTTTGTCTATGGCTTGGTCCGCATTGGCGACAGCGTAAAAAAAGGACAGCCTATGGCTGTCCTGACAAAAACGCTCCTTCCGGATGGAATGGCGGCGACGGCTGCCATGGGGTTACCGGTGCCGGCGTCCTTGACGGGGCTGGTAAGAGGCCTGATTCGCGACGGCTATTATGCGCCTAAGGGATTCAAGATTGCCGATATTGATCCGCGGGAGAGTGAATATCACAACTGCTTTACCATTTCCGATAAGGCGCGCAGCCTGGGCGGTGCCGTGTTGACGGCCCTCCTTTGGCTGGGGCGTGATGATTTAGTTTAAATAAGAATCGAGGGGCTTTACATGGAAAAGGAAGAAGACGCACTGCATTTTGCTTCGTGCCGAGAATTATCGTATATTGATTATCATCAAGGTGCCGTTCAGAAACAGCAGTCCATCGCCATTGAGGTCATGACTCCGCTCTATCTCGATGGCGCGCGGGTCAGTACGCTCATATCTTCCCCGGAAGATGTCGATATCCTGGCAGCCGGCTACTGTTTGGCTGAGGGGAAAGTTGCCAGCGGCAGGGGTTTATCGGGAGTCAGTCTGCACGATGATGCCGCCTGGGTGACGACTGAGGAAGGGCAGCGTGCGGTACGGAAAGACGAACCGTTTCACCCCATATCGGCACAGCGGCTCTGCTCGTATGGCGGCCTGTTGGACAGCTTGTCAACGGCCCATCATTCGTCTCACGGAGTCCATGAAGGCGCTTTGGTGTCCGGCGATAACATCCTCGTTTATACGGAAGATATTGGTCGCCACAACGTTCTCGACCGACTGCGTGGGTTTGTTGAACTGGGCCATATCGACGTCAGCCAGGCCGTTTTGGTATTCAGCGGCCGCGTTCCTCAATCGGTTATCGAAAAGGTCCACGGTCTGGGCGTCCGCTTCTTGGCCTCGCGGGCACTGCCGACCAGCTTAGGCGTCGCCCTGGCTGAGAAATACGGTATCACTGTCGTCTGCGGGCTGCGTCCCGATTCATTTAAGGTTTTTGCCCATGGAGAACGAATCTCTTGGTAAGGGTTAGGGTAATACAATAGCTTCGATAGGAGCGCCTTCTGGTAACGGAGGCGTTCCTTTTTTGATGCAGCCCAAAGCATTGACCTGAGCCAGTCCTAAGAGGGCACTCGACGTGAGGGTCGTATTCGGCGTAAAGACGGCCTGACCACCTTCAAAGGTGATGTGCCCCTGTACGAAGCGGTCGACAGGATTTTCTTTTTGAATGGCGTGGCTCAAGCGGCAGGTGACGATGGAAAAGTCCTGCTTTTTTTCACCGTTTACCTGGCGGAGAATGGGGATGGCCAGGAGCTGGAAGGCATTGAAGGCTGCCGAGGGATTGCCGGACAGGCCGAGGACTATCGTACGTGTTACGCCGTCTCTTTGGATGACGCCGCCGTATGACGCCGAGCCGGGACGCATGGTGATGCGGTTGTAGAGTTGGACGGAACCGAGGCGTTCGTAGATTTGAGGCATCGTGTCGTAGAGGCCGACCGATACGCCACCGGTGCTGATGATGAGGTCGGCGTCACGGCTTAACTGCCGGATCTTTTCTGTTTCCGCATCGAGGCGTTCCGGAGCATCGGAAACGTGATAAAAGGTGACTTCTGCGCCCTGGGCTTCCAGTAAAGGGCGGAAGAGATAGGCGTTGGAGTTGTAAATTTGGCCGTCGCGCCGTTTCTGGCCGGGGAGGACTAATTCTCTTCCCGACGTCAGGAACAAGACTTTTGTTTTAGTGAAGACCGGGATGGTGATGTTTCCCATGCCGACGGCAGCTGAGACGGCGCCGGCTGTCAATTTCGTTCCCTCGGTGATGATGACGGAGCCTTCTTGGCATTCTTCGCCGACGGGAATGATATTGCTTCCAGGCTGGATGCTCTCTGTCACTTCTATTCGGTCCCCTTGGCGGAGCGTGTATTCTTGAGGAATGACCGTGTCGCAGTCATCGGGAACGGCACAACCCGTCATCAGACGAACGGCTTGACCGGGCAGTACCGGGTCTTTGTAAACGATGCCGGCGCCGATCGTGGCGATGACGTCATAGCCTTTTTTTTCATGACTGCAAAGGGCATAGCCGTCGAAAGGGGATTTACGGTACGGCGGATAGGGATGGGCGGCCGTAATGTCTCTGGCGGTGATGCGGCCGACGGCGGCTTCCGGTGTGACTTCTTCCGTTTCTTTTTGATAGGAAGACAAGGCGCCGTGGAGACGGCGCCTTGCTTCGGTAATCGTTACGATTTCCATGATTTGATATCCTTTTTAATGGTGTGATGCCATACTTTGTCCGACAGCCTTCTGGGAAGCGGCTTTGACGGGTGTTTTGGGCTTGAAGAGACTCAGGGCCTCTGTCGGACAGGCGGGAATACAGGCAGGCTGGCCCGTTTCCGTATCGCTGCAGAGGTCGCATTTATAAGCGATAATACGGACGGGGCGGCCCTTGGTATCGCCGTGGTAAATGCGGGTCATGGTGATGGCATCAAAGGGGCAGGCGCGGGAGCATTTGCCGCAGCCCCGGCAGGCATCTTCGTCAATGACGACCTTATCGTCACCGAGGGAGATGCAGTGAAAGGGACAGGCGTCGAGGCAGCGCGGTTTTGGACACTGCTGGCACTGGACGGCTTTGGTGATTTTTGACGTGTAAACGACGTGAACGCGCGGCGTAAAGTCGAAGCTGTCTGGTTTCAAGGCGAACAGGGCCTTGCCGGTGTGACTTGCCACGCAGGCGGCCATGCAGGTCTTACAACCGATACAGAGTTCAGGATCTGTCTTAATGTGATTAAACATGGCCAAGGCCTCCTTCGGGTTGGATACCCATGCGGCTGCGAATAGCGGCGTACTGGGCTTTTACGTTCATTTCGGCCTGTTTTTGATCGTCAATTTTTTCGACGCGGCAGGCGCAGTACTTATATTCCGGCGTACTGCTCTTGGGGTCTAAGGCTGAAATGGTCAATTCATTGCAGGCGCCAATCCACCATTGATAGGTCATGTAGGTGGATCCTTGGGAGACCCGGTCGGAAACCTGGCAGCGGGTAACGGTCTGGCCGCGGCGGGAGATGACGCGGACTAAGTCGCCGTCGGCAATGTTGAGATTTTGACAGTCATCGGGATTCATTTGGATGAAGCCCGGTTCATCGGCCAAGTCGACGAGGAGGCGGCAGTTGCCGGTCATGGTCCGAACGGAATAGTGACCGACTTCGCGTACTGTCGATAAGGACAGGGGATAATCGGGGCTTTCGACTTCTTTTACCGGTATCCACGGGAAGTAATAGAAACGGCCTTTGCCGTCGGCTGTGGCAAACTGAGCTCCGTCATGAAGGTACTGCGTGCCCTTGTCGTCGGAATCTTCTGTGTAACAGGGCCATTGGATGCCGTGATTGGCGTCCATTTTTTCATAGGTCGCGCCCGTAAATTTGGGGCAGAGGGAACGCATTTCGTCCCAAATTTCTTAGGTATTGTCGTAGTGCATGGGATAGCCCATGGCATTGGCCAGGAGACAGAGGATTTCCCAGTCCGGCTTGCAGTCCGGCTGCGGTTCAATCAGTTTGCGGACGCGTTGGAAGCGGCGGTCACAAGAGGAGTAGACGGCATCGTGTTCGCCCCAGGCTGTGGCCGGGAAGATGACGTCGGCGTGTTCGCAGGTCTTATTGAAGAAAATGTCCTGTACGGCGACGAAGGCGATGGCGTTGAGGGTCCGTCTGATTTCCGGAAGGTCCGGATCCGATTGGGCCGGGTCTTCGCCGATGATGTAGTAGGCGTGAATCTGTTTTTTCGGGTCTGGTTCACGGAGAACCTTGGCCGGGACGCGGGTGAGGGGCAGGCCGACTTTATCCGGAAGGGCACAGCCCCAGGCTTTTTCGAACTTCCGGCGAACGGTTTCGTCGGTTACGCTTTGATACCCCGGATACTGATTGGGCAGGACGCCCATGTCGCAGGTCCCCTGAACGTTGTTCTGGCCGCGGACCGGGCCGACGCCGGTCGCGTAATGGCCGTAGTTGCCGGTCATGAGGCTGAGATTAGAGCAGGCGATGACGCATTCGACGCCCTGAGAAAACTGGGTGATGCCCATGCCCCACAGGGTTACGGTATGCTTGGAGGAAGCAAAGAGACGAGCGGCTTTTCGGATATCATCGGGATCTAAATGGGTTGCGGCAGCAACTGCTTCCGGCGCGTACTTGTCCTGCGCGATTTCTTCGGCATAGGCTTCAAAGCCGGTCGTATGCTTTTCGATAAAATCGCGGTCGACTAAGTCTTCGGTTACCATGACATGGGCCATGGCATTGAGCAGCAGCATGTTGGTGCCGCCTTTTAACGGGAGATAAATGTCGGCCAGGCGGCCCATTTCTGTCAGGCGGGGGTCGACACAGATGATTTTACAGCCCTTCTTTTTGGCTTTGACGACGCGGCGGGCGACGATGGGGTGTGAGACCGGCGCATTGTAACCGATGTTGAAGATGACTTCGGCATCTTCGATTTCAGGAATGCTGACCGACATGGCCCCTTCACCGACGGATTGGCTCAGGCCGGCGACGGAGGCACCGTGACAGATGCGGGCACAGTGGTCGACGTTATTGGTGCCGATGACGGCACGCATGAATTTCTGTGTGATATAGGCGGTTTCGTTGCCCGGACCGCGGGCCGAACCGGCTCCCATGACGGCATCGGGACCATATTCCTTGATGATGGCCTTGAGGCGGGATGCCGTGTATTCGATGGCTTCCTGCCAGGATACTTCGACCAAGGGGCTGCCTTTGCCGCCTTTTCGCATCATGGGATGGCGGATACGCTTGGTAAGAATTTGGGGATCATTCAGATAATCCCAGCCATAAAGACCTTTTAAACAAAGGCGGCCTTCGTTGTTGACGCCCTCTGGGGAGCCTTTGGCTTCGATGACACGATTGGTTGCTGTATTTACCGTACAAGTAATGACACAGCCTGAACCGCAGTAGGGACAGACTGTGTCAATGTTTTTATAAGTATCCATGGTAACACCTCGCTTTTTGAGTTCAATTGATTTTTTGTCCACCCCGGGCAGGATGTAGAGCTATGCTACCATAGTAGAACTTCTGTCTGCGAGATGCAAGTAAACAATCACTAACGGTTTATATTTCCGACGAACGGTATCCCGTGAGGAATAAGATATGATTGACTATATTCGCGGAATCAGCTTGCTGGATATCGATCTGTGGAAATGGTCCGTGACTGTGACTTTCGACAAGAACTAAATCGGCTAGCTGTTGTTGTGTCAAATTAAAGATGACATCTTCTTTTTGCGCTTCTGGTCCGATCATATCGGGACTGCAGAGACAGGCCGAAACGGCACCGGCGCTTCGGGCCCGGTCCGTGTCTGATCCGGCTTTAGGACGACAGTCGGTGTGGTGCGTGCTCTTAATGTAGGCGACGTGGTATCCGCGGCGGGTCAGTTCGGCAATGGCCGTTTCGGCGGCCGTCGTTTTTCCGTCTCCTGAATGCGGGGCTGTCAAGGTGACGACCGGTACTTTACGCCGGCTGTTGGCGGCACGGCCTTTGGCGGCTTCGTAGTCGGACATAGTATTGACGTTGAGGTACAGGGCCGGGCGACACGACTTCAGGGTCGCTGTAGGAATCTTCTGTAGGAATTCCTGCAGGCAGTAGTTGCCTGTCCGGAGCTGCTGGGCAATGGCCGGCACTAATTCCCGGCTGTAAAGGGCGGCTAAAGGCTGGTCACGACCATCTTTGGTCCGCGGGATGACGGCCATCAGCTCGGGATCGCGGCGAACGGGTCTTAAGATGTCTGAAATCGGCGAGAAATCGTAAAAGGGAAGGTCGACAGACAAGACCAGATAGTAGTCGCATTCGCCGTCTCTCATAGCTGCTTCCAGTCCGCCCAGGGGACCGCAGTGCTGGACGTTGTCGGCGATGGTCCGGACCGAACGGGCGAGTTTGGCCGGCAGGTTCTTGGGTGAGTAATCCCGGTTGATGGAGACGATGCGTTCTGCAAAAGGCGCGCGCTGGCTGCGAAGCAATAAGTCCGTCAGCAAGTCCGTTCCGTTCCAAGGCAGGGTTGCCTTATCGTGGCCCATGCGAGAACTTTCGCCCCCGGCCAGGATGATCAGGCCCAGGGAGAAACGATGTGAATATTTTATCATTCTCTATCACGTCCTTTATTATAATATAATTATATTATACCATGATTTTATGTGATAAGGTGAGGAAGTTGACAGCAAGTTTCCACAAAAAAAGTATGGAAAGCTAACAGATTTTAATGTATAATGAGCTTAGTCGAAACTGGAAGTCCGTCGGTCGACGGATTTACTTTTTTTATCCGTTATTTGCACTTGCGAATAACGGTGCAGGGAGGCGCTCATGGAAGGGCAAAAGCTTCACTATAAGGTCATGATGTGTCTGCTGGGCGACAAGCGGGCTTTTGGCCCCGGCGTGGCGGAACTCTTGGACGGCGTTCGTCGCCACGGATCGCTGCAGGGCGCTGCCCGGGACATGAATATGTCTTATTCAAAGGCCTGGACGATCATGCGCGACGCCGAATCCATTTGGGGATTTCCCCTCATCCGCCGTTACGTCGGCGGTAAAGACGGAGGCCGGTCGGTGCTGACCGGACAGGCCGAAGAAATCCTCAAGCGTTACGAGCAGATGGACGAAGCCATCCGGTCTGTCGCTGCCCAGCAGTTCGGTGCCTTGTTTAATGATGAAGAATTACAAAAATTAAGGGAAATGAGAGGCTAGAAGTTATGAAAATGATGAAAACGGAAGACGCTGTCGGTCATATTCTCTGCCACGATATTACGCAGATTATCCGAGGCGTTACCAAAGACCCGGTTTTTCGTAAGGGCCATATCATAACCAAGGAAGATATTCCCGTCTTGTTGTCGGTCGGTAAAGACCATGTCTACATCTGGGAAAATGATGATACCGTTTTCCATGAAAACGAAGGGGCCGCTATTTTGCGGGACATCTGTATGGGAGCCCATATGCATGGGAGTGAGCCGAAAGAAGGGAAAATCGAACTCATCGCCGATTGTGACGGTGTCTTGACCGTTCGCCGCCAAGCGCTGCAAGCGGTAAACTCCGTGGGTGAAATGATGATTGCGACCCGTCACGGCGGCTTTACCGTTCGCAAGGGCG
The DNA here is from genome assembly GCF_001546855.1 of Megasphaera sp. MJR8396C. Taxonomy (GTDB): domain Bacteria; phylum Bacillota; class Negativicutes; order Veillonellales; family Megasphaeraceae; genus Megasphaera. The sequence continues at coordinate 16,546 of NZ_KQ958170.1, read as the reverse complement.
ATAAACTGGCCGGAACCCGGGTCATCCCTTTGATCATAAAGAAAGAGAAAATGGCCCGAGCTAAAGAAGCGGCCGGTCCTTTGCCGCTGCTCGATGTCCATCCCTTTAAAAAGAAGCGGGCCGGCGTCGTCACGACGGGCAATGAAGTCTTTCACGGCCGCATTGAAGATACGTTTACGCCGGTCATTGAATGTAAACTGGCCGAATTTGATGCAGAAATGGCCATGCATAAGGTCTTGGCCGACGATCCGGCAGCGATTACGGCTGCCATTCAGGAGATGCTCGACGCCGGAATGGATATGGTCTTTTGTACGGGCGGCATGAGTGTCGATCCCGATGATCAGACGCCGCTGGCGATTAAAAATACGGGCGCCCGCATCGTATCCTACGGAGCCCCGGTTTTGCCGGGGGCCATGTTTTTACTGGCCTATACGGAAGACAACCGCCCCATCGTCGGCCTTCCGGGCTGCGTCATGTATTCCAAGCGGACGATTTTTGATCTCGTCCTGCCGTCGCTCATGGCCGATGTTCCGGTCACGGCCTCCGATTTGTCCCGTCTCGGCGAAGGCGGACTGTGTCTCAACTGTCCTGTCTGCACCTTCCCGAACTGTGGTTTTGGAAAGTAGGTGTTCTTGTGAACCCATTTACACATATTGACAAGAATGGCGATGCCGTCATGGTCGACGTCAGCGGAAAGACCGTAACGTCGCGGACGGCCGTGGCCTGTGGTCGTATTTCCATGAGCCGCGACTGTTATGACGCTGTAAAAGCCGGGGCTATGAAAAAAGGCGACGTCCTCGGCGTAGCCCGGGTTGCCGGCATTATGGGCGCCAAGCGGACGAGCGACCTCATCCCCCTCTGTCATATTTTGAACCTGACAAAATGTGGTATTGAATTTATCTTTCACGATGACCTTTGTGAAATCGAAGGGCGATGTACCGTCAAGTGCGACGGCAAGACCGGCGTTGAAATGGAGGCCTTGACCGGTGTTTCGACGGCCCTGCTCACGGTATACGATATGTGTAAGGCCGTCGACAAGCGGATGTGCCTGAAAGACATCCATCTCGTCGAAAAAATTGGTGGAAAAAGCGGCCATTTCCAATACGATGGAGGCCTTGACCATGAAGGATAGATGGGGGCGGACTATCGACTATCTCCGCCTGTCGCTGACCGACCGCTGCAATCTTCGCTGCCGGTACTGCATGCCCGATGATGTCGAAAGTGTCGGCCATGATGCCGTTCTTCGCTATGAAGAGATGATGGTTGTTTGTCAGGCCTCCCTTACGCTCGGTATCGACCGCTTTAAGATTACCGGCGGCGAGCCCTTCGTTCGGCGCGGTGCTGTCGATTTTATGAGGGCTTTGAAAGGCCTTGACGGCGTCCGCTCGGTAACGGTGACGACGAATGGCATGCTGCTTGAAAAAGCCTTGCCGGACCTGGTTGATCTTGGCATTGACGGCATCAATATCAGTTTGGATACCCTCGATGCGGAACAGTACCACCGGCTGACCGGCGGCGGAGATCTGTCCGTCGTGGTGTCGGCCCTGCAGGCCGCCGTAAAGGCTGGCGTAAACGTCAAAGTAAACGCCGTGCTGCTGGCGGCAACGAGAAATCAGATCTTGAACTTAGCTAAATTTGCGCAAAACATGGCCGTTGACGTCCGCTTTATCGAACTCATGCCGATTGGCTTTGGTACGACATTGGCAGGACTTACCCGTCAAGAATGTCTGGATATCCTGTACCGTGCCTATCCGGACCTTGCGGCAACGGATGAAGTGCGCGGCAACGGACCGGCAGACTACTATAAAAGCCGGAAGCTTTGTGGCCGTATCGGCTTTATTGCTGCCAATACGCATGCTTTTTGCGCCGCTTGCAATCGCTTGCGCCTGACCAGTACGGGCTTTTTGAAACCCTGTCTCTGCTACGATGAGGGCGTCGATTTACGAGCCATCATCCGCAGCGGACGACCTGCTGATGAGATGCATCAGGCACTGGTAGCTGCCATTCGGCAGGCTGTTTACGAGAAACCGGCTAAACATTGCTTTGGCGATCAGCCGGACATTAGCGAGCATAAGACGATGAATCAGATCGGAGGATAATAAATGGGAAAAATACAGGCTGTTTGTATCAGTGACGTCCGGGGCATTGCCAAAAGAGTCGTGCCCGAAGGGCTGTTTAAGGTCGATTGGGGCATCGAAGGCGACGCTCACGCCGGCCACTGGCACCGCCAAGTCAGTCTGTTAGGCCTTGAAAGCATTGAAGATTTCCGCCGCCGCGGCGGGAATGTGGAATTTGGGGCTTTTGGCGAAAACCTCGTCGTCGACGGTTTTATCTTTTCGACACTCCCCGTAGGGACCCTCCTTCGCTGCGGAGATGTCTTGTTGGAAATCACCCAGATCGGGAAAGCTTGTCACAGTCACTGTGCGGTCTATGAGGCCGTTGGCGACTGTATCATGCCGCGGGAAGGCGTCTTTGCCAAGGTCCTTGAAGGCGGCGTCATCCGCATCGGAGATGAGATGGAAGTCGTAGAACGCGTCGGAAAGCGTCCCTATCAGGCAGCGGTCATTACCTTGTCAGATAAAGGCTCTCAGGGCCTGCGCCAGGATGAAAGCGGTCCGGTCATCGCCGAGCGATTGAAAGCGGAAGGCTATGACGTCGTCGAAGAAATCCTTCTGCCCGATGGTCGTGAAGCATTGGAACAAAATCTGCGGCGCCTGGCCGATCAGCGGCAAGTCGATCTCATTTTGACGACGGGAGGCACCGGCTTTGGACAGCGCGATGTCACGCCGGAAGCGACGATGGCCGTTGCCGACCGGCAAGCACCTGGCATTGCTGAGGCGATTCGCGCGGCGTCGATGAAAGTCACCAAGCGCGCCATGCTGTCCCGTGCTGTCAGTGTGATTCGTAAGAAAACCTTGATTATAAACATGCCCGGCAGTCCCAAGGCCTGCCAGGAATGCATGGATGTCTTTTTAGAAACAGTTCCTCACGGTTTCGATTTACTTCGCGGCGGCGTCTATGACTGCGCCCGTAAGTAAACCCAAATAAATAATATTTAATGAAGGAGATGCATGGTAATGACATGGAAAAAAGTAGCAGCAGCAATTTTAGCAGGGACGATGGCCTTTGCCCTGGCAGGCTGCGGATCCGAACAAAAAACAGATAAGGCAGCTAATAGCGGCGACAAGGTTCATTTGACGGTATTTGCTGCGGCCAGCATGACCGAAACGATGACCAAGATTGCCGAACAGTATCAGAAAGAACATCCGAACGTCGAAATTTCTTTCAATTTTGATTCGTCGGGCACGTTGAAAAAACAGATTCAAAATGGAGCCGACGTTGATTTGTTCATTTCGGCCGCTCAGAAACAGATGAATCAGCTCGATGCTGCCAAAGACGGCAAGGATAATCCCGATAAGTTGGATTTCGTCAAGAGTGACAGCCGCGTCGACCTTTTGGAAAATAAGGTCGTCTTAGTAACGCCGGAAGGGAATCCCAAGGATATTAAGAATTTCAATGATTTGGCTGCCAAATTGAGAGACGGCTCGATCCGCCTGGTCATGGGCAACAGCGACGTTCCCGTCGGCCAGTACACACAGCGGATCTTGAAATTCTACAACCTCGATGAACAGGCGATTGCTCAGGCCGGTCACATTACCTATGGTTCCAACGTTAAGGAAGTCACGACTCAGGTCAGCGAAGGCAGCGCCGACGCCGGGATCATTTATGCAACGGACGCCTTTAGTGCTAAATTGAAACCGGTCGATGAAGCGACGAAAGAGATGTGCGGCCAAGTTATTTATCCGGCAGCGGTCATGAAGAACAGCAAGCACCAGCAGGAAGCTCAGGATTTCTTGAACTATCTTAAAGGCGAAGAAGCCATGAAGATCTTCCAGAGCGTCGGATTCAGCCCGGTCGCTTAAGGACGGCTGGTTATGGATTGGTATCCCCTTTGGAACAGCCTGCGCATTGCGGCCATCGCCTGCGTCCTGGTCTTTTTCAGCGGCATCGCACTGGCTTATTACGTAGCCCGATTGCCGCGAATCTTAAAAGGGATTCTCGACGTCTTCCTGACCCTGCCCCTGGTACTGCCGCCGACGGTCTGCGGCTGGCTGCTGCTCCTGGTCTTTGGCCTCCAGCATCCGGTCGGTATCTTTCTCAATGACGCCGGCATCCGCTTCGTCATGACCTGGTACGGCGGCGTCCTGGCCTCGGCTGTCGTCGCTTTCCCCCTCATGTACCGTACCGCCCGGGGGGCCTTTGAAGGCTTTGATGAAACCCTGGCCTGGAGTGGGAAGACCCTGGGATTGTCGGACACGTTCATCTTCTGGCATATCCGCATGCCTTACTGCAAGCAGGGCATCATCGCCGGCACGGTCCTGGCTTTTGCCCGGGCCCTTGGTGAATACGGGGCGACGAGCATGCTTATCGGCTACATTCCCAAGCATACGGCGACGATTTCTACGACGGTCTACCAATTGTGGCGGACCAATGACGAGTACAGCGCCTTTATTTGGGTCCTGGTCAATATCGCCATCAGCGCCGTCGTCTTGATGACGGTCAACCTCTTTGAAAAGCGGAGCCGTGAAAGGAGGCGCCCGGCATGATTGACATTTCTGCCTATAAAGATTGGGGCTCTTTCACCCTCGATGTGAAGCTTCATCATCGCGGCGGAGTCCTCGGCATCCTCGGGGCTTCCGGCTGTGGGAAGAGTAAGACCCTGCAGTGTGTGGCCGGCATTGAAAAGCCTGATGACGGGCATATCTCCGTCGGGACGAGGACCCTCTTTGATCGAAAACAAGGCATCGACGTTCCCGTCGCTCAGCGGCGCGTGGGATATCTGTTTCAGCATTATGCCTTATTTCCCAATATGACTGTTGAAGAGAATATTCGCTGCGGTGTCCGAAAGGTCTCGACTAAGGATGAAGCCCGGAAGCAAGTCAGATCCATGATGGAGCGCATGCGCCTTACAGGGCTTGAAAAACAGAAACCGGCAGAATTGTCCGGCGGCCAGCAGCAGCGCGTGGCCCTGGCGCGAATCTTGGTGAACGAACCGGATATCCTTCTCTTGGATGAACCCTTTAGCGCCTTAGACAGCTACCTTAAGGAACAAGTCATTACGGAGTTGAAGGCCCTCTTGGCGGAATTTCCTAAGGACGTCATCTTGGTTACTCATAGCCGCGATGAAGCTTATCAGCTCTGCGACTCCGTTGCCGTCCTTGACGCCGGCCGGGTATCGGCTGTCGGTCCGACAAAGGAACTCTTTGCCAACCCACAATCTAAGGCAGCCGCTATTTTGACCGGCTGCAAGAATATCGTAGGGGCCAGAAAAAACGGGCCCGAATCGGTATTCATCCCCGATTGGCAGGTTACCCTGCATACGGAGGGGCGGCTTGTCGGCGATGATCTCTGTGCTATCGGCATAAGGGCTCACGCTTTTCACAGCTGCGAAGGGGCGAATTTCCTGCCCGTCATCATTACGGAAGAAATCGAACAACCTTTTGAATGGATCGTAAAATTCCGTTACAGCAGTCAGGAAGCGGCCTCTCCCGATATTTGGTGGCGCTTTGCCAAGCCTGACCGGCCAGCGGTGCTGCCGGACCGCCTGAGCCTTGGCGGTGACGATATTTTACTGCTTTACAGGTGATGTTATATGGAACGGTTATATACAGCTTTATATGAAACCTTGAAAGCCGGACAACCGGCTGTCCTCTTGACGGTCGTCGCGCGAAAAGGTTCGACGCCGCGCGGAATCGGCAGCCACCAGGTTGTTTTTAGCGACGGAACGACGGTGGGGACCGTCGGCGGCGGCTATCAGGAACACTTGGCCATTGAGTGCGGCAAAAAATGTCTGGCTGAAAGAAAGTCTGAGTTTCGCCGCCTTATCCTCTATCCCAATGACATCGAAGACATCGATGCGGCCTGCGGCGGAGAACTGACGGTTTTTTGCCAGTATCTCGACCCGGCCTTGCCGAACGTCCTTGCCGTGTTGGAGGCGATGATCGCGGCCTTACAGCATAAAAAGGCATCCTGGCTGGTCTTCGGTGTCAGCGATGCCGCTCACTGGGGCATGGCCCTTGTCACCGATTCGGTTATCGGCTGCGGTCATACGGCATCCTTACCAGCTATCGATGCCGACTGGTGTCGCCGCCATCCGGTTGGAATGACGAAAGAAGGGGACGAGATCCTGTATCATGAACGCCTGGCATCGCCAGGACGGGTCTTTATCTTTGGCGGCGGCCATGTGTCTCAGGCCTTGGTGCCCGTCCTGGCGGGGATTGATTTTTCCTGCGTCGTCGTCGACGACCGGCCGGAATTTGCTAGAACCGATCTCTTTCCCCAGGCCGTGGCGGTGCGTGAGGTCAATTATCAAAAATTGCCGGAAGACCTTGGCATCACCGCCGATGATTACGTCTGCGTCATGACTCGCGGCCATCACGGCGATTACGACGTGCAGCGGCAGATATTGCCCATTAAGCCCCACTATCTCGGCGTCATCGGCAGTCGCCGCAAATTAGCCTTTGTCAAAGGAAAGCTGATGGACGATGGTTTTTCCGCAGCCGACATCGATGCCTGCTATGGCCCTATCGGCCTTGCTATTTCGGCGGAGACGCCGGCTGAAATCGCCATTAGCATTGCCGCCGAACTGATTGCTGTCCGGGCCCGGCGGGAAGGGCGGGAAAAGCACCGCCCGGCGGCCAAATGACAGCCCGCGTCGAGACCTATGTCGGCGCCGGCGGCAAGACGACGTCGATTTTTTCCCGGGCCCTGATGGTACGGAAATCGGGAAAAAAGGTGGCCATCGTTACGACGACACATATGATGCGGCCCGCATCGTGGTTTATTTCCAGCGACCTTCCCGACGGCTGGCGGGACGTGTGGCAGCGTGACGGCATCATCGTCGTCGGTACCTTGCTGGATAACGGTAAGATTACCTATCCCGGCGACGCCGTTTATGAGTCCCTTTGCAACTTGGCTGACCTGGTCCTGGTTGAAGGGGACGGCTCGCGGCGCTTGCCCCTGAAGGTCATGGGCGCCCATGAACCGGTCATTCCGAAACATAGTGATGTCGTTTACTGTTTGGCCGGCCTTTCGGCTTTGGGTAAGACTGTAGGGCAAGCCTGTTTTCGCTATGAATTACTGGGGCTTGCCGATGACACGGTCATTACCGAGGCCATCATGGCCCGGATCGTGGAAGAGGGCTGTTTGCGTCGCCTGGGTACTTTTAAACCGTTGACGACGGTCGTCCTCAATCAAGCTGACGATGCGATACTTCATCAGTGTGGAGAGCGCATCCTGCAGAAACTGTCTCGGCCGGGACTCATCACGGCCTATGATCGGGAAGCGAGGAATACGAAGTGAAGATCCGGTTAATCTTTATGGCGTCAGGCTTTGGTCGGCGCTTTGGAGCCAATAAATTGGCGGCACCCGTTGCCGGGCGGCCTTTATATGCTTACGGTCTTAAAAGCCTGTGTCAGGGAGCACAGGCTTTTTTCCCGTTGTCCGGCATTGACTGTGCCGTCACGGTCGTTACGGCTCATGATGAAATCGCTGCCGCTTGTCGCCAAAGGCACATCGATGTCGTTTGGAACGAGCAGGCCCTGGAAGGGATGGCGGCCTCGATTCGAGCCGGTGTCCGTGCTTATCCGGCGTGTGATGCATGGGGCTTTTTTCCGGCGGATCAGCCCTTATTAACGGGGCCGACGATTTCCCGCTTTTTACAACAGTTTATTGCCTCTGGGGGCGACGTCGGCTGTATGCATAACGGCCAGCGACGGTGCAGTCCGGCTTTATTTCGTTCGTCCTGCCGGGACGAACTTTTAGGCCTTTTCGGCGACCAGGGCGGCCGACGACTGATCCAATCACCCCATACCTGGGTTTACTATCCTGTGAACCCTGTCGAACTCTTCGATGTCGATCGGCGAGAAGATGCAGCGGCTGTACTGCCTTTTCTATCCTTATAATGATTTAAATTATCTACATCAATCCACGAATGAGATACTCAGCATATCTTAACCGCGACAAATCGGATACGAACCGTTATAATGGAAGTATATATGCGTAGGGAGGGATTGCGGTGATTAAGCTCTTGTTTGCCATTTATCTGGTTTGGGGCTTCAACTGGGTCGTCATGAAGGAAGCCAACCTATTTTTTCCGCCGGTTACCTTTTCCTGTTACCGCTTCATTATCGGGGCCATGGTCCTGCTGGCCGTCTGTTTCTGGTTGAAACTGCCGATTCCGCCGCGGCGTTATTGGCCGTGGATTGCCATTACGGGATTTTTGCAGATCGCCGTCAATACGGCAGCCATTCAAATCGGTATGGTAACACTGGGGGCCGGGCTGGTTGCCGTCCTCAATTACAGTATGCCCGTATGGATGGCCCTGATGGCCCATTTCTTCTTGGGCGAGCACCTGACGCGGCGAAAAGTCATCGGCATCATCGTCAGTATGGCCGGCATGTGGCTTCTCATGAACGTCGACAGCGGCGGCGACTTATCGATTGTCGTCCTGACACTGGTCGGGGCAGCTGCCTGGGCGGCAGCGGGGATTATCGTCAAAATTCAAGATCGGCGCATGAAGGCTAATGACTGTAATCTCATTCAATACACGACGTGGCAGATGGTCGTCGGCGCCCTGGCCTTGGGCGTTCAGGCGGCGGTTATGGAGAGCGGGACGATTCAGTGGACGCCACTGGCTGTGGGCTGTCTGCTTTATAACGGAATCATGGCTTCGTCCCTGGCCTTTTTCATGTGGAACTATCTCCTGACTCAGATTGAGGCGGCCAAGGCAGCCATTGCCATCCTTGGCGTCCCCGTCGTCGGCGTCATCAGCGGCGTCCTGGTCCTGGATGAACCGATGACGGCCATGACCCTTCTTGGCATGGCCATGATTTTAATCGGCATCGTCTGCATCGTTCGTCCAGGTCAAAGGACGGGCGCGACGGCCGGCAAGGTTTGAACACTTGATTATCCATTAGGAGGCTTTTTATGAAATGTGTGGTACTGCTCAGCGGCGGCGTCGACTCTACGACGTGTCTGGCCATCGCCCTGGCAAAATATAAGAAGGAAGACGTCCTGGCCTTGACGTCCTATTACGGACAGAAACACGCCAAGGAATTAGAGTCGGCCCGCAAGGTTGCCGCTTACTACGGCGTAGCCCATCGGGAAGTCGACTTATCGCAGGCTTTTTCTTTAAGCGACAGTTCACTTTTACAAGGCAGTCATAAGAAAATCGCGGCTGAATCCTATGCCGACCAACTGGCAGAAAAGGGCGGAGAAGGGACGGTTGATACGTACGTCCCCTTTAGAAACGGATTGTTTTTGTCCTTTGCAGCTGCTATTGCTGTCAGCGTTGGGGCTGAAGTCATCTACTACGGGGCTCATGCCGACGATGCAGCCGGCCGGGCCTATCCCGACTGCACGCCGGAATTTGAGACGGCCATGAATACGGCCATCTACGAAGGCTCGGGCAGGACCTGCCATTTAGAAGCGCCGCTCCTGTCTTGGAACAAGGCCGGCGTCGTGAAAGAAGGGCTGCGTCTGGGCGCTCCGTATGAACTGACTTGGAGCTGCTATGAAGGCGGCGATAAACCGTGCGGTGTCTGCGGAACCTGTCGTGATCGGGCTGCGGCCTTTGCGGCTAACGGCGTTGCCGACCCGGCCTTACGATAGGGGGCTGCGTCGGTCATAGCCTCTTTCCATAGAGAGTTTAGTTTTGAGAGGATGGTAGAGTATATGAAGGGTAGTGTGAAAAAACAACTTACGGCTGTTGTATTGATGAGTCTCATCGGCTTCGGTTCGGTCTGTGCCAGTGATGTCTCGGAGAAAGATAATTTCTATCAAGCTGTCAATCAGGGCGTTCTGCAGGAAAAGAAAATCGCGCCGACAGAAGCTTCATGGTCCTGGTTTTCGGAACTTTCTTTAGAAAATAAAAAGGCCTTAGGGAAAGAGTTGGAAGCCATTGCAAAAAAACAGGGATCTTATCCGAAAGGCTCTCCGGAACAGAAAATAGCCGACCTCTATGTCAGCGCCTTAGATAACGAAAAACGAAATGAAACGGCGCCGGGACAATTGAAGGCCTTGACGGAACCGATTGAACAGGCGACGAACTTGACGGAACTGACCAAGGCCCTTCAGACGGTGAGTGAAAAGACGGGAACCGACGTCTTCGTCGGTTATACGGCCGATCGTATGCCGACGGGGCTGCGCTATATTCCGCGAATCCTTGTGACCGCGCCGTCTTTTACGAGAGACGAATTGGAAAAAGAACCACAGCCAGGTGCCTGGAAAGCCTATCGTAACTACGTGGCCCATGTCTTGGAAGAAGCCGGGGAAACGCCGGATAAGGCGTCTGCTCACAGCGAAGCTATTTTTGCCATGGAACAAAAGTTGGGACCCAGCCTCTTGACCAGTGAACAGCGCAACGACGTAACCATTCAGAATCGTCTCGTATCGCAAGGCGAACTCAAGAAACTCATGCCTAATATGGGGGCGCAAACCATATTAGCCGGCCTCGATTTGACGAAGGAAAAGCAGTTTTTCTTGTCTAATCCCGACTATTTACAGCAGTTCGATGCCCTCTATACGGCCGATAACTTAGACCTCTTAAAGAGTTATGCCGTTTTCCAGGTATATAACGGGTTTGCCCCCAGTGCGTATATCAAACTGCGGGACCTCCAGCGCGACTATTTGCGCCAGCGCTTCGGCATCGCCAAAGCCCGGGACGACAAGGAAACGGCCAGCCGCATGGTCCAGTCTATGCTGTCCTATGAGGTCGGGCAGATTTATATGCAGAATCACAGTACAGCAGCCGTCGTCGATGACGTCAAGGACATGATCCGGGAAATCCGGGACGTCTACAAACTGCGTCTCGAAGCCAACGACTGGCTCAGCCCCAAGACGAGGGCCAAGGCCATTGAAAAACTGAACAGCTTGCGCGTCTTCGTCGGCGGGCCGGCTGCCGATGACAAACCGATCATCGAAAGCATGCCCGACGTCATTGCTCCGGAAGATGGCGGTGATTTACTGACCAACATCATGCACAACGGCGTCTTAGAACGGCAGCAGGTCCATGCCCTGCTAGGGACGAATTTTAATCCCAACAAGTGGTACGCCTTTGATCCCCAGGATGTCAATGCGGCCTATATTCCGGAAAATAACAGCATCACCATTCCAGCCGGAATCCTTCAGCCTCCCTTCTATGATGCCAAGGCGTCACGCGGTGCCAATCTCGGCGGTATCGGCGTCGTCATCGGCCATGAAATCTCTCATGCCTTTGACCCCAACGGCAGTAAGTATGATAGTGAAGGGCGGTTGAAGAACTGGTGGACGAAGAAAGATTCCGAGGCTTTTCAGAAGCTGTCTGCCGCCTTCGGCCCTTATTATGACAACTATACCGTCGGCCAAGGCCTCCATGAAAATGGAAAGCTGGTCAGCAATGAAGCCATTGCCGACTGCGGCGGCCTGTCGGTTGTAACCGAGATTGCCAAGGGCGATGAAGCCATGCTGCGCGATATCTATCATTCCTTTGCCGCCATCTTTGCGACCAAGATGACCGATCAGATACTGTTGTACCTGATCCAGAACGATCCCCATCCCCTTGGCGAAGCCCGTGTCAACGGCGCCCTGTCAGCGACGGACGGCTTTTATACCGCCTATGGGATTCAAAGTGGCGATGGGATGTACGTAGCGCCCCAGAAACGCGTTCACCTGTGGTAATTATAACAAAAGTATAAAATCTTTGAGGGGAGTTTATAAAGTCTCCCCTCTTTTTATCTTGCAATATTCGAGGGAATACGGTACAATCGCAAGTGAGCAATAGCCGTATATTGCACTAGTGGGACAAAAATCGTACCACTGGGAACAGAAACGTAAATCGATACGTCTATGTGAGTAGAAAAGGAGAAATCTGTATGCTAAAAAAAACCAAGATCGTCTGCACTTTAGGCCCCAGTTCTAATACTCCGGAAATTATTGAAAAGATGATTAAAGCCGGCATGAACGTTGCCCGTTTTAATTTCTCCCATGGGTCTCATGAAGAACATAAACAGCGCATCGACATGGTTCGCGCTGCTTCGAAAAAATTAGGTATCCCCGTAGCTCTGCTCCTCGACACGAAAGGACCGGAAATTCGGTTGGGCAAATTCAAAAACGGCTCGATCATGATGGAAGCCGGCAATGATTTTACGTTGACCGCTCGTGACGTAGTAGGCGACGAAACCATCGCTTCTATGAACTATAAACAGTTGCCGCAGGACGTTAAAGCCGGTGACCATATCCTCTTGTCCGACGGCTTGGTAAACCTTGAAGTCGTCAGCGTAGAAGGCGAAGATATCCACACGAAAATCATCAACAGCGGCAAGATGAGCGACCGCAAGCGCGTTGCTGTACCGGGCATCGCCATCAACCTGCCGGCTGTCTCTGAAACGGATGCTGCCGATATCGAATTTGGCTGCCGTATGAACATGGACCTCATTGCTGCTTCCTTCATTCAGCGCGGCAAAGACGTTCTGACCATCCGCAAACTGCTTGAAAAACACAACAGCGAAATGAAGATCATCTCTAAGATCGAATGTCAGGCCGCTGTCAACAATATTGACGAAATCATTAAGATGAGCGACGGCATCATGGTAGCCCGTGGTGACCTCGGCGTCGAAGTACCGGCTGAAGAAGTCCCGATGCTTCAGAAAGTCCTCATCCGTAAATGCCACGAAGCCGGCGAACCGGTCATTACGGCAACACAGATGTTGGAATCGATGTGCAACAACCCGCGTCCGACCCGTGCTGAAACGAGTGACGTTGCCAACGCTATCATCGACGGCACCGACGCTATCATGCTTAGCGGTGAAACGGCTGGCGGCCTCTATCCGGTAGAAGCCGTTGAAACCATGGCTCGCGTTGCTACCTTCACGGAAAGTAACTTTACATCGAGACCTTTTGAAGATGACGATTCCGAATCGGCAACGACGACCGAATCCATCGGTAAAGCCGTCGTTAAGATTGCCAAAGACCTCCACGCTTCGGCCATCATCGCTTCGACCGAACGCGGCGGCACAGCCCAGATGATTTCTAAATTCCGTCCGGATTGCCCGATCGTCGCTGTTTCTCCGCACGAAGCCATCGTTCGCCGTTTACAGCTCAACTGGGGCGTTCAGGCCATTAACGGTAAAGAAGCCGTTGATTCTGACGCTGTTGTCGACAATGCTATCTTTGCAGCCCTCGACAATGACCTCATTAAAGCCGGTGACCTTGTCGTCCTGACGGCCGGTGTTCCCGTTGCTAAAGCTGGTTCGACCAACATGATCCGCGTTCAGGTCGTCGGTGACGTCCTCCTCCGCGGTACCGGTATCGGCCGTAAATCGGCTGTCGGCAAAGTTTGCGTTGCCGAATCGCTGGAAGATTTGCAGAAAAACTTTACGGACGGCTGCATCTTGGTCCTCCGCGCAGCTCGTGCTGACTTTGTCGAATACATGAAACGCGCCAGCGCTATCGTTTCCGAAGAAGCCGGCCTTACCAGTGAATCGGCTATCGTGGCCATCACCCTCGGTATCCCGACCGTCGTCGGCTCTGAACATGCTGCCGACGTCTTGAATAACGGCGAAGTCGTTACCGTTGATGCCAGCCGCGGCACGATCTTCCGAGGCGCAGCAAACGCTCGATAAGATAAGAAAATAATTAAGGCATAACGAATTACTCCCCTATGAGTTAGACTGTCAAAGGTCTGCTTATGGGGGAGTTTTACGTTAGGGGCAACTTTTCTTGTTTCATTCATCAATATCATGTCACGTTTGGACGAAATTATCTGCCGGATATTACCCTTCCGGCAGATAAAAAATTGCCATATCTTCGGCCAGTCTGAGGCCATATTGTGACTGTATCGTGCAGCCGCTATTACGCCCGTGTTATCGAGGTGGTGTATAATCGGGAAAAACAAGAAAGGATGAGGGATATGAAAATGACGATGAATATGACAAAACTAGCAGCTGCTGTCTGCCTTTCTATGTCGATGGGACTGGGTATCGTATCGGCTCAGGATATGTCGATGCCGGCCGGGCCGATGATGTCTCAGGGGATGCCGCCCCAAGGCATGCCGCCTCAAGGGATGCCTCCGCAGGGACAGCAGGGCAAATCCATCTCTGAATTTACAGCCGCTCAGCGGATTACGGGCAAACAGGCACTCCTGGTTAATCAGGATATTACGGCTACCGAAGCCGATGAAAATGCTGTCCTGGCAGAACAAGGGGCTAACGTAACCTTGCAGAAGGTCCGCCTTTCAAAGACGGGCGATACGACCAGTGATGACGGCAGTAATTTCAACGGTCAGAATGCCGTCCTCCTCGTTTCCAATAGTACGGCTGCTGTTACCGATGCGTCCATAAGTTCTGCTGCCGAAGGGGCCAATGCCGTTTTTGCAACGGGTGAAAAAGCCGACGTCACCGTCAAAAATCTCACGATTAACACCAAGGGGAACTCCTCTCGCGGCCTCGACGCGACGTACGGCGGGACGATTCACGGTGAAAATGTGAACATTACGACGGCGGGAGCTCATTCCGCGTCCCTGGCGACCGACCGGGGCGAAGGGAATGTCTACGCTACGGGCAGTACCCTTTCGACGAGCGGTGAAGGCAGTCCGGTCATCTATTCTACGGGCAATATCGTCGTCACCAAGAGCAGCGGCATCGCCAAGGGCAGTGAAATCGCCTGCGTCGAAGGAAAAAATTCGATTTTTGTAGAAGACTCGACGCTGGCCGGGTTCAAACGGCACGGCGTCATGCTCTACCAGAGCTTCTCCGGCGATGCCGGGACGGGGACGGCTTCCTTTACGGCTAAAAATTCGACGCTCCACAACTATTCCGACGGAGCCATGTTCTACGTTACCAATACGAAGGCCGTTGCCAGCCTGACCAATACCGTCATTGAATCGCCGAATAATAAGAACCTTATTGAAGTTACCAGCGACCGCTGGGGGACGGAAGGCTCAAACGGCGGTGACTTTGAATTCACGGCAGCCAAACAATCGCTGAAAGGCGACGTCGTTGCCAATAACATCAGTACCGTTTCCGTCAGCCTGACGAACGGTTCGAATTGGAGCGGTGCCATGAATCCCAAACACACGGCCAAGGTTGCCGCACTGTCCCTCGATGCTTCGTCGGTCTGGAATGTGACCGGGGACTCCTATGTCTCGGCTTTGACCGATGAAGATTCGACGCTCGGCAATATTCGCAGCAATGGACATACGATTTATTACGATAAGAGCAACAAGGCCAACGCTTGGCTTAAGGGGCAGACGGTAAAACTGACTGACGGCGGCAAGGTAAAGCCCTTATAAACCCATAAAAGTCAACCTCTGCAGCATGCCTGTCACGAAGGCATCGAGAGAGCGGTACTCTTTAAGGTCTGTTCGCGGTAGCTACGGTAGACGTAAAAAAATAGTTGAAAAATTTCATAGATTTTGAAATATAGTGTCGATAAGAACGGTATAAAGGGAACTCTTTATACCGTTTTTCTTTGGCCGGAAACGAATCAAGGCATGAAGTTATTAGACGGTTACAAGGATTACTTTTCTTTGGTTATAGGCAGAGACAGGCCGTCATGGGCCCTTCTCTTGGAGCCATTATATAACTTTTCATGTGAAAATAATAACAAAATTGCGTAAATGGTATTGATATACAATATCGATTGTTATATATTAAGCAAGGAATTTTAAAAATACACTATCATTTATGGGAGATGTGGCAGTATGAAGACAGTAAAAGCAGTGAGTGCCGCTATGGTTATTGCAGCTATGGCAGGGAGTATGGTTTTGGCAGCTGATTATGTGGGAGACGGTTCTTTCCTTAACGTCGGTGATTCGACGCAGACTCATGAAGGGGCGACGGCAGATACAGCCCGCGTCGATGCCCGTGCCGGGGCTTCTGTCCTGGTTACGTCGAAGACGGCAGCTGAAGACAATCCTTATGGAATCGATGAAACGACCGGCAAGGGAAATCATCCGGAAAACCTGAGTGGTACCCATGACGTAGCCCGCGTCGTCGTCCATAATTCTCGCAGCGACTTCGGGTTAGATACGTATGCGTCCAAGACGGGTACGGCCATCGGTGCCTATGCCAAGTCTAACGGCGTCCAGTCGGCAGCGCTTGGGTATAAAGCAGAAGTTACCAGAGCGGCTGAAAACGGATTGGCATTGGGCTACGCCAGCCAGGCGTCGGCCAAGAACAGCGTGGCTCTCGGGGCTAACAGCGTCGCCGATGAAGAAAATACAATTTCTGTTGGCTCCGATAGTTTGACCCGGCGCATTACGCATGTTGCCGATGGGACAGCCGTCACTGACGCTGCGACCGTAGGTCAGCTCCAATCTGCTTCCATCTCCCTCCATCAGGATCTTCGCTCTTTAGGAACGGAAATCGACCAAGTCGGCGCCGTCTCGGCGGCATTAGCCGGACTGCACCCGCTCCAAACCGATAAAGGCTTTGAAATCTCGGCTGCCGGCGGTGCTTACGACGTCAAACAGGCCATGGCCTTTGATGTGACCCCAAAAAGTTAGACC
>NZ_KQ958169.1 GCF_001546855.1 Megasphaera sp. MJR8396C | reverse complement strand
GCGACGGCGTGCCTATTGAAGAATGAACCGGCGAGTTGCTGGTGCTAGCGAGGTTAAGCAGAAAATGCGGAGCCGCAGCGAAAGCGAGTCTGAACAGGGCGTATAGTTAGTAACAGCAGACCCGAAACCACAGTGATCTACCCATGTCCAGGTTGAAGCACAGGTAAAAATGTGTGGAGGACCGAACCAGTGAGCGTTGAAAAGCTTTTGGATGAGATGTGGGTAGGGGTGAAATGCCAATCGAACGTGGAGATAGCTGGTTCTCCCCGAAATAGCTTTAGGGCTAGCCTCATGGCGAGAGTACAGGCGGTAGAGCACTGAACAGGGTAGGGGCCTATCCGGCTACTGAACCTAATCAAACTACGAATGGCTGTACTTATCCATGGGAGTCAGACTGTGAGTAATAAGGCCCATAGTCAAGAGGGAAACAGCCCAGACCAACAGCTAAGGTCCCCAATGCCGTACTAAGTGGCGAAGGATGTGGAATTTCAAAAACAACCAGGATGTTGGCTCAGAAGCAGCCACCATTAAAAGAGTGCGTAATAGCTCACTGGTCGAGAGACTCTGCGCCGAAGATGTCCGGGGCTAAAGTACGGAACCGAAGCTTTGGCAATTAACTTTG
>NZ_KQ958168.1 GCF_001546855.1 Megasphaera sp. MJR8396C | reverse complement strand
ACTGCCGAAATCCACCTATATGTATTGGCAAAAGCGCTTGAATCGTCCCTCGAAAGATGCTGAACTCGAAGGTAAAATCAAAGCAATCCGGAACTCGCATGCAAATTATGGCTATCGCCGGATTTATGGAGCACTTCGTGCAGAAGGTCTCTCTGTAAACCGAAAACGAGTCCAACGCGTAGTCCAAAGACTAGGACTTCAAGTCACGGCCTTCACTCGTAGAAGCCGAAAATATTATTCTTATAAAGGAAAGGTTGGTAAGGTGGCTCCCAATCGGTTAAAGCGCCGGTTTGACACCTGCATTCTGCACCAGAAAATCACCACAGATACGACCGAATTCAAGTATTACCAACTGGATGAACAGGGACACCTGGTCACGAAAAAACTCTATCTTGATCCGTTCCTTGATCTCTACAATAGAGAAATTATCAGCTACAGCATCACGAAACGGCCATGTACCGAAGGGATAACCACTGCGCTGAATAAAGCCATCAAAATAACATCAGACTGTAAGTATCGACGCACTTTTCATTCCGACCAAGGTTGGGCCTACCAGATGGGATGTTACACCAAACGATTAAGAGAAGAGCGAATTTTTCAAAGTATGTCTCGGAAAGGGACGTGCTTGGATAACAGTGTTATGGAAAACTTCTTTGGCCTACTGAAACAGGAAATTTACTATGGACATACATATCACAGCTTTGATGAACTGAAGCAGGCTATAGAGCGATTCATCAAATACTATAATGAACGGAGAAGCAAAGAAAAACTCGGTTGGTGCAGCCCAGTAGAATACCGACTTCGCCATACCGCGGCATAGAAAAAC
>NZ_KQ958167.1:3869-5337 GCF_001546855.1 Megasphaera sp. MJR8396C | reverse complement strand
AATTGGCGGCCTGCAGGATAAGTACATTACGGGCGCAACCTTTAAAGATAACAAGTTGACCATTACCCGTAACGACGATACATCCTTTGAAGTAGGTGATATTGCATCTAAGAGTGAAATGGATTCAGCCGTTAGCAGCGCCAACCTGAAATTCACTGGTGACGATACGTCCGATGACGCTACGATCACCAAGAAAAATGGTGAAACCTTATCCATCTATGGTGGTGTAGCTGCAACGGATGCAGACGGCAATAGCTTGTTGTCCAGCGTCAACAATGTCGGCGTTGTTAAAACTGATGACGGCTTACAGATTAAACTTGCTAAGGACTTGTCCGGTATCGACAGCGCTCGCATAGGCGGTACTGAAAAAGATGGTGTAGTTACCGGTGGTATTTACATTGCTAATCAGTCTGTAACATATAATGGTGCCAGCAGTAAGACTGAAAGCGGCTTATACGTTACCGGTTTGGCCAATACGGCTTGGAATCCTTCGACAGATGGTATCGTAAGCGGCCGTGCGGCTACAGAAGACCAGTTGAAAGCTGCCTATGATGGCCTTTCCTCGACGATTACAGCCAATAAAGTCGTAGCCGGTAAAAATATTACCGTAACTGAGCTGCCTAATGGTGCAGGGACAGAAGTTGCCTTAAGTGACAACCTCTCCTTCGGCGATAAAGATGGTAATAATGTCGCTATTAAGGGCAACGAAGGTATCATCAGCGCTGGAGATGGTGGTACTAATAAAGTGGTCGTCGATGGGACTAAGTCCACGGTAACAGCTGGTACCGGTGACAACCAAGTTCTTGTTGATGGCTCCAAAGGCCAAGTTACGATTGGTGACGGCTCTAACGGCAGTATTGTCATGGGGAACCAAGATGTGGCTGTTAAAAATGCCGACGGCACGGCGAAGGTTGATGCCGACGGCAATCCTGTTACTGAAAAAGGTAAATTCATCACCGGCCTTGAAAACACGACTTGGAAGCCTGATGAAAAAGGCTACGTCCCCGATCGAGCTGCTACGGAAGGTCAATTAAAAGATATTGTTGGCCAATTCGATGGTAAAATTGATGATATCAACAACTCTAAACGAGGCTTTAACAGCGATACCGGTGAAGTCATCAAACGCGGCAAAGATGACGTTTTAGATCTTAAAGGCGGAATCTCTGATGCAAGTAAATTAACCGACGGCAACATCGGCGTCGTTAATAACACGGCCGGCAGCGGTTTTGACATCAAGTTGTCTAAGAACCTCAAGGATCTTGAGTCGGTAACATCGAACTCGATGACGACGAAAGAGCTGACGGTTTCGGAAAAAGCCAATATTGGCAACGTTTCTATCAGCAACGACAACGTTACCATTGGCACGGGTGACAGCAAGACCGTCATCACCAATGAAGTCGTTACGACGGGCTCAGTCACGACGGGCAACACGACCATCAACAATGGCGGATTGACGATTAAGAATGAA
>NZ_KQ958167.1:0-3769 GCF_001546855.1 Megasphaera sp. MJR8396C | reverse complement strand
CGGATTGACGATTAAGAATGAAGATTCGTCGAAAAACATCACCGTCGAAAACAACAACGTCAGCATGGGCGGCAATGTCATCCACAACGTCGGTGATGCCGTGGAAGCAACGGACGCTATCAATAAAGGCCAGTTCGACAGAACCGTCAGTGCTATCGGGACGGGCATGAACCAGATGAATAACCGCATCGGGAAACTCGACAGTCGCGTCAATCGCGTCGGAGCCGGAGCCGCAGCCTTGGCAGCACTCCATCCGTTGGAATACAGCTCCGATTCTAAATGGGAAGTCACGGCCGGCGTCGGTAATTACCGCGGGGCCAATGCTGTTGCCCTTGGCGCGTTCTATCGGCCCAACTACGATACCATGGTCAGCATCGGTTCGTCCTACGGCGGAGGTGAAAACATGGTCAATGCCGGCGTAACCTGGAGAATTGGTGAAGGTGAAACGGGCAGCTACCAGTCGAAGCAAGCCATGGCTCAGGAAATCGACAGCTTAAAATCGGTTGTAGCCGATCAGAGTGGCCAGCTCCAAGCTCAAAACAGCAAGATTGAAGCTCAGAGCGAACAACTGTCTGCTCAAAACGATAAGATTGAAGCTCAGAGCCAGCAATTAGAAGAACAAAATAGAAAGATTGAACAATTGATGCAGGCGATTGCCGCTTTGACGAAATAAGCAAAGCGATTATCTGCGTAAGACCGAGGCTCTTCTTTTGAGAAGGGCCTCGGTTTTTTTATTCATGTATTATGGATTTCCTACTATATTCATTTCCAGGTCATTATTGATAGGCGGATGTATTGATCTCGTGCTTATATACAACTGTTATATTTCTGATAATAATATGGAGGAATTTATACAGTGAAAAGAAAGGAATGTAGTTGGTTGAAAAATAGCATACAATTGTTGCGTTGAATTATCTTGGCGTGATGATGAAATTTGGATTTATATAGGTAGAAATTAGTAAATTAGTGGAGATTAAACGGTATCATCTCACTTGAACCGGGTTATCTTGAAAGTATTTGAATTTTTATTTACACGATTAAGTCGTATATAATTAACTGGAAAATAGTTAAAACTAACGTAAATAGTTTTATATTGTTATATTAATGTAAGCTAATTGACAATAAAATAAATAGTATATAGAATAATAACATAAGGATATATCGTACTAATTATCCAGAATAATTGTGATACAGTATTTAAATTAACGAGTTAATTTAAAAATTTGGATTTTATGGAGGGGATAATATAGGGCAAGTTTATGCTTGGGGTAATATTCATAGCTGAATGAAGGCTCGCAAGCCAAGTTATAAGTCTGCTGAAATTTAATGTCGGAAAAATATCTGTTGTTTAGTTGGTTCGTGTAAGTTTATCATCAACCTTTTAGGAGGAAAGCGATATGAATAGGATTTACAAGGTCATTTGGAGCAAAGTAAAGAATTGCTATATCGTAGTTTCTGAAATAGCAAAGAGTCACAGTAAGCCCGTATCGACAAAATTAAACGCCGGTAAAACCGTTGCGGCCGTATTGGCTGTAACGGCGTTATGCTCTGGTTTTACGGTGGGCAATGTATTTGCGGCTACCGCTACGAATCCGGCAGGGGAAGGTCCTGGGATCGCTATCGGTACTAATTCAAGTGCTAATAATAATGCAGCTGTTGCTGTTGGTATGAATGCACAAGCCAATAATCGTAACTCTGTTGCTGTAGGGTATGGTGCCCAAGCTAATTATGTGAATGCTATTGCTGTGGGCACGGGTGCTAAGGCAGAAAATTCAGATGCCATAGCTATGGGTACTAATTCTAGTGCAACCGGTAATTTGTCTGTTTCTATTGGTCAAACCGCTGGAGCTTCAGGAGCTTATGCGGTAGCGCTTGGTCAGAATGCGAAAGCGAATAAAGATAATAGCGTAGCAATTGGTAGAAATAGTAGCGTCAATGCGTCGAATGCGGTAGTAATTGGTTTTGGCGCTAGTACAACCAACGAAGTCGAAGCTACAGCTACTACGGCTGCATCGGGGGGCACTCGTGGTGTTGCTCTTGGTAATAGTGCTCAAGTTCAAGTTACTGATGGCGTTGCATTAGGCTACAATTCAATTGCTAATCGATCTGGTTATGTGGCAGATACAACAGATTCTGATGGTAATGTTACCGTTAAAGGTAATGCCGGTTCTCCGGGGTGGGATCCGAAGACAAATGCTAATGCAGATTCTTCTTTGTGGAATAATAGGACTTGGACTGCCAATAAAGGTGCGGTATCTATAGGTCGTAATGGTGAAACTCGCCAAATTATTAATGTAGCAGCCGGCACACAAGATACGGACGCGGTCAATGTAAAACAACTAAAAGATGCTGTGTCTAATGTAGTTATTCATGCCAATTATACAGATACGGCGGCGACATCTATAATTGGCAATAATATCGGAACCCTAACTCAAACTGCGGGAGCAGGGGCTAAACGGTCTGTAGCCATTGGTCGAGACGCAAAAGTACAAACAACTGCTGATTATGGCATTTCTATCGGTAATTATACGAATGTTACGGCGGCTGGTGGTGTAGCAGTCGGAAACAGTGCTCAGGTGCAAGTCATCGATGGCGTTGCTATAGGTTCAAATGCCGTTGCTAATCGATCTGGCTATATAGCTGATACTAAAGATTCAGACGGTAATGTGACAGTAAAAGGCAATGCCGGTTCTCCTGGATGGGATCCAAAAACAAATGCAAACTCTACTTTGACGACGGCTACATGGACCGCTAATAGAGGCGCATTATCTATTGGTAATGGTAGTGGTATTACTCGACAAATCACGAGTGTTGCCGCCGGTACACAAGATACGGACGCGGTCAATGTAAAACAACTTAAAGATGCGGTGTCTAATGTTTATATTCATGCAAATGGAGACACTGTAGCAACCTCTATAAATGGTAATAATTTAGGGACTTTAACTCAAACTGGCGGTGCTGGTGCAAAACGATCAGTAGCTATTGGTCGGGATGCAAAAGTACAAACGACTGCTGATTACGGCATTTCTATCGGTAATAATACGAATGTTACAGCTGTTAATGGTGTAGCAATCGGAAACAGTGCTCAGGCGCAAGTCAACGATGGTGTTGCTATAGGTTCAAATGCCGTTGCTAATCGAAATGGATATGTGGCTGACTCTACAGACTCAGATGGTAATCCCGTTAAAGGAAATGCAGGTTCTCCAGGATGGGATCCCAAAACAAATGCTAATTCTACTTTGACTAATGGGACATGGACCGCTAATAGAGGTGCATTATCTATTGGTAATGGTAGTAATATCACTCGACAAATCACAAGTGTAGCGGCCGGCACACAGGATACGGACGCAGTCAATGTGAAACAACTTAAAGAGGCTGTGTCTAATGTTTACATTCATGCAAATGGAGACACTGTAGCAACATCTATAAATGGTAATAATTTAGGAACTTTAACTCAAACTGGAGGTGCCGGTGCTAAGCGATCTGTAGCTATTGGTCGGGATGCAAAAGTACAAACGACTGCTGATTATGGCATTTCTATCGGCAATAATACGAATGTTGCTGCAGTAAATGGTATTGCTTTAGGGAATACAGCTAAGGTAGATACAGATTCTCAATATGGTATCGCAATTGGTCAAAACTCTACGATTACAAAGACAGTAGCGGCTACAGATACCCAGAGTGCTACCGGTGGGTATGATGGCATAGCAATCGGCCGAAACACTAATGTACAGGCAACTGAACCGACCCCCTAAAGTTGGACCAAAAA
>NZ_KQ958166.1 GCF_001546855.1 Megasphaera sp. MJR8396C | reverse complement strand
CTGCTTTCGCGGCTGTTGTCTCAGCCGGGCTGTCTAAGGCGTTGCCCTGACAGCTTGTTAAGTATACTACGCTAAGAAACCCTTGTCAAGCAAAAAGTAGACAACTCGCAAAGTTTCCCTTCAAAGGCGTCCCCTTTTATAGTATAATTATGTGGAAGTTGTATTTTATATTTCCGCTTACATAAAGGAACAGGAGTTGTTACGTATGAACAAAAAGTATTTAGTTATGGCGGTAACTGCCGCGGCAGCAGCCACCTTACTCGCCGGATGTGGTTCTTCAACAGACAAACAGGGAGGCGCTGCCGATGAGCAGAAGACCCTCGTCGTCGGCATGGAACCGACCTTCCCGCCTTTTGAATTCACGGACAACGGCAAGTATGTCGGCTTCGATATCGATTTAGCCAATGCCATCGGCGAAAAGACAGGCATGCAGGTTGAAGTCAAGAGCCTCGGCTTCGATGCCCTTATCCCGGCACTGCGCAGCGGCCAGATCGACATGATTGCTTCCGGCATGGATGCTACGCCGGAACGACAGAAACAAGTTTCCTTTACGGAACCGTACTTCCAGGACGGCTATTCCGTCGTCGTCCGCAAAGATAACGACACGATCCACGGTTTTGATGACCTCAAAGGCCGTACCGTCGGCACCCAGGTCGGCACTAAAGGCGTAGACCTCGGAACGGAAGCCGGCGCAACGGTCAAGCAGTACGATGCCAACAGCCAGGGTTGGATGGAACTGCAGAGCAACACCTGCGATGCCGTCATCATCAACACGTCGGTAGCGCTCTACTATCTGAAAGAAGGCGGCGATAAGGATCTCAAAATCGTCGGTGACTCCAAGAAGACCGATGCCGGCATCGCCATGGCTGTCGGAAAAGACAACACGAAACTCCTTGAAAAGGTCAACAAGGCCTTGGCTGATCTTAAAGCAGACGGAACGTATGCCAAACTCTACAAAAAATGGTTCGGCGTCGATCCGCAGATGTAATCCATGTATAAGACATATATCTTCGACTTCGACTATACCCTGGCCAATTCGGAAAAGGGCATCGTCATGTGCTTCCAGTTGCTCTTCGAGGCCGAAGGCTATAAAGGCATACCCGAAGACGCCATCCGCCGTACGATCGGCATGACCATGTTCGATGCCATGAAAAGCCTTACGGGTGAAACGGCCCCGGACCGGATCTACGAACTGATTAAAGAGTACAAGGTCCGCTTCTCGGATAAGTACATGACGGCCAACACCCATCTCTATCCCGAAACCCTGCCGGTCCTAAAGGCTTTGAAAGAACAGGGAAGCCGCTGCTGCATCGTCTCGACGAAGACCCGTTCGCGCATTAACGAAACGCTCCGAAAATACGCCATGGAAGATCTCATCGACCTCGTCGTCGGCATGGAAGACGTCGATAACGCCAAACCCGCGCCGGACGGAATCAATCGAGTCTGCGACCATTTCGGCCTGGATAAAAAAGACGTTCTCTATATCGGCGACAACACCATCGACGCCAAGGCCGCACAAAATGCAGGCGTCGCCTTTGCCGCCGTGACGACAGGCACGACGTCGGAGCCGGATTTTCGGCCCCTGCCCCATGTGGCAATCATGAAAGACCTCAGTCATATCCTTGCTATTCCCTAATTGGAGGAACCTACTATGATGAAGAAAAAAGTGATGACCTTGGCAGCGGCTTCGATAGCCGCCTTGACGTTACTCGCCGGCTGCGGCGGCAGCACAGAACAGTCCGCCGGCTCCAAGGGAGATAAGACGCTCATCGTCGGAACCGAACCGACCTTCCCGCCCTTTGAATTTACGGAAAATGATAAGGACGTCGGCTTCGACATCGACTTAGCCCAGGCGATCTGCGATAAGTTAGGCTACAAGATGGAAGTCAAGAACCTCGGCTTTGACGCCCTGATCCCGGCCTTGAAGAGCGGTCAGATCGATATCATCGCCGCCGGCATGGATGCGACGGAAGAACGCAAGAAACAGATCAACTTCACGGACGTCTACTATCAGGGCGGCTACACCATCGTCGTTCCTGTAGGCAACACAGATATTACCGGCTATGATTCCATCGCCGGCAAGACCGTCGGCGCCCAGGTCGGATCAAAGGCTGCCGACTACGCCCGTGAGCACGGCGCCAATGTCAAAGAATTCGATACCAATACGCAGGGCTGGATGGAACTCGAAGCCGGCACGTGCGACGCCGTCTCCATCGACCAGGCTGTCGCCCAGTACTATCTCCAGCAAGGCGGCAAAGACAAGCTGAAACTCGTCGGGGCTCCCATCACCTCCCGCGGCGTAGCCATGGGTATCAGCAAAGATAAGCAAGAACTGACCGACCAGGTCAACCAGGCCTTAAAGGAACTCAAGGCTGACGGCACGTACGACAAGATTTATAAAAAATGGTTCGGCACAGAACCGAATAAGTGAGACCCAAAAGAGACGTTACGTCCTCTGGTCAACAGGACAGAAAAAATACAGCCATCCATGCGGATGGCTGTATTTTTATGTATCTTTATTTTTTCTTCTGCTGCAGTTTGGCCATGCGGTCCTTTAAGGACGTAAAGGGTGTCTGATTATCGGACTGGAGTTCTTCCGGTTGAATCGTCGTATCCTGGCGAGCGGCTCTCCGTCTGGCTTCCGCTTCGGCAGCCCGGCGTTCTTCCGCTTCACGATAGCTTTGTACGGCTTCGCGGATCGGCTGCAATTGGCTGTCGGGCACGACCAGGAAGCGAACCGGCAAATTGGCGGCTCCCGGCGGCATGATGTGAATGGTCATATCCGTTCCAGCCGGGAAGGTATCGACGTATTCCATGGCATAAGGGTCATTGAGCCCCATGGAATGGCGATTGCGCGGCAATTCTACGATTTTTTTATTTTCTCCTCGCTGAGGATCACTGTAGATAAGCTCGGTAACACCGGCATATTCACCACCCTGGGGATTAAAATAGAGGTGAATGTCTCCGGTCCCCTGGGTGCGCAGGTGAATGGTGTAATCGAGACCATAGTTGCCCGTATCCTGCGACGAGCGGTTATCCATGACGTCTCGACCTTGCAGGAAGCGGTCCATGACGCCGTCGGCCAAGAGGATGTAGCCGATACCGCTGTCCGTAGAGTACGGCGTCAGGGTACTCATGAAGCGGTCTTTGCCGTGAAAAGTCCCCCGCAGTTTGACCGAGTCACTGGACAGATACTGAAGCTTACGGACGAAGGCCGTCGGATCTTCTTTAACCGGCAAGATCATGGACGACAGAATCATCGGTTCCGGAAGGCTGACGTTGACGATGCCCGAAAAGAGCTGATCCGGATGGACGACGACTTCATTAAGCCGCTGGCCGACCAAGGCGTAATCATGAGGCTGCACGGTAACCTTATTGACCGTCATATTGCCTTCATAATACAGGGTCGACAGTTCTTTTCCGACCTGATAGTAGTCGGCACTGGGCCGCGTATACTGATAGCCTTGAAGGAAGGCGTCAATGGGATAGTCATGGGGATTATAGAGCATGGCTACGATTTTGCGGTCCGTCTGCTGTTGATTGACATGATAAAAATAGAGACGTACATCACCGCTGACCATATCCCCATAGAGGATGCCGTCCTTTTCGGCATATTCCGGGCTGTCCGATAAGAGCAGCGTTCCCGTATCGATGGGCGGCGTCATCGAAATAGCCCGCATCGGCTGCACGACGACACGGCTCATGACATCGGGATCATCGATTCTCGGAAACTCCGCCGCCAAGGACGCTCCCATGGGCATAAAGGCCGTCAAAAGACCGGCAATATAGGTACATAGTTTCTTAATGTTCATCATGTTGTTGACCTTCTATCTGTTTTGCTATATCCGCAATTTTTTTGAAACGGTGAGTGAGTCCGGACTTCGTCAGTCCGGACTGAGCTGCCAATTCGCTCATCGAGGCTTCCGGATTGGCCATGCGCAGTTCTGCCGCCTCGCGAAGCTTAGCTGACATGCGCTGGTAGAGCCCCGACTCCTGAATCCGGGTAATGGCCCGGCGCTGGCGAACGGCGGCATCGACGGTTTTTTGAAGATTGGCCGTTTCACAGTTGACGACGCGATTGACGTTGTTGCGCATCTCCTTTACGACGCGAACTTCTTCAAAGGTGAGGTAGGCCTGGGCAGCCCCAACGTACTGCAGAAAATGCGCCACGCCATTTCCTTCTTTTATATAGACCAAGTAATCCCCTTTGCGGTCGGTAATCTTGGCCGGCAAGCGGAAACGGCGCATGATTTTGAGCAGCTTTTCCGCAAAGGCAGCATTGCCCGTTACCAATTCCAAATGGTAGTCCCGTTGTGGCTGATTAACCGATCCGCCGCCCATAAACGCGCCCCGCAAAAAGGCACGTTGGCATTCTGTTTTGTTCAGATTGATGGCAGAAAATTCCTTATCCGTCGGAAAGAGAGACAAGTCTCGCAAAGCCATCGTACTCTCCGGGGACGGCGCTACGCGCAGGATATAATAATTTTTCTTTCGCAGGCGCAGTCCCTGGCGGACTCTCACTTCCGGACGAATGGGAAATGCCTTCATCCACATCTTCAGGACCTTACGGGCGACGGCGTTATTGGATGTACTGAATTCGATGCCAATCATCCCGTGAGAGCCGAGAATCAGTGAGCCGCCCATACAAAGGAGGGCTGCCAGTTCCGCAAAGCGGCAGTCGGCATTCTCTGGTTTATAATGAGCAATCTCATTTTTCACTTCTTCCGCAAAAGACAATGGCTGCCGCCTCCTAACGGTGAGTCAGCGTATAACGCTTGAGATAATAGTGAAGCAATTCCGGCGATAAATCGGTCCGCAGGGCATTGATCAAGTCAAAGAGGACATTCGCCAGTTTCTTCGTATCGTGAGTAGCACTGTTTTCTTTATTGATGAGATCCGACAAGATCAGCGTGGCACCGGTTTCACCGATTTCTTTCTTATCAATGATAACCGGGTGCGAGCCGTGGGCCACGTAGCGCTGGAGTACTGCCGGGTCAACGTCGCCGTTATTGGCAATGACAAAGTCGATGATCTTGTCACCGGCCTGACGATGGATGGCCTTGACGTGGTCGGACACGGTATAGTCATCCGTTTCGCCCTTCTGAGTCATGACGTTGCAAATATAAATTTTAGGAGCCTTGCTGTCCCGAATCGCTCCGATGATATCGGGCACACACAGATTCGGCATGATGCTCGTATAAAGGCTTCCCGGCCCCAGGACGATGGCATCGGCACCTTTGATGGCGTCGACAGCCGACTGGATGGCCTTGGGATGTTCCGGCGTCGTAAAGACGCTCTTGATACGGCCGTGGGCATGAGGGATCTGTGATTCGCCTTCGATGATCCGTCCATCGGTCATCTTGGCATTGAGGCGGATTTTCTCTGCCGACGACGGGATGACCTTGCCTCGGACACGCAGAATCTTACTGGTCGCATCCATGGCTTCTTCGACGTCGCCAAGGACCTCGATGAGGGCTGCGATGAAGAGGTTGCCGAAACTATGGCCGGTCAGGTCGCCGGAACCGCCAAAACGATGCGCAAAAAGCTGTTCCATGAGCCCTTCTTTATCGGCCATAGCTACCAGGCAGTTGCGCAAATCGCCGGGGGCAATGATATCCAGGTCTTCACGGATACGCCCAGTCGAACCGCCATCGTCGGCCACGGTGACGACAGCCGTCAAATTATAAGTCTTCGACTTGAGGCCACGCAGCATGACCGACAGGCCCGTACCACCGCCGATGACGACGACTTTCGGTCCCTTCGAAAGCTGAAATTTAGAAAAGATCAAATCGCTGAAATTTCCCGATTCACCGGGCATGACGACACCGATCATGGTCCGTATCAGCCGCCGCGTCGCCCAGCCCATAATGACCATGCCGACGAGGATGACAAAGATACCCAAACTAGCCAAAATCGTATAATTATAGTGCCCCGTCATTTCATAGAGCAACCGGAAAGCCCACTCTTCGACTTCACCCAACCACTGGTAGTTAAAGGTCAGGATAATGCCGAAGCTGGAAAACATCATGCCCAGCCCGAAAAGGAAGAGCCAGCGCTTAATGTGCAGTCCCGGATGCAGCCATTTCATAAAACGCATGACAGTACCTCCTAGGCTTCGCCTTCGTACCCCGGCGCATCTTCTTCAACGTCGTTTTTCTGAATATCGCGGTGTTCGATGGATACATCGACGCCGTTATCCCGCAGGTGTTTATACATCGCTTCGGCCATGCAGACACTGCGGTGCATCCCGCCGGTGCAGCCGACAGCAATGACCAGTTGGCTCTTGCCTTCTCGTTCGTAGTTAGGCAGGAGGAAATCGATCATATCGAACCACTTTTCCTTGTATACCTGGGTAATGGGGAAACTTTCCACGTAATCCCGCACGCAGGGAACGCGGCCCGACTTATGGCGAAAGTCGTCGATATAATAGGGATTCGGCAGGAAGCGAACGTCTTCGACGATATCGGCGTCAATGGGCATTCCGTGCTTAAAGCCGAAAGACACGACGGTGACGGTCATGCTCTTTTTGCTGTCCGTAATGGCATAGCGTTTGACCAGGATTTCCTTCAGCTGTTTCGGCTGTAAATTGGATGTATCGATGATAAAATCGGCTTTTCTTCGCAAGGAAGCCAGGCGGTTCCGTTCTTCGGCAATGCCCTGGCTGATGCGGCCGTGAGGCGCCAAGGGGTGGACCCGGCGCGTTTCCTTATAGCGGCGGACCAAGGCCTGGTCAGACGCTTCGATAAAGACGATTTCATAAGAAATGCCTTCTTCTTTTAAATCTTTCAGATCCTTCAGGCACTGGCTCATGGCGTCAAAAAATTCACCGCCGCGAATATCGGCAATGAGGGCGACGTGGCGCACTCTTTCGCCGCCTTTGATGCATAACTCGGCAAACTTAGGAATCAATACCGGCGGGATGTTGTCGATGCAAAAATAGCCGATATCTTCTAAGACTTGAACGGCATGAGTTTTGCCAGCACCGGACATGCCGGTAACGATAATCAAGTGAAAATGGTCCATAAGAACCTCCTATTACAATACAAATTTCTCGACGACAGCGGCCACGCCATCTTCATCATTCGACAAGGTGACGTAATTGGCAGCATCCTTCACTTCCTGGCCGGCGTTGGCCATGGCCACGGAAAAACCGGCAGCCTTCAGCATATCCAGATCGTTTTCTGAATCGCCAATGGCCATAATATATTTTGGATCTACGTCATAGAGCTCGCCGAGGCGGCGGATGCCGTGCCCCTTATCGACGCCAAGGGGCATGATTTCTAAAAAGGTCAGATCGGAAAACAGGATATTAAATCGTCCGGGGAAGGTCTTTTCAATAAGGGCCTTACGCTCCAGGAGTTCTTCATGGGGCCCCCGGCTGAGGAGTTTATTGCAGTCGCCCTGTACGCGGTAAAATTCATCGCCGCAGATGACGGCCTTGACCTTGGTAGTCCGTTCATAGTCGCGAATCCACGGTTCATCGAGTTCGACTCGCAAGACGTCGTCAATATAGGTCTGCATCTGCCAGGATTGTTCCCGGGCCAAGTTGACCAAATCCTGGGCATCTTGGCGGGGTACGGTCTGCTGAAACAGGATCTTCTTTGATTCCAGCGTTTGAATCAGACCGCCGGCAAAGAGCAGCATCGGACTGTCACCCAGAGCCAGACGTTCTCCATAAGCTTTCGCCGTCTGATACATGCGACCCGTGGCAATGGCGACGATGACGCCCTTTTGACGGGCTTTCTGCAGCGTCTCTACGGTGTGATCGGAAACGGAGCCGTCACTGCGAAGGAGGGTCCCGTCGAGGTCAATCGTAATCATCTTAATGGTTTCCATTATTTACTGGCTCCCTTCCAGTCAAAGGCGACGCCCTGCGGCGTATCATCGTTTTTTTGCGGTGCATCGGTCAGATACTGCAAGTCATCGGCATAGCTTTTAGCCAGTCTGTCGATAGACTGTTGCTGGGCTTCTGTCGCCTTGCTGCGGTTCTTCATGGCGACGGCGATCATGGACGTCACTTCATAACGCGTCAAGTTATAAGAACGGTCGAACCGTTCCATCGGCGCCCCGGTCAAACCGGCTTCGGACAAGGCGTAAACGGCCTTGTACTCCCAAGAACTCCGGTCAACACTATCAAATTGGTTGGGCGCATAGGGATTATAGGCACCGGCCGGGCTCACCACGCCTAAAAAGAGGCAGGCTGCCAGTAACAGAAAAAGCTTCTTCATCGTCGTTCCTCCTATAAATAAATATACTCCCCGCCGGGTCTAACATATGTCATACCTGAAAGAGAGCATATTCATGAAACACGTATTATTTGGATTTCGGGGCATCTTTTTTGCCGCCATCCTGCCGACCCTGGTCGGGGCGGGCCTGCTGTGCCGATTTTTCGTTGACAGAAACGGCCGGAGCCATATCAGACTGAGCCAAGATATCGGCTGCATTTCCTTCGCCGTCAGCTGCCATGTCATCGAGCAGCCGCAGCTGGCTGGTCAGTATAGCCTTGCATTTGGCGCGATATGCTCCCGTTTGAGCCTTGAGTTTTTCCCATTCCTGCTGTGAATTTTGCAGGCTCATCATCGTTTCGTCGAGCATTTTCTGCTTTTTGCTTTCGGCTTCCTGTAAAATCAGGTCCGCTTCCTTACGAGCCGAAACCTTAACATTTTCAGCCGTTTGCTGGGCCAGCATGAGCGTACTGTTCATGGTTGCTTCCATTTTTTCGTACTGCGTCAGCTTATCCTGCAGGCTGTCACAGCGCTCTTTCAGTTCACAATATTCCCGATATACTTTTTCATAGTCGCCGGCAATATTATTCATGAAAGCATCGACGTCTTCTTCGCTGTAACCACGAAAACCGCGTTTAAACTCTTTATTATGAATATCCATAGGTGTAAGCATGGTGGTATCTCCTCCGTACAAAGGGAACTACATATAGCGCTTCAACAGAACGCCGGTTCGACCTTTTCGCGACGTTCCGGTAATTTCGGCCAGCTCCATCCGCCCTTTGCCGCGGAGAGAAATGACATCGCCTTGACGAACTTCCTGACTGGGACCTTTGGCGGGCTGCCAATTTACCTGTACCCGTTCACCTTTAACGGCATCGGCTGCTTTCGTGCGGGAAATGCCAAAACCCGATGAAACGATGGCATCCAGGCGAAGCGAAGCCACAGTCGTCTTGATTTCTTTCACTTTTTCCTGACGCGGCGCAATGTCGCTCAGGGGTATTTCTTCAATCGTAATGGGGACCATCGCGATTTTTGTAAAATTCTGCTGTAAGTAGGGAACCAGCGGCGTCTCAGCCAGTAATACGGCTCCAGCATCCTGCATGATGATATCGCCGAAGCGTCCCCGGTCGATGCCGAGGCTCATGAGCGAACCCAGGACGTCGCGATGCCCTAAGAGGCGGTAGCGGTCATCCCAGCTCAGTTTGCAGGCCGTAATCCCAAAATCGACGGGGCCGTCATAGTCGACGCTGACAAAAGCCAATTTGACCCGTTCAGCCCCTTCATAACCGCCGGAAGTCCGAAGGACCAAAGACGGCACATGAGCCTGAATGGTTTCTCCGATTTGGACGGCACCGGGCGATACAAATTCACTGACGGCATAAGGCCGCCCTTTTGCCGTACTGTCTGCCAGGTCGATGAGACGGGCAGCCAGTTCGCCGTTATCCGTTCCCTGATAATAGCGGATAATTCTATCTCTATTCTTCAAAACAATCCCTCAATCATTAACGAAGCGGTGTATTGCCGCCGTTGTTGTCATTATTCGTACCGCCGGCATTCCAGGTAAGGGGCGGCGCATTAAAATCGCTGTAGTCATCGCGTTTGCCGTGGTCTACGGTAACATTGCTGGGCACGCAGAGGAAGATTTCCTTGCCGACCTTCTGAATATTGCCGTCGATAGCATAAGTAGCCCCGCTGACGAAGTCAACGACGCGTTTAGCAACGTCTTCCGGCGTCGCTTCAAAGTTGATGACGACCGGTTTGCGGTCGCGGATGTAGTCTGCAATGCTCTGAGAGTCATCGAAGGTTTCCGGTTCGACGATGACCATGCGCAGCGGTTTGGCCGGAGTCGGCGTGTAATTGACGCTGGTACGGCTCGGTGCTACGGCAGGGGTACGGCGCGGTACGCGTTCTTCTTCATATTCCAATTCGTCTTCGTATTCGTCCGTTTCAAATTCGTCGTCTTCGTTGACACCGCCTACGCCGCTCACGACATTTACAAATCTATTCCACATGTTCTTCGACTTCTTCATAGTAAATACTCCTCCTTAGTAATTACGTGCCCCAAAGATTGCCGTGCCGACGCGGACGACATTGGCGCCTTCTTCAATTGCTATTTCAAAGTCATGGGTCATCCCCATGGACAGATACCGGATCTGGCCTTCCGGAAATTTTGGCTTCATATCTTCATATAAAGCGTGGGCAATGCGGAATACGGGCCGCACGTCTTCGACGTTGTCGTAATTCGGGGCCATGCACATCAGCCCCCGGACACAGACGTGATCCAATCCCTTTGCCAGTTCACAAATCGCCGGAAAATCTTCGACTTCCATTCCAAATTTACTTTCTTCGCGGGCTACATTGACCTGCAAAAGGATATCCTGCACCTTCCCGATCTTGCCGGCTTCCTTATTTACAGCTTTCAGCAAGTGCTCCGAATCGATAGAGTGGATCAAATGGAAGTGTTCTACCGCAGGTTTAGCCTTATTGGTCTGTAAATGTCCGATTAAATGCCAGGTCAATCCATTATCCGGAAATGCTTCTAATTTTTGCATCGCTTCCTGGACACGATTTTCACCGACATCGGTCACACCGCACCTGGCGGCTTCTTCCATCATCTCTACAGGATGATTTTTCGTCACTGCAACAAGCGTAATTTTGTCAGTTCTGCCGACACGGGCAGCTGCATCAGCAATTTTCTTGTGTACTGCCTCAAGATTTTCCTTAATCAAGCCTATCCCTCCGTCGTGCATGCAATTATATGTATTTATAAAACATTACACTTCTTTTATTATATATAGTTAGCCCTATAAAAGCTAGTCATATTTAAAAATTTATTCATCGGCTTTTACAAAACTGCAAAGGCACCCATGCGCCCCGTATGGCCTCCATCGCGGCGATAAGAAAAGAATTTATCCGCCTGATCGAACACGCAACTCGTCGTCGTTTCAATGTGTTCGGGCACTAATCCGGCATCGGTCAAGAGAAGGTGATTGGCCTTCCATAAGTCGACGCGCCAGATTCCTTCCTGGTGCTCTGTACACGCGCCGTAAGCCGGTCCTAAATTCTGAAAAGTCATAGCCGTATCTTCACTGACTTCAAAATGAGCCTTTGAAATAGACGGGCCGATATAAGCCAGGATATCTTTCGGCTTGGATCCATAAGCTAGCTGCATGGCCAACACGGTCTTCGCGGCAAGCCTTTGCGCCGTCCCCCGCCAACCATCATGAACGACGGCACAAACGCTCTTTACCGGATCAAATAAGATGACCGGCACGCAGTCGGCAACGCACATCATGAGCGGTACTCCGGGAAGATTCGTCATGAGGGCGTCCGTATGAGGAAAGGCGTCGGCATAGCTTCCGGCACCGCGACCGATTTCCGTTTGGCCGACGGCGATGATATGGTCTTCATGGGTCTGCCGGGCCGTCGTAAGCTGCGGCAAATCGCAGTTCAACACTGCCATGAGGCGGCGCCGGTTTTCGAGGACATCCTGGGTCCGGTCGTCGACGTGAAGGCCCAGGTTAAGCGACTGAAAGGGCGCTTCACTGACGCCGCCGCTGCGGCCGGTCACGCCGTGACGCAAGCCGGCTTCGGCCAATAGCGTGCTTTCTTCCCAACAAATTCCGTTTTCATGTTCTACCCACTTGGTCATACTAGCCTCCACAAATATGGCAGCGGCGACAGCCGTCAAAACACGGCAAGGTATAGTCACCGGCTTCGGCCTTCTTCAATTCGTCGGTCAGATACGTCGGTACCAACCCGGGATCGAGCGTATCCCAAGGCAGGACGGCATCGATGGGCCGCTGGTCATATAAAAATCCGTCGATATCAAAATGAAGTTCCTTCGCCGCCCGCTTCCAGCCTTTGACGCCGCCATACTCACAGGCTTTCGCCAAAAGCTGTCCCACGCGGCGGTCCCCGCGGGACAAGACGCCCTGGATGTAGGCTGAACGCAGGGGCTCAATGAGCAGCTCTATCTGTTTATCTTTTAAAGCCTTCTTTAAAAAGGCCAGTCGTTTCTCAACGACTTTCTTATCAGTCATCGCCATCCATTGAAAAGGCGTAAGCGGTTTAGGGATAAAGGGGTTGATACTCAGGGTAATACGGCTGGTATTGCCGATGTCCTTCATATGGTCCTGGACCCGGCGGGTCATCTCGACGATGCCTTCGATATCGGCATCGGTTTCCATCGGCAGGCCGACCATGATGTACATGCGCACGTGACGGATGCCGGCTTCCGTTGCCAGGTCGATGGATTTCAGCAGATGTTCTTCCGTAATGCCCTTATTGATGATATCCCGCATCCGTTTACTCCCCGCTTCCGGCGCCAGGGTAATCGTCTTTTGGCCGCTCTCGGCCAGCCCCTTTACAATAGCCGGCGTAATCGAATCGGCCCGCAGGGAGGCGCAGGAAAAGCCGAGGCCCTGGTCGCGAATAAAGGTGACCAGTTCGTCGATATAGGGATAATCCGAAATGGCGGCCCCCATGAGGCCGATTTTCTTCCCCAGCTCCTTGCCGCGGAGCACGGCCGATTTGACGTATTCCAAGGGGCGGACGCGAGGTCGACGGTAACAGTAGCCGGCCATGCAAAAACGGCAGTGACGGCCGCAGCCGCGGGCAATCTCGATGAGATACATGGCGCCAAATTCCGTATTCGGTGTGGCAATGACCGTTTCTGCCGGCAATGTCAGTTCACGCCATTGCCGTTCCACCTTCGCCGGAATCCCGTCTTCCGGGACGATTCGCAGAAGATGGCCGTCATCGTCGTAGTCGTGACGGTATAAGGACGGTACGTAGACGCCCGGCACGCGCTGAGCCAGATAGCGAAGGAGGTCATGACGCCCCAAATGGTTCTCCTTCGCTTCTTCATAGGCATCGAGGAAGGCATGGATAAAGCCCTCCCCTTCCCCGACCAGGACGACGTCCACAAAAGGCGACAGGGGTTCGGGGTTAAAGAAGGCCACCGGGCCGCCCATGACGACCAGTGTATCGTCGTCGCCGCGCTCGGCTGCTAAAACGGGAATCCGCCCCATCTTCAAAATAGACGGCACATTGAAATAGTCCATTTCGAAACTGACGGAAAGCCCCAGGATTTCAAAATCTGACAAGGGCCGCCTGTTTTCTAAGGACACCAGCGGTTCCCCCGTCTTTTCAAAGACCTTCATCAAGTCTTTATCTGGCAGGAAAGCCCGCTCACAGAGCCAGTCCTCGCGGCCGTTTACTTCGCGGTAAATGATCTGCATCCCCAGATTACTCATGGCGACGTCATACGTATTGGGGTAGCAAATGGCCATGGCCCGCCGCGTCCCAAAAGGATAGACGACGGCACCGGTTTCCTGACTCATCAGTTCATCCAGCGCCTTCTCCACTTGCCAGCTCATCGACATTCCCCCTTCATACGGCAAAAGCTCCCCGGCTAAGGGAGCTTTCCGTGCAACTCCTTCGAGATTCACCAAGTCGCCGATAAGCGGCGGCCCTCATCTTAGGTATCCTATATTGTATCACAGATTGCCTCAATGGGCCAGCAGCCAATAGAAGGCCCTTACCGATAAGAAAAGGAGGCCAGCCATTGCACTCAAAGAACCATCGTGCTATCTTATAAAAGACCTAGTTTACGGGATGTATTTCATAGCACTGATCATAAGGAGACTATCATGGAAAAAATCATCTTCATTGCCCTCGGCGGCGGCATCGGTTCAGCCCTGCGCTACGGTATCACTCAACTGACACTTCGTTACGGAGCCGTCAGCCTCCCTTACGGAACGATCCTGGCCAATACCATCGGATCCTTTTGCATCGGACTCCTCTTCGTATTCTTTACGCAGATGTCGAACCTTCCGCCGACGGTCAAGCTCTTTTTCGTAACCGGCATCCTTGGCGGTTTTACGACCTTTTCGACGTACAACATGGAACTCTTGACCCTCGTCCGCACCGGCGATATACTGTCGGCGGCAGCTTATTTTTCTCTCAACGTCGTCGGCGGCTTCCTCTGCTGCTGGCTCGGATTTGCCGTCGGCAACGCCCTTTGGCAATGAGCCTTTAATGCTGCGCCGGCGCACTGACCTTTTCAGCCAGCCCGTCCGTTGAAATGGATTTCTTCGAAACCAGGCTGATACCGCAGAAGGTCACACTGCAAACGATCCATTCAGCATAAATGACATGGGGCAGCACGCGAACGGCAGGAATGACCATCCAGGCGACGAGGACGATGATCGAGGCCATAATCGTGTAGAAGGCCGCCTGCCGCGAGCAATATGCCGGGGCATACATCGTCATGAGGACGATGACGGCAAAGGCGGTCATGAGCGATAATCCCGCCATGAGCGTCGAAATGATGCCGCTGATCGTAAGGGCAAAGCCCAGTGTAAGAAGTCCTAACAGGAGTACCGACATGCGAGTGATGGCCATGTACTTCTTATCCGACATCTGAGGATCGATGAACTGTTTGTGGATGTCGTGAGAATAGAGCGTCGCTGCCGACAAGAGCAGGTTGCAGGCCGTACTGACATCGGCGGCCCATAAGGAGGCCAAGGTGATTCCGGCAATCCAGGGATTGAGCGACATGATGAGCTGCGGCAGGGCCGTCGTCGGGGAAATTGAAGGATACATTTCCGAAGCAATGACCCCGAGCAGGGCCGCGACGAAACCGACGGGAAGCATGACCAGGCCGCCGATGACGAAGCCTTTGCGGGCCGTCTGCACATCTTTAGCGCCGAGGGAAATCTGAATGATCGCCTGCAGGGAAATATTGACCGTAATCAAGACGACGATCCAGGTAACAATCGTCATCGGTCCCACACCGCTGAAGAAATCCATCGCCGTCACTGTCGGAGCCTGAATAGCCACGACATCGATGCCGCCAGCCATGGCCACGATGAGGAAAGCCGCAACGGTAATGCCGATATACTGCAGCGTTACATTGAGGATATTGGACTGACTGGCCGACCACATGCCGCCGATGAGGGTAATCCCGATGAATACGACGGCACTGGTGAACATCCCCGTAACCGGTGTGAAGATATCCGGCATGAGGGCGGCCAGGACGGCGCCGCCGGCTACATACTGCAGACTCATGACGACGAGCTGCACCAAGACCTGGCAGGCGATGCCGGCCACCATGCTGCGCCGGTCATAATACCTTTCTAAGAGTTCCGGAACTGTCGTAATATGGAGGCGGCGATACTTCTTGGCAACGGTCAGCCCCATAACGATAGCACCGATGCCCCAAGCCGCTGTATACCAGCCGGCAGACAAGCCGACCTTATAGGCCTGTTCGGCAACGCCGATCGTCGAGGCACCGCCGACGGCAAGACCGACGATGGATACCATGATAAGGGGCGTCGTAAGTCTGCGGCCGGCCAATACATAGTCTTCGGTCGAAGAGGCGGCCCGACGCTTCACATACCAACTGATGCCGAAGAGCACGCTGATATAAGCTAAAATAATAACGATTTGAATTCCTGTTGTTCCCATCCTAAAAACTCCTCTCTTCCTAATTTCCCGAAAAAAAAATCGCCCCTAAAAAGGGACGACAAGGTCGCGGTACCACCCAATTTATCGATAGAACAAAAAAAGGGTGGCACCCAGGGACGGAAAAATCCGCGGTACCACCCTATTTATCTTGAATCGATCAACTCATGGCCGTATAACGGCAGCCGCCCCGGTACAGCCTACTTCAGTTCAGCCGTACAGTTCAGGAATGAACTTCGGGCCTCATCCCCTGTATCCTCACACCACCCGGATACTCTCTGAAAAGTTTAAAGGCCTTACTTTTTTCCGTCACAACTGTTATCAGGAAATTAATTGTTGATAATGATTATACCGGAAAATAAATGAAAGTCAAGGACAGATTTCCATAAAAATCAAGAAAAATTACGTAAAACGTCGTACTAATCCGGCAATACCTGCGATTTCAAGATCAAGACGATTTCTGTATTCTTATGCGACTTATAATGATAGCGGAATAATTTTCCAATTAAGGGCAGGTCCGCCAAGAGCGGCACTTTACGGAAATGTTCAAGGTCTTCGCGGCGAATGAGACCGCCGATAACAAGCGGCTGACCTTCCGATAGACGCACCGTCGTCCGAGCCTGACGGGTCGCGATACGATAGGCTTTCAACTCGGGAACAAAGACCGGCGTGCTGACCTCGGCAAAGAGATCGGCCGTTACCGAATTGTCCGGATGGACCTGGGGCGTATAGGTCAATTTGATGCCCGCATCTTCATAAGTCGTACTGATGGCCGTCTCCTGACCGGACCGATGCTCCGTCTGAACGGGGATCTTATCGCCGATGAGGATATGGGCTTCCCGACCATTGCTGGCGACGATATGCGGACGAGCTAAGATTTTCGCCTTGCCTCGTTCTTCTAAGGCGTGAATCGTCCCGGACAGGGAAAAAATGCTGTGATCCGCCCCGCCTTCAACGGTAGACCAATTGTACTCAATGCCGGTCTGCTTCAACAAGCTGTCGTCGATGGAAGCGATTTCAACTGAAACATCAACCTGCCGGACCGGTACATCGAGGCGCCGGACCAAGGCCTGTACGGCAGCCTGGGTCTGTGCCGTCCCGCCGACGACCACCGTATTGGTATCGCCGTGACAGCGCACATCGGCTTCGGGAACCGCCGCCTCAACAGCTTTCTTTACTGCTTCAGGATCGGCATGGCGAAGCTGCCACGTATGAAAGGTCTTGACACTCTTTCCGGAATGGGGTCCGGTCATCGTCCGTATGGGCCCGGAGGCATCGTAATAGAGGCCTTTGCTGTCAGCAATAGCCTGCAGGGCCTCATCGACAGTGATATCATGCAGGGTCATGGTGAGGGTGCCATCTACACTGTCATCGACGATGAGATTGATATGACCCGACCGTGCCAAACCCTCAAGGACGGTCCGAACCGGAACGTCCCTCACCTGAACATCAATGGCAACTGCCTGAAAAGGCAAAAAGCAACAGACCGCTGCCGTCCAGGCTTTGGTATAAAAATTCATGACACTTCCTTTCTCCCCATCACAAGCGAATTTCCCAAAGGTTTCCGTCGCGCATGAGTCCCACGGCCTGGCTGTTGACATAAGCAACATACCAGCCCTGCCAGGATTCTCCGGCTGCACAGGCAGCCGACTGGCCCTGCCACTGTAAAATGACCAGGTGCTCCTCACCTTGATGAATAGACCCGCCAACGGTGGGCAACGTCCACTGCGGCGAAGCGGATTCCTTTTCCGTCACCGATCTTACCGTCAGTGATACCTGAGACACCCCTGTTGGTTCTGCGGCGACAGCTTTCTTCGGCAAACTGCCGCCAAATAAATCAGGCAATGGCTTATACTGTATCGCCGACCTTACGTCGTAGACGAGGCTTCCTTCGGCCTCCGTCTCCGGCGTATCAAAAACGGGATGCTTCTCAGCTTGCTGCTGAGAGGCATCCCGTTTCATGTTTACTTGTCCCTGGGGCTCTTCCCACCAAAACCATACAGCGCCAAGGCAGACAAGTATCCCCACATAGGGAAGCCAAGTCTTGCGACGTTGAACGATACCGTTCCCCACCCTTTGCAGGACCGATAAACCCCTATTTTTTATCGCCATACCCCTGCGGATGGTGTTGATGCCAATGCCAGGCATCGGCTATAATTTGTTCTACGTTACTGTGTGTCGGCTGCCAGCCCGTAAGGCGGCGGATTTTTTCCGACCCGGCAATGAGCACGGCCGGATCACCGGCACGACGCGGTGCTTCTTCCACGTTAAAATCACGGCCCGTAACCTTCTTGGCGGCTTCAATCATGTCCCGGACGCTGAAACCGTTCTGAGAGCCCAGGTTAAAGTACTGTGACTCGCCGCCTTCGGACAGGTAGCGAAGGACCCGTACGTGGGCATCGGCCAAATCCGTGACGTGAATGTAGTCACGGATACAGGTTCCATCAGCCGTCGGATAGTCTGTACCGAAAATTTTAATGCTCTTCCGCTGTCCCAAGGCCGTCTGCAGGATCAAGGGAATGAGATGTGTTTCCGGTGTATGATCTTCTCCGATGGCACCGCTGCCATCGGCACCGGCCGCATTGAAGTAGCGAAGGGCTACATAGTGCAGTCCATAAGCACGGCTGAACTGGGCCAGCATCATTTCGATCATCAGCTTGGTCTGACCGTAGACGTTGGTCGGCTGATACGGCATGTCTTCCGTGATCGGCGTCTGTTCCGGTTCGCCATAGACGGCAGCCGTCGAGGAAAAGACGAAGTACTTGACCTTAGCCTGACGTACGGCTTCAAGGAGGCTGTACGAGCCGACGACATTATTATCGTAATAAATAGTCGGATTTTCCATCGATTCGCCCACCTGGCTATGAGCCGCAAAATGCATGACGGCATCGATGTTCATATCTTCAAGGATCCGGCGCACACCGTCGATATCGTGGATATCGACGACGTAAAAAGGAACCGATTCCGGGACGGCTGCCCGATGGCCGCGGGACAGGTTGTCGATGACGACGACCTTATGGCCTTCGTGAAGCAAGGCCTTCACCGTATGGCTGCCGATATAGCCGGCACCGCCGGTAACTAATACATTCATAACTTAACCTTCCTGCAGTTTTTTCAGGCGGCCGCCGAGGAATTTCTTGTATACTTCGACGCCGGGCTGGTTGAAGGCATCGACGTTGGCAAATTCGCCTTCGTAAGCAATGGACAGGCAGAGCATGAACATCAATTCGCCCAAATGATACGGAGTCATAGCCGGCATGATGTAGTTAGCGCTGGGACGGCCGTCGCCGGCAAGGGCTTCGGCGTTGGAGCTGCGGGCAGCTTCCAAGATCTGGCTGAGGGGCAGACCGCTGAAAGCAGCCAATTTCGGATATTCATCGTACAGGTGAGGCACCGTAACGTCATCGGGCCAGTTTTCGACAGAAACGAACTGGACGACTTTATCCTGGGGCCCTTCCTGATGTTCCTGAGTCTGGGCATGCATGTCCGTCGTACCGACAGCGACGATCGGCGTACGGCCATAGTTGACGACATTGCCCTGCTTATCGAGGCGCTTGCCGAGGGATTCTGCCAAGAGCTGAATATACCATTCCGACAAGGATTTCAAGCTGTCGGCATAGGGCATGAGGACTTCCAGGCTGCGGCCATGATTTTTACCGGCCAGGAATTTAAGGACACTGTTGAGGAGAGCCGGGTTTTTCCAAATATCCGGATTCTGGCAGGCGTGATCCATATCACGGGCACCGTCGAGGAACTGACGGATGCTGAAACCGGTCAGGGCGCCGACGATGAGGCCGACTTCGGAAAAGACGCTGAAACGACCGCCGATGCCATCGGGAACGTAGAAAATGGGCCAGCCCGATTTCTTAGCAAGGCCGTGGAGCAGCGTTTCTTTATCGCCGCCGTCGTGCGGGTCGGTAACGGCTACCGTTTCAAGGGTAATGCCGG
This sequence comes from Megasphaera sp. MJR8396C, assembly GCF_001546855.1. Lineage (GTDB taxonomy): Bacteria > Bacillota > Negativicutes > Veillonellales > Megasphaeraceae > Megasphaera. Next base: position 25,425 of record NZ_KQ958166.1, on the reverse strand, counting down.
CGTCGTTCATAGCGGCTTTTAATACCATATAGTTCGACATCGGTTCGATCGTCGAGCCCGATTTCGAAATGACGACGGCCATAACCGTATAATTCGGTTTCGTCTGGCTGTCATTTTTCAAGAACTGAATAAGGCCTGTCATCTTATGAGAGTCAACATTGTTGCCGGCAAAGAAAGCTTTCGGGAAGCCATTGCGTTCTTCCGTGCTCTTCATATTCCAAAATTCACCGCACTGAACGTCAAACAGTACTTTCCCGCCCAAATAGGAGCCGCCAATCCCCAAGAATACGACAGCATCGACGCGGTTGCGCGTCGTCCGAGCCAATTCTTCCAGGGCAAAAATACGTTCCGGACTGTTGATGTTGCCATCTTCAATGTACGGAAGCTGTGTAAAAAGGACGGCTTCCGGTTCTCCATCTTTGGAGAGATGGCCCGGCATGGTACCGTTTTTGCGCATGTTCATCACTGCTTCGTGCGCTTTGGTATAGACCGGTGAAAAGTCCTTTACCTCTGCTTCCGTGACGGCCTGAGGGCCATAAAGATTGGTTACATCAAAAGTAAAGCCTGAACGTAATTTTAATTGTGTCATGTTCACTTCACTACCTTTCGATAGAATAATGTCTTATTCGCGTATGAAATCATTATAGCACAGAACGGGTATACTATGCCACCTGCGGGGCATTGAATGACCCATGTAAACAAAAAGCCCCTTTAAGGGGCTTTAAAGACAGCAATATCGCAGCTTTTCGTTTAGAATCGCAGCATCGATTGGAGAAAGCTTTGCGTCCGTTCATTTTGCGGATGTTCAAAGACGTCTTCCGGTTTGCCTTGTTCCTGAATAATGCCGTCGGCCATAAAAATAACCCGGTCGGCCACTTCTTTGGCAAAAGCCATCTCATGGGTTACGATGACCATGGTCATGTTTTCATCGGCCAGTTGCTGTATCGTGCGCAGGACTTCACCGGTCAATTCCGGGTCAAGGGCACTGGTCGGTTCGTCAAAGAGCATGATATCCGGGTCCATCGCCAAGGAACGGGCAATGGCCACACGCTGCTGCTGACCGCCGGAAAGGCGTGACGGATAGGTATCCCGCTTTTCCCACAAGCCGACTTTTTTAAGCAGTTCCTCAGCCTTCGGCATGATTTCTTCGGTCTTCATCTTCTTGACGACGCGAGGCGCTTCCAAGATGTTGTCCAGCACGGTCATATGCGGAAACAGGTTGAAGTGCTGAAAGCACATGCCCATGCGGCGACAGATAGCCCGAACGTCGGCAGCCGGTGCATAGACGGCACGCTGGCTTCCGGCCGGCGTACTGGCCATGGTCTTACCGTCGACGACGATGGAACCGCTGTTGATGGTTTCCAACTGGCAAAGACAGCGCAGGAAGGTACTCTTGCCGCTCCCGGACGGGCCGATGATGGAAACGACTTCCCCCGTTTCAACATGAAGGGAAACGTCTTTTATGACTTCCAAATTTCCGAAACTCTTTCGGATGTGATCCATTTCAATAAAACTCATGACAAGACGTCCTCCTTATTCATCATAGACGGCGTAACGTTTTTCCAGGTACCCGAAAATTTTGGTCAGGATAAACGTAAAGAACAGGTAGAATACGGCGGCGACCAAAAAGGCTGTCGTATCGAAATCACGCTGAACGATGGACCGCGTAATACGCAGGATATCGTTCATGGCCAGGATGTAGACGAGGGACGTATCTTTAAGCAGGTTAATCGTTTCATTGGACACTGGCGGCAAAACCCGTTTTACGACCTGAGGCAGGATGATCCGGCGCATGGTCTGAATGTAGGTCATCCCCAAAACCTTGGCACCCTCATACTGGCCGCGGTCGATGGACTGGATGCCGCCGCGGAAGATTTCGGCAAAGTAAGCGGCATAGTTAAAGACGAAGGCGATGATGGCCGCCGGAAATGCCGGCAGGGTAAACCCATTGATGATAAAGGGCAGGCCGTAGTAGATGAACAAGATCTGCAGCATCAGCGGCGTACCACGCATGACATAGATATAGGCATACATGACCTTTCGCAGGACGGCGATCTTAGAAATACGGCCAACGGCCATGAGGATACCCAAGGGCAGACTCAAGACGATGGTGATCACAAAAATTTGCAGTGTAATTTTCAGGCCTGCAGCAACGGCAGGCACAATCTGAATTAAATAATCCATGCTGGCTCCTTCTTCAGGCACGGCGTTTCACACAGGCAGTGTGCAGCACGGAAAAACAACCTCTCCGTCCATGCCGGGGACCTCTCCACGACGGGGAGCTGTCAGCGTCATCTGACCGAAAGGTTGTTTTTCGTACATCTTTCCCGATTACCGTACTTTTATGGTAATATCTTCGTTAAACCACTTCTGGGACAACTTAGTCATTGTACCATCTTCACTCATTTGTTTCAAGACGTCGTTGAGTTTATCCCGCAGGAGGTTGTCGTCTTTACGCAGGCCGACGCCGAATTGTTCGTCGCCCATCTTGTCGTCAATGACTTTAAACTGGCCCGGCTTCTTGGTCATGTAGTAGCGGCCGACGACACTGTCGACGAGGACGCCGTCAATACGGCCGATTTCAAGGTCCATAAAGGCGTTGACGAAGTCGCCGTATTTTTTGACTTCAGACAGGGATTTCTGGAAGTCCATGTTCTTTTCCAAGGCATTGATCGAGCTGCTGCCTTCCTGAGTCCCTAAGATCTTGCCGGCCAATCCTTCGCGATTGGTGATCGGCGAATCATTGCGGACAACGAGGAGCTGCTGGTTGTGCATATAGGGTTTTGAAAAGGCAATTTGCTGTGCCCGTTCATCGGTGATGGTCAAGCCATTCCACAAGAGGTCGACTTGCTTGCTCTTAAGAGCAGCTTCTTTACTGTCCCAGTCAATCGGTTTAAATTCAACCGGGATTCCGAGTCGTTTCGACGCTTCCTGAGCCAGGTCGATATCGAAACCGACGAGGTTGCCGCTTTCATCACGGAAGCCCATAGGCGGGAAATTATCATCGAGGCCGATAACGATTTTATCCGGTAGTTTCTGCTCTGCCTGACTGCTGTTATCAGTACCGCAACCAACGAGTAAGGCAGCCGCTGCTGCTGTCAATGCGCCGGCAGCCAATATTTTTTTCCAATTCATGTAAATTCCTCCTTACAGAGTAACATAACGAGTAAAGGCTGTCAGAAACTCCCTTCCCGGCCTTCAGTCAAAAGCCTGTGAGTTTCCTTACGTTCATCAGGAATGGCCGTTCTCCCAAAAGGCGAACACTTCCTGATGTATATGACATATTTTACTTTATTTCGTTAAAAAGATAAAGGGTTTGGATTATGAAAAATCAGCATGTTTCCATGCTGATCGATGCATATTTCGAATGGTTCACACGGTTACGCCTCTTCATCATCCTTGTCCTGCATGTCCTTGATGGTGTCGATAATCTGTTGTTTACTCTTTTTCGACAAAAACTGGAGTCGGACGGGAAGGACGACGAGGCCCCCTTCTTCGGCTTGGCCTAACTGGATTTCCTGCCACGTATCGCCGATGACAAAGATATCCTTATAAGGCAGGAATACCAGGCTTCGGTCGGTATGAAACAGGTCGTCGTAAAATTCGTGAAGGGATCGGAATTGACGGCGGACAAGGATGCCCTTTTCCGCCACGTAGCACATGATGTCACTTTGCCGGTGCATGCGCCACAGACAAAACGCGAGGACGGCCCAGTTGTCAAGATGCTCGACGAGATGGGCCTCGCCCATCATGAGCCAGAAAAAGTAAATGGCCACCAAGAGAAACAAGACTCTCATAAAACCAGAAAACCATTTTGAATTTTCATAAGCCGCCTTGATGGGGCCGCAGTGAAACTGTTTTTCTAAGTCCTTGTGTTCCATGGCCAGGCCTCCTTCAACGACAATCGGCGGCAAAGCTATTTACGCAGTTTTTTGCTGGTCTTAGGAGCCGTTTTGATGACGACGTTACGGCCATCTTTTACGACTTCCAGGGAAATATCACCGACTCCGTCTTTAAAATAGGCCATCTTGATATCGAGGAGGATGGAACCCACTTTTTCCTGAAGGTCATCGGTAAAGAACTGGCGGCGAAAATCGCCGGCCGTCTGTTTTTTATCTGCTTTTCGAACAGGTTGACGGCGAGGGCTGGCGTCATCATCTTCCCAGCCCGTCGTTTCAAAGGTATCTTCTTCCTGAACACCTTTGAACATATCTTCAATTGAACGATTCTTAGGAATCTTATGTTTTGCCAAGGTCAATCACCTATTCCTTTTCCATTTTATCCGACTTTTCCGAGGCTTCATGCATGCTGTTTAAGGTGATGCTGTTGAAGTCTTCCGGCGTCCGATAGGTAGCAATCTTCTTAAAGCCTACGCCTAAACGGCCGCGATAAGCGGCAATGACTTTGTCGTCACGATTCATTTCAGCGATATAGATTTCCTGGCCGTCGAGGCCGATGAGTCTGAAATTACCGCTCGGTGAAATTTCACGCCAACTGCTGGTAGCCCCGTCGAGCATGTAGACGACGCCGGTCCGGAGGTTATCGTAGAAGAAGGTATCCGAATCGTAGAAGACGGCAATGCGGCCGATATTTTCAGCCTGGACGTGAATGCGCCGCGTATCATAGTTGGCGTCGGTCCGATAAATGCGGTAACGGTCTTCGCCGACTTCAAGTTTCATGTAAACGACGTTGGTCGCCGTCGAATACGCGACGTCGACGATTTTGCTGTCTGCCGGTGCATCTTCAATAGGCGTATCTAATTCGCGGTCCGGATAGATGGGGTTGTACTGGGCGATGTAGACACCGTATTCCCCGGTCTTATTGTCGCGGCCATAGGTTGCAAAGATAGCCAGATTGCGGTCCGGAAGCCATTCAAAGAAGGATACGTTGCGGCCGTGCAGATTGATGCGCTGAGGATCGTTCTTTTTCCCGGCTTCATAGATCGTAACCTGATCGTCGAGGATGGTCGCCATGAAGCGCTTGTCATAGGAATAGAAGCTGCGGCCGTTCGTTTCCGTACCATCCCCCATGGCTTCCTGCTGGGTCGTACCGCCGATTTGGAAATCCGACGTCGGCGCAAACAAGACCTGATCCAAATAAATATAAACGCCGGCCTGGACGGCAATACCGGCCACAAAGACGGCAATAAACTTTCGAAATTTCATAGCCTGCCCTCCTACTTGACGACGAACGCCGTCGGAATCATGCGTTCACCCAAGAGGTCCGCCGGTTTGTTGACGACTTTTCCATTGTAATATAAGGTCGAGCTGGACCCGCCGTCGAGGTTAGCTGCAATGACGGCACCTTCTTCATACAAAATATTCTGCAAATCGCGCAAGGTCGCACCGACAGAATAGCCAGGCTGACGGCCGTCGATAACCAGCAGCAGCACCGTGCCGTCCTTACGCTGGCCAATAGCCGTGCGCGGTCCGACACCCCAGCCGCCGTCGCCATTGGTAATCATCTTTTCACCGTTGACGATGAGCGCCGGTCCGAAGGAAATGCCTTCGACGACGTCCTTTTCCCGCAGTTCGGCCTTGGAATAATTGCCGACGATGAGGTTGCCGCCGGAAGTGAAGCCGACAAATTCATTCGTTTCATCGTCAGAAGAGTTTTGACCGAGGAGGTACTTTCCATCATGGATGATGAAGCCGTAAGGCTGGCGGCCCGTCCCGGTCCCATTGGCATCATAAAAACCGCCGGCATTGATGGCCGCTACAGCACCGACGCGTTCGGCAATGCCGCTCGTCGTATCGCCTTTTTCATCCATATTTTCCGCCGTTGCTACCTGCAGGCGATGGGGATCAGGGACTTCCAGCAAGAAGCCCTTAAACCGACTGGAATCAATATTTTTCAGGGTAAGTGTCGTATCCGTGCGGGCCTTGAAATTAAACAATTCCTGCTTCGGCGTCGAACTGATACCGCCTAAGATCTCATCGATTTCCTGCTGCGTAAAAAGCCACGTAATGTACTGCGGATGGCGGCTCTTCAAAATAGCGCCCACAACCGTCCGCTTCAAATTGTCGAAGGGTCCGAAGAGGACGACAAAGGGTGATGTCAGAGAGAAAAAAATGGCGATAAAGATAAAAAACTTACCGATTTCTTTTACGTGTTTCCTCATATGTAACCTCGAAAAAATAAAGTTAACGTTCTTCGTATTGCGGTGTCGTAACGCGCTGCTTGAAGTTTTCAATGTCGACAGCGTTGCCGATCCAAATCCGTTTGACGGCATACAGGTTATCCCCGTATTTTGCCCAGCCCGGATCCATGGTCACGGCCATTTTAATACCAGCGGCCTTTAAGACGTCGCCGGCTTCCCGGGTATACCCGCCATAGGGATAACAGAAGTATTCATTAGTAATGCCGAGCTGTTCTTTTAACTCAGCCTGGCTCTTTTTGACTTCGTCGGCAAAGGAGTTGCCCGTCATCTCCGTCGCCCGCTCATGATGATAGCTGTGCGAGGCAATGGTAAGGCCTGAGGCCTGCATTTCCTTTACCTGCTGCCAATTGATGCGCGTCCCCTGGTCGGTGTCATAGGTCGGCACGAAGACCGTCCCGGCAAAGCCATATTCCTTTAAAATCGGCATGACGATACGATACGTATCGGGGTAGCCGTCATCGAAGGTGAGGACGACGGGCCGAACCGGCACCGGTTTGCCCTTGGCCAAATAGTCGTACAGCTGATCCATGGTCAGGGGATGAAAATCGTTATCCTTTAAAAATTTCATCTGTTCCCGGAAATGAGACTCTAAGAGAACGGCGTCATTATCCGGAACGTCGCCGATCATATGGTACATCAGAACGGGAATCCCCTTTTCCGGTACGGCCATGGCAACTTCCTGCGGCGGGTTCTTTTCCGCCGCAGGTGTGTCCGCCGTTTTATTGTCCAGTGCGCAGCCTGCCAGGATAAGGCAGCTCAACAGAGCCATACAGGCCAATTTCAAGATGCGCAAATCGTACAGCTCCTCTCGTCAAGATTATTCGCTGTCCCGTAAGGTAACTACGGGCAATTCATCGTAATGGCCGGCCAGGAAAAGCCGGATATAGCGTTCGGCATCGTCGCGGATGTCACGCATCGCTTCGACGGAATGGAAGCTGACGCTCGGCGTCAATAAGAACTCCGGCCGGGCAATCATCTTGAGCAGCATCGGGCTCGGATGTTCTGTCGACAGGGCATCGAGGGCGGCGCTGCGGATATGGCCGTCGTCGACGGCATGGTACAGAGCCGCTTCATCAACCAGGCCGCCGCGGCAGCAGTTGACGAACATGGAGCCCTTTTTCATTTCTTCGAATTGTTCATCCTGAAAAATGTAGCGTGTCGATTCGTTCAGCGGCATGTGCAGTGATACGACGTCGCTAGTCTGAAGAAGTTTGTCAAAATCGACGGGGCGGACGCTGCTTTCCATCATGAATTTTTCACTGACGAAGGGATCGTAAGCCTGGATTTTGCATCCAAAAGCCTGCAATCGCGAAGCAACGGCACGGCCGACATGGCCAAACCCGACGAGGCCGATGAGATTTTTGCTGACCCGGTGAAGGGGCCAGGGAACAGCCCCGAATTCCCAACGGCTGTTGGTCCGGATATCGCTTTGATATTCCGGCAGCTGACGAATCAAGGCCAAAATCATGGCACAAGCATGGTCGGCAATGTCGTCGACACAGTAGGAAGTATTATTGATGACCATGACGCCCTTTTCGTGGGCCGCTTTCACGTCGACGTTATCCGACCGGGTCGATAAGACGACAATCAATTTCAAGTCATCGAGTTTCTCGAGGAGTGAAGCCGTAATCGGTTCATGATGGCAAATGAGAATATCTGCTTCCTGAAGCCTGTCGGCTAATTCATCTTCATCTCCTGGAGGACAATATTCAACGCGCGCTACATCGCGCAGTCTCTCTCCAAAATCATCTTCATCCTGACGTCCTGTCAAAACACTTATGTGATACATTATCACAGCCCCTTTTCTATAAACAAAATCATTTAGACATAAAGATACATCTAATTATATACCATGTAATCGTCAATTATCAAGTATTCTGGCCGACCTTGACGGAGTTGTCGAAACTTTGATATAATATTTTCGTTATGGAAAGGTGTCCGAGTGGTTTAAGGAGCTAGTCTTGAAAACTAGTGATGCGGCAACGCACCGTGGGTTCGAATCCCACCCTTTCCGCCAAACAAAAAAGCAGGTCCCGACGGGGCCTGCTTTTTTTATATACCGGTATGCCGGATTGGCATACGCTCGAGTCGGTTCAAAGCCTTTTACTTGCGATGGAAAAAGTGCGGCGAATCGCCCCATTGGCCAAAACCAATCGTATCGCCGACGGAAGCGACGCGGGCGCTGATGCAGTTTTTGCACTGTTCCGGCACTTCATCGACACAAGGTTTGTTGTCATACAAGAGGTACTGCGGACGGAATTTAGGAACGGTGACGATCGGCATGAGGACGTTGGCCCCGGCCTTTAAGCCCAGTTCCCGTCCCAAAGGATGGAGAGCCTGAAGGGCCGTCGTCGCTGCGATGTTGACGTCGGGTAAAAAGAGGCGGGTCACGGCGATCATCTTAAGTCCCATTTCCAGCCGCCGCTTCTGTTCTTCTTTGCTGTCCATGCCGCTGGCAAGGACGGCTTTCCCGATGGGCGTATTATGGTGGACGACGTAGGGTCCCATGCCGATCATATCGATATCCATGTCGCGGTAGAGGAGGATATCGTCAGCCAAGTCGCCGAGGGTCTGGCCGGGAAGGCCGATCATATCCCCCGTCCCGACCTGATAGCCGATACGGCGCAGGCTTTCCAGGCAGGCTTTGCGGACCTGCCATTTATGATGGCCGTCATCGGGATGGAGGGTCGCATAGAGAGCGGGATTGCTGGTCTCGATGCGCAGCAGGTAGCGGTGGGCACCGGCTTCAAACCAGCGCCGATAGGTTTCTTCCGTCTGTTCGCCGACACAAAGGGTCAGGCCCAGCTTGCCGTCGCTCAGTTCCTTGATGTCGCGGACCAGGCCTTCGACATAATCGATGAAGGCCTCGTCCTGCCGTTCGCCGGACTGGATAGTCAGGGAGCCGTACTTATTCTCATAGGCCCAGCGGGCCATGGCCAAAATATCTTCCCGCGGCGTATCAAAGCGTTCGACTTCGTCGTTGCTCTTGCGGATGCCGCAGTATTTACAATCTTTAATGCAGTAGTTGGAAAACTCGATGAGCCCCCGATAGTAGACGACGCGGCCGACATTTTCAGCCTTGACGGCATAAGCCGCATCATACAATTCCTGCAGGTCGTCGGGCTCAGTCAGACTCAGCAGGGCGATTAAATCATCGCGGGTTTTCGGTGGTTTAATCTTCATCATAATATCTCCTTTCAGAACCGCCGGAAGCAGCCCTTACAGAAAAGCGGAGGAAAGGCCTTTATTCTTCGTTGGCCCAGTGGATTTTTTCAAAGAATAAGAAGACGCAGCTCATGACCATGGCGACGACCGTTGCCAGGCCCATGCCCTTGAGCTGGACCGGGCCGAGTACGATGGTAGCGCCGCTAAGGCCGGAAATCATAGTGACCGCCGTTAAGATAAGATTCTTCGAACGTGTATAATCGACTTTCTTTTCAACCAGCATGCGCAGCCCCGATGCGGCAATGAAGCCGAACAAGAGGATGCAGACGCCGCCCATGACCGGCGTCGGAATGGCGTGGATGAGGGCCGCGATTTTACCGATAAAGGAAAAGAGGATGGCAAAGATGGCAGCGCCGCCGATGACCCAGGTGCTGTATACACCGGTAATGGCCATGACGCCCATATTTTCACCGTACGTCGTATTCGGCGTCGAGCCGACGAGGCCGGAGAGGACGTTCGATACGCCGTCGGCGAAGAGCGAGCGGTGAAGGCCCGGATCGGCAATGAGGTCTCGGCCGACGATATCACTGGTAACGAAGAGGTGCCCCAGGTGTTCAGCCAGGACGACGAACAGGGCCGGCATGATCATCATGATGGCACTGAGGTTAAATTCCGGCTTATAAAAAGTCGGCAAGGCAAACCAGGGAACTTCCTGAACATGGGTCAAGTCGACGACGCCCATGAAGAAGGACAGGATATAGCCGGCAATGACGCCGATAAGAATGGGGATGATGCCGATGAAGCCGCGGCCGAGGACAGTCGTCAAAATGGTGACGATCAAGGTAAAGGTCGAAATGATCATGGCCGTTTCGTTGGACATGCCCTGGACTTCGCCCATATAGCCCGACATGTTCATGGCCAAGGGCGCCAATTCCAAGCCGATGATGGCGACGATAGAACCCATGGCAGCTGGCGGAAAGAGGATGTCGATCCACTTCGTACCCACCTTATCGACGACGGCCGCCAAGATAATAAAGGACAGCCCGAAGACGATGAAGCCCCCCTGGGCATCGCCATAGGTCATGCCCGGCGTAGCCGTAACGGCCAGGACCGGAGAAATAAAGGCAAAGCTCGAGCCGAGATAGGCCGGCAGCCGCCATTTACAAATGGTCAGGTACAGCAAGGTGCCGACGCCGTTCATAAATAAAGCCGTTGCCGGATCGACATGGAGCAGGAACGGGACCAGGACTGTCGAGCCGAACATGGCAAATAAATGCTGCAAACTCAACGGAATAGTCGGCAGTACGGGCAGCCGTTCTTCTACGTGGATAACCCTATGTTGTTGCATGCAATCTCCTCCCAAAAAAGACAGATTTCTTATAAAAAATCAGCGTTATCAGGCGCCGCTCCTTAGAACGGCTCCTGTTCGACGTCAGCCTGCCCCGCCTCGGCTTCGCAGAAATTATCATAACTGATGCGCAGTAAAAACGTAACCGAAATGATATTTAAAATAAGCGAAGACCCGCCGTAGCTGATAAAAGGCAGGGGCACCCCGACGACAGGGACAATGCCCGTGACCATGGCCATGTTGATGAGGCCCTGGATGCAGAGCGAAAAGGTAATGCCCAAGGCCAGAAAGGTTCCGAAGCGGTCGCGGCAGCGGATAGCCGTTTTCACGCCGACGGACAGCAGGCTGCAAAACAAAAACAAGACGGTGACGGCCCCGATGAGGCCCCATTCCTGGGCGATGACGGCAAAGGCAAAGTCCGTATGGGCTTCCGGCAAGTAATTGAACTTACTGATCCCGGTCCCCATCCCCTGGCCAAAGACGCCGCCGGAGCCGACGGCAATATAACTTTGAACCGTTTGATACCCGCTGCTCTGACTATAAGGCCACGGGTCCCACCAGGTAACGATTCGCATCATCTGGTACGAGTGGGCAAAGAGATAAACACCGAGTCCGATAAGGGCGACGACGCCAATGGCAAAGGCCAGGCGCTGCTTCCATGAAAATTTGGTGTGAATCACCGTCAGTTCGCAGCAAAAAAACATCATCAGAACAGGGAAAAAGATGACGATAGCCGTCCCGGCATCGGGCTGCAGTGCTACTAAGAAAGCAAAAAAGAGGGTCGGGAAAAAGGCAAAAAGGCCGTATCGATTGAGGAATAAGGCAAAGAGCCGCTTCCCGAAGGGAATCTTTCGTTCCAATTTATCGATGGGAAAGATATTGCGCAGGTGAAGGGACATCAATTCCTTATTCCCATGTCGTTCCAAATAAAAGGCAATGGCCGCAGCCATCGTGATAATCGCCGCTAACTTGGCAAACTCCGAAGGCTGAAAGGAAAAGGCACCGAAGCCCAACCAGCGGCGAGCGCCGTTGACCGTAATGCCGACGAATTTGACAGCGATGAGGCAGACGATATTGATTAGGACAATTTTGCTGCACCAGCGGCGAATAAACTGATACCCCAGCTTCCAAATGACCCGGGCAATGACGACGCCGGCAACTAAAAAACCCAGTTGTTTGCCCAAATAACCGGACAAGGACGCTCCTTCGTCGAGGACAAAGGTCGAGCTGAGGATATTTTCAAGGCCAATGACAACCAAGAGGGATACAGACGCCAGCATCCAAAGGAGGTTACTCCTCCGGGCCTTCGTTTCGGCATTCATCTTTTTCGACAACATGAGCTATCACTTCCTGTGGGCGTGTGGCAACACAATGAAAAATAGGCTGTCCCTTGGCACTGAATTTAGCCTCGTATTCGGTCATGGCTTCATTCAACACCGAGCTGTTATGCAAATCATAGGTCACTTCCGACAGCGGCCATCCGCAGGCTTTAAATTCATCGAGGGTAAAGTCGAAAAGGCCGGCATTGTCGGACTTAAAGTAGATCTTGCCGCCTTCTTTTAAAAGACGGGCATAGCGGTCGAGAAAGCTGCGGTAGGTCAGACGCCGCTTGGCATGGCGCTTTTTAGGCCAGGGATCGCAGAAATTGATGAAGAAGCGGTCGACTTCACCGGGCTCAAAAATATCTTCCAGTCGGGCGACATCACAGCGCAGGAGCTGCACATTATCGACTTCGGCATCGGCACACTTCTTGCCGGCATAATAGAGGACCCCGGCCTGAATTTCAATGCCGATAAAGTTGACGTCGCGGTGAAGCTGGGCCAATTGGGAAATAAAGTTTCCCTTGCCGGTCCCAAGCTCTACCCACAACGGCGCTTCCGGGGATTTAAAGAGCGTATGCCACTTCCCCTTATACATTTGACAATCGTCGAGGTGGAGAAACTCATTGTACTCCTTGATAGCCTCGTCAATCCACGGTTTTCTTCGTAAACGCATGTATCCTCCTCGATTCATAAATGGATTCATCGTACAAGAACCCTTCAGACCTGCTGCACAAGCCGGAAGGGTTCCTTAACAAACTGTATGATACTTTTTTTATTATAAAAAATGTCAGCCATCGTGTCAACAGAAAAAGCCGGACCCGTCCTTTAAAAAGGGGTCCAGCCTTCCACACCTTGAATGCCAAGGCCCGGCATGTCCGAGAGGACGAGATGGTCCTCATCATAGGTAATGCCGCCCTGAATGGGATCTGCCGCCATGAGATCGGCTGCATCCAAATCATTCTTTGTAATCACTGCCGTCCCGGCCGATAAGGCCGCCGCTGCCGTGATACCGATTTTGCATTCCAGCATGCAGCCCATCATGCATTCGACACCGGCCGCTTCCGCCATGGCAGCGATTTTCGAAGCCGGCCCGAGGCCGCCGGCCTTCATGAGCTTTATATTGATCAAGTCACAGGCCCGCATGGACAGCAGGCGAAAGACATCGGCCGGGCTGAATGCCGATTCATCGGCCATGATCAGGGTATCGACATGATCCGTCACCTGTTTCAGGCCTTCAAAATCGGCGGCCTTTACGGGCTGTTCGATGAGTTCGATAGCAAGACCGGCATCTTCCATGGCCCGGATGAGGCGGATGGCTTCTTTGGGCTTCCAGCCCTGATTGGCATCGAGGCGGATGGCAACGTCTTTCCCGACAGCCTGGCGAATGGAGGCGACGCGGTCAAAGTCAACGGCACTGTCGCTACCGACTTTCAGCTTCAAATGACGGTACCCAGCCCGAACGGCTTTTATCGCATCAGCGGCCATGACGTCAGGCGGATTGACACTGATCGTAAGGTCCGATGCGATGCGCTGGCGGCGGCCGCCAAAGAAGCGATAGAGGGGCAGACCATAACGCTGGCCGAAGAGATCATGGACGGCGATGTCGAGGGCGGCCTTAGCCGATGTATTGTGGACCATCGCCCCTTGGATTGTTTCTAAAATGAGTTCCCGGTCGTCGATATCCATGCCGATCAGCTTCGGCCCGATGACATGTTCGACCGCCCCGGCTACCGATTCGTGGCTGTCGCCGGTGATGACGACCGTTGCCGGCGCATTGCCGTAGCCAACGTGTCCGTCATCGGTGTGGACCTTGACGACGACGTCTTCGGCCACATCGACGCGGCGCAGGGCCGTAATAAAAGGTGTTTTTAAGGGAATGGCAATTTTCCCGATTTCAATGGCTGTAATCTTCATAAATATGTCCTATACTAAAAAATCTAAAATAGCTTCCACACTGGTGACGATATGAGAAACGCCTTCTCGTTCAAACATCGTCCTGGCCTCGTCTCCATCGATACCGGTCAAGGTCCCGATCATGACGGCCCCCAAGGCTTTGGCACACCAAACGTCGGCTAAGGAATCACCGACGACATAGTACGTCCCCTGCTTGAAATCATCCATGCAGTTCACATAGTCCGCGTAGCGGGCCTTATCCTTCCCAAAGGCACCGAGGCAGTAGACGAAGGGATGCGGTTTATCCAAAGACAGGTTCAGCATGCCTTCCGCTTCTTCGACGTCGCTGTAGGTGGCGGTGTAATGCTCGTCAAATTCGTCCAGCCAGCCGTAGGTGCGGAAAGGGATTTCCATTTCCGCCCGGGACCGACCGGTAGCGATGGCAATCTCATAGCCCCGGCGCTTGAGTTCACGAAACATATGCCGGATGCCTTCGATCGTTCCCAGCGGTTCTTCGCGGGTCAGAAAGCCCGGTTTTCCCGGCGCATAAGGCTTTTTCCCATACGTCTTTTCATAGAGCGAATCGCCAAAGTACCAATCCTGAAAGGCTTCAAAAGCCAGATTCCACAGCGGCGAACGAAGGGGCGTCCACTGGCGCGTCCCCTCTCCCAGAGATGCCGCAACGGCATCGCTCAGGTAAGCAAAGACGTCGTCCTTACTAGCCTCATCGGGCACCGTTTCAGCCAACCTTTGACAGACGTCATCGGCCGATGGAAGTTCATAGGCCTGAAGAAGTCTGCCGAGCCCTTGAACGTCGGCATTCGTCTCAATGACGGTTTCCACGGGACCATGCTGTGCGGTATACCGTTCCAACAGGAGCCACAAGGTGACGACGAGATGGGCGTGGACCATATCCCAGTTGCTGTTGACACCGTGCTTTTTCAGCCACAACAATATGGCGTCGTCTTTCCAAAACCGGCCGCGCAGGCGGTCAATGGCTTCATCACTGAGTTCGGCCGTAACCGTCTCATGGCCCAAATGCAGGTATTTTTCACTGTAATACCACTCCCAGAGGACCAGGGCCGATACGTCAAAATACCGTTTTTCGCTGAGTAAGACGCCGTCGACGTCAAAAATTACTTTCTTCATGGGACTCCCTTTTCTTAAAACGTCTTATCTAAATGACCGACGGTCTTCTTATTGCCCTTGACATGGGACCGTTCTTCCAAGACCTTCATGACGTCATTCACCGTAACCCCCGTATCTTCCCACAAGACGGCCAGGTGATACAGTAAGTCCGCCGACTCCTTGCAGACTTCGAGCCGCAGGTCTTCGGCCTGTTCTGACTTGTCATCGGCAACGGGATCGGCATTCTTGGCAGCGATGATGACTTCTGCCGATTCTTCACCGATCTTCTTGCAGATCTTATCGATACCGGTCTGGAGCAGATAGGACGTATACGATTTTTCCGTCGGATGAATCCGCTTGTCGCTGATTTCCTGGCTGAGATCCGACAAAATGGACAAACTTCCGGTATAGCTCTTTTCCCATTCCGTCATGGACCGGAAGAAACACGATTTATGGCCCGTATGGCAGGCCGCGCCGATTTGGTCGACAGTCAGTAAGATCGTGTCGGCGTCGCAGTCGACGGCAATGGAACGGACGCGCTGGAAATGGCCGGACGTTTCGCCCTTGTGCCATAAAGCCTTGCGGCTGCGGCTGTAATACCAGGCATCGCCGCTTTCTACCGTACGCTGCAGGGCTTCTTCATTCATATAGGCTACCATCAAAATTTTGCCGCTGCAGCCTTCCTGAACGACGGCCGGCACCAGACCTCTGCCGTCAAATTTTATATCTTTCATCGATACACTATCCATTTATACTTCTGCCCCTCTCATGGGAATGCCCTGTCCCTGTAAATAGCCTTTCAAATCGGGTATGTCGATTTGGCCAAAATGAAATACCGAAGCTGCCAGAGCCGCATCGACACCGGTATCGAAGACGTCCTTAAAGTCCTGCATCGTACCGGCCCCGCCGGAGGCGATGATCGGTACCGGGAGTTCGGACGCTAAGCGGCGGTTCAATTCCAAATCGAAGCCGGCCTTTTCCCCATCGGCATCCATAGAATTCATGCAGATTTCGCCGGCACCTAAGGCCACGCCTTCTTTAGCCCAGGCCATGGCATCGATGCCCGTATTCTTGCGTCCCCCTTCGACGTATACCTGCCAGCTGCCATGGTTGTCGCGCTTGGCATCGATGGACAAGACGACACACTGGCTGCCAAAACGCTGAGCCGCTTCGCGGATCAGTTCCGGCCTAAGAACGGCTGCCGAGTTGACCGAGACCTTATCGGCACCGGCCCGCAAAACCTGGTGAAAGTCATCGATACTGGCGATACCGCCGCCGATCGTAAAGGGGATGGTAATCGTTTCGGCCACAGCACGGACGACGTCGAGGAAGATATGGCGTTTTTCATGAGTCGCCGTAATATCGTAAAAAACGAGTTCGTCGGCCAACTGGTCCGAATAGAATTTCCCCAAGCTGACCGGGTCGTCGACATCCTGCAGGTGCTTAAACTGCTTCCCCTTCACGACGCGGCCGTTGCGGACGTCGAGGCAGGGTACAATTCGTTTCGCCAACATCTTACATTCCCCCTAAACTACGGATTTCAGCCATGGTGATTTTCCCTTCGTACAGGGCCTTTCCCGTAATGGCCCCATAGATGCCCATGGACTTCAGTTTCTTCAAATCGTCGATGCTGCTCATCCCGCCCGATGCGATAAGGCGGATATAAGGCAGCTGCTGAAGCTGGCCGAGCATGGTAAAATTCGGTCCGGTCAGCATCCCGTCGCGGCTGATATCGGTGTAAATCAAGGTATTGATGCCCAGGTCCAACATCGCTTGGGCAAAGGGCAACACGCGTTTATCGCTGCCGTCGACCCAGCCGCGGGTAGCGACGACATCTTCCTTGGCATCGATGGACACGGCCAGCATAGAGCCATATTTTTTAGCCATGGCCGCCATAAAGTCCGGATCTTCGACGGCCTTAGAACCGATGATGACCCGATTGACGCCGGCCTCTAAATACGTTTCGATAGCTTCTTCACTGCGAATGCCTCCGCCGACTTCGACAGGGATATCGACGGCTTCACAAATATCACCGATTATCGAGGCGTTAGAGAGACTGCCCGAAAAGGCGCCGTCGAGGTCGACGACGTGGAGAAAGAGAGCCCCTTCGTCGGCCCACTTTACCGCCGCTTCGACAGGATTGTCAAAATACGTCGTACTGTCTTCCTTTACGCCCTGGCGCAGGCGGACGGCACGGCCGTTTTGGATATCAATAGCGGGAAATACAATCATGGTCTCATCCTTCCTGTTTCACGTAATCGACGACATTTTTAAGGAGCTGCTGCCCGACGCGGCCGCTCTTTTCCGGATGGAACTGAAAGCCAAGGACGTTGTCCAGGCCGCAGATAGCCGGTACGGGTTCTCCATAGTCGGCAGTGGCAATGACGTCGGGCGTATCAGCCGGTGCTTTATGATACGAATGAACGAAATAAACGTAAGGTTCTTTGGGAAGATTCTTTTGGAGCCAGTGAGCCTTCCGAAATTCCAAGGCGTTCCAGCCCATATGGGGGACCTTCAATTTCGTGTGGAAGGGAACGATATCACCGGGCAAAAAGCCTAAGCCCTTATACGTCCCCCCTTCAAAGCTCTGTTCAAATAAAAGCTGCATCCCCAGGCAGACGCCCATGAAGAATTTTCCAGCCTTTACCTGTTCCTGAAGGAGGGGTATGAGGTCAAATTTTTCTAAACTCCCAATGGCATCCCGGAAGGCCCCGACGCCGGGGAGTTCGATTAAATCGGCGTCGCGGATGACGGCGGCGTCGCGGGTAATGACCGCTTCGATGCCCAGACGCTTCCAGGCATGATAGACATTGGCCAAATTTCCAACTTCATAGTCGATGACAGCGATTTTCATTCCAACACCCCTTTTGTCGATAAGACACTCGTTTCATCCCCATCGATACGGACGGCTTCTTTCAAGGCATGGCCTAAGGCTTTAAAGACCGATTCGACGATGTGATGGGCGTTTACACCATATAAGTTGGTCACGTGGAGGTTCATGCGGCCGTGCACAGAGAGCGCATAGAGGAATTCCCGCAGCATCTCCGTTTCAAAGGCACCGATTCGTTCTACCTTGAGTTCCACATCGTAAACGAGGTAGGGCCGGCCGCTGAGATCGATGACGACCCGTGTCAGGGCTTCATCCATGGGGCAGTAGAACATGCCGTAGCGGCGGATTCCCTTCTTATCCCCGAGAGCCTTGGTCAGGGCGTCGCCAAAGACGATGGCCAAATCTTCCAGGACATGATGGGTATCGACGTCGAGGTCGCCGTGGACGTGGAGTTTGATATCCATGCCGCCGTGGCAGGCCAAGAGGTTCATCATGTGATCAAAAAAGCCGATGCCCGTCGAACCGCCAAAGGTTCCGGAACCATCGATATTGAGGGAAACGGCAATCTGCGTTTCTGCCGTTTCTCGTTCGATTTGAGCACTACGCATGTTTTTTCACCTCTTCCTTCAGGACAGAGACGACCTTTCGGACGACGTCTTCTGTCGTAATCGTAATTCGCAGGCAGTTTTTGAGATTTTCCGCCTTATAGGAACGGACGGAAATATCGGCAGCGCGCAGGGCCTTGTCCATGGCCGGTCCGTCAGGGACGCGGATTAAGACGAAGTTGGTCGCGCTGGGGTACATCGTAATTTCAGGCACATCCTCCAAGGCTTTATAGAAAACGTCGCGGGCCGCCAGCGTCGGCGGGATGTTGTGAGCCAAGATTTCGTCGGCGTATTCCAAGGCGGAAAGCGCTGCATTCTGAGAAAGGACGTTCAGGTTGTAGACCAGTTTTGTCAGGCTCAAGGCGTCGATGACCTCTTTTTGGGCTACGCCGTAACCGACGCGGCAACCGGCCAGGCCAAAGGCCTTAGATAAGGTACGGATGACGATGAGGTTATCGTACTGGGAAAGCTTGGTAATGATGCTGGGTACCCCGGAAAATTCCAAGTACGCTTCGTCGACGACGACGGGATTTTCCGAAGCCTGTAAGACCGCTTCGACATAGGACATCGGCAGGAGTTCCCCGGTCGGGTTATTGGGATTGCAGAGGACCGTGACCTTAGGCTGCAGTTCTTTTATTTTTTCAAGGAATCCGTCGCAGTCCCGGCGGTAGCCGTCGAGGTCGGGAACGGTGACCACTTCAGCACCGAGGACTTCGGCATCGAGGCCGTAAATATCAAAAGTCGGCGCATGCGTAAGCAGAACATCACCGGGATTTAAGAAGGTGTTCATGACCAGGCTGATGATTTCATCGCCGCCATTTCCAACTAGGACTTCATCGGCCTCGCAGCCGACGTAACCAGCCAGGGCCTGCCGCAGTTCTCCGGCAAAAGGATCGGGATAATGGTAGGACGGCGTCTGTTTCATGCGGGCCAAAAAGGCTTCTGCCACCTTGGGAAAATCGAAGATATTATACGGACTTTCATTGGCATCAATGACGATATTTTCGTTGATGTTCGGAGCCGCGTAGGGCTTAAAAGATTGTATGGTCTGACGAAGCCATTTATTATTCATCGATTCTCCTCCTGACAGCCAGGCCGTGGGCCTGTAATCCTTCGACATTGGCAAAGCGGATGACCTTATCGGCGACGGCTTCAAAGGCTTCCTTATTATAGGACAAGAGACTGCTGCGCTTGACGAAATCATAGACGCCGAGAGGCGATGAAAAAGCAGCCGTCCCCATGGTTGGCAAGGTATGATTAGGCCCTGCAAAATAATCGCCTAAGGGTTCCGTCGTATAAGGGCCGATGAAGATGGCTCCGGCATTGACGATTTTTTTCGCATAGGCTTCGGCATCGCTAAAGGCAATTTCCAAGTGTTCTGGTGCAATGAGATTCATGATCGCGACGGCCTGGTCCTTATCTTTGACGATGAAGAACTTGGCGTATTTTTCAATCGCTTCAGAAGCGATATCCTTCCGCGGCAGTTCTTCTAACTGGCGTTCGATTTCACGTTCAACTTCAGCCGCCAGGGCGGCACTCGGCGTAACCAGGAAGACCGCAGCCCGCCGATCGTGTTCGGCTTGGGCCAAGAGGTCGGCCGCAATCCAAGCCGGATTGGCTTCGTGATCAGCCAGGACGCCGACTTCACTGGGTCCGGCAATCATGTCGATGCCGACCGTGCCAAAGACCAGCCGTTTGGCCATAGCGACATAGGCGTTGCCCGGTCCGACGATTTTAAAGACCGGGGCAATGCTTTCCGTTCCGTAAGCGGCCGCCGCAATGCCCTGAGCCCCGCCGACCTTGTAGATTTCCGTAGCACCGGCGACGTGAGCCGCTGCCAGGATGTAAGGATTGACCGATCCGTCTTTGGCCGGCGGCGTAAAGACGGCAATGGACGGGACGCCGGCGACGTGAGCCGGAATGGTATCCATGAGAACCGTCGACGGATAGGCTGCCGTGCCGCCGGGTACATAGACGCCGACTCGTTGAATAGGCGTAAACTTAGCGCCCAGACGGACACCGGGACGGAAGGTATCGAACCAGGTCTTTTCCACCTGCCGTTCATGATAAGCCCGGATATTGGCCGCTCCTTCTTCAAGGATGCTCATAAAATCCGGACCGACGGCGGCGACAGCCTTTTCTATTTCTTCGGGCGTGACCAAGAAATCGTCGATGTCGACGCCATCAAATTGTTTTGTATAGGCACGAACAGCGGCGTCGCCGCCCTGTTCGACATTGGCTAAAATTTCTTCTACAGCCTTGCGGATCGCTTCACTTTCGGCCTGATCGCGCCGGGTAATGCGGCGAATATCGCGCAAGGTCAACCCCTTAGCGGGTACATCTATCCATTCCATCCTGATTCCCCCTACTTATGCCTTCATGCTGTGCTGACGGATGACGTCCATGAGCAGCTGAATATCGCGGTACTTCATTTTAAACGAAACGGGATTGCAGATCATACGGGCACTAAAATCCATAAAGTAATTCAAGACTTCCAAGCCATTGGCTTTCAGTGTATTGCCCGTTTCGACAATATCGACGATGACGTCGGACAAACCAACAATGGGTGCCAGTTCGACAGAGCCATTGAGTTTGATAATATCTACGCTGTGGTGATGGGCTTCAAAGTAACTTCGGGCAATGCGCGGGTACTTCGTGCCGATCGTAATGCGTTTGGTCATGTCGACTTTTTTCCCGGCAATGCCGGCGACGGCCATGCGGCAGCAGCCGATACCAAGGTCCATGACTTCGTAGACATCGGCTCCCGGAGCTTCTTCAAGGAGGACGTCTTTACCGACGATGCCGACGTCGGCTGCCCCTCGTTCGACGTAGACCGCCACATCGGGCGATTTGACCAGGGTTACCTTGAGCTGCCCCTTGGCATCTTCAAAAATCAGCCGGCGGCTTTCCTCGGAATACGTCGGAAATTCATAGCCGCTGTCGGCCAAATACTTCATGACTGCTTTATGAATGCGGCCCTTAGCCAGGGCAATGTGAATCGCCATCTTACAACCTCCCCATCAATGCTTCCAAGTCTGCTGCCGTCAGGCACTGGCCGTCTTTATAGTACGAGCCGTTGCGGTATATGGCATGAATGCTGTAATCAGAACTGTCGATAAACGACGAATCAGGATAAGCCGCAACGCGGAACCCCTTACTGCGCCAGTTCATGAGATCGCGAATCAAGGGCTGGTCCGTCGTCGTATAGGAGACAGCGAGCTGGAAAGACGGCTCCGTATCTTCAAGGAGGCCGGCGTCGTTCATGTATTCATACAAGAGGTTGATATTCATGCCAAAGCCGCAGGCCGGCCGATCGACACCGAAGCGGGACGACAGTCGATCATAGCGGCCGCCGTCGATGATGTCATACAGGGCTCCGTCGACGTAGACCTTAAAGACCGTATCCGTATAGTACCCCAAGGGGCTGGCAAACCCGAAATCGAGCTGGACTTTATCGGCATAGCCGGCATAGAGGATATAGTCGTAAACGGCTTCCAGTCGGGACAGGGCGTTGAGCATGCCGCTGTTGATCGAATAGTCGCGGGCCTTACTGAGGGTCTGGGCATAGGAACCGAATAGGACCGGCAAGGCGATGAGGGCTTCCCGGGCTTCGGCCGAAAGGGAGAGGGACTCGATATAGGACTTGCAGGCCACGAGATTCCGTTCTGCCATGTATCGCTTCAGCGTGTCTTTCTGTTCCGCCGAAATGGGAAGGCCTTCGAAGAGAGCCTGGGTATAAGCCGCCGTACCGATATCGATGCGAATGTTTTCGACGCCGACAGCCTTTAATATCTCCGCTGCCGTGACGATGACTTCACCGTCGCACTCCGGACTGGAGTCGCCTAAGATTTCAATACCGCCCTGTAAAAAATCCTTGCCATACGTCGACCGGCCATAGTATTCACGGAATACGGTGCTGACGTAGCCAAATTTAATGAGCTGGTTGGCACGGGGAAATTCGCGGGCCGCCGTTTCGACAACCGGCAACGTCACATCAGGCCGCAGGACCAGGACCCGGCCGTCGGTATCGATGGTCTTGACCATTTGCTGGCGGAGCTGAGGAAAGAAGTGTCGGTACACATCGTAATCTTCGAAGCTGGGCGTTTCAATAATCTTACAGCCGTGGTTCATGATGACAGAAATGATTTTTCCCTGGATTCGGTCATAATTGCGCATTTCATCGTGGTGGAGCATCTTCACTCCATCCAAGGTATTGTTGTTCATCCTATGACCACCCTTTCTTTATCGCTTTATCTTGGTAAAGTATTAAAATATTAACTGTTGATTATTGTACCACAAAGTTCCCAAAATAAAAATACCTTTTTCTAAATTTTTACGCTTTTTCTGTATTTTCGCCATGGGTATGAAGCCGTTTCTTGACGGCCTTTTCAAACTTCGGTCTGGGGATCATGACCCGGTGACCGCAACCGGTACAGCGGATGACAAAATCGACGCCGATGCGCAGTACTTCCCACTCGTTGCAGCCACAGGGATGGGCTTTCTTCATTTGGACCACGTCGCCTACATAGTAACGAACAAAATCAGCCATTAAAAATTCCTCCTCTATAAGAAGCTAATTATTGCATATATATCATTATATAGTCTGAGCCACGGCCCCGCAAGTCACAGCCCGCGGAAAAGAGGCCCATAATTGACCGACCTCAGCGGCTGTGTTAAGATAAGGGATAATCACAGAAACGAGGAGGGATTTTTTTGACGTCATCGACGAACCAGCAAACCCTGCGCCGATTATATCGACTCTGTTATGCTGCCGGCTCCGTTCTGACCTTGTGCATGGTCGCCCTTTTGGGCTGGATAGCCGTCTGTATCGCCTTAGAAAAAGAACCGCTGGCATCGATTGCCTTTTTACCCGATATGCCAACCTACGGTATCTTCATCCTCATCGCCGCTACCGCGGCTGTCACCATTGCCGTCTGGCAATACGGCGCGTCATTTCACCAGCGCTATGAAGAATCGGTAAGAAAGGAAGGGCCTCTAAACCAAAGACATGAGAAAGAATGAATTCATGGACCTCTTGCAGTATTACTTCCGCAAGAGCGATAAAAACGACTTAAAAGGCATTATTGAAGACTGTGAAGAACAGTTCCGCCTCGGCGCTAGCCAGGGAAAAACAGAAGAAGAAATCTGCTGTAAGCTCGGTCACCCAAAAAACATCTACCGCTACTATATCGGCGAACCCGTCGTCCCCGAAGACAATCCGCGGATGCCCGGCGACGACTACGACGACGCCTACCAGGAGTATGACGATTTCGGCCCGGGGGCCTCGTCGTCCCGCTATGATTTGCCGGAACAGCCCATCGATGATTATCGCCGCCCCCGCGAAAGGCGTCGGCCCTACGAATCCCGTCCGCCCCAGCACAGGGCCTACCGAGAACCGGACCGGGAAACAGGCAAGGATTTTAATTGGAATGACGGGGCCAACAACACAGCCAAAGCCGTTGCCAGTCCTTTTTTAGATATTCTCGGCACCTTGTTCGGCATTCTAAGCGGTTTCTTATACGCCGGGCTCACCCTCGTCATATTGGCATCCATCGCGATTTCCTTCATTCCCGCCTATGCCTATAGCGATCTTCTGCCCTTGCCTACGATTTCTATCGTGACCCGCATCCTGGTCGTACTCACCGTCCTCTTTGCCAGCTTAACCGCCAGTTATGCCGGCCAGGCCTGCCATGCGGCAGCCCGCGGAAGGAGGTCCTAAAAATGGCCCGTGTTATCATCTGCCTCTTTTTGACCCTGGCCTTTGCCTTCGGCAGCTATACGTCCTTTATGAGCAATGACTATCCGGCCCTGAAGCGTTGGATGACTTATTATAAGGAATATAAAGAACTCCAGGGAGCCCTCGATAAGGGCAACGCCAGCAAAGCCGAAATGCTCGATAAACTGCGAACCATGTATCCTGAAAAAGCCGCCGAAATCGAACGCCAATTTGAATCGAAGTACGGCAACCTGAAGGATTCCGCCGAAGAAGCCGGCAGCGACATCCAACACGAATGGGACTCCCGCGTCCGTGATGACGGCGACAGCCTCCGCAGCCGGGATGAATCTTCCGATTCCCAAAAATCATCCGACTCGTCGACACGCCGTAAAGAACAGACGCAGGATACCCGCCGTAACGATACCAGATCCCAGTCGGAATCATCGGATCGTTCCGCCGTTCACGACAATAATCGCGCAGCAGACGAAAAAAACCAGTAATTTAGGCCTATTCCTTTTTATCAACAAAGAATTAATCTTCGTTGACAGTAAAATCAAAAGGTGTTACAATAATATCAACCCAGAGGGGTGCTAACAGTAACAACGTCCCTATGAATTTATTACCATTAAGGAGGAATTGAGTTATGGAATTTAAAGGTTCAAAAACAGAAAAAAACTTACAGGCTGCATTTTCCGGTGAATCCCAGGCACGCAATAAGTACACCTATTATGCCAGCGTAGCTAAAAAAGCAGGCTACGAACAGATCAAAGCTTTCTTTGAAGAAACGGCCAACAACGAAAAAGAACATGCTAAAATCTGGTTCAAACTTCTCCATGGCGGCGAAATGCCGAACGACGTCGATGCATTGAAAGATGCGGCTGCCGGCGAACATTACGAATGGACGGAAATGTATCCGACCTTCGCTAAAGAAGCTCGCGAAGAAGGCTTCGACAAGATCGCTTTCTTGTTCGAAAAAGTCGCTCAAATCGAAAAACATCACGAAGAACGTTACTTAGCGCTCCTCAACAACATCGAATCGAAACAGGTATTCAAACGCTCTGAAAAGAAAACGTGGGTATGCCGCAACTGTGGTTTCATCGTAGAAGCCGACGAAGCTCCGAAGATCTGTCCGGTATGTGCTCATCCTCAGGCCTTCTTTGAAATCCAAGCTACGAACTACTAAGCAATACGAAGGGAGCCCTCTTTGATGTGACCCCAAAAAGTTAGGCCTAGCCACCGTAACAAAATGTTGCGGTGG
>NZ_KQ958165.1 GCF_001546855.1 Megasphaera sp. MJR8396C | reverse complement strand
TCGATAGAATCCTCGGAGGCTGTGTGCGAGCCTTGCTTTTTCTTCTGCGCTGCTTCTTCCTCTAAGCGCAGCCTCCTCAATCCTTTTAAACAGTCGAGCTCCAATCTTAACCAATAGTTTTCTTCTTCGAGTCGTTTCAAATACGCTTCCTGTTCATTTTTCGGTTTCTTGGGGCTAGATGGTTTAGCCATTTTGGGATACCTTCCTTTTCGTTGTGGTTTGAGCCCCTCCGCACCCATTTCCCGGTAGCGGCTGACCCATTGTACGAGAACCGACGGTGCTTTCATCCCCAAGGTAAAGGCGAGATGGTTATAGCTGGTCTCTGTGCTTAAGTATAATTTTACTGCATGAATCTTAAACTTAAAAGAGTATCTTACCAGTTGGCGAGAACGGTGAAGGGCTTCTTTGCCGTTGACCTGATAGGCGATAACCCATCTTTTGATAATACAAGGGTTGGGGATGCGATATTTTTTTGCTAAAGCCTTGTATCCAATATCTCCTTGTATATACTCGAGAACAATCTGCATCTTAAATTCATAACTATATTTTGCCATAAAATTAACCCCCTAAAGTTGAATTTTTGGTCCAACTTTAGGGGG
>NZ_KQ958164.1:333-2502 GCF_001546855.1 Megasphaera sp. MJR8396C | reverse complement strand
TCAAGCTCTCGATATTTTCACGATTTGAGCTTATCGATGTCTTCCATTCGCCGCAGCAAATCTAAGACCAGGTCTTTTATAGCTTGCGTCGACAGCGAGTCTTCCTCGTAGGCGTGGTTGATGTGATTTCGCTCGGTACGGATTTGGAAGTAATCGTAAAGAATCTCTAAGACGGCTTTGGCTGGGCGCTTATAACCGACGTAATCATAGCTCATCATGCGTAAGTAATAGACTTGACGATTATTCCAAGCGATTTGTGAAACATAAATTCCTGGAATATCTCCTACGGAAGGAGGCGTTTGTTCTAAAAACTCATCGGGAAGCGGCAGCAAGGTCTGAAAAAATTGATACGGCGCCGTCTTCAAAACGTTATACATGGGCCCGATCGTACGAGTTTTAAAGAATTCGTCCATCGTCTGATCAAACATAGGGGTGTTTTTTACGTGATGATACATGCGATGTAAAACGGCATAGATTTTAGGGAATTTCTTTTTTAGCTCCTGCCGCGTCAGGCGCTCCTTATTGAGATCGGCGAGGACTTGCGGTCCTACCTGCAATTCTTCCAGCAAGGCTTTGAAATAACCGGCATCCTTAGGGTATCGGCGCAGCACAGAAGCCATATCGCCCGAAGCTTCAAAGTCAGCGATAATGGTGCGAAGTCTCGTTACTCGCTTCTTCTTTTCCAGTCGGGGAAATAAGCGGTTCAAATAGGCTTCACTATCTTTTTTCGTGCGTGCGACAGTAAAATCATTTAAAAAATACTGCTGCCACGTTTGGTAAGGCATTTTTTTCCGAGTGCATTCCTTGGGAATCGAATTTTTGAGAGGATAAAAAATATGCCGATCCACGATTTCACTGGGGATCCATTCGGTACATAAGGTCAGAGCCTGTTGGAGGTAATCTTTTTCGACGCACCAGCGGATGATATCGAGGTTTGTAAAATCTTCTTTTAAGAGACCTCCATACTCTGCTTTAAAGACTTTCAAGATGCGCAGAAAGATTTTTTCCTGAAAAGAAATAGCACCGGACATTTCAAAATTCTGCAAGGCTTCTTGAAGTTTTTTGGCAAGGATGGTGATTTTCCCAGTACGGCAGATCCGAACGGCATGGTTAAAATCACGCACCGTTTGAAGGAGTATCTTCGTTTCCCTTGTCTGTACAGAACCTTCCAGATAGGCCATAATTTCACGGATGCTGCCGAAGTTGACGAACGTATCAGCCCTTGAAAAAAGGTCAAACATGCGATAGATCTCCGTTATATTTTCAACCGGCTGTTCATTCCCGTCAGCATACAGGACATCTACCTTTCGAATGCCGCGGCATTTCAAAAACTGTATGACGGAAAGCATCATCATCGATGCATAGCGAACGTCACCGGTAATATCGACATGGAGCGCTACCTCCTCCGGCTGCCACGACTGTTCTTCGATAAAGGCATCAATCCTGTCGGCCATCTTGAGAACCTGATGAATCCGTTTTTCCAGCTGACTCCGTTCATCATAATCGATGCCGATGAAGTGTCCGGCAAGAGACTGCATCCGCGCTGGGATTAAGGCCTCATGATTCAGGATATACGCACAACTGACTTCATCGCCATAGCCAATCTCTTCCGGCAGCTTTTTCGTTGAAAAGCAGCACAGACAGTCTAATTGTTCTCCCTGCACTTTTAATGAATCAGCAATACTTTGAACGACGGATTCCTTGTCCCGGACACCGTCCATCATCATGCCGTCGTGATGGAGACGTGCTTCACTAAAAAACATCAGCAGGATATGTTTCATCGGTTCACCTCTTTTTATGGCGCAGGCTCCGTACCCTTCTTAGACTAAATAAAACTACAACAACCTCCGAATATAGGAACCAACTCCTACATCCGGAGGTTGTTCCGTCCCCTATGGCATTCCCTCCTTTTTCTAAAAGGAGTCACATTAAAGATGGGGAATCGGGTAATACGACGTACTTACAATGCTGGTCACGTTGCTGTACATCATTGTTTCAGTCCCCTTACGGGGAATTGGGTAATACGACCTAACATCTCTATTTCCATGATTATTGCATTTTGTTTGTTTCAGTCCCCTTACGGGGAATTGGGTAATACGACGGATCACTATGAAAACGATTAATAGCATTAAAAAAGCAGGTTTCAGTCCCCTTACGGGGAATTGGGTA
>NZ_KQ958164.1:0-233 GCF_001546855.1 Megasphaera sp. MJR8396C | reverse complement strand
CCCCTTACGGGGAATTGGGTAATACGACGAAAAAAAGAACTGTATATGAAGTCCGCTTCGAAGGAGTTTCAGTCCCCTTACGGGGAATCGGGTAATACGACTTTTTTTATATTTTAGATTGACTGATTGGAGGAATGTTTCAGTCCCCTTACGGGGAATCGGGTAATACGACTCTGTCTCCCAGTACCCGCTCCCTGACTGGTCTCACAGGCGATTTTTTCAAACCTCGGGCA
>NZ_KQ958163.1 GCF_001546855.1 Megasphaera sp. MJR8396C | reverse complement strand
AGCCACCCGTTTTACGGGTGGAGGCGACTTTGCAGAGGAGGAAATAAAATGGATTTACAAGAAGTAACCAACATGTCGATGGAAATCCGTAAGAAATATCATGCCTTAGAACGGCAGATTCACGAGCAAGAATGGACAACCGAAGAAGATGCCCTGGCCTTTCTGACCGATGCCGGGCCAAGTCATGGTTAACGAAGGCCGCTGGCCCAGTGATAATCAAGCCATCCTGCCGGCCAAAATCGGAGAATGCGTCTGGTGGCTGGCGGTCCTCTCAGAAAGAAACGGTATCGATTTTTCAGAAGCCGTCGAAGGCTTTTTAAAGACGCGGTTGGAAGAATTGTCGAAAGATTGAAGATGCGATTGTATGAGAAAAATCTCTATGAAACATCGGAATTGATTTATCTCTTGGATTTTTATGAACCGGTGATTTCTAGAAAATCCAAGATTTAGGATAGAACTACAATAATGTGTACGCTTACTATTTCTTAGCATTTAAGTACAAAAATACCATAGTTTATGTCAATAATATAGAACATTTATGGTTGTTTTTTTGTAGATGAAGATACATTTTGTTGTGAAAGTATTGTATAATAGAAATAAAATGGAAATTTCTTAAGGAGAAATTAGCAGGTTGATGTGCTATAAATTATCCATGACGTTTCAGCAGAGCGCGGTTCTGATATTACATTGTGAAAGATGTCGAGCTTCTTAGTTTGCGGATGACTTCTCCACTTTGACGGACAAGTCCCGCTTATGCTGAATTTTCAGTCGTCATCTAGACTTGCATCATTATACTGCTTGTGATCGGAAATCCATAGAGTCAGACAACTATATTATGATATCCGATTGTTCTTAAAGGACCGAATGAAGAAGGCTATTTGCTTTCAATATAGAATTAGGAGGAATGGTGTATGACAGAATCGAGATTTCACTTTTTGGAGGCGGACTTTCCCTGCTTATATGAAACTTGCGTCCAGGCCGAGCAAGCTGCTGAATCTGATGTGGCCATGATGAAGATTCGCCAAGCTATGGAGCTCATGCTCCGTGACTTAGGGGCACGTAATCGGGACTTTTTTTTGAGCATCAATGAATTAGAAGGGAGAGCAATCCTAGATCAAGAAACCAGCCGACAGTTTCATGATCTTCGCCGTATCGTCAATCAAAAAAGTGATGGTAAGGAGGCTACGGATATACAATCGTGCTTGGATCAGTTATCAGATCTCATACTAGATTGTGGATTAAAACCAGAAAAAACATATGGTGTGAATCCCTTTTTTCTTGACGAGGGCCGCTGTTTGGCAAGGGCCGTGAAGTTGGCTGAGGACACAGCGGAATCTGAGTCGGACGATAATTGGAGCATAGATCCGTTGAAATTGGCAGATATCATTCAGAATCCGGAGGGACTGCAACAGGCTCAGATGTCATTGTCCCGCCGGGAATCTGAAACACAGGAAGACTTTGAGCGGCGCATTGCTGGCAGGCCGCCCGTATGCATTGGCTGTGCCATCCTTGACACTCGCCAAAAAGACGGCTATACGGATGTCAATTTTTTGGTTCATCACATCGATTATAATCCGGGCATTCGTTTTTCTCCCGTCAGCGCGTTTTATACGACAGGCGTGACAGTTGATAAGGTTATCGACGGGGAATTGTTTGCTAAGCTGAAAGTCCATGAAGGCAAGGTTTGCTGTGATTACAGCCAAGTATCTCTCCAAGATGGAGACGATGTTATCTCCGTACAGCCCATCTGTTGGGATAAATTATTTTATGAAAACGATGAGGAGTATAACGCCAGAATTAGTAACCTGCCCTTATTGCCCGTTGGCCTCGGGACTGTAGATAGACGTGAGTCCGATCTTGAACCATGGAAGCTGTCCATGGACATTAATCCTTTTCGGTATGCAGAACCTGTCTTGGGAAATCTTTTATCGCCCGATAAAAAAATGAAAGTTGAGTGTCATTCCGACCTAGTGAAAAAGCTTTGTGACGGGAAACTCCCGTGCCTGCTTTTCGTGAAACTGCACAAGACCTGGGCGGCTGCTAGGAGTGTTTTGTGGCGAGAGGATGTCGGTGAAATCGTAGAAAACAATTATGTCGATGCCGTAGATTGGCTTCAAAAAGGCTACCATAGAGGCTATGCGCCGGCACAGTATCAGCTTGGGATGCTTACCCTAGAGATGAGCAAAGATTACCCAAACGCTTCCATAGATATATCGTCCGCAGCTTATAAAGGCTATGCACCAGCTGAATATCAGTTAGGCAATCTTTATTATAATGGACAGGGAGTCGATCAAGATTACTGGAAAGCCTTAGAATGGTGTCGAAAAGCGGCTAAGCACGGTTATGCCCCGGCACAACATCAGTTAGGGTATTTTTATTATAACGGACAAGGCGTCGAGAAGGATTACCGTGCCGCTGCAGACTGGTTCCGAAAAGCAGCTGAGCAAGGATATGCAGAGGCCCAGAATGACTTAGGCTGGCTTTATTATATCGGAGCAGGAGTTGAACACGATTATCAGACAGCCGCAGCCTGGTTTCGACAAGGAGCTGAGCAAGGCAGTATATTGGCACAAAATAATTTAGGGGACTGCTATTATAATGGACAAGGCGTCGAACAAGATTATCAGCAAGCCGCAATATGGTATCGAAAAGCCGCCGAGCAGGGCTATGCGTGGGCCCAATTTAATTTGGCAACCTGTTATCTCGACGGCCAAGGTGTCAACTCAGATTGGCAAAAAGCCGCAGAATGGTACGAAGAGGCAAAAGTCCAGGGAAAGGATGATGAAGCGTTACAAAAATTGATACAAGAGGTATACGAGGACTACGAGTTTTTAAAACAAGATGCTGAGAATGATTTATCATGATGACCTTTTGCCATGGGGAATCAAGCGTCGGCCGTTGTCGTGCCGTGGCTAGGGCCGATTTTAAACTGCTCGAAAGTCTTTATAGGCACGAGCGCATAATTTGCTGATACATCGACAAAAGACATCCATGGGGAAATACGGCTGTTGGCGGTGGAATTATAACCTCTGCACCATCGTATTTTTTGTTGTAAGTAAGAGTCAGACATAATTAAAGCAATGAAAAAATCTTTAATACATGATGGGCAGAAACTTGAAGCAACCGTGCCCTATCATAGATTTCAATAGGGAATTGGGAGGACAGATTATATGACCGCGTCGAGATTTCATTTTTTTTAGAGGAAGATTTTGCCGGCTTATATGAAATCTGCGTCCGGGCAGAGCAAGCCTCTGAATATAATGAGGCCATGATGCAGATCCGACAGGCGATGAAAAAAATGATCCATGATTTAGGGGCCGTAAACGAGAGATTTTTCGGGGCATCAACGAATTAGAAGAAAAGCAGCTCCTGAATCGAGAAACAAGCCGACTCTTCCATTCCCTTCGCCGTGTCGTCAATCAGCAAGATGGAGCAGGGAAGAGTAGTTTTGATTATAGCGACGCAATCTGGGGAGAGGCTCTGGAATCTGTACAATGATAAAGGAATCGAGATATTGGAAGGACCTCTCAGGGCTAGTTATGTGTATGTTAGGGTAAGTATTACTTCAAAAGGGGGTGTTTTTACGTTCATATACTTAAAAGAAAAGTCAGCACCGTGAGATGCAGTCTTTTAACAATAAAGGGTTATAGCCGTTATATATTAGCCAAATCACAGTGATTTGTAAGTGGCGAGTCGTACTGTCATGTAAAAATTTGTATATTAGCTGAGGTTATTGTTCATACCGATGATATGAAGTTAATGGACTGAACAATGAGTATCTATATTTTCTGAATGATTTTATAGGAACGAAATATTAGAGGGTGATGCCTATGCTGGGAAATGTGGCTGGTCCATTCATGTGCGGCGGTACGCCACCAAATTATAAGTATTGTCCTACTTGTGTCTTTGCAGAGGGGAAACCCTTATTAGGCACCTGTATGATGTATCCGGGAGGGATGTTGCTCAAGCCGAATCATGTGTATGACGGTAAGCCTTGCAAATGGTATCAGAAGATAGAGTGAAAGCATTCGCCATGAATAGAGAGTATTCTGACATTAGACGTTGTGCGTTAGCTTTCGGAGACCGTTCAGAGAGGATATACTACCTTGGTTTTGTGGACGGGAGGACTTATGGACAGAAAGGAGTGCTGCCTATGCCGGGAAATGTAACCGGTCCCTTTATGTGCGGATGTACGCCGCCAGATTATAAGTATTGTCCGACTTGTGTCTTTGCAGAAGGGAAGTCTTTATTGAGCACTTGCATGATGTATCCGGGTACGTCTATAAAGCCGAAAGTAGTGGACGAAGGCGGCCCTTGCAAATGGTATCTGAAAATGGAGTAAAAAAATTATTACGGATGGAGGGCTGCCTATGCCGGGAAATGTGACGGGACCGTTTATGTGCGGATGTACGCCGCCGGATTATAAGTATTGCCCAACTTGTGCATTGGCAGAGGGCAAACCATTGATTAGTACCTGCTTAATTTATCCGGATCCTTACGGAAAACCGAAAGAAATCGACGAAGGTGGGCCCTGCCAATGGTATATGAAAATAGAATAAAGCAGGCATACCATGAACTGCTTTCTTAAAGTTGGGAATGCTGCCGTGAAGGGTATTTTTTCAGACAGTAAAGGGACATTCGTCGTTTGTCGAATCGATAATAGGCTTATAACGAATCATGAGCGTGTTTTTCATGAGACTTTAAAATGAGGTGATGATATGCCCTTAGATCGTGTAAATGCATATGTAAAAGAAAAGGGATTTGATGCTGCTAAAAAAACGGGGACCTGGAAGGACTATACGGTATACACGCCTCTCTTTGAAGACGAGGAGGGAAAGACGATACCAACCGGACTCCCGACCTTGGTATTAGAGAAAAATGGCAGTTTAAAGTGGATAACCGGGAAAGAAGTTTTCTGTATTTTTGATGAAATTTTTCGTTAGGCAAAGCAGCCTAAAACATTATGCATAATATGGTCGTATCAGAAGCGGGAAGGGCGGACCCAGTCCGACTTGGAAGACTGATATGATAACAAAAAAGAACCAGTATGAAGCGTTACATCCGGAAACGACTCGGAAATGGGAGACGTGGACCGGCCAGCACTGAATACTGATTCTTATGAAAGCCGTATGAGACGTCGTTTTTAACGTATCAATGATAAGTCACAACCGCTATCTGTCGATGCTGACGGTACATCCATGTCGACTATTTTCTTGAATGTGCAGCAGCCATGCAACGACGTTGAAAGGGACATTAACAGATGCTCATACGCCACCGATGGAGACAAAGATCGCTTTGACCTCGTCGGCGGCACTGACGATATGAGTATAGACAGTGCTTTTTAACCATTGTCTCTTAGTACCTCAAGGGCTGGCTTCCGTTTTGAAGGATGGGCACGCTTTGCGGACAGTCTCTCATGAATTCAATCACCGAAGAAGTTGCAGGAGCGGAAAAATCCGTTCAGACATGGACTCGTTGAAGCACTGAGATGACGGAAAAATAGGCCGGATTGAAGCGGCAGATGTCTGGAGAGGCAATTCCCTAATCGATAATAAATTATGATTAAAATGGGGCAATATATAATATGGTAATATAAGGAGCGGATACCCGTCGCAGCATGCAGCTGACGGGCACCGCTTTTTTATCATGAATACGAGCGAAATCGCGATCTTGAAGCATTCAATGGCCGACGGCGGCTGAGCATTTTTGTCGCCGGGTCAATATGATGTCAAAAACAATGGATTTTATGATGCCAACAATCAAAACCACCAGTTTAACTGGTGGT
>NZ_KQ958162.1 GCF_001546855.1 Megasphaera sp. MJR8396C | reverse complement strand
TTTTTGGTCCAACTTTAGGGGGGCGGTTCACTATTGGGCAGCTCTTTTTTCAGCTTGCTTTTCTTTATAGCGTTTTGTCCATTTCCAGCGGTTGTGCAGCCAGAACCAATCTTCCGGGTACTGACGGATATGGGCTTCCAAACGATCGTTGAGTTCCTGCGTCGTTTCGTACATGATCCGCTCTTTTTCGTCTTTCGAGAGCTTATGATCGGCCGTATAAGGGCGAAATGGCGGGTATACTTCAATGACATGGTGATAGGGCCGGTCTTCCCGGATGAAGACGGTGACGATGGGATAGTTGGCGATGCCCGCCATCTTAGCCGGTCCGTCAGGGGTCAGCGTATCGCGGCCAAAGAGTTTGACCATGATGCCTGTATATCCTGGATCCTGATCCATGAGGAGGCCGATATAATGGCCATCCCGGAGGAATCGTACCATGTCGCGGATGCCCGTCTTATAGGTGACGTGCTGCTTCATCATAGCCCGATATTCGTTGATAAACTTATCGGCGCTATGACTGCCTTGTTCCTGAGCGACGGAAATGAGGGGATAGCCGTTCATGGCCAGTGCCGCTCCCAAGAGTTCCCAGTTGCCGGCATGGGAGGCCATGAAAATCGCCCCCTCCCCGCTTTTCTTAAGTGCTTCCAGGTGTTCGCGGCCTTTAAAGGCTACCTTCTCATCCAGCTTTTCTTTCGTATAAACCGGATAGCGCAACACTTCTATCATCATCGGCCCGAAGCGCTGGGTACTGGCTTTGGCAATGGCCATGGCCCGTTTCGGGTCATCCGTAATGCCGCAGTCCAAGATTTGCTGCTGAGCCAACACTTTCCGTTTCTTGGGGACGAAGGTCCAGAAAAAAGAACCCAAAAAAATGCCCAGGCTGCGGCAGCAGCCGCCAGGAAGATGACAGATGATCCAGCTCAGACATTTCATAAAGGTGTACATAAGCCTGTCCCTCTTACTGTTGTTCTAATTTCTGTTCTAATTTGGCAATCTTTTTCTGCAGGTCCTTGATGGTCTTGGCCATTTCCGGCAAGTGCTTCAAGAAAACCTGGGTACGGCTCCATTCCATATGAGGCCGTGCCGGGAAGCCAGCATAGGTCTGATTGCCTTTGATATTGCCGATAATACCGGACTTACCGGCAAAGACAGCGTTGTCGCCAATGGTGACGTGGCCCGTGCAGCCTGTCTGTCCGGCAAAGATGACGTGATTGCCGGCCTTGGTGCTACCGGCAATGCCGGACTGGGCAATGATAAAGCAGTCTTCCCCGATTTCGACGTTATGGCCGAGGTGGACCAAGTTGTCGATTTTAGTGCCCCTGCCGACCTGGGTCGCACCGAGAGTGGCATTGTCCAGGCAGGTGCAGGCCCCGATTTCGACATCGTCTCCGAGGATGACATTGCCGATCTGGGGGATGCGGGTATGCTTCCCTTTTTCCGTGGCAAAGCCGAAGCCTTCACCGCCGATGACGGCATGGGCCCGGATGACGGCATTTTTCCCGAGGACGCAGTGTTCATGGATGACGGCGCCGGGATAAAGAACGGATCCTTCGCCGATTTTGACATGGTCGCCTAAAAAGACGTAGGGATAAATCACCGATCCTTTGCCGATTTCAACGTTTTTACCGATGACGGCATAAGGCATGATGGAAACATCGTCGCCAATCACAGCCGTTTCATCGACGATGGCCGTCGGATGGATACCGGGCGTAATCGACTGACGGGGGTGGAACAAGACCAGGAGCTGCGAAAAAGCCAGACGGGGATTTTCTACGATGACCAAGGTATTATCACCGGCCGGTACTTCTTTGTCGACGATGACGGCACCGGCGTGGACTTTCGGCAAATATTCCGTATACGGATCGACGGCAAAGGTAATATCGTCCTTACCTGCTTCTTCCAAGCTTTTTACGTCACCAATGACGGCCTCACCGTTGCCGATGACCGTCCCGCCCAGCAATGCTGCTAATTCCTGTACTGTTTTATTCACTATATACAACCCCTTTTTTACTGCATTTTGGC
The DNA here is from genome assembly GCF_001546855.1 of Megasphaera sp. MJR8396C. Lineage (GTDB taxonomy): Bacteria > Bacillota > Negativicutes > Veillonellales > Megasphaeraceae > Megasphaera. Next base: position 38,588 of record NZ_KQ958162.1, on the reverse strand, counting down.
AATAAGATCATCGGTAACATCGATGCCGCCGGAAGGAACGGCTTCTTTCATCACGATGATGCCGACGTTTTTATCCTTGGCGATATCGCCCAGTCGGCTTTCGAGATCCGACATGAACTGACGCTGCATGCTGGCGCCGAAAATATTGAGTTCCTGCTGAGCCTGCTGCTGCTTCTTCTGGAAATCTTCCGCAGACATGGTCTGTTTGGCATCCTGCAGTTCTTTATCGATGGCCTTCTGTTTATCTTCTGTCTTCTGCTTATATTGCTGAACAAGGGGCGCTTCTTTCTGTATGCGCGACATGTCGACAACACCTACATTATCTTTACCGCCGCATCCGGCAAGAGCTCCTGTAAGAGCTACCATGACTGCGACGATTCCAAAGCGCTTCCAAACTTTTTTCATTCCTAAAAGCCTCCTGTTATGCCAATTTGGCGATGATATCATCGGTCACATCGGCTGCCGTACCGACACCTTCATAGTCGGAAAAAATCATGTCGATGCCCTGTTCTTGGGCAACGGCAGCAGCCTTGTCGCGGATATCTGCCATAATGGCTTCTTTCACATCGTTCATTTCTTTTTCTTTTGCATCGAGCTTATCTTTCCACTCTTTATTCCATACAGCCGGTTCGGGGCGGTCTTTCAAAGTCCCGATTTGCTGTTGGAAAGCCGCCTGACTCTGAAGTTTGCGCCCTTCGAGATCGGTCTTGACCTGCTGGGCATAGTCTTCGAGTTCTTTCTTGGCCTGGGCCTTATAAGGCGCCATAGCCGCGGCGATTTCATCAGCCGTACTGCCCGTCACCCGGACGTCGGCATTACTGCCTCTCAAAAGGGCCTGCAGCTGTTCTTCCGTCGCGGCCCGCTCTTCTTTTGAAAGATCCAGGGTCTTCAACTTCAGCTGGAGATTGACGATTTTTAAGGCATCGGCATCCGATATGACCGGCGTCGTCTTTTTCTTTTCTTCGACGAGGGCATCATACTGCTGTTTTAAACGGTTGTTAAGCTCGTCTTGCTTGATGGCAACTTTGGCCTGTAATTCCTGGTTGAGAGCCGCCGTCCCGACGGCATCGACAGCGGCAAACTGCTGCATCGATAGGCCTTCGGCCTGAGCCTTTCGGGAATAGTTCCACTGTTCAAACTGATATTGGGCAACCATGGCATTGTATTCCAGTTCTAACCGGTGATACTCGCTGTAGCGCGGGTGGCTCATGACGACGTGTTCCAAGTCTGCATAGGCATAGACCGGCGTCGCTGCTGCCGCTGGCGCGGATGGATTCCGGTGGCTGAAAAACCACCAACCGGCCAAGAGGCAGACGAAGATAACCACGGCACCGGCTGCCGCATATATCCGTTTCATAAGAACTCCTTACTGGTTGTTGCTGGTGCTGCCGGAACCACTGGCACTGCTGGAGGAAGCACTCGAATTCTGGTTCAATTCTTTGGTGACCTGATCGGTAATATCCGTACCGCCATAGAGGACGACGCTCTTTTCAACGACCAGGCTGAGTCCCTTGGTCTGGGCTACATTGCCGACAGCCGTATCGACTTTGTCTTTCAGGCCTTTAAAGAGTTCCTGACGTTTGGTAGCCAGTTCGCCCTGCATCTTCTGGAAGAGTTCCTGTTTCTGCTGGTCATCCATGTTGGCCGACTGCTGTTCAAACTGTTTCTGCATATCTTCACCGGCCTGCTGGATCTGTTTCTGTACTTCAACGGCATCCTGGTTATCCGGCGTAATGATCTTGCTGGTATCGACGACGCCGATATTGCTCGAAGGTGCTGCATTTACCGGATTGCCGGTCTGCATGATAGCCAGGCCTGCGATACTGAATACAAAGATAGCGGCAATGACTGCCGAGAAAATTTTAATATTGCGTTTCTTACCCATTTCAGACATCATAATAGAAAATCTCCTTTATCTTACAAATAACCGATGATCCGAAGCCAATGATCATGGTCGGATACGACATACTCTAAGCCAACATAATCGTCGACGCGATACTGAAGCCCTACTTCGTTTTCGGTATGCGTCAAATCGCGGTCATACCGCAGAGCCCAACGGCTGCCCAAAGGCTGTCGAAGCCACAGGTGATGGCTGTCGTCGAGGCTTTCAAACTGATAGCCCGTCTCGGTGCCGCCTGTAAAGCGGTAGAAGTATCCGGGAATGACATTCCACTCAAGGTGTGATGGCATGAATTTGACCTCGCCATACACCTCGTGATGGGTCCCGATTTTCCGGCCCAGGTGGGCCATGAGAACCGTGTCATCGTCCTCGCTGTTCCTGCGGCCGACATCGAGATAGGCGCCGCCGCGGATGTCGTAAAAATCTGTCTCCGGCATGACATTGATCGTCGTGTCTTCATCGACGGCAAGGGACGGCGTCACGTGAAGTCCATAATGCTTGATGACCCACTGCCGCTGCACGTCGCCGGAAAGGGCTGCCATGACATCCTGTTCATGGCGGCGAACGAAAGCCACCGGCAGTCCTTCAAGGCCAGCGTAGGTATGCTCCAGATTGTTCCGGGCACTAAGGAAGATGACCTTCGGCACGTCTTCCCCTTTGATGGCCACGCGGACATTGCGAACAACAGGAAGTTTGGGCATCATATAGACCGTCACATCCGTTTCCGTACCGCCGCGGATCACGATATGCGGATAAAACTCGGGGACTCTCGTCTCCAATTCCGTCTCCATGACCGATTTTACGGCACCATTCGCCCAGTCGAGGGCATCGACAGGCAGGCCGATGAGCAGGTTTTCCACCATATCCCCAGCATTCGCCAGGTCTTTATCGACCAGCTTCTGCCCCATCTCCGGCAGGGCCCCGTAATCAATCGTCATATTCACCTTGCGAATCGTATCGCCCCAGGGCCGGATACGGACGTCGAGGTCGGTCCGGCTTCCCGGTTTGATGGCGATAGACTCTACGGTGTAGCCAATGAGGACGCGGTTGATGATATCATTGATGATTCGCTCATACTCAGCGGAACGGCCGGCAATATCATCGCTGTCCTGGTTGAGGAAGACGTGATTACCGACGGTTTGAATGCTGGCAGCAATCCGTTTTTGTACCAACGGCGGAACCGCTTCTTCGACAGAAGACACGTGTACCGCCACCTGTTCTACGGAGGCAGCGGTAACACTACTAAGACTAGCACAGACGGCAAAGACAGTCAATAAAACAGTGCGGATTCTCATCATCCACGACCTTTCATGACCTTAGAACTTACCACCAAAGCTGAAGTGGAACTTGCCGCCTTCATCACCGATACCGTAGTCCAAACGGATCGGGCCGATCGGCGTCGTAATGCGGAAGCCGATACCGCCGGAATAGTGGATCTTATTATTGCCGTTATACCAAGGAATGTTTTCTACGCCGCCCCAGGCATTACCCATGTCGGTAAAGACGACGCCTTGGATTTTTTTAGCGATCGGATAGCGGTATTCGACGGTCGCTTCATACATCTTGTTGCCGCGGAATTCATCGTCTTCATAGCCGCGAAGCGTATCGGCGCCGCCCAAGGTGAAGAGGTCGTTGTACGGCATGTCGCCCGTGGCAATACCGCCCATGAGACGGACGGCGATGACGTGAGCCCGGCCGACCTTATAGTACAGACGATTTTCAGCAATAAACTTGAAGTAGTCGAAGTCACCGCCCATACCATGACCGGCCCAGACACCGGTAAAGGCCAAGCGTTTACCTCTCGTCGGATCGTAGACGTTGTCGCGGTTATCGAACACGTGAGACCAGGTCATGCTGTTGGTCCGGCCGAAGTTATTCTTTAAATAATTGCGATAGGCATCGGCACTGCCGCCCCAATAGCCATAATATTCACCGGTTCCATCGACCCAGGATTGATAGTCGGCACCACTGTTATAGTCGGTATATTTCGTTTTCTTCGTTTCCAAGGTGACGTAGTCGCTGACGTATTCACTGCGAACGCGGCCGTAGGTAACGTTAAAGCCCGTGGTCCGGCGATCATAGTCGGCGACGGAGTTGCCTTTTTCATTGTAATCTTCGTATTCCGATTCGCGGTCGAAGAGGCTGAAGCCAATGGAGTCACCGGCATCGTTGAGGTAGGGATGCGTATAGGAGAAGATATAGTTCTTATTGGAATCAGTATTGCCGCCAAATTCCCAGCTGATATTGACCTTATCGCCAGTACCGCGGAGGTTGGTTTCACTGAGGCCGAGGATACCGACTAAGCCGTCAGAATCGGAATAACCGGCACCGATGGTGACAGAACCGGTCTTCTGTTCCGTAACATCAATTTCAACGATGACGTTTTGCGCATTTTTCTGCCCCTGGAGGAGGCGGACGTTGACGTCTTCAAAATAGCCCGTATTGTAGACACGCTGAATACTACGGCTGGCAGCATTTTTATTGAAGATATCGCCCTTCTTCATACGGAGTTCACGCATGATGACGTTGTTGCGAGTCTTAGTATTGCCGCGGAGGTTGATATTTTCAATGCGAGCTTCGGTAATGGCAATATGGAGGGTTCCTTCGTCGTCCAAGCGGACGTCGGAAACGTGACTCATCATATAGCCGGCATTGGCAAAGGCCGTATTGATATTGGCTACATCGTGGCTGACGACGGCCGTATTCAGCGTCGTGCCCGGCGTCGTAGCGACGAGTTTCATCAAGTCGCCGGTGCTGATCGATTCATTGCCGACGATATCGATTTTCTTAACGACGGGATTCATTTGAACGGTATAATTCAAGGTAACGCCTTCGGGAACGTTGGTAAAGGCCGGTTTAACCGTTGAAAATAAACCCGTAGCGCCGATGACATTGAGGTCATGACGGATATAGTCCATGTTGATGGCATCGCCGACGCGCATAGCCAGACGGGGCAGGATATTCTGTTCGATCTGCGGTTCCGGTACGGGGCTGACCGAAACCGATGTCGCTACCTTGTTGACGTAAGGTTTCAATTCATCATCAGTGACAGCTTCACCGTAAGGCAGGGATACGTCCTGACCGGGCTGGATGACTGCCATGGGATATCCGGGAATAGAAGTATCGAACTGCATATCACTGGTCCCGCTCATGTAAGCCACTTTTTCACCGGAAATCTGCGGTGTCGTATCGACGGGTTCGGGATTCCGGGCTTCTTCGGCCTTACGAGCTGCTTCTTCTGCTTCCTGCTGGACAGCTTCGGGGCTCTTACCGGCCGCAATCGAGGCCAGCTCTTCTTCCGTTTCATAGCCCGTCAGGCCGGATTTAGCAGCTTGGATCGCTTCTTCTTTGGACTCATCATTCGGCGAAGTTACGACTGCGTTGACAGCAGTTTTCTTATCATCATCAGCTGGTGCCGCTGCCGACCCTGAAGTCGTAACGGTTCCGGTAGTCGACGCCTCATAACCGGTCGTCGCCGTCGTATCTTCTGCCCAGACGGGGCAAGTCATTATCGCACTGGTTACCATCAGCGCGAGCAGTTTCTTCTTCCGCATATTCATAGAAATCCTCCATTAGTTATTTCGCCACACCCGTACCGCGTAAGGTATGACGCGCTTCTTGTACAGTAGCTTGTAATTGGCTGTCCGACAGGACTGCCTTTTCTTCCCGCACTGCGGGCGATGCCGTTTCCTGGTCGCCTGCAGCCGGAGCGGACGGCTGTTCAGCCAGTTCGTCGACAACAGCAGAAGCTGCCGCCGTCGGCGTTTGCGGCAAGGATTGAACAGAGAGCTGCGTTCCCTGATCAGGGCCGGAATTCCCGGCAGCCTCTTGGGAATCAGCAGCCGGCGGTGCTGCATGGTCTGCAGTATCGCCTGATTCATGCTTTGGCCGTTCTCCATAAACCGATGCTTCTACCGGCCTCGATAAGTCAGTCTGCCTTGGCTGATGAAAAAGATACCAGCCTCCCGTCACCAGACAAAGGGCCGTGACGATGGCACCCCAGCGCAGGAGGCGCTTATGGGCAGGGCGGTGTCGGCGCAAATTTTTCATTTCCGCCTCGGCCAGCATCAGATTGAGTTCGCCTTTGATCTCGGACTCTTTGTCAAAGGATGCTTCCGCCTTTTCCAGCCAGGACTGAACAGCCCGAACGCGGTGAAGGGTATCGTTTTGGGAGCGTTTCATACAGCCTTCTCCTTTCTGTATAAACGAATACGTTTATAATATCGGTTAAGGCCATATGAATTTATACCGGCAAAAGAAAGCAAAAATATGCCATAATCTATATTTTACAGCATTTTCCAATTCTTTTCACCTAAAAACAGGCCAAATTTACGAACTTACAAAAAATTTAATCCCGACTGTCGTGAATGAAGCGGCTTAGCATCCCCCTCACCCGGCGAATCCCCCGTTTTTGCAGGCGGTATACGTAAGGCAGACTGACATCGAGGGCCTTGGCTAAATGCTTCTGCTCCACATCCTTCAAATAAACGCCTTCGACGACGGCCTGTTCTTTTTCCGGCAGACGGTTCAGGACGCCGCTGACTTTTTCCAAGAGGAACTGGCGGCTTGCCGCTTCGGCCGGATCGGGACTGTCGTCGCACAGCGTATCCTGCAGGGTCATGCCCTGTTCATCCGGTGCATCGAGGGACATGGCACTGACGGCACCTTCCCGTTTTAAATAGTCGAGGATGGCCCCGCGGATGCGGTGAACAGCAAATAAGGGAAAGGCCACGCCGCGGCGGTGGTCATAGCGTTCGACGGCATCCATAAGGCCTAAGGTCCCTTCCTGCAGGGCATCGAGTAAGAGATCGGGATGGATATGCCAGCGCATGGCTTCTTTAAATACCAAGGGCTGATACTGCTCAATAAGACGGCTGCGGGCATTGGCATCGCCGCCTTCTTTATAAGCCTGCCACAAGGCCGCTTCCTCTTCCGGCTGCAATAAGGCTATCTTCTGCAGTTCCTGTAAATAATCTTCCAGCATGGCCTTTCACCTCCTTTCACGTGTTCCGTTAAAAGCATTAATAAAGATAGATTAGAAATTGTATTTATAGAGGGCGCCGACAAAATTATTGTCACTCGACGTCCAGGCGCTGAGGCTGAAGCGGCTTCCCAAATCATACATGATCCCGAAACGGTTGTCATTGTGATTGAGGCCAAAAGCAGCCGTAACCATAAAATCATTGAACAGGTATTTCCCCATTTCGATATTATAGTAGTTGTTGCTGACATCGGCGTTTCTGTCATTGAGGTCAAGAGACCCGTTGGTGACGGTCAGCATGTCTAAGGACAAGGCTTTTTCCAGGCTCTGGGTAATGCCCAGACTGTTCAGCGTCATGCGTATGCCCGAACCGAGGAGAGAACTCATATCCTCTTCACCGATGGAACTCTGAGGACGACCATTACTGTTGCGCAGGGTAATGAGCGATACGATCTGCGGCTTGGTAAGCGGCGGATCCGAGCGAAGCAGGAGATCCATGTTGTCGGCCTGCCCGCGCAATGTCAGCATGACCGTATATTGACCGACGCGGCTGATGCCTTCGGCATCGATATACGGCAGGAGCGAATCGTAGCGCGAAAAATCGGCAATAGCCTTGGAAACGCGGAAGTTCGTATCCAAATAATGGACGGAACCGCGCGTCGCCTCAAAGCGACCTGACGGATTGGGATGTTCAAGACTGCCCTTAAAGGAAACGGCGCCGGTCACCATGAGATCATAGAGAGCCGAGTTATACAGGCGGACCTTATCACCTAAGGATACGGTAAAGTCGAGGTCCAAATCAGGCGTCGACGAGCTTTCGCTAAGGGACAGGGGCACGTCGATCGTCGCATTGTCGATATTCATGAGACCGCCGATTTTCGGCCGCCCGTCACCGGGAGTGACGTTGATATAGCCCGTAAGAGGACCGTTATAATAAGGATTATCCACGTAGAGGTCGGCAAAATCAGCGGAGAAGGAATACGTATCGAGGCTGCGTCCGCTCCACGAAGCGTTGCCGCTGAGGCTGATACTGCCGGGATCCTTCTTACCCTTCTTATCCATGGTGCCCTTACCGCTGAGGACGGCACTCTGTCCTTTGAAGGATAAATCTGCGTTGATGTCGCTCAAGGGGTAAGCCGTATCCTTGAACTTAATGGTCCCGTTTTGAACGGTAACGTCACCGGTAACTCGAGGCGCCGCCAACGTTCCGCTGACCTTAACGGCCCCTTGGATCTGTCCGTCGGCTTCCGTCACATAGGGCGTCAGGAAGGTCAGGATATCAAGACCTGTATTGGCAAGCTGGACGTCGACATCCATCGATTCATCGGTCTTACCGCCGGAAAGGGCGCTGACCGGAATCGTCCCCTTGGCACTGATTTTATAGGGATCGCGGCTGGCGCTGGCCTGCTGGACGGTAATCATGCCGCGGCGAATATTGAACAGGGCAAAGGCTCCGCTGATGGAAATGCCATTGGCCGTGCCGCTTCCAAGTTGAGCCGATACGTCGGCCTGAAGGTCATCAGAGGTACCGCTTAAATCGGCAGCAAAGTCGATGGGCGCGTCGACGACAAAATCTTTCTGCCCCAAGACCGTCATCAAGGCCTTGGACGGGAACTGTTTCGCAGCTACCGATAAGGCCACCGGTCCGTGAAGGGCATAAGAACCCTTGGCCGCTAAGGTACCGTCGCCAATCTTAAGGGCCAGCTGATTGATATTGACGATGCCTTGTTCCAGGCTGATATCGACGTCAGACGGATCGATGGTTTCGCCGCCAAACGTGCCTTGGCTGATATTGCCCTTCATCGAAACGGTCGGATTGTCACTGGTACCACTGACATCGATTTGCCCGTTCAGTTTCCCCGTAATATCCTGCACCGGAAAATCGGCGACTTTAATCAGGCCGGCAATGTCGCCATTGACAACCGTCGCCTGCCCCCGGATAAAGGAGGTTTTCGTATTGTAGATCAAATTGGCATCGTAATTGCCGTCGAGCTGCGAGAAGTGCAGGTTGGTCAGACGCAGGATATTATCGTAATAGGCGAATTCGCCGTGGATATCGTTGAGCACCATCTGGTTGACGACCAAATTAGCCGCCGTCAGGGAACCGGTTGCCGTCGGAGCGGACATAGTTCCTCCAATATGAGCCGTCAGATTAAAGGAACCGCTGCGCGGCGTCTGGTTCTGTGGGGCCAGACGAGAAACGTCGATATTCTTCCCCGTTACATCGAGGTTCAAGGTATCGCCAATGGAGCCTTCGAGGGCTACCGAAGCCGTATAGGACGAAATGTCACCGTTTGACAAATAGACCGTCCCCTTATCGAGGCGGTAGTCGGCGCTGATATTCTTATACAAATAACCGGCATAGGAGCCGCTGGTCAGGCGGAACGAACCGACAGCCGACGGATTGTCTAAGGTACCTTTTATAGTCACCGTATTATCGGCCCAGCCTGTGAGCGGCAAATCGTCCTTGCCAACCAGGGGCAAGAGCTGTTCTACGCGAATATGGGACGTCGTAAGCGAAGCGTCGACAGTCCGGCTGTCGAGGTCAGCCCGGCCGGTCAAGGTATGAAGGCCTTCGCCGCGTCGCCAGTAAAGCGCCGGAATTTCAATCTGTTTTCCCTGACCGTGGGCCGACCCATTGATGCTGTCAAAGGCCATGCCCTTGATCTGACCGTCTTTGGCACTGAAGGCCAAATCCCAATTTTGCCCATCTATATGACCGGCAGCATCAGCCGTCCCGCTCATGGGAATCGATAACAGCGGTGAGGCCATGTCGAGAGGCAGGTCGTGGGCCGTAAAGGAAAACTGCGGCCGCTGTTGGTCTACATCATAGGAGCCGCTGATATCAAGACTGCCGCTGCCGGCTTCGGCATGACCATTATGGACGGTAACGATATGACCGTCATAGGTTACATCAGCCGAGGCCTGGTCTGCTGTAAGTCCATTGTAAGAGAGATTCGAAGCCTGTACCGTCCCCGTCGCAGCAATCGAACTGTCTTGGCTGTTGCCGACAGCGCGGAGCGAAGCCGACACGACGCCCATAGCTGCGACCGGCATCTTAGGAACAGCCGTCACATCGAGGCCGTTGACGTCAGCTTCGGCGGCATAGGCTCCCGTTTTCACATCATACTGGCCCTTGCCGCGGATATCGGCTCCAAAGGCCTTCGCCGACAGGGAATCGATGGTCACCGCCTGATCGCTGTAGTTCACATCGGCCGAAGCTTCATCGACGGTGTACCCGTTATAGGTAAAGTTATGAAGGCCGACGGTCCCCTTGGCGCTGACATCCTGTGCCGAACCCCAAACGACGCCTTTAAAGTCCGCCGTCCCGCTGAATCCATCCGGAAGGTAGCTCGAAAAAGCCGTCACATCGGCACCGGGTACGTCGACGTTGAGGTTGAAAACAGGCACGTCGCCATTGGTTACGACCTTGCCGTCAATGCGGAAGGACTGACCGTTGGCCAGACCTTCTACGCCTGACAAGGTAACGTCGTTGGTCGTAAGATCGGCATGGCCTTTTAATTCATCGACGGCAATACCATTTACATCCAATTTACCGTCAGCAAAATCAGCCTGCCCGGACATGAAAAAGCCCTTATGACTGTCGGCAACGCGTACCTTCGCATTTTTGACCGTTCCCTTCTGAAGGACGACATCGTTCGAGGCCGGAATCAGGAAGGACGCATACCGTCCGTCAACGGCTTCGGCGTTGATGACAAAGTCATATTGGCGGCTCGACGCATAGGAACCATGGGCGGTGATTTTCTTCCCGTCGACGGCCATATCGGCATCGATGGCCATGGAAGGATAGTCGGCAAAAGAGACGCTGGCCGTAACATCATTGCCGACGACGAGGGTATTGTCGGGAAGTTGTGCCCGTACCGTACCGTCATGAACTCGGATGACGCCGCGAAAACCGGAGTCACTGGTGCTGTCGGTCTTTTTTAGGATCGAAGTGACGTTCCACGATCCGTCACTATTCTGCCACAGATGAAGGACCGGCTTATTGACATCGGCCGTATCCAGTGCCTGAAGCATTTCTCCCTCTTTTAATGCCGTTACGATCTTACTGGGATTGACATAGATGCGGACGTCCTCGCCTTCGAAAACGATTCGGCCCTGCGGATCCTTAATGACCGGTTTTGCCAATACGACTTGGCCGGTCAAGGATATATCGAGAGAAGAGAACCCCAAGGTTCCATTCAGTTTACTGTTTGCAGTTGTCGTAATCATATTGCTCGCCATTTGGGTTAAAGCCGGTTTTTCCATCCACAGGGCTAAGCCGGCAGACAGAAAAAAAGCGGAAAAACCGCAGGCAGCAATCCATTGTTTCTTCATAAGCAAGCTCCACATACGAAAAAAGAGAGAATTACACGTTCTAATTCTCTCTTTATTCTACCTAGGGTATTGCGGAAAATCAAGAAATAGATGACAATTCGGAACGTTTCTCCGAAAATTGTTAAAAACCTGTCATCGTCTGGCTTTCCTTAATATTGACCGCCCGTCCCGTTGAAAGACGGATGGATGACGCCCGATTCGACGTCGACACCCATGACCTGTTCGAGTTTGGCAATGCCGACGTTATAGTCGTACAGAGCCTGGATATGATTGACCTGAGCTTCGTTCAAGCTGAGCTGGGCATCGAGGACGTCCAGGTTGATGCCGACCCCTGCCTGATAGCGAATGTTCTGAATACGATAGTTTTCACGAGCCTGGTCGACAATGGTCTGTGTTTCGGCGACCTTCTGAGCTGCACTGCGGATATTGAGGTAAGCCTGCTTTACAGCCAGCTGTACCGATTCGCGCGTAGCCTGTTCTGTTTCTCGGGCGACGAGGAGGTCTTGTTTTGCCTGGTTGACTTTAGCCTTTGTCGCGCCGCCGTCATAGAAGGTATAGGTTACGCCGGCTCCGATATTCCAGCTGCGGCGATCGGAATCGAATCCGGGGAAGTTATCGTCCGACCAGCCGTTGCCGCCGCTAACGGAAACGGTCGGCTTATTGCCAGCATCGGCGATGGAGATGTTTCGTTCCGCTTCCTGAACGGCAAGGGCCGCCTGGAGGACTTCCGGACGATATCTCATGGCGTAGTCCGTCGCTTCCTGAAGGGAAATATTGTAGGTATTGAAAGGCAGTTGGTGATCGGCCAGGTTGAGCTGCGTCTGTAAGGGCAGTCCGAGGATATTATTTAAATTCGATTCGGAAATGGCCACATTATTTTCTGCCGTAACGGCCGTCGTCTTGGCATTGGCCAGGGAAACGGCAGACGACAGGACATCGACGCGGGCCTTCGTCCCGACGTTGTACTGCGCCTGTACATTATCTAAATGGCCCTGGAGGTTGGTGACGGCTTCCTGATAGACGCCTTGTAATTCCTGATAGGCAAGGAGGGCATAGTAGCCTTCAACGGCCGAATATTTCGTCGCCTGTTCGACCCGCAGGATTTCTTCCTGGGCATTGACTTTACTCAATTTGGCAACGTCGATATTCCCTTCGACCTTACCGCCCGTATAGAGCGGAATGGACACGGCCAGGGTGTTTCCAAAGGCGTTGGAAATAGCGTTGGTGCTGTTCGATGAAGCGGCAGCAGATCTGGCCCGCTGAGCGCTGAAGGTATAATCGACGACGGGGGCTCTGCCGGCTCGGGCTTCGTCAATAGCATATTCAGCCTTCCTCAGGGAATACTTGGAATTCTTGATGTCGCGGTTGTAATCGAGGGCCATCTGAACGGTGCGCGGCAAGGTCAAATCGACGACGCCATTGGTCGGCACGCGGCCGACGACGATGACCGGATCGGTTTCATTTTTCTTCGCCCGCTTAGCCGCTTCTTTATCGGCCAATTTCGCCGAATCATCGGCAATCTGCTGAGCCAGCGTTTCACGCATTTCCGGCGTAATATCCGTGGACTGCGCAGCCGCTTTCGCACGAGCCTTGGCTTCGGCTTTGGCCGCCTTTTTCTGCTGGGCCTGCTGGGCTTTGATTTCCTTATCTTCCGCTTTGGCTCGGGCCTGAACGGCATCGGCTTGCGACAGATCGACAGGACGGACCGATGCCGTCGAATCGTCTGCGGACGCAACGGCGACTGTGCTTATGGTTGTAATCATCATGGCGATGACCAATTTCTTATACAGTTTGTTGTTCATCATGGGTACCCCCTGTTTCGGTTATATGTAGTTTGCTAAAAAGCATAATTAATACCATAATAATTGCCGCCATCATGACGACTCATAGGCCGCGTGAACTGACTGAAGAGATAGAGATCCGACGTCAGCCGATACTGGGCTTTCAGGCGATAGCGCCAATCGTTGGGATCGTATCCTTCAAGGGACAAGCGGAACGGCCCGTCGTGGAATAAGTCAGTACCGATACCGAGGTCGCCGTTGATCAATCCGGCCCTCAGGTCAAAGATGCCGCTGCGACGGCCGTACTGTAAGTTGAGGTTCGTACCGTTACCGATATTTTCAGCTCCGATCAGGCCAAAGGTATCGCCGCGGTACACCCTAAAATTTACAGAAGCACTCGTTTCGTTCTTGGTCGTGTTATATAAGAGCCCGCCTTCCCCTTCGACTTTGATATCCGACGCGCCGCCAAGGATCTTATTGACCTTGGTCGTGATCTGGGCCGTGTTATCGAGGGTCGTCTGGATATTGGCCTGGGTCTTGGGGTCGGTCGTCATTTTTTCCATCGACTGGGCAATGTTTTCAAAGCGATCGGTAATAGATTTGATATTGGCAGCCGTTTCCCGGGCATTGGCCGAAGTTGCGCCATCTCCATCGAGATTCTGCATGGACGCATTCATCTGCGCCGTCACCGCTGCCATATTGGCCGTAATGGCTTCGACGTTGGCCGCATTGGCATCGAGCATCTGACTCGTTCGTCCGGTAATGGCATCGATATTTTGAATGGAACCGCGCATGGCAGCCTGCGTCTTTTCATCGCCGATAACGGCATTGAGGCTCTTGACCATCTCATCGGCACTGCCCATGAGTTTGCTGGCACTGTCCATCATATCGTCCATGGTCTTGCCCTGTTTGCCGTCGATATAATCGCCGTCAACCAGAAGATGGCTGCGGTCGGAACCGGGAGAAATAGAAACAATTTTCTCCCCTAAGAGTCCGTCTGTCGTAATGACGATTTTCGAATCCCGCGGGATTTCGGTTCCCTTGTCGATCTTCATAGTCACGTCGACGCCGTTGCGCGACGGAGTTACCTTTTCAACCTTACCGACGTGAACGCCTACGTAGCGGACAGAGTTGCCCTTTTGCAGGCCGTTGGCATCGTTAAATTCGGTATGGATGACAAAGCCCGGCTTGCCAAAGAGTTCAATATGGGCCAAACTTATGATGACGCCGCTGAACAAGAGAACAGCGACGATGGTAACGAAACCTACCTTGGCCTCTGCACTCCATTTCATAGACTATCCCCTCTTTCTTCCGGAAGACGACCGCCGTGGATAAAGCGCTGAACGTCCTCGTCATCGGTTTGGGCGAAACTTTTTTTATCGGCGATGAGCCGAAAGCGCCCGTCTTGTAAATAAGCCAGCCGGTCAGCGACAAAAAAGGCTGAATCCATATCGTGGGTGACGATGACCGACGTGGCATGAAGTTGTTTTTGCATGTTGACGACCAGGCGATTGATGTCCATACAGCGAAGCGGATCGAGGCCGGCCGTCGGTTCATCGTAGAGGATGACCTGCGGATCGAGGGCAATGGCCCTGGCCAGGCTGACTCGTTTTTTCATACCGCCGGATAAATTATTAGGCATCATATCTTCAATCCCATCGAGGCCGACGAGATGCAGTTTTTCCTTGACGATCCGCTGCCGCGTCGCCGCATCGTCGTGCGTGTGCTGCCGAAGGCCGAAGGCGACGTTTTCTCCGACCGTCATCGAATCGAAGAGGGCCGAGTACTGAAAAACCATCCCCATATGGCGGCGCACCTCCATCAGCTGGTCTTCATCATAAGCGGTAATATCCGTATCCTGAAAGAAAACATGACCTTTGGTCGGCTTTTGCAGACCGATGATGAGGCGCAGGATCGTGCTCTTGCCGGAACCGCTGGCACCGAGGACGGCCAAGGTTTCCCCCTGATGAATGTCTAAATTAATATTATCCAGTATGACTTTGTCGCCATAGGCGACGGTCACATCGCGAAGACGAATCATGATCCTCCTCAATATAATAAAACGGATAAGATATAATTGCAGATAAAAATGAATATAATCGATGTCACGACGGATTTCGTCGTCGCCTGCCCGACGCCTTCAGCACCGCTTTTGGCATTCATGCCTTCATTGCAGGCAACGAGGGCAATGATGCCGCCAAAAAACATAGCTTTGACCATGCCCAGGACGACATCGCTTATGTTCGTAAATAATTCAATAGAATTTACATATGTGAAATGCGTCAGCCCGGCCCCGAGCGTTGCTACGCCGTAGCCGCCGGCTGTCCCGATGACATAGCCGTAAAAAGCCAGCATCGGTACCATGATGACGCAGGCAATAAACCGCGGAACGACCAAATAAGCAATAGGATTGACGGCCATGCAGCGCAGGGCATCGATTTGCTCGGTAACCTTCATCGTCCCGATTTCTGCCGTCATAGCAGCGCCGACGCGGCCGGCCATGACGACACCTGTTAAGATAGGTCCCAATTCACGGCCCATGGCAACGGACATGACGCCGCCTAAGGTCGACTGTGCTCCATAGCGCAGGAGAATGTCGACGATCTGCAAGGTCATGACCATGCCGGCAAAGAGCAAGGTCATACTGACGATAGGCAGTGAATTGACGCCGAGATGAGCCATCTGGTTAAACATCAGCCGCCGTTGGTTCTTCGGAAGCTGGCGCAGCGTTTGGGCAAAAAGGATGGCGATGACACCGACTTGTTCAAAGACATGGAGGGTAAAGTTCCCGATGTCTTCTAAAAGTTTCTGCATGAAATACCGCCCTTTCCCTAAGTATTAGACTACTTTTACTATACCATTATTAAAAATGGATGTAAAACACCAATATTTAATTGTGCCTAAATTGTGAGAAAATAAAGGCTGAAAACTAAATTCATGATTTGAGTTTCCATAGGTAAAATAATAGCATTTTATGCGGAAAATGGCAAGTAAAAAGGGCTGTCCGAAGACAGCCCTTTTCAAGCAATACACCGCTGGGCCGCCTCCCCTTATAAAAGGGCTCGTTTTATGCTCAGTGGAACATATCGAGGTCGACCGACCGGATGACGGAATCTTTCTCCTTACCGCCATCCTTATCTTGATTCTTATCCTGATCTTTGTCGTTCTTTTTATCCGTGTCCTTGCTGTCATCGGTCTTGTCGGATTTTACGACGTCATCCTCTTGGGACGCCCCTTCCGCTTCATCACCGATAATCGCCTTGGCTTCATTGATATTGTGGTTCTTAGCAAGGAAAGCATCGCGTTTTTCCGGCGTTACGACTTTAATCGTAATCTGGCCGTCGCCTTTGACGATGTACGGCGTAGCAATGGACGATTTGGCATCACTTTTATTGTCATCGCCCACACTGTGCTTACTCGGTTTGACGACATCCTTGGCACTGGTTCCGGGCTCTTTGCCGCGAATCTTTTCCTTGGAAACCTTGGTATCGCTTTCGTTGATCATGCTGACCCCGGGATCGAGGATTTCGATGACCAAGTCATTGTTCGAGTCTTCCTTGTCGATTTCTTTCTTCAAGGCATCAAAGTCCTTGTAGCGGCGCAGGCGCTTGATGATTTCATCGGTCAAGTTGTAGCGCTGCTTTTCAATTAAATACGGCAGAGGAATGACACCGCCGCCGCGGACTTCCAACACCATGTCCCCTAAAGGCTGATCCTTGGGAACGGTAAAGCTCATGGTCTTTACTTCATCGACACCGCGGTACGGGTGGAGCTTGACCTTAAAGTACACATTGTCCCCGGGGCTTACGACGACCGGTGCCGCCGTGGCATCGACGATGGACGCCGACTTGCGGGCCTGAGTGATATCGACGTTCATGGTGATATCGAGGACCGGATAGTCGATAAACTCGTTGTGCTTTAAGATATCGAGGACGTTGTACAGTTCATCAATGCTCTTTTCATTGATGTTTTCTTCGGAATAATACATATTATGGCGGGTGATATCCTTGTCGCGGCCATTGGACGAGCGAATGGTATAGGACAGGGTCGCCGTCCCACCGCCGGTGCGGTCGATGGTCTTATTGACCGTATTATAGACCGTCGTCGCCGCCAGGACCGGCGTCAGTTCATTATCTTCAATGATCTTGACGCGCTTGGTCATAGCCGTATCGGTATCGGTATCGCGCACGTTAATCGTAACCGGAATGCCCGGTGCCAGGTAGTTGTACTGGCCGCTGATACCGGCGCCCCGGTCCTGGGTAATCTTGCCGACTTCAGCCCCGATAGAGCCTAATTTGAAAGAACTGGACAGGTTGTTGACAACCGTAAAGATATAGGCATTATGCATGAAGTAATTGATGCTGCCCTTTTTCAAAAAAGGATGACCAAAGGCGACGATGTGGTCGTTGTCGACATAGGTGACCGTACCGATAGCGCCCATCTTCATATCGCCGTTGACGAAGGCTGCAGCCACGCTGCTGCCTGGTTCTAAAGGCATGGCGACGTCATCGGTGCTGGCCGACGCCGTATCGACGGGCATGAAATTATAATCCGGCAGTTTGCTCTTCATCCAGTCCGCTGACACGGAATCAAAGCCAGACATCATAAGGGGCGTGGCAATGGGAATCAGCGACGATTCGCGGGCATTGAAGGGCCGAATTTCTTCCTTCGTCGGCACATTCCACAGCTTTAACATATCGTTGATAGGCGTGATCATGCCGATACGGGAATTGGTAAAGGACCAGCCGTAAGCAACGGCACCGAGGAGTTTGCCGTCAATATAGACCGGGCTGCCGCTCATCCCCTGGGCGATACCGCCGGTCTGTTCGATGAGGGGGCCGGAAAACTTGGCCAGGATCAAGTCGCCCGACGGGCCGCTATTCTTCATGACCCCTAAGATTTCAACGGGGAAGGTCTGGATCTCCGTCCCTTGGACGACAGTCTTGGCATAGCCGGTCATGCCGATCTGGACGTCACTGACGTTCATAAATTCCTGAGCCTGTGCCGAAAACGCCAAAAGACAGGAAAAGGCCGCAGTCAAACAGACCCGGCCCATCATACGCCGTAAAGCAGAGGCTTTTTTCGTCAAGGTGTATTTCATCATTTCGTTTCCACCACGACGACAACGGCGCCCTGCTGTACCTGCGAGCCCGGCTGGACGAGGACCGATTTGACAACGCCGTCCTTATCAGAACGGGCTGCCGGCATCGGACCGGCTAAGGAATTGACCGTAAGGAGAACATCTCCTTCTTTAACAGCGGCACCGACAGGGGCTACACTGACGACGCTGCCGCTCAATACCGTTATATAAGATACATCGGCCGCAGCTGCCGGCATCGACAACATGCCGGCGAGCCCGGCTAATACGGCGAGTCTGTAAAGTTTTTTCATGACGGCTCCCTCCATTTCTATTTCACTGAAAGAGCGAAACAATTATAAATCATCAAAACTATCTTTTAAGCGGTCCATTTCCCGCACGGCCTTGCCGGCACCGTGAGCCACACAGAGCAGCGGATCTTCGCAGAGATAGGCTGCCATACCGGTCGTTTGAGAAATAAGCCGGTCAAAACTATCGAGAAGCAATCCGCCGCCGGTGAGGACGATGCCGTGGTCGGCAATATCCGCAGCCAGTTCGGGCGGTGTTTTTTCTAAGATGGAAACGATCGTCTTGAGGACGGTCTGAATCGGTTCGTCGATGGCCAGGCGGATTTCCTGCGAATCGATATCGATCGATACGGGAAGGCCCGTTTCCGTGCTGCGACCGCGAACGTCAGCGGTCATACGGCGGCCGTCACTCATGGCCGTGCCGATGAGGATCTTCAGTTCTTCGGCCGTATGCTGGCCAATGGTGACGTGCTTTATCTTTTCCAAATAACGGATGATGGCTTCATCAAAGGTGTTGCTGCCGATACGCAGGGATTCACTGATAACGATCCCGCTTAGACTGAGAACGGCAACGTCCGTCGTACCGCCGCCCATGTCGACGACCATGGACCCGTTCGACGTGGCAATATCGAGACCGGCTCCGATGGCCGCTGCCAGCGGTTCTTCCATGACCGTCGTCTTTCTGGCCCCGGCTTGCATGGCCGCTTCGATAACGGCCCGCCGTTCGACGTTAGTAACGCTCGACGGCACGCAGATGACGACGCGGGGCTTGAAAAACAGGGATTTTCCGATGGCCCGGCGGATGAAATACCGCAGCATGTACTCCGTTGCATCGTAGTCGGCGATGACGCCGCTGCGAAGGGGATGGTAAGCGTGGATGTTGCGCGGCGTCCGCCCAATCATAGCCTGGGCTTCGCGGCCGATGGCAACGACCTTATTTTCCATCGTATCGACGGCGATGACGGCCGGCTCGTTGACGACGATCCCCTTATTTTTAACGAAGACAATGATGTTGGCCGTCCCCAGGTCGATGGCGATGTCGCTGCCGAACCAATTCGATAAAAAGAACGAGCGGGACTGTCTCGGCTGTACCTTTTTTTTAGTTTTCTTCTTCCTCAATATTGACGCGAACAATATCTGCACCTAGCCTTTGTAATTTTAATACAAAATTATCGTAACCACGGTCGATGTGGTATAGATAGCCGACTTCCGTTTCGCCTTCAGCCACCAGGCCCGCCAGGACCAAAGCGGCTCCGGCACGAAGGTCAGTGGCATTGACCGAGGCGCCTTTAAGCTGTTCTATGCCTTCTACGATGGCGCTTCGTCCTTCAATGCGGATTTTAGCACCCATCCGTTTAAATTCATCGACGTGCATGAAGCGGTTTTCAAAGACCGTTTCCGTGACGACACTCGTGCCTTGGCAAAGGGTCGTCAAAGCCATGAACTGAGCCTGCATATCCGTCGGAAAGCCCGGATAGGGCAAGGTCTTTATGTCGGCCGGGCGCAAAGGCGCATGGCCGATGACGCGGATACCGTCGATTTCTTCTTCGACTTCGGCACCGACTTCTTTTAATTTTGAAATAAGGGGCTTCAAATGCTCTGAAATGGCATTTTCAACGAAGATGTTCCCCTGCGTCATGGCGGCGCCGATCATGAAGGTACCGGCTTCGATGCGGTCGGGAATAACGGCGTGGCTGGCACCGTGGAGTTCTTTTACCCCTTCGATACGGATGACGTTGGTACCGGCACCGCGGATGTTGGCCCCCATGCTGTTCAGGTAGGTTGCCAAGTCGACGATTTCCGGTTCTTCAGCGGCATTTTCCAAGACCGTCTTGCCATTGGCCATGGATGCGGCCATGATGATGTTTTCCGTCGCACCGACACTGGGGAAATCAAGGTAAATCTGAGCGCCCTGCAGTCCGTTAGGGGCCACGGCTTCGATGTCGCCGTTTTCAAGATTGATGACGGCTCCCATAGCTTCAAAAGCCTTGAGGTGCAGGTCGATGGGACGGGCGCCGATGGAGCAGCCTCCGGGCAGAGAAATCTGCGCCCGGCCTTTGCGGGCCAGGAGCGGTCCCATAACTAAGAAGGATGCACGCATGCGGCGGACCAGGTCATACGGTGCCGTCGTCGATGTCAACTCATGGGCATCAATGATAAGCGTATCTCTCTCGGGATGTTCTATATGGACGCCGAGGGATTCGATGACGTCGCAGACGGTATGGACGTCAGCGAGCTTCGGAATCTCGGTCAATGTACTTTTCGTCGTTCCCAGCATAGATGCGACGATAATGGGCAGTACGGCATTTTTAGCCCCACTGACGCGAACAGTGCCCTGTAAGGGCTTTCCACCATGAATAACAAGTTTCTCCAATTCTGGTGCCTCCTAATAGTATTCGAGTAGTTTTATCTAAATGGCCTTCAAAGACACAGCGCCTGAAGATGCCATTTTATTGAGCATATAATTACTATCAAATCATTCTACCATAAAAGGACAGAAAAAAAAAGGCTTGTCGCCTAGGCAACAAGCCCTTTTTTAAGAATACCTTATAAAGGAAATGTTATAGGTGGATACTCCATTTAGCCTCTTTGTTGAAGCGGTGGAAGGTATCGATAAAACGAATCGTTCCGCTGCGGTAACGCATGACGACGGACATCGTCCGGGCACCGCCACCAAAATACTGGACGCCGCGCATCATGGGCGTATCGGTAATGGCCGTTGCCGAGAAAATGCAGTCGTCGCCCTTTACTAAATCGTCAAGGGTCATGACTTTGTTGATGTCTTTGATGCCCATATCCAAACAGCGCTGCCGTTCTTCGTCCGTATAGGGAATGAGGCGGGCCTGCATATCGCCGCCGAGGCACTTCAAAGCCGCTGCCGCCAGGACGCCTTCAGGCGCACCGCCGATCCCCATGACGACGTGGACACCGGAGCCTTCGATACCGGCATCGACAGCCGGCGAAACGTCACCGTCGGTAATGAGCTTGATGCGGGCGCCGGCGCTGCGGCATTCGTCAATGAGATCTTTATGGCGCGGCCGGTCGAGGATGACGACGGTCAAATCATCGATGCCTCGTTCTAAGCCTTCGGCGATGCGGCGCAGGTTTTCCGGGATAGACTGGGTCAAGTCGATACGGCCTTTGGCCCGCGGTCCAACACAGAGTTTTTCCATGTACATGTCCGGTGCATGGAGCAAATCGCCCTTCTTGGCGATGGCCATGACGGAAATGGAACCGTCCTGCCCTTTAGCCGTCAGGTTCGTGCCTTCTAACGGATCGACGGCAATGTCGACTTCCGTACCGCCGGCGCCGACTTTTTCACCGATATATAACATCGGGGCTTCATCCATTTCCCCTTCGCCAATGACGACGGTGCCGTCGATGGGAACGGTCGACAGGATCGAATGCATACCATCGACAGCCAATTGGTCGGCACCATTCTTATCGCCCTTCCCCATGAGACGGCCGGCTTTCACCGCTGCCGCTTCTGTAACGCGGACAAACTCCAAGGTCAATACGCGATTCATAAGGAACCTCCTTGTCTAAAAATAACGAAAACACATATATAGTATTATTTCTAGGCAAAGTAAAAAACTCCTGCTTTTGAACAGGAGTTTTTTAGCCGCATCATGATAGAAGCGCTTTCTATTTCTGTTTGGTAATGACGTCGCAGTGCATGTACGGACGAAGGACTTCCGGTACGACGACCGAGCCGTCAGCCTGCTGATAGTTTTCAAGAATAGCGGCAACCGTACGGCCTACAGCCAGGCCCGAACCGTTTAAGGTGTGGACGAATTCCGGCTTCGACTTCGGCGACCGGCGGAAGCGGATGTTGGCCCGCCGTGCCTGGAAGTCTTCCGTATTGGAGCACGAAGAAATTTCACGATATTTCCCCTGGGCTGGGAACCAGACTTCGACGTCAAAGGTCTTGGCTGCCGAAAAACCGATGTCGCCAGTGCAGAGGCAGACGACGTGATAAGGGAGGCCCAGGGCTTTTAAGATGTCTTCGGCATTTTGAGTCAATTTATCGAGTTCGTCGTAGCTCGTTTCCGGAGCCGAATATTTTACCATTTCGACCTTGTGGAACTGATGCTGGCGAATGAGGCCTCGCGTATCACGGCCGGCAGAGCCAGCTTCGGCGCGGAAGCACGGCGTCAGGGACGTAAAGTAAATCGGCAGTTTATCACCGTCGATGATTTCACCGCGATAATAGTTGGTAAGCGGAACTTCGGCCGTCGGAATCATGTACATTTCTTCGCCTTCGACATTGAGCTTATACATATCTTCGGCAAATTTCGGCAGCTGACCCGTACCGGTCATGGAGTCGCGGTTGACGATATACGGCGGAATGACTTCGGTGTAACCGTCTTTTTCCGTATGCTGGTCGAGCATGAAATTGTACACAGCGCGTTCGAGACGTGCGCCGGCACCGACGTAGTAGTAGAAACGGGCACCGGTGACCTTGGCAGCCCGTTCGGAGTCGAGAAGGCCCAACCGTTCGCCGACGTCCCAATGGTTCAGCGGTTCAAAGTCGAACTGTTTCGGTTCGCCCCATTTACGGACTTCCGGGTTGTCGCTGTCGTCATTGCCGACCGGAACCGACGGATGACACATATTGGGGATCATGAGCTGGATGGCGAGCATATCGGCTTCTACGGCCTTGACTTCCTTATCGAGGACGTCGATGTCGTCGCCGAGTTTTTTCATAGCTGCAATCTGCGCATCGGCATTTTCTTTATTCCGTTTGAGCTGACTGATTTCCTTGGTAACGGTATTGCGTTCATTCTTCATGGCTTCGACTTTTTGAAGGATTTCACGCCGTTTGTCGTCTAAGGCGACGAAGGCGTCGACGTCGGCATGAGCATGGCGATTCTTAATATTTTCCTTTACTTCTTCTACGTGGTCGCGGATGAATTTCGTATCTAACATGATAACTGCTTCCTTCCTCTGTAAATATACTCTGACTACCTCGCTTCGGTAGTCTTATAACCCTTTTTGTTCAATACCGCTGAACAAATAGCCCATATGATTCGTCGAATTGAGCAGGACCAGGCGCCAGGTCCCATCCTGATATTCTAAGACGTTGATGCAGGTGTTGTCCTGCTTGATCTGCCAAAAATGGCTCATATCAAGGCCCAAGACGTCGCAGATGATGGCCTTGTTGACGGCATCATGGGCTGCTACCAAGACCGTCTTGCCTTCATATTTCTGGACGTACTCATCGAAGGCGGCCCGGACGCGGCGACGGACATCTTCCAAGGACTCGCCGCCCTTCCCCGGCATGGTGACCGTGTAAGGTGCCGTATGCCAGCGCTGAAATTCCTTAGGATAGTTGGCTTTGATATCATCGGCCAACCGCCCTTCCCAATCGCCGTGATTGATTTCCAGGAGGCGATCGTCTTTTAAGACCGTAAGGCCATGAAGAGACGCGCAGAACGAGCAGGTCATATAAGACCGTTCGAGGGGACTTGAAATAGCGACGTCAATGGGCGTATTCTTTAACCCATCGGCCACCATGCGGCCCTGGAGCTGTCCCCGTTCGCTGAGGTGCGTATCTTCCTGGCCCTGATAACGGCCTTCGATGTTCCATTGTGTTTCGCCGTGGCGAATAAGTATGATGCGTACCATAATCTTCCCCTTTTAGTGTGTGTCACAGTGAATGAGCTTGATGTCGAGAATGCCGTTGATCGAACGGAGTTTAACCATGATGTCGTTGGGAATATCGTCCTGGACGGCAATGGCCATGATGTTGTTGCCCGTCGTCGTCATACGGCCGACCTGCATGCCCATGATGTTGATATGAGCCTGGCCGAGGATGGTCGAAATCTGACCAATCATATTCGGCTGGTCGACGTGCGGTACGAGGAGCAAGTAGCCTTCAGGCTTAAAGTCGACGCGGTATTCATCGATCTGGACGATTTTAGCTTCCGTCCCATTAAACAAGACGCCGACGATGGCGTGTTCGCCCTTATTGGTCCGGACGCGGACAGTAACCGAGTTTACGAAGTAGTTATTGGACTGGCTGTTGATTTCTTTGACAGCAATGTGCCGGCTCTTGGCCACTTCAGAAGCATTGACGTAGTTGACCGATTCCTGAAGGATGGGATTCAAGGCCCCTTTGAGAACGGCCGTCGTCAAGAGGCGCGTTTCCGTATCGGCCAGTTCGCCCGTATATTCGACTTCGATTTCCTTCATCGGCGCATCGGCGAGGTAAACGCCGAGGTTCCCCATCCGTTCCATGAGATCGAAATAAGGATGGATGACGTTATAGACGTGAGGCGGCACGGGAGCCATGTTGACGGCTGTGGCAACAGGTTCGCCCTTCAAGGCTTCCATGACGCCTTCGGCAACGTCGACGGAAACACCGATTTGGGCTTCAACCGTCGAAGCGCCGAGGTGCGGCGTGATGACGACATTGTCCATACCGACGAAAGGATTGATATCCGTCGTCAGCGGTTCCGTCGGGAAGACGTCGATGGCGGCGCCGGCGACGTGGCCGCTCTTTAAGGCATCGGCCAGGGCGTTGATGTCGAGGACGGCACCGCGGGAGACGTTGATGACCCGCACGCCGTCTTTCATCTTAGCGATTTCATCCTTGCCGATGAGGCCCGTCGTTTCCTTGGTCAGCGGCGTATGCATCGTAATGTAGTCCGACCGTTCGAGGAGGGTATCCAAATCGACGGGTTCGACACCGAGCTGTTTAAACCGTTCTTCCGGAATGTACGGGTCATACCCGATGGTCTTCATTTCCATGGCCTGCATCCGTTTGGCAATGCGCGAACCGATACGGCCGACGCCAATGATGCCGAGGGTCTTATTCTGGAGCTGGATGCCCGTAAAGGTCTTGCGGTCCCAGTTGCCGGCCATCAGGGAATTGTGGGCCTGCGGAATGTGGCGGGTAATGGCCATGATCATAGCGCAGGTGTGTTCCGTCGCGGCCAGGGTATTCGACGTCGGCGTATTGACGACGACAATGCCCCGAGCCGTAGCGCTCTTCAAATCGATGCTGTCGACACCGACGCCGGCGCGGCCGACAACTTTTAATTTGGTTGCTGCGGCGATGACCTTTTCCGTAACGTGGGTCATCGAACGAGTAATGAGACCGTCGTATTCACCAATGCAGGCGATGAGACCCTCTTCATCGAGATTTTTCTTGACGTCGACTTCGTAACCATTTTCACGAAGGAGCTCCACGCCCTTCATCGATACGTCATCGCTGACTAAAATTTTCATTTTCATATCCCCCTATACCATGATTCTATATATACATATTTAATGCTTTTTATGGAAATCTTTCATGAAATCCGCCAGGGCCCGGCACCCTTCTTCGGTAACGGCGTTGTAAATCGAAGCCCGGCAGCCGCCGATAGAGCGGTGTCCTTTGATACCGATGAGGTCCTGTTCGGCCGCAGCCGCGATGAACTGCGCTTCAAGGTCCGGTGTCGGCAGATTGAAGGTGACGTTCATCAAGCTGCGCGAATCCACAGCCGCATGGCCGCGGTAAAAGCCGTCGCTGCTGTCGATGGCGTCATAGACGATGGCTGCTTTTTCCTGATTACACTTGGCCATCGCCGCAAGGCCGCCATTGCGGTCAAGCCAGTGAGACACTTTATTGACGAAGTAAATATTGAATACCGGCGGCGTATTGTACGTCGAATCATGGTCGACGTAGGTCTTATACTGCATCATGACCGGCAGATCACGGCAAACGTTTTTCAAGAGATCATCTTTGATGATGGCTACGACGACACCGGCCGGGCCGACATTTTTCTGAACGCCGGCATAGATGAAATCGAACTGCTTGACATCGACAGGCCGGCTGAGGAAATCACTGGACATATCGCAAAACAGCGGCACGTCGAAGGAAGGAAAGGTTTTCCATTCCGTCCCGTGAATCGTGTTGTTCGACGTCATATAGACGTAGTCCGTACCTTCTTTTACGGCAAAGGTATCGGCTTTTGGAATATACGAAAAACCGTCGGCCTTACTCGAGGCGACCTCATAGGTTTCGCCAAAGAAAGAAGCGGCTTCCATGGCCTTGTTCGACCAGACACCGGTATTCAGATACCCGCCGCGCGTCTTCAGGAAGTTTGCCGCATGCATGGTAAACTGCATACTGCCGCCGCCCTGGATAAAGACGATATGATAGTCGTCGGGAACGGCCAGGAGCTTCTTCAGCATAGCCACGGTGTCGTCCTGCATGGCTTGATAGGCGGCACTGCGATGACTGATTTCAACGATACTCATTCCGGTTCCATTGAAATCGAGAAATTCGTCTTGCACTTCTTTCAGTACTTCCAAGGGCATTGCCGATGGACCGGCATTGAAATTGTACACTCTTTTCATGTTTCTCCCCCTCTTATGCAGCGAAGACCGCAGGGATAGTCTTCAGCTATAAAAAAAACTCCCGTCCCATCAAAGGGACGAGAGTTGTATTCCCGCGTTGCCACCCAACTTGCCTTTCGGCCAACTTGTACCGCTGTATCGGGCGTACCCGTCAAATTCATCATTTGCAGCTCCAGAGCGGAACGCCTCACAGCCTTACTGCCTCGCACCGACCGGCAGCTCTCTGAAAAGACCCGTAACTTGCTTCTCTTTCATCGCTTTCTGTAAAATTATGTATATTATAAACATAAAGCCTCAGTCTGTCAATACTGGTTTTAGTAAAAAACACTTTACGAGACTTACAACTGCAGTGAAACAGAATCACGAAGTGAGGCGACTCATCGATTTTTCCCACAATCCATTTCAGGATATGCCGTCATATGCAAGGCGGAGGAAGGAGGCATAGCGGCGCTATGTCGACTGACGACAACGCAGCAGAAGGCGGCAGAGCCTGTAAGGGATGGGAAAGGGTCGATGAGCCGCCCCACGCTCACTTAACTACATTTGCTCCAGCCACAGTTTTTGCAGGTATTGCAGCCCCCTTCGAAGGTCAGGGGTTCACCGCACTGCGGGCAGAGGATGCTTTCAGCCGTGACTTTCTTTTCCGCTCTCGGACGAACCGGCGCCTTTTTGACCGGCGGCGTGTGACCACTGGCAACGGATGCCGACTGCTGCAGTTCCTGCTGCACTTCGTCAAACATATCGAGGAGGGCATTGCCGACGGCCATGGGGCAGCACGAACCGCGGCTGGTATCGCCGCGTGTTACCCGGCGTACCGAATAGGACGGGCAGTTCCCCGTCGAATTGAGCTGGTCAACGATGGTATAAATATCGATGCCGGCCCGGGCACTGATGGAAATCATACGCGACAGGCCGATCATGAAGTTGTTGCAGCCGCCCGTAGAGCCTTTACTCAAATACGTTTCCAGAAGAGCCCCGGTCTGGGGGTCAAAGAAGGCCATGCAGTGCAGGCTGCCGCAGCCCGTGATGAGCTTGCGCTTCTTGCCGATGACGTTGTCGTCGATGCTGACGATTTCACCACGTTCCAGTCCAACCCCTGCCGTCGGTACCTTTTGTTCTTCTTCATGGGTCGTCAGGATGCCGGCCCGTTTGCAGCCGTCACGGAATAAGGTCAGGCCCTTGCAGCCGTTTTCATAGGCCAAGAGGTAGAGATTTTCCGTATCTTCGACGGTGAAGCTGTTGGGTACATTGACGGTCGAGCTGATCGATGCGTCGATGTGCCGCTGCCAGGCTGCCTGCATGGAGACGCGCTGCCGATAGTCGAGAGTCAGAGCCGTAACGAAGTAATCCGGCAGTTCACCGTCATCTTTCAGGTGATGGGCCTTCATATACCGTTCTACGATTGGCGTATAGACTTTATAGTACACGTCTGTCCCGTGAAGGGATTCGGTCTTTCTTTCGTAGAAGTTGGCGTAAATCGGTTCAATGCCGCCGGAAATACCGAGCATCGTCGACAAGGTCCCCGTCGGAGCAATAGTGAGCAGCTGCGAATTGCGCAGGCCGTATTCCTTTACCTTTTCAGCCGTTGCGTCCGTCGTATTGGCTTTAAAGTAAGGCGTGCTCATGATTTCATCGATATGGCATTTTTCAAAGGCACCGCGTTCGCGTGCCAGGTCTGCCGAAGCAGCAATCGCCGTGTCGGCCATGGCAAAGCCGATATCGTGACAGAAGTCGACGGCATCCTTACTGCCATAGGTCAGCCCCATCTGAATGAGCATGTCGCCAAGGCCCATGATGCCAAGGCCGATCTGGCGCCATGACGAGACGCTTTCCCGCTGTTCTTCCAAGGGATGGAGAGGAAGTCCTTCTTCCAGGACGTCATTTAAAGCACGGACGGCAATGACGACGCAGCGCTTGAATTCATCGAAGTCAAAAGAGGCATTGGGCGTAAAGGGAGAGGTTACGAAGTTTGCCAGGTTGACGCTGCCGAGGAGGCACGAACCGCCGGCCGGCAAAGGTTCTTCTGCACAGGGATTGACGCCGGCAAAGGAAAATTCATCGGTGTTGGCCAAGAGGTTCCACGACTTGATGCGGTCCCAAAAGAGAGCTCCCGGTTCGGCATAATCCCAGTTCGTTTCAGCCACCAGGCGAAATACATCAGCGGCATTGACCATGCTTTCGATGACCTGCCCCGTTTCTTTGCGGGTAAAGTGCAGGCGGAACTGCTTGTGTTCCTTGACGGCTTCCATGAATTCATCGCTCAGGCGAATGGAAATATTGGCCTTAGTAACTTTATCGAGGTCGGTCTTAAGCTTAATGAAATCCAGCACATCGGGGTGAGCACAGTCGATGGAGATCATCAGTGCGCCGCGACGGCCGTTCTGGCCGATCAGTTCCGTAACCAGTGAATAGAGGGTCATAAAGGAAATGGAACCGCTCGTTTCTTTGGCCGCGTTGTTGATGCGAGCACCTTTCGGACTGAGCTGGGAGATGTCGATACCGCAGCCACCGCCGTAGCTATAGGTACGTGCCAGTTTTCCGGCCCGGTCGAAAATGCTTTCGATACTGTCTTCCGGCGGGGTCATGACGTAGCAATTGGACAGGGTAATTTTTTTCCCTTCACATTCCAGACCACGGTTCGCTAAGATACGACCGCCAAAGAGAAACTTTTTTTTCTTGATCAAATCAGCCACTTCGCGGTCGCCGCCGCTGATTCGTTCAAGCCAATGATCAAAAGTTTCACCGTCATTACAGTATTTATTCTTCCAAATATCGAGCCCCAGCTGATTGTCACTGCCGAGCCATTCCTGTTCGTTCATGCCATTTCCTCCTCTAATAATATAGCCTAGACATACAACCGCCATCTACCATATCTAGTAGATGGCGGTTTTGTACTATACTAATAATAGTCGGGTATAGGGAAATAGTCAAGTATCGGAAATGCATAGGTTCAGACTTTTTTTAGACCGAATCGGCATCCTCCTCTAAGAATTGGCTCAGCACCCGCATGTATTCACTTCGGTTGGTCTCAATGCCGACGGCATGAGGGGATCCTTCAAAAATATGAATTTCTTTTTTAGGACTCGTGCAGTTGTCATACAAACTCCGGGCCGTCTTGACCGGGACCAGTTCATCCTCACTGCCATGGAGAAAGAGTACGGGTACTTTCATCCGCTTTACAGCCTGTGCCGGTTCCAGCGCCGACACCATTTTATGGGTATGGTAGAACATGGCCGCCTGGAAGAATGGATCGAGGAGGTCATAGCCCCAAATAGCCCGTTTATCGCCAACGGCCTGCCATAATTTTTCCCGACCGAGGGAAATGATGTTGCCATAGGCACTGTCGGCGACGACGAAGGATAAATCCTGCCCGTATTCACTGCCGGCGTATAATAAGGCCATCGACGCCCCGAGGGAAATGCCGTGCAGGCCGATGGTCATCTGCGGGTCGCGGTTTTTCAGCCACTGACACCACATCAGTAAGTCATCGACTTCGCTTATTCCCCATTCCGTGTGGTCGCCTTCACTTTCACCATGGCCCCGCAAATCGATGAGTAAAATATTATAGCCCAGGCGGCGATAGTCGTCCATGTAGGGCAGACACATCGTTCTATTTTGGTACAAACCATGGATGAGGATCACCGTCTTGTGTGAGTCGCGGCGATTTTCAATATAGGTCCCGCGCAGGATTTTTCCGTCCGGCGCATTGACCCGGACCGGTTCCCAATCCCGATCCCGTTCCCACTGCCGAATCGTCGAGACGTCGCGGCTGTGATTTTCAATCCCGAGAATCTGATCCCACGGTGCATCGTAAAATTCTTCGTAGGCCCGGTTTCCGATATACATGCCGACACCGGTCACGATGACGGCCAGACAAATAAGGAAGCCGAAAAGTCGTTTAAAAAAGCGTTTCATCGTGAGGGTTTACAACTTTCTATCCCGGCTGGATTCAACTTTTTCCTGCATGGCCGCAAGGGGCGTCCCACCGGCCGCTTCAATGGCGACAATGACCGCGCCTTCAATAAAGGGGCAATCCAAGAGGCTGATCTTTCGATCGTCCATGCTTTCGGCAACCATTTCAGCCGTCATGACGGCACTGCCCATGTCCATGATCAAAGCGACGCCATCACCTTGATCCGCCGCTTCGACAGCAGCGCTGATTTTTTCAAAACTCGTGCCCAAGCTGCCGTCTTCAAGACCTCCGGCCGCCTTAACCGGCGCATCCGGTGCCATCATCAGGGCTAGTTCAGCCGCCCCTTCGGCCGCTTTCTGACTATGTGAAACCAATACGACTCCTACCATTTTTTTCAACTCCTATGTGTTATGCCATTTCCGCCAGGACCTGCAGCAAATAGAGCGCCGATGTCGCTCCCGGGTCTTGATGGCCCACGCTGCGTTCACCTAAATAACTGGCTCGTCCCTTCGTAGCGATGATGGTCTTCGTATATTCTACCCCTTTTTCAGCAGCTGCCGCGGCATCGGTCAGGGCTTCTTTCAACGATTTACCGGCAGCGACCGCTTCCTGCATGGCTTTTAAGGCCGGGCACAGGGCGTCGAGCATCGTTTTTTCGCCTTCTATCGCCTTGCCGCGCATCTTGATGCCGTCCACAGCGGCTTCCATCGCTTTGACAAAGGCCGGGCCATCCATTTCCGTCAAGCCTTTGCAGGCCATGCCGGCTTTCATGAAAGCCGTCCCATAGAGCGGCCCCGAGGCGCCGCCTACCGTGGAAACGAGCTGCATGCCCACGCCTTTAAGGAGGGCACCGATGTCGCCGTCACGTAAAGCGGGCAGTTTCTTTTCTACCGCCGCAAAACCTCGTGCCATATTGATGCCATGATCGCCATCGCCGATTTCATTGTCGAGCTGGGTCAAATAGTCTTTTTCTGCTTCAATTTTTTTAGCCATTCCTTCAATGATGGCTGCCATCTGCTTCGTATCCAATGAACTCATCCCCTTTATTTTTTCCAAGCTAAGGTATCTGCCGGTGCGTCATAGAGGGCTTTCATTTCATCGTCCAGGCGCAGGAGCGTCAAAGAAAAACCTGCCATTTCGATGGAAGTCATGTAATTGCCTACCATCGTATCATAGACATGGACTCCCTGCTCTTTAAGGTAGTCCTGTACAAAATTGTTGACGATATACAGTTCCATCAGCGGTGTGCCGCCCATGCCATTGACCAGGACGACGACATCGTGTCCTTTATAGTCGAGGTCGGCCAAAATCGCATCGAGGAGCATCTTGGCGATGTCATTAGCCGAACGCAGCTTTTCCCGGTGAGTCCCCGGTTCGCCATGGATGCCGATCCCGATTTCCATTTCGTCTTCGGCCAATTCAAAGCCCGGTTTCCCTGCGGCCGGAACGGTGCAGGGTTCAATGGCCATCCCCATGGAACGGACATTGGCAACGACCTTTTCGGCAACGCTTTTTACGTCCGCCAGCGATGCGCCCTGTTCAGCCTTGGCACCGGCAATTTTATGGACGAAAATCGTACCGGCTACACCGCGGCGCCCCGTGGTATACAGACTGTCACGAACGGCGACGTCATCATTGACGACGACATAATCTGCCTTGATATCTTCATCGGCCGCCATTTCAACGGCCATTTCAAAGTTCATGATATCGCCGGTATAGTTTTTGACGACACAAAGGACGCCCTGATCGGTAGCCACGGCTTTAATGCCTTCTAAAACCTGGTCCGGTGTCGGCGACGTGAATACCGTCCCGGCGACGGCACCATCGAGCATCCCCGTGCCGACATAGCCGGCATGAGCCGGTTCATGGCCGCTTCCGCCGCCGCTGACCAAGGCGACTTTGCCTTCCTTTTTATCGGCTCTGACGACAATCGTGCCGTAATCGAGTTTGCGCAGCATCTTTGGTGCCGATTTGACCAAGCCTTGAATCATTTCCTCTTCGACGCGATCGACATCATTTAAAATCTTTTTCATCACAACCCCTTCTTTCTGAATATAGAGCAAAACGTATGTTTTTTCTTAAGTATAGCATAAATAAAGGGGAAATCAATAAAAAAAGACTGCCGCAGGGCGGCAGCCTCTTGTTCACTTCTCCGTCAATTCCCGCAGCAGAACACGGTCCTGTCGGTCCGTTTCTTTCAGCTGAACGGCAACGTCTTCCTTTCGTGACGTCGGTACATTTTTGCCGACGTAATCGGCCCGAATCGGAAGTTCCCGATGGCCTCTGTCGACGAGGACGGCCAGTTCGATGAACTGCGGCCGCCCCAATTCCATGATGGCGTTCAGGGCCGACCGGACCGTCCGTCCGGTAAACAGGACGTCGTCGACGAGAACGACCGTCTTGCCATCGGCATCGAACTTACCGGCATCGGTAATGGCAATGGGACTTTTGCGGCCATCGTCACGGTACGCCGAAATATCCAGATCGTAGACCGGGACCTTTCGCCCTTCGATGGCCTCCAATTCTTGTCCCAGCCTTTTGGCTAAGGGCACACCGCGGGTGTGGATGCCGACCAGGATGGTGCTGTCCAGGCCCTTATTATGTTCAATGATTTCATGAGCAATGCGGCGAATGGCCCGCCCCATCGCTTTTTCGTCCATGAGCAGTGTCTTTTCTTTCCACATACTGTCACTCCCTCTGTTCGGCCCGCTTCAGGCATTCGAGAAAATCTGCCGGTGCCGGCGCTTCAAAGTGCATCAACTCATTAGTGACGGGATGAACTAAATCGAGCGAATGCGAATGAAGTGCCTGCCCGTCAATGGGAAAATCATCTTTCTTATAACCATATAAAGGATCGTTTACGACAGGATGATGGATATAAGCCATGTGGACACGAATTTGATGGGTACGCCCCGTTTCCAGTTTGCATTCTACCCAGGTATAGTCGCCGTACCGTTTGAGGACTCGGAAATGGGTAACGGCATCTCGGCCGCCTTTGAAGGTCACAGCCATCCGTATGCGGTCCTTCGGATGCCGGCCGATAGGGGCATCGATGACGCCTTTTTCTTCGGAAATATTGCCATGGACCAAGGCCCAGTAGGTTCGGTGCGCCGAATGGGCCTTTATCTGTTCGGCAAGGCCTTTATGGGCTTCGTCGGTCTTAGCGGCGACCATGACTCCCGACGTATCTTTATCCAATCGATGAACGATGCCCGGGCGGATGACGCCATTGATGCCGGACAGTTCCCCCTGACAGTGGTAGAGCAAGGCATTGACCAAGGTCCCGTCATAGTTTCCGGCTGCCGGATGAACGACCATCCCGCGCGCCTTATTGACGACGATGATATCCTTATCTTCATAAACGACATCGAGCGGAATATTTTCGGGCTCAACGTTATATTCTTCCTGCACGTCTAGCTGAACCTGGACGACATCGCCTTCACTCAAGCGATAGTTAGCCTTTACCTGTTTATCATTGACGACGACGTCTTCCCCTTGGATGAGCTGCTGCGCATAGCTGCGCGAAACCTCGAGGGCCGCTGCCAAGTAGACATCGAGCCGTTTCCCCTTTTCTTCTTCTGTAATAACCAATACTTTATTTTCCATGTTTCAACCTCATTTATCCGACAGATGTGTCCAACTATACCACAACAATAAGGCCACGCCGACGACGATGCCGATATCAGCGACATTAAAGACCGGCCAAATTCTAAAATCAAAAAAATCCGTCACCGCACCGGCAAAGGTCCGGTCAATCGCATTGCCCAAAGCCCCTCCCAACAGCAGTCCGGCTGCGCCGCAAACCACAGGAGTGTTCGGCATTTTCTTCCGAAAAATACCGTATAAAAGGAATAACATAAGGGCAATAATTAAAAAAAGCCACTGTTGATGTTCTAAAATACCAAAAGCAGCGCCTTTATTCAAAATATAGGTAATATGAAAAAATCCCGGAATAACCGGAATGGATTCATGGAGCGCCATTTCCTGCTGCACAACGAACTTCGTGAGTTGGTCAACGAAGGCAACGGCCAAGGCAATGCCTAATACATACAAGGTAAATTCCTCCTACTATGTAACTTACAGTCACTTTATTTTAGCATATGACAAGGACACAATTCAATAAAAAAAGAGACATGTCAATACATGTCTCTTTTCTTATTGAATTGCCCTGGCAATTATTCAGCGGAAATTGCGCCGGTAGGACAAGCGGATTCACAAGCGCCGCAATCGATGCAGGAATCAGTTACAACGTATTTCGTTTCGCCTTCTTCGATAGCGCCCGTAGGACAGGTGCTAGCGCAAGCGCCGCATTTTACGCATTCATCGGAAATAACATGCATATTTTTCACCTCCCAACATCAATGTTCGGGGTAACCCCCGTCGTCTGTTTCATTATTGCACGAATACTAAAAGTTGTCAATGAATACCGAAAGGGTGAAGATATAGGTATTTCCTAGCTTTTTGGCATAGCACAAAATATTTTTCTCAAAATTTATTCAAAATCATAGTTCAGCGCCATGATTGCACCCATAGAAAAAAGCCGGCGAGGGGGGCCGGCTTTTTCTTATTGCAAGATATCATCGGGGGAAGACAATATCTCAGCAGTTGAAGAAATAAGATAGGGGTGTTCGAGGGGTGTAATGAACAGACTTAAATCTCCAACATCTCGTAGATGATCTCTTCTACACTTACTATCA
Source organism: Megasphaera sp. MJR8396C (assembly GCF_001546855.1). Lineage (GTDB taxonomy): Bacteria > Bacillota > Negativicutes > Veillonellales > Megasphaeraceae > Megasphaera. Next base: position 3,247 of record NZ_KQ958162.1, on the reverse strand, counting down.
TAACAGGTTCTCGGAAAAAGTAAATGCCTAAACATGAAAAATAGATTAAATTGTTGTGACTTTTTTGTGATAATGTCCAGGTGAGCGATACAAAAAAGACATAAGCCAACGGTACAAAAGAGAGAGGATATACGTTATAATAGAAAGTATATAAGTAAACGGGGTGTAAAACTACTTTTGATCGGAGGTTTTTATATGCCTGGAAACACAAGCATTTTAATCGTTGAAGATGAAAAACCAATCGCCCGGTTCATCCAAATGGAACTGGAGCACGAAGGCTATGACTGCGGGATTGAATACAATGGCGCCGCCGCCTTAGACCGCATTTGCCAGGAACGCTTCGATCTCATACTCCTCGACATCATGCTCCCCGATATCGACGGGCTGAGCATCTGTAAACGTACGAGAGAATTATCGAATGTTCCGATTATGATGTTATCGGCAAGGGATGATATCGAAACCAAAGTCTACAGCTTGGACAGCGGAGCTAACGACTACCTGACCAAGCCCTTTAACAGCAAGGAACTCTTCGCCCGGATCCGGGCACTCCTGAGAGAACGCCGTCAGCTCGAAAATCAGGAACGATATCTCCATCTGCGCGAAATGACGGTATTCGTTGACCGCCATGAAGCCGTCATCGGTCCCCGAAAAATTCGCTTCTCGAAGACAGAGTTTGAACTCCTGGTCTATTTAATCCTGAATAAAAATATCGTCCTGTCACGGTCGCGTATTCTGGAAGAAGTGTGGGGCTACGGCTTTGCCGGGGATACCAACATCGTCGACGTCTATATCCGTTATCTTCGCGGCAAACTCGGTCCTGACTACCGCAACTATATCCGTACGGTTCGGGGAGTCGGCTATGTGGCAGAAGATTAATCACTGGCTGATCCGGCAAGTCCTTATCGCACCGCTGCCGATTTTTGCCAAGATGGTCCTGCTCTACTCCGCTATCGTCTTCTTCATCCTGCTGACCGTATCCGTCACGACACTTACCAGCATTCATTATATTATGAACAACGCCTTGCGCGATCAACTGATGGATAATGCAGCAGCCGCCGTTCACTATTTGGATACGTATGGAAAAGTCGATACGACCATCTTCGTTCAAGCCAATATACCGCCACAAATGAATTTACAGATCTATGACGGCGCCGGCCACCTCATCATCGACAACGGGCCGACGCACGCCGTTCGAAAGCTCAGCGACCGTTATATCGACGACGCCATCAGCACACCGGAGGAAAATCCCCTGCCGACGAAGGTGCAAGGAAACGAAGCTTCAGAATTTTCCTACTACCGCCTTTGGACGAATAAGCAGGGGATGAATTATTACCTCCGTTTTTCACAGCGGCCGGATAAGGAAACGAACTTCATTTCCCTCCTGTCCAAACAGCTATTGGCCTCGATTCTCATCAGCCTAATCCTAACCATCGTCACCGGCATGTACTTCATGAAAAAGTCGCTGGCCCCATTAAAGGTCATCAATGACACCGTAAAGACCATCGAAGTCAATCGCCTCGACAACCGCATTGCCCTGTCAAACAATAAAAACGAGCTCCACGACTTAGCCGTGACCATCAATCAGGCCCTGGACCGAATCGAATATGGATATAAGAAGCAGCAGCAGTTTATCAGCGACGCTTCTCATGAACTCCGGACCCCGATTACGGTCATCGCCGGTTATGCCGATCTCCTCGACCGCTGGGGAAAAGAAGACCCGGCCGTCCTCAACGAAGGTCTTACGGCCATAAAATCAGAGACGGACTACATGAAACAGCTTACAGAACGACTGCTCTTCTTTGCCCGCTCCAATAACGGGACCCTGATCAAACACTTTACGGAAATCGATACGGCCCAACTGCTGCAAGACGTGTACAGCGAAATCACCCTCATCGATAAGGAACACGACATTCGCATTACGGATAACGCGAAAGCCGTCATCATCGCTGAACCGGGGAGTGTCAAACAGATGCTCCGTATTTTTATCGACAATGCCATAAAATACACACCGGCAGGAAAGCAAATCACCTTGTCCTGCACAGCGGATGAAAAAAGAGTCATCTATCGCGTTGCCGATACCGGTATCGGTATCCCTGAAAAGGATTTAAACCGCGTATTTGAACGCTTCTATCGCGTCGATTCATCGCGGACCAAGGCTACAGGCGGATCGGGGTTGGGCCTGTCCATTGCCCAGTATATCGCCAAGGCCAATAAGGCTGAAATCACCCTTACCAGTACCGTAAATGTAGGAACCACCGTTTCAGTCATCTTCCCCGTAAAAGGAAGCAACGAAACAATAACGGTCGACAACGACGAATTATCCTGAAACAGACATCGTGTAAAAATAAGTGAATTTCATCAGGAAAAACGTAACTGCCATCAGCATCATAGCTGGTGGCAGTTTTTATGTTCTCAGACGCTTAACGGGTTTAAATGATGAGATGAAGATTTGATGATGGTATGGAGTGAAGGAATGAGTCTGGAGTCTTAAGGCTTGAGTGGTCTGTTGAGGCTAGTTCATGAAGGCTCCTGAGTGGTCCTTTAACATCCGTCAAAAGGATGCCAAAGGGTATCGGTAACGTCTGACTAGTGGCCTATGGCTTCCTGTCTGGGAAATACCAATGGTTCTGAATTCGACAGTCTTGTCGCTGCGCATCCGTCAAAGATATCTGATACCAGACTCCCACTCCGAAGCAGTGACTTTCGATTGTGGAAGAGCAATATAATTGAATGCGGCAGTCTAGTCGCCTTCGGCATCCGTCTTAAAACATCTGCTGCCAGACTCCCCCACCCACTCCGAATTTATCCAGCAGATTCCCAATGAACCCGAATGGGGCAGTCTCGTCGCTTCGCATCCGTCGTTAAAGAGATAAGATATTTTACTCTATTTCATTGCATGAAAAAAGAAGCACTTCATTATCGAAGTGCTTCTCTCTATGAATCAGCGGCTTCCTATCCTCCCAGGGGGCCTCCCCCCAAGTACTTTCGGCGTTTGCGGCCTTAACTGCTGTGTTCGGCATGGGAACAGTGGATCCCCGCAGCTATCGCCACTGAATTTATGTTTCAGGATTCGTATCCTGACAACTGCATAAAAATGTTTATCTTAACTTCCTGTTATTCTGAATACTTTCCTTAAGTACTGTCACATCCTGCTGAATGCGGCAGTCCGGTCGCCTTCGGCATCCGTCTTTAAGACATCTGCTACGAGACTCCCCCGCCCACTCCGAAGTTTCACTTCGGAGTAAGC
>NZ_KQ958161.1:65044-134502 GCF_001546855.1 Megasphaera sp. MJR8396C | reverse complement strand
GTTTTATCATGCCTATTCGGCGCCAATAAAATCCGTCGCCGGTGCGCCCACATGACGGCCACTGATATTTCCATTGGCAATAGCAATAACAGAATGACCAGGCTCTCTAAAATCATGCAGCACGACTTCACAGTCTTTCCCCAAGGCTTCTCCTAAGAAGGGAACCAAGCCTTTATAGATGTCCAGGATATTCATGAGATATGTCCCGCCTTTTTTATTATGTTAATAAAATATTATCACGACAATTTTGAAATTGCAAATGAAATAAAAAAGCTGTGAAATAACACCTTTTGAATGTGAGCCAGAAAATAGCCTTTTCCTAACATGAAAAAAAGCGCAGTTCTATAGAGCTGCGCTTTTACTTATTGGTTGTAAACGTTTACCGACGCCTGAATCCGGCTTCGTGCCGGGCTTATTTCAAGCGGGCAGCGACGTCCTTGGTAATATCCTGACCCTGACCGACAACGACGGAGCCGTTCAATACGACGTAGTCCAAGCCTTTTTCTTTCTGGACAGCCTGGGTTTTAGCGAGGATATCCTGTTCCAGCGGCTGGAATAAAGCGATACGCTGCTGGTTTAATTTATTGTTATATTTTTCAACTAAGGCCTGCTGAGCTTTCTGATCGTTGGTCTTTTTCAAGTCACGCTGGAAATCGTCCTGAGCCGATTTTACATCTGCCTGCCAGGTAGCCATAGTCTTAGCATACTTCGGATGATTCTGCAAGAGAGCGGCAGCGTCAATCGTACCCAAACCTGCTGCGAAAGAAGCACCGGCAGCACCAACAGTCAACATAGCCGCAGCCACAGCTGCCATAATCGTTTTGCGTAATTTCATAGTAGATTCCTCCTTATTATTCATCCACTCCGGTCAATTCCCGGCATTCTTTGCGAACGCCGTCTTCACAGGAGCGCATAGCCAAAATAGTTTTTTCAAACAGTTCTGCCAAGTCCCAGCCCAATACGTCGGCACCCTTGCGGATGACGTCGCGGGAACAGCCGGCAGCAAAACTCTTATCTTTGAATTTTTTCTTTACACTCTTTACTTCCATGTCCTGCGTGCTCTTCGAAGGACGCATCTTGGCAGCAGCCCAAATGAGGCCCGTCAATTCATCGGCAGCATAGAGTACTTTTTCCATCATATGTTCCGGTGCCACGTCGACGCAGATGCCATAACCATGGCAGACGACGGCATGGACTAATTTATCATCAGCACCGATTTCTACTAAGAGTTCTGGTGCTTTTTTACAATGTTCTTCGGGATACTGTTCAAAATCGACGTCGTGCAGAAGTCCTACGAGTCCCCAAAAATCGACGTCATCGCCGTACCCTAATTCTTGAGCATACCAGCGCATAACGCCTTCAACCGTCAGGGCATGCATGATATGAAAAGGTTCTTTATTATATTTTTGCAGTAAAGCTAATGCCTGCGAGCGTTCCATGGCGCCTCGCCCCCTCTAAATCCTTGATTTATTTCACATTATACCATAAACCCGCATAAAAAACAGGGTGTTCATCATTTTTACGCCTATAATTTACATTTTATATCTTATTTTGCAGTCGATTCATACGAAAGTCTTCGACAATTTGGATAAAGGCACGATCGTGAATGGGGTTATCGGTAAAGCCAAAGAGGTGAGACGGACAATGGCAGTCCGTACAGCCAAAGCCGTCGATACGCCACTGGGAAGCCGCGTCGACAGCCTTAGCCAGTTCATGTTCTAAGTCCTGAGACGTACGGATGGGAAGGGCGGCAATGACGTCCGCTTCCTGCCGCAGATAATCGATATGCCAGTGGAGATTTTTACGCTTGCGGCTGTGACGGGCCAGGCGGGCTGCTAAATTCTTTTTAGCCGAGCCGGTATAGACGTAGTATCCCTTGGGAAAATGCATCAGTCCCTTAGAGCCGATGACGATATCGGCATCTTCTGAAAGTTGGGTTATGAAGAGATAATCGCCGCTGTCATGGTTTTCAGCCGTTAAAATGGTTTCCGGATATTGCAGGAGTCGGACCGGTTCCGGTCGTTTAAAGGAAGTGTCCCAACGCAGGGCCAGGGCTTTCCAATCGAGACGAGGCGCCGCTTCATAGAAGGCTTCGGCAAAATTGGGATCTGTATGGTAATCGGGAAGGAACCACCGGGCCCGATCCCAATGAACGAGGAACAAGACACCGGTATGGATTCCCTTATCGCTCATAGAAGCCAATTCTAAGATATGCTTTCGCCCCCGTTCGGTAACGGCGTCGGGAAACATAGCCCCATTTTTGCTGAATAAGGTGCAGGACTTTACTTCGACGAAAAAGCGCTCTTCGCCGTTTCCCAGAAGGAGATCAAAGCGGCTGTCGCCGACGGTCACTTCGCGGCGAATGAGGTCCCATTTCTCCCAGCCGGGAACGAGATGGTTTTCGACGAGCCAAGCGGCTGTATCGTTATTGTACTGTGTATCGAGTAAAATCGGCGTCCCGTCACGTTCGATGCCGACGACGTCATAAGGGGTCTTCCGCTTGGGATTTTCTGCCGGCCGCACATAAACTGTCGTTCCCTGAAAGAGGAGTTCCCACATACGTCCGGGATTGGGCATATGGCAGGTAACGACCTGACCGTTAAGATCGACATGGGCAATAAAGCGATTGGGCCGGTCGAGGAATATCGCCTTTTGAATCTGTTTCATTTCCATAAAATACCTCGTATATGGTAAAAAGAGGCCGCCACATTGACAGCCTCTTTTATTATATACAGTTATAGATTAATCTTCCAGCCATTCGCCGGTAAAGGTAACGGCGGCAGGACCAGTCATGTAGACGTTGCCGTCTTTTTCATCGTATTCGATATGAAGGGTACCGAGGTAAAGCTGAACGTCGACGCTGCGTCCCGTAAAGCCGTTCATAAAGGAGCCGACAGCGCAGGCGCAGGAACCGGTCCCGCAGGCCAGGGTAGCACCAGCACCGCGTTCCCAGGTGTGAACCTTAATCGTATGGTCGTCGATGACCTGGACAAAGTTCATATTCGTCTTACGCGGGAAAGCCTTATGGGTTTCAAATTTAGGACCTAATTCGTGAAGGGGTACGGCATCGACGTCTTTGACATAGATCATCGTATGGGGTACACCCATGAGCAGGCTGGTAATCTTATAGGTCTTGCCGTCGACTTCAAGGGGTTCGTCGACGACCGGACCTTCCGGGCCTTCCATGGGAATCTGAGAACGGTTCGTGAACGGTTTGCCCATGTTGATCGTAACCAGGCTGACCTTGCCGTCCTCGCCGAGGATAACCTTCGGCTTCATAATACCGGCCAGTGTTTCAACGGTAAATTCTTTTTTATCGATGATCTTATGGTCATAGACGTATTTTGCAAAGCAACGGATGCCGTTGCCGCACATTTCAGCTTCACTGCCGTCGGCATTGATGATTCGCATGCGAACGTCGGCCTTATCACTGGGAACGATGACGATGATACCATCGGCACCGACACCGGTATGAGGTGCACAAAGTTTAACCGCTAACTGGGAAAAATCCTTATCGGCACCCTGTTTGTCTTCAAAAAAGACGAAGTCATTGCCTAAACCGTGCATTTTGACAAATTTCATAGTTTGTACCCTCCATAAAAATTCTATACTCACAAATGATAGATTAGTAACTGTCTTGAATCCTTACAGCATCTATTATACAATAGCTGAAAGTGAAAAGTATATGAAAATAATGTTCTATACATTGCAAATTATGCGATTTCAAATATCCTTCCCTTCTCTTAGGAGAAAAATCTATAAAGGAGCAACTGCGATGGCACAAAAGACAGGTTATTTATCGGGCAATTTAAAACTCTTCCACCTCGTCGATAAAAGGCGGTGGATCTGCCCGTACCACTACCATGACTTTGATAAGATCACCTTATTGTTTCAAGGCCACGTATCCTATGATGTGGAAGGAACGGCCTACGATTTAAAGCCCTACGACATCGTCGTCATTCCAGCCGGGAAAATTCATCGCCCGACAATCATGGACGATGCCCCTTACGAGCGGATCATCGCTTATATTTCACCGGCGTACTTAAAGACCTACCGCCAGCGCGGCTGTCCCGTCGAGCAGATTTTTTCGGCGTCCCGCTCTCCTATCCTCCGCCAGCCCCAGGAAGCGGACAGCCTGTATAACGTATCCTGCCGCCTCCGGCGTGCCTGGTCGTATCCGGGACCGGAAGGGACGCTCCTTCAGGAAACCTTGTTTTCCGAGTTTCTCCTCCACCTGTGGATGGATGTAAAGGCACAAAAAATAGGTTTTGTAAATAAAAAACCGCAGCATAAAAAAATTACGGCCATCGTCGACTATATCGAAGCCCATCTCACCGATGATCTATCAATTCCGGCTTTGGCCCGGATGTTCTACATGAGCCCTGACTATTTGATGCACCTCTTCAAAAGTGAAACGGGAATGACGGCGGGAAGTTACATTACGGCCAAGCGCCTGCAAAAAGCCCGTCGCCTCATGCAGGAGGGACGGGCTTTGACAGCAATCTGCTACGAGTGCGGATTCACCAATTATTCAACATTTTATCGGGCCTGGAAAAACCGCTACCATTCCTCACCAAAGGAGGGACTCATCGAAAAGGACGATCTCTTCGATGAATGACGATTATCGGCTGCGGTTGTAGTTAATCAGGCTGCCGGCCTTGACGATTTTCTTTTCATCGTCGGTCATGGGAGCGATGTAGAGGGACAGTTCCTTCATGCCCTTGGTGACGACATAGGCTTTAATGTCCTTCATGTCGCCGTCGAGGGCTTTTTTGACGTTGGGAACATAGATATAGTCACCGATTTCAAAATCCGGTTCCCCTTCCATTTGGAAGGGCAGCATGCCCCAGTTGATGACATTGGAACGATAGCGCTTAGTGGCATATTCCTGGCAGATATTAGCCAGGCCGCCGAGGACGCGCTGGCAGCTGGCAGCCTGTTCACGAGCTGAGCCGTCGCCAGGTTTGACGCAGTAAATCATGCTGCCGATTTCGACTTCTTTCATGGAAACGCCGTCAAACTGCTTATTCAAGGCTTCAAAGACGGCTTTTAATTCCGGATCGACACCAGCCGGGCATTCTCCGGCAAGGCGGGCCTGTTCCACTTTATTGACGTCCTTGGCCCGTCCGACGTATTCCGGATCGCGGCGGGACAGGGTAAATTCAGCAAGGCCCAAAGGATTGGAGCGGTAAGAAGACGTTTCTCCCGACGGAATCAGTTCGTCCGTCGTCGTGACCGGGTCCATGATTTTCGAGCAGACTTTCAACAGGACTGAATCAGCCAAGGGTTCCATATCCGGCCAATCTTTGATGTTCGGACCATAAACCAGCGAATCTTCATCTTCGCCCTGTTTAAAGCCCTGATAAACCAAGGTTGCATAGGGTTTATCGTCGTATTCGTAAGGCTTTTCGACATAGTCGTCCATATAGCCTTCAGACGATGTCAGAACGCCGCCGTTGATGGCCGTTACCGCAATGGAACGGGCATCCATCAGGGCGACAGATGCAAACTGGCCCTTACCCGGCTTTGAACCTTCGCGGTTCGGGAAGTTACGCGTCGTATGGCGGATACTGAAGGCATTGTTGGCCGGCGTATCTCCGGCGCCGAAGCAGGGGCCGCAGAAGGCCGTCTTAAAGATGGCACCGGCTTCAAGTAAGGTCGAAACGGTACCGTTACGGACGAGGTCCAGGTAAACCGGCTGCGACGAAGGATAGACGTCGAGGGAGAAGTCATGACTATTGCTGGAACCTTGTTTTAAAATGTGAGCGGCGGCCATGACGTTGCTGTAGTTACCGCCGGAACAGCCGGCAATAACCCCTTGCTGGACGATGAGTTTGCCGTCTTTAATCTTATCGGTAAGGGTGTATTTCAAATCCTTATTGCTCATCCGTTTATTGATGGCTTCTTCCGTTTCATGAAGGATGTCTTCTAAGTTGGCATTGAGTTCATCGATGGTGAAAGCATTGCTCGGATGCATGGGCATAGCAATCATCGGTTTGATCGTGCTGAGGTCGATATAGATGAAGCCGTCATAGTAGGCAACGTAGGCCGGATTCAATTCTTTATAGGCATCGCCGCGACCATGCTGCGTAAGGTAGGCTTTCGTATCTTCATCGGTCCGCCATACCGAAGACAAGCACGTCGTTTCCGTCGTCATGACGTCGACGCTGTTGCGATAGTCCGTCGACATGGAAGCGATGCCGGGGCCGACAAATTCCATGACTTTATTTTTAACGTAACCGTTTTTAAAGACGGCACCGACGATGGCGATGGCAATATCATGAGGACCGACGGCCGGATTCGGTTTACCGGTCAGATAGACGCCGACGACACCGGGATAGGCAATGTCATAGGTATCTTCGAGAAGCTGTTTAACCAGTTCCCCGCCGCCTTCGCCAACAGCCATCGTCCCCAGGGCACCATAACGGGTATGGCTGTCGGAGCCGATGATCATATTGCCGCAGCCGGCCATTTTTTCACGCATATATTGGTGAATGACGGCAACGTGAGGAGGAACAAAAATACCACCGTATTTTTTAGCTGCCGATAAGCCGAATACATGGTCATCTTCATTGATGGTCCCACCGACGGCACAGAGCGAGTTATGACAGTTAGTCAAGACGTAGGGCAGGGGAAAATGATCCATGCCCGAAGCCTTCGCCGTCTGAATAATGCCGACGTAGGTAATGTCATGAGACGCCATGGAATCGAATTTAATCTTCAAATTATCCATCGAACCTGACGTATTATGATTTTTTAAAATAGAATAGGCAATGGTTCCCTTCTTGGCGTCTTCTTTGGAAACGTCTTTTCCCGTAAGCTGCTTGACCTTAGCGATTTCCTTTTCCGGTACGATTTCCGTTCCATGAACTAAATAGACACCACCATCGTATAACTTAATCATACATAACCCCTCCTTTGTCATCGCCAAAGCGACGGCTTTTCACAATATGAAATTTAGTAAAATAATTTTCACAATATAAAATTTATCCCATTTCAGTAAATATTATATCATAACAAAAAAGGCCTTGACTACCCTTTAAACGTTACATACTTTGCATGATTTTTATTTTACTTTGTCCATTAATATGCTATAATAACTTATACTTTACAGGAATATTCTAAAAAATATTCCCTAGAAAAAAAATATGAATATTCCTGAATAACCGATAATTTATAAGTTATTCCTCTATATTCATACTTGAAGGAAAGAGAGGAATCAAATTGGATAAAAATATTTATTTAGCCCAATTTTACGGCAAGTCACAGAACTACACGCAGATTCCCCGCGAATGGTTTTCCAAGTACGGTGTAAAGCGTGGCTTGCGTAATGAAGATCACACAGGCGTCCTCGTCGGTTTGACCCGCATCGCCGATGTCGTCGGTTACCGCCGCGGTGAAAACGACCAAAAAATCGACTGTGACGGCATCTTGTACTACCGCGGCATCGACATTCGCGAGCTGGTTAAAGAAACGAATTATAAAGGTTATTTATACGAAGAAGCAAGCTTCCTGCTCCTCTTCGGATACTTGCCGACAGAAGACGAATTGAAGGCCTTCTGTAAGGTACTGCAAAACGGCTACGATCTGCCCGATGACTTTTTGGAAATGAACCTCCTCCGCCTGCCGGGCAAAAATCTGATGAACAAGCTGCAGCACGCCCTCCTGACATTGTACAACTACGATCCAGATCCTGACAATACCGATGTCTATCAAACCCTGCGCAAGGGCCTCAATATCATGAGCAAGCTGCCGTCCATTGCCGTTTATGCCTACATGTCCAAGATTCACTATTACAATCGTAAGAGTCTGGTCATCCACTATCCCCGAAAAGACTATTCCACGGCTGAAAATATTTTATCCATGCTGCGTCCGGACAGTAAGTTCTCCCCAAAAGAAGCGCAGCTCCTCGATCTCTTGCTCTTCCTCCATGCCGATCACGGCGGCGGTACTAACTCGACCTTCACTAACATCGTCGTTTCTTCTACCGACACCGATATTTACTCCAGTATGGCCAGCTCCGTCGGCGCCCTGAAAGGGCCGCGCCACGGCGGTGCCAACATCCGTGTATCCTTGATGATGGAACAGATCATCGATGCCATCGGCATTAAGGCGACGGACGACCAAATCGTCGAAGTCATCCATCAAATCCTCAACAAAACCTTCAAGGGCAGCGATAAGGGTCTGGTCTACGGCTTCGGTCACGCCGTCTATACCCTGTCCGACCCGCGGGCCGAAATCATGCGCCATTACTGCGGCATCTTAGCCAAAGAAAAGGGCATGAACGACGTATTCCGCTTCTATAATCGTTTCGAGCGACTGGCCATGGATACGCTGACCAAGGAAAAGGGCGTCACCATGTGCAGCAACGTCGACTTCTACAGCGGCTTTGCCTACAATATGCTGGGCATCCCCCGCGACCTGTATACGCCGCTGTTCGTCATCAGCCGTATGGTCGGCTGGCTGGCTCACAACATCGAACACAAGCTCTATGACAACCGCATCGTCCGTCCGGCCGCAAAATACGTCGGCGACCTCATGGATTACATTCCCAGAAAGGACAGATAAACGATGAAGACAATTACCGTATTTAAAGGCGACGGCATCGGTCCCGAAATCACGGATGCCGTCCTGGCCATCCTCGACGCCGCCAAAGCGCCTCTTACTTATGAAATTTTCAATGTCGGCGCTGCCGAATATGAAAAGAACGGCGCCCTCATTCCCGATGCTGCCTTTGCCTCCTTTGAAAAGACCCGCATCCTCTTAAAATCGCCGATTACGACGCCGATTGGCAAGGGTTTTCGTTCCTTAAACGTCACCCTGCGCAATAAATACGATCTCTATGCCAATATCCGTCCGGCAAAATCGAATGCGGCCGTACCGACGCCCTTCCCGAACGTCGACGTCGTCACCTTCCGTGAAAATACAGAAGATTTATATATCGGCGTCGAATATAAGATGAATGAAGATACGGTTCACGCCATCAAACTCATCACGAAAAAAGCCAGTGAACGCATTATCCGCTCGGCCTTTGAATACGCCATCGCCCATGGACGAAAAAAAGTCACCTGTGTCCATAAGGCCAACATCCTCAAGATGAGCGACGGATTATTCCTCGATACCTTCCGCGCCGTAGCTGCCGACTATCCTCAAATCGAAAGTGACGACAAAATTGTCGACAATACGTGTATGCAGCTGGTCATGCGGCCGGAACAATTCGACGTCATCGTCATGCCGAACCTCTACGGCGACATCATTTCCGACCTTACGAGCGGCCTCATCGGCGGCCTGGGCCTCCTGCCTTCGATGAATGTCGGCGACGATTACGCTATGTTTGAAGCTGTCCACGGCAGTGCTCCCGATATTGCCGGCAAGCACATCGCCAATCCGACGGCCCTCCTTTGGTCAGCCTGCATGCTCCTGGAACATATCGGCGAAACGGCTATTGCCGCCAATATCCGAAAAGCCGTCGATGCCGTCCTTGCCGAAAAGAAGGCCCTCACACCGGACCTTGGCGGAACGGCGACGACAGAAGCTTATCGCGACGCCGTCATCGCTCACTTATAAGTCATGAAAAAATCGGACCTCTTCAGAGAGATCCGATTTTTTTATGAGATAAAGGAGGTTTTATTTGGCGAGAGATTTAGCGAAATCACGACCGAAGTCACGGCAGAGGTTCTGCGATTCCATATCGGGGTTCCACTGGCAGCGGAGGCCGTCATTGATCAGTCCGAAGCCGGCTTCTTTTAAGAGGCCCGTAATCTGTTTGACCGATTCACCGCTCCAGCCGTAACTGCCAAAGGCAGCGGCCTTCTTATTTTTAAACTTCAGGCCGCGAATCATTTCCATGATGCCGCCGATGGAGTAGAGGAAGCCGTAATTGATGGTCGGCGAGCCGACCAAGATGGCCTTTGATTTGAAAACTTCGGTGACGATGTCGTTCTTATCGTCGACGGCGGAGTTGTACAGTTTGACCGTCAGCGTCGGGTCGGCTTCGAGAAGGCCTTGGGCAATGCATTCAGCCATGCGGCGCGTCGCATTCCACATCGTATCATAAATGATGGTGATCTGGTTTTCCTGATATTCCTTGGCCCATTTCTGATACGTTTCGACGATCTGCAGGGGATTGTCCCGCCAGATGACGCCGTGGCTGGGGCAAATCATATTGACCGGAACGTTCATCTTTAAGATTTCATCGATTTTGCGGGTAACCATGGGGCTGTAGAGGTTCAAGATATTGGCATAGTACTTCATGGCTTCATGATAGAGTTCTGCCTGATCGACACAGTCATTGTACATCCATTCGCTGGCAAAATGCTGACCGAAGCCGTCGTTACTGAAGAGGATGTTTTCGCCGGTCATATAGGTAAACATCGTGTCCGGCCAGTGGAGCATGGCCGCTTCAATGAATACCAGTTTGCTGTCGCCAAGGTCTAAGGTATCGCCGGTCTTGACGTTGACGTAATTCCAATCCTGGTGGTAGAGACCGCGAAGGATGGCTTCCCCTTTTTGCGTGCAGTAAATCGGGACGTCAGGGATTTCCCGCATCAAGGCCGGAAGGGCCCCGCTGTGGTCATTTTCATTGTGATTCATGACGATGTAATCTATGTCTTTCAGGTCGATTTCCTGTTTTAAGTAATCGACAAATTCTTCATCAAAGGGTTTCCATACCGTATCGATCAAGGCGACCTTTTTGTCGCGGATTAAATAGGAATTATAAGACGAGCCTTTTTCCGTAGAATATTCGTGACCATGAAACTTATTGAGTTCCCAATCGATTTTACCGACCCAAGTAACTTTTTCTGTAATTTTCTTTCCCATACTTCATTCTCCTTTCAAGTCAGCCTATCTGCTGACCAAAGCTAACGAATCAAGAGGGCTCATTACCGCCCTTTCTGAGTTCATTATACCGATACGAAAGACAGATATCCATTGTAAATACAACAGAACTCATCGTAATTTCAAAAAAAGTATAGCTTATTGTAAGGAGAGAAAGACAGGCCTAATTTTCCTAAACTGTCTGAAGGGATTAATCCATGTTATAATTTAATTACAAAAAATTATTCTGAGGGGAGAACATGCTATGAACATCACCGTCTTAGGCTGCGGCCGCTGGGGCAGTTTCCACGCCTGGTATGCCGATCACATCGGTCATACCGTGACCTTATGGGGACGACCGGGGTCTCAAAACCTGAGCCGCCTAAAAGAAACACGAAAAAATGACTATCTTACCTTGCCGGACGCAATTAGCCTGACCGATGACTTGAAAGAGGCCCTTACCGGTGCCGACATCTGCATCATTTCCATCAGCGCCCAGCAGCTTCGCTCCTTTACCAAAAACCTGCGTGAGGCCGGATACGACGCCGACCTTCCCTTCGTACTGGCCATGAAAGGCTTAGAAGCTGGCAGCGGCAAACGGCTGACGACGGTCATGGAAGAAGAACTGGGTAAGGCCGTGCGGACGGCTGTCTGGGTCGGCCCGGGCCATGTTCAGGACTTTATCAGCGGTATGCCCAATTGCATGGTCATCGCCTCAGCCGACGATAGGCTTACCCATTTTTTAGTCGACACCTTCACCAGCCCCTTGATTCGCTTTTATTACGGCCAGGATCTTCTCGGCATTGAAATCGGAGCTGCCGCCAAGAATGTCGTCGGCATCGCAGCCGGCATGCTCGACGGTGCCCACATGACAGCCCTAAAGGGTGCCCTCATGGCCCGCGGTGCCCATGAGCTCTCGGTCTTAGTCTCCGCCATGGGCGGACAAGCCATGACTGTCTACGGCCTCAGTCATTTAGGCGACTATGAAGCGACCCTCTTTTCACCGCACAGCAATAATCGCCGCTTCGGCCAGGATTATATCGAAGGAAGACCTTTTTCAAAATTGGCCGAAGGCGTCGGCACGACGGAAGCCCTGTTAGATTTATCGGCTCACTACGGTGTAGAGCTTCCCATTACGTCGGCTGTCCATTCCATCATTCAAGAAAAGAAAGACCCTCATGACGTCTTAAAAAATCTCTTTCTCCGCTCGACAAAAAGTGAATAGAAACGACTGCCATCACGAAAAAAGGAACTGGCCCTAAAGGCCAGTTCCTTTTATTGTGCATTTATTTTTCTTCTTCTTCGTCTTCTGAGTAATCTGGATTTCGGGTGACGAGGATTTTATCGACGCGGAGATTATCCATATCGACGACTTCAAAGGTAAAGTCTTTCCACACGTACGTATCGGTTTCCCGTGGAATCCGGCCGACGCCATAGGTAATGAGGCCGGCCAGCGTTTTATACAAGTCTTCTTCTTCGTCAGGCAGCTCGTCTTCGATTTTAAAGAAATCTTTAAATTCTTCAATGGTGAGCAGCCCTTCGATGAGCCAGTCGTTCGGGCCCCGTTGGATGATGCGGTTGGCTTCTTCCTTCTTTTCTTCTTCCCCGGCAGGCATGATGCCGACTAATTCTTCGAGGATGTCGTGAAGGGTCAGGATGCCGCTGAAGTTGCCGTATTCATCGAGGACGGCGACTTCATGGACGCTGTGTTCCCGGAAGACGTGGACGACTTTCATGATGTCCATCGATTCGGGAATGTAAATCGGCTTATGGACACAGTCTTCTACGATAGCCGGCAGGGACGCCGGTTTCTGACAGCGAATATTTTCATAATATTTCTGAAAGATTTCACTGACTGAAACCATGCCGATGAAGTCATCCAAAGAGCCTCGTCCGACAGGCAGGTTATTGTGATTGAAGGCTACCAGTTCCTGCATCATCGTCGCTTCCGGATCTTCCACGTCGAGCCAGTCTACCTGGGTCCGGTTGGTCATGATATCGCCGACGTCCATATCGGCCAGGCGAAAGACGCGGGTTACCAGTTCCGGTTCTTCTTTTTCAAAAGCTCCGAGTTCGACGCCTTGTTCGAGAAGCAGTTTAATTTCATCTTCCGTTACGGGAAGGACTTCAGGCTTCTTGACGCCCATCATCTTGGTAACGGCAGTCGTCGACCACGACAAGATCCAGACGACAGGCGTACAGATCGTCGAAAAGTAGAGCATGGGACGAGCCAGCAGGCAGGCTACTTTTTCCGGATTGTCGATGGCAATCCGCTTCGGAACGATTTCACCGAGGATGATCGTCAAATAGGTAATCACCGCGACGATGCTGGTCAGACTGACCGTGTAGGCATAGGGTTCGAGACCGGGAATCTTGGCGACGTATACCGATAAAGGTCCGGCCATTTCCGTACCGCCGTAGACACCGGTCAACAGGCTGATCAGGGTGATGCCGAACTGGACCGTAGAAAACATCTTATTCGGATTTTCACGCAGCTTCAGGACGATAGCCGCCGACTTGCTGCCTTCATCGGCAATCGCTTCCAAGCGCGATTGATGGCTGCTGACGATGGCCATTTCCAATAAAGAAAAAATGCCGTTGCCAAAGATAAGTAAAATGATGACCAGTAACTGTTTTCCTAGGGAAAACTCCACAGTAGATCCACTCTCCTTTTAGATTACCACCAAGGTCCGACACCGATGCCGATTCCGCCGCCATGATGCCATCCGCTGCCCCAGCCGATGCCGATGCCGACACCGACAGTCGGATTATTGCGGGATCTTGATTCCGTACGTTTGTCGGCTTCATCGATGACGGTAATTTCTTTGGTCACCGTACGGACGGCATCGCCGATTTTCACATCGACGACGAGATCGACTTTCCCGGCTTCCAGCGGTCGGATATTCATATGGTCCGTAATATCGGCAATTTTCGTATTCAAGCTGGTCGCCTTAATATCATAAGGAATCATGCCGGGCACGTGGACACGGATGATGCCGTAACTGCCGATCGGAATTTTGGGCGGATAGACGACGACTTCTACCTTGTCCATCAGTTTTTCGGCACTGCCGTAAATAAGGGAGGCCTGCTGGTTGCTTTGAAGCTTCCAAGCGCTGCTCTCATCTTTAGCCACAAAGTAGTTCCCCAGTAAGACGTGAGAGTCCGTATCGTAGGCTTTGACGTGATAGAAATAGTCGCCGACGATCTGCTTGTCCACGCGGAAATAATAAGAGCCTGTAAGGCCTGTCGTCTGCGGCGGCAAAGCCGTTAAGAGACCGGTTACCTTATCATAGGTACGACCTTCCATGATAAAAAAATCATTTAAATTCTTCATATTCACCGTCGGATCGGTGAGAACCACGGCCGATTCTTTTTTCGGCTGGGTGCTTTCAGAAACATCGTCGGCCATGGCGGTCATCGTACCAGCCGTCAAGCAAAGGGCGACGAGAAGTAGCTGCCATTTTTTCATGTACAATCCCTCCTTATGATAAGGTAACGAAACAAATTATTTTTTCAGTTTATGGATGCCTTCCAAACGATGCATGGCTTCTTTTAACGTTTCATCGCGGACGGCAAACTGTAATCTTGCCAAATGATGGACCGGTTCTTTAAAAAAGGTTGATGCCGGAACGAGGGCCACGCCGATTTTTTCGGCTAAATCCCGGCAAAAGGCTTCATCGTCATCATAGCCGTAGGCCCCGATATCGAGAAGCATATAGAAAGCGCCTTGGGGGACATTGTGCGTAATCCCAATGGCATCGAGGCTGTCGATGACGAAATCTCGTTTCTTTCGATAGAGTTCCCGCAGGCCTTGATAGTAATCGAGGCCAAAGTGAAGGCCGGTCACGGCCGCTTCCTGAAGGGGGCTGGGAGCGCTGATGGTCAGATAGACGTGAAGCTTTTTAATGGCATCAGTCACCACCGGCGGTGCAAAGATATATCCTAACCGCCAGCCCGTAATCGAGTAGGTCTTCGAGAGGGAACCGCAGGAAATCGTCCGTTCATACATTCCGGGAAGGGTCGAAAAATAGGTATACTCCGTCGGTTCATAGACGATGTGTTCATAGACTTCATCGATGACGGCAAAGGTATCGTACTTTTCGACGAGGGATGCGATAGTAAGCAGTTCGTCTTTCGAAAAAACCTTGCCGCAGGGATTCGACGGGTTGCAGATAAAGATGGCCTTCGGCCGCTGTTTAAAAGCCGCTTCCAATTCATCGGCATCAAAGGTGTAGTCGTCGCCGGTAAGGGACACATAAATCGGTTCGGCACCGCAAAGGAGGGCATCCGTGGCATAGGCTTCATAGAAGGGCGAAAAGAGGATGACTTTATCGCCGGGATCGACGATAGCCATCATAGCCGTCATGAGCGCTTCCGTACCGCCGCAGGTAACGACGATTTCCGTTTCCGGATCCAAGGTTTGCCCGGTAAAAAGTTTTCGATAGTCGGCCAGGGCCCGGCGCAGATTTTCTGCACCATTATCGAGGCTGTACTGGTGAGGACCGGCGGCGGCCACTTCAGCCAGACGGTCGAGCATGGCCTTGGGCGGCGGAAAATCCGGAAAGCCTTCCGACAGGTTGATGGCGCCGCAGGCTTCAGCCACCTTTGACATGCGGGCAATGGCCGAATCGGTAAATAAGTTTATCTTTTGAGAAATAGTCGGCATAGGGTCTCCTGATTATAAGTCGAGGTTACGGACCTTCTTAGCATTGTCTTCAATGAATTTACGCCGCGGTTCGACCTTATCGCCCATGAGGACCGAGAAAATACGGTCGGCTTCCACAGCATCTTCCAGATGGACTTGGAGCATGGTCCGGTTTTCCGGATCCATCGTCGTTTCCCAGAGCTGTTCCGGATTCATTTCACCAAGGCCCTTATAACGCTGGACGACGACGGAATTATTGTCGCGTCCTAATTCATCGAGCTTGCTCTGCATCGATTCATCGGTATAGAAATACCATACCTGTTTGCCCTTGCGTACCTGATAGAGGGGCGGCTGAGCAATGAATACGTGACCTTCCGTAATGAGAGGCTTCATGAACCGGTAGAAGAAGGTCAGCAGCAGCGTCCGGATATGGGCGCCGTCGACGTCGGCATCGGTCATGATGATAATTTTATCGTAGCGGCGTTTGCTGATGTCGAATTCCTGGCCGATACCGGTACCGAAGGCGGTGATCATGGAACGAATTTCTTCGTTGGCCAAAATCTTATCGAGGCGGGCTTTTTCGACGTTGATGATTTTGCCGCGTAGGGGCAGGATAGCCTGGAATCTACGGTCACGGCCCTGTTTAGCACTGCCGCCAGCCGAGTCACCTTCGACTAAGTAGATTTCCGTCTGATCAGGATTCTTTTCCGAGCAGTCCGCCAATTTACCGGGAAGGCTGCTGATTTCCAGGGCATTTTTCCGGCGCGTCAATTCGCGGGCACGGCGGGCAGCCTGACGGGCACGCGATGCCGAAATGGTCTTGTTGATGACGGCTTTGGCTTCGGCCGGGTGTTCTTCAAAGAATTCTTTCAGTCCGTCGGAAATGATGTTGTCGACAATGCCTTTTACTTCCCCGTTGCCAAGCTTGGTTTTCGTCTGACCTTCAAACTGAGGTTCCCGGACTTTGACGCTGATGACGGCCGTCAAGCCTTCGCGGACGTCTTCACCGGACAGGTTGTCTTCATTGTCCTTTAAAATACCGGCGCTGCGGCCATAATCATTGATGGTACGGGTCAAACCGGAGCGGAAGCCGCTGAGGTGCGTGCCCCCTTCTTCGGTAAAGATATCGTTGACGAAGGTCAGGATATTTTCACTGTAGCCGTCGTTATACTGCATAGCGATATCGACGATGACCTGATTTTTTTCACCATCGATGCTGACGACGGTCGGATTGACGGCCTGATGTTTTTCATTCAGGAAGGAGACGAAAGAAACGAGGCCGCCTTCATAGCAGTATACTTCTTGTTTGCCTTCGCCTCGTTTATCCGTAAGGGTGATGTTCAAACCTTTATTCAGAAAAGCAAGTTCGCGCAGGCGCGTCTTTAACGTATTGAAATCATAGACCGTATCAGGGAAGATTTCATGATCCGGTTTGAAAGAAACACGGGTTCCCGTTTCTTCACTGGCTTCCAGGGGACGGACTTTTTTCAGCGGCGATTCCGTTAACCCGCGGGCAAAAGAAATATCCCATAAATAGCCGTCGCGCTTTACTTCGACCTTCGTCCAGGCACTCAAAGCATTGACGACAGAGATACCGACGCCGTGAAGACCGCCGGAAATCGGATAGCCGTCGCCGCCGAATTTGCCACCGGCATGAAGGACGGTCAGTACGACTTCAACAGCCGGCTTGCCGATTTTATGCATGGCAACGGGGATGCCGCGGCCATTATCGACGACGGTAATGCTGTTGTCTTCCTGAATCGTGACTTCGATATGCGTACAATACCCGGCCAACGCTTCGTCGATACTATTGTCGACGACTTCATATACCAGATGGTGCAGCCCCCGTTCAGACGTACTGCCGATGTACATCCCCGGCCGTTTACGAACGGCTTCCAGGCCTTCTAATACTTGAATCTGTTCGGCACCATATCGCGCTTTGTCTTTCGACATATAAATTCTCAACTCCTGTTTCTTGCAATTTTTAATGATAAACTAGGCAACTAACACTTTATTATACCGTAAAATCCACATTTTTTAAATACATCCCGCCCTTAGGCCTTGTCGCCAGGCGCTAACAGCTGCAGGCATTTCTGATACCGGCGAAGCATGGTATCTCCCGTGACCGGCAGTGAATAGACGCAATCTTCTGTAATGACCAGAGAGCGCCAATCGGCTTCCGAGGAAGTACCGACGGATTGCACGGGAAGCCCAAAGGACTGCAGCAGAGCCGCCCCCTTTCGCTTCGGATACGGTAAGATAGCTACGATATCCCGTATGGGAATAATCGTGTCAGGGCTCAGATGGAGATACATGATGGTCTGGTTTCCTCCGATATTTTGCAACGAGATTTTCAATGAATTTAGGCTCTATATCGCCGGGAACGCGGCGCGTAATGAGCAGGGCCAGGATGAGGTCATCGGCCTCCGTATCGTACTCATAGTATACTTTTTCAATATAGGTATAGATGAGATTTCTCCGGACATCGTTATAGGCCTGCTCAGCCCCTTTATCCTGAACCGAAACATCTAATTGCCCGGCCATTTTCTCCCAGCTCAGCCAGGGCATGTCTTCTAAAATAGAACGCACCTTCATTTTCAGGGCATGGCGGGCAGCACTTCGGCAAAAGATGCAGATCTTTTCGCCTTTAGCCATCCAGCGACCGCAGGAAGGACAGGGGATAAAGCCGCTCACGGCATAGGCTTTGATGCGTTTAGCCTGGGCAAAACGCAGCTGTACCAACTTTTCCCGCAAGCCGTCGGGAAGTTTTTCCGTTTCACGGCGAATGTTGGCTACCGTCGCGTCATCGAGAATGATTTGACGAATATTCCCTTCAGGAAGGACATCTTGTGTTTCTCCTTCTAAGGTTTCATAGACCGTCTGAACGGGTTTTTTCCCCTTTTTGACAAAACGGACATCGGCAATAGCCTGATGCCCAACATAGGAATTAAATTCCTCAATTATCTTGTTTTTATACATAAATAAATAATTCATGTAAACGGGATTCATGACGGCAACGATCATCAAATTATTCTTAAAATCTAATATATATGAATATTTGGCAATTTGCTCGCCGACGATTTTTTTCCAGTCCCGCTTGGCCTGGTACATCCGGTACGGAAGGAGCAGGCGGTGTTTGGCCAAGACATCGGGGATAGCAAGTCCGGCTTTTTCGAGTTTAAGATTTCGCTTCTCCATGGGAAACCACCCTCCCTTGTTCGATACAGATGGGATGACAGCCCTCCATACCGGCGAAAATATCGGGCTCGGTCGTCGTAATAAAGGTTTGAATGCGGTTGCGGACAAAGTCAAGCAATGCTTGACGCCGGCTCTGATCGAGCTCACTCATGACGTCATCCAATAAGAGGACGGGGTATTCTCCGGTCTCCGACTTAATAAATTCAAGCTCCGATAATTTCAGGGCCAGAACGGCCGTCCGCTGTTGTCCCTGGGACCCGTATTTTTTTAAATCCCCCTGACCGACCGAAAATAAGAGGTCGTCGCGATGAGGCCCGACCGAGGTCGACTGACGACGGATATCTTCCGGAAGATGCTGCTGTAAGAGGTCGTAGTACCATTTCGGATCGATCTGATGGCTGCCGTCTCCCTTTCCATAAGGCTGGACATAGGTCAGGTGAAGCATTTCTTTGCCGCGGCTGAGCCGTTTATGCAGGACGCCGGCCAAAAAGGATAATTTCTGAAGGGCTTCTAAACGTTTAGCTACAATGGACGCTGCAAAGCCGGCAATCTGCCGATCCCATTCATCCAGGGATTGGCTGCCGCTGTATTTCATCTTTTTCAATAAGAGGTTGCGCTGTGATATGGCTCTATTATACTGCAGCAAATCGCGGTAATAGGATCGGCTGACCTGAGAGATCTCCATATCGATAAAACGGCGCCGCAAAGAGGGACTGCCCTTAATGAGCTGAAGGTCATCGGGGGAAAAGAGGACCTCATTCAAGGTGCCGATCAGTTCTTTCTGCGATACCTTCGTTTCGTTGACCCATAATTCTTTTTTCTCGAGCTTGGACAGGATCACTTTGATCTGCTGCGTCGTATCATTCCGGTTAAAATCGATGATGACACTGGCCTTGTCCTGATCCCAGGAAATGAGATCGGAATCGGCGATGCCCCGATAGGACTTGCCGATTCCGCCTAAATATAACGATTCCAGAAGATTGGTCTTACCTTGCCCGTTTTGCCCATATAAGAGGATCGTCGCCTTGGGAAAGGAGATTTTCTGATCCTCATAGTTTCGGAACCGGTGCAGTCGAACCGACTCAATCATCATAATTATTCACCTTTAATCAAATATGTACCGACATCCTTAATCTCTACCGTATCGCCCGGATAGAGTTTTTTTCGCTTGGCTTTGCATAAAATTCCGTTTACTAAAATTTTATCTTCGTCCAATAAAAAGCGGATTTCGCCGCCGCTTTGTAAAATGCTGGCCCATTTCAAAAACTGGTCCAGTTGGATCATCGGCGTTTCAATTTTTATAGTTTCCATTATCGTGTCCTCATAGGGGTTACAACAAATACGCAAGAATCGTCATCCTTGTCCTGAACGAGCATCGGGCTGTTTTCTTTCGATTTCAAGATGACTTCGCTGTTCTGGCAATGTTTCAGGATGTCGAGGATAAATTTTCCATTGAAGGATATATCCAAATCTTCACCGTCCAGGTCGCAGGAGACGTAGTCTTCAACGGTACCGTAATCGGGATGCTGACTCATCAATTTAATTTGACCGTCGCCGATCAAGAAATTAATGACATTATATTGGGCATCTTTGGCGACGATGGAAGCGCGTTCGACGGCGCCGGTGAATTCAGCCCGATTGACCTTGGCAATACATTTGAAATCCGTCGGGATGACGCGGCGGTAATTCGGGAAGTCGCCTTCGATAAGGCGCGTACGGATATAGACGTTGCCGAACTGGACAGCCAGGTAGTTGCGGACAGCCGTGATTTCCACGGTTTCCGGAATATCGGTCGGCAGCTGGCGGGAAATTTCAGACAAGAGACGACTGGGGATAACGGCCTGCAGCGGATTATCCACCGGTTGATCGAGGGTTGTCTTTTTCAGGGCCAGGCGATGCGTATCGGTAGCCACCATGGTCATCTGGTCGCCTTGGACATCGAGGAAGGTGCCCATGAAAATCGGACGAGCTACGTCGGTAGCACAAGCATACGACGTATTATCGATTAAATCTTTTAAGACAACGCTGGTCGTTTTGAAGCTGGCATAGCCGTTTTCGACGATTTCGACTTCATTGAAGTCATCGGGATTGATGGTCAGGCATTCAAATTTCAGTTTGTCACCTTTAATGAGCAGCTGCGTATCCGTATCGGCTTTGATGATTTCAATTTCATCGCTGGGAATCCGTCGGGTCAAATCCATTAAATACGGATTGGCAATAAAGGCTTCGCCTTTTTCTTCGATGATACCGGGAACGGTGATCTTGATGCCCATGTCATAGTCATTGGCCTGAAATTCGATAATGCCGTGAAGGGCTTTGATCAGAAGGCCGTTTTCAGAAGACATATTGTTGTTTTTGTTCTGAGCTACTTTCTGGACGGCTTGTAAGCCTTTGTTCAGATCTTCTTTTTTTAGTTTCAGTCTCAATGGAGTATCCCCTTTTCTGCGCTGAGTAAATTAATTAAATGCAAGTTAAAAAACAGTAGTCTTAGTAGTAGGGCCTGTGAATTTGTGGATAAGTGATTGATAAGAGCTATTTTCAGCTATCCACAGGTGTGGATAGAATGTGGATAACGGGTAATTTTTTGTCCACATTTCCACTGTGGATTTCTTTTTTTTTCTTATCCACAATCTATCGATATTTTTATCAACCTAGTTATCCACACCACGGATTTCATTCATCATCTTTTCGATGTGTTCCTTAAAGTGACGGTCTTCTTTGGCCTTTTCCATGATCTTGGTACAAGCATGCATAACCGTCGTATGGTCACGGCCATTGAAGGCCGTTCCGATATGGGGATAGGTGTTCCCGGTCAGTTCACGGCACATGTACATGGCAATCTGACGGGGAAGAGCGATATCCTTAGTTTTTTTCTTGCCCATTAATTCTTTATAATTGATATTGTAGTGCTGACAGATATAGGTCGTAATTTCATCGATGGTGATGTACTTCTTTTCGTCTTGCGCATCGGTAATGTAGCTGATTGCATGTTTAACCAACGGCAATGTGACGTTGCTCTTGGTCTGCATCGATTCCAAGAGGACCCGGATGAAAGCGCCGTGCAGCTTTCGAATGTTTTCACTGACGTTGGCTGCAATATAATTTAAGGCATCTAAATCGTAGACGATATTTTCTTTTTCCGACCAGGTCCGGAGGATTGCCGTTCGGGTTTCCAGATCGGGAGGCTCGATTTGGGTGACCATCCCGTTTTCAAAGCGGGAACGCAGGCGTTCTTCCAGCTTTTTGATGTCGCGGGGCGGACGGTCGCTGGTGAATACCATCTGTTTTTTATCCTGATAGAGCTTATTAAAGGTATGGAAGAATTCTTCCTTGGAGCTCTCCTTTTCGCCGCGGCCGAGGAACTGGATGTCGTCGACGAAGAGGACGTCGACGTTGCGGTACCGGCGGCGGAAGCTTTCCGTATTCTGGTCCTGGATGCACTGGATGAATTCATTGACGAAGTCTTCGCTGGTAATGCACAGGAGGCGCATATTGGGAAAGTTTTTTAAGAGCTCATGGCCGATGGCATGCATTAAATGGGTCTTTCCGAGACCGCTGTCGCCATAGATATAAAAAGGATTCCATTTTTGGGCCGGAGCTGCGGCAATGGACTTGGCGACGGCCGTTGCCACGCGGTTGCTGTTGCCGACGATAAAGTTGTCAAAGGTATAATCTTTATTTAAATTATTATTATAAGGACTGGATTCTGTGGTCAGTGATAAAGAAGCAGCATCCTTGATAGCCGGCATGGCATCGGTGATGGGAAGTTCTGGCTGGACCCATTCGGTTTGGACGACTGGAGCCGGTTTTGCGGCTTTGGGGGCGGTCACGGCCTCTACGGGAGGCGTACTTTGTTTGGGCGGCAGGGTAATCGTTTCGGCAACGGCTTCGGTTTTGTCGTGATCCGGCGTTTTTTCCTGACTGGTAATGAGCTGAACCCTTGTTTTATGGCCAATGACTTCTTCGGCGATGGTTTCCAGGACGTCGGTGTATTTTTTACTGACGTAATCGCGAAGGAAATTGGTCATCGTATCGAGGATGAGCAAATTTTCTTCTTCCGAATAAGAGTAGGGAATGATGTTGCCTTCAAACCAATTGGTGAAAATTTCTTTGGGCAAGACTTGTTTCAAATTGGCTAACATTTTTTCCCATAAACTGAGCAGATCCATAGTAATCCTTCCTGTCTGTACGAAAAATTTAGGTGTGTATATTGGGCGTTCATATGTGTACAACTTCATTGTGGACAACGTGAACAAATGAAATGTAAAAAGCCGGAAAGCCGATGTACATCGAGTTTCCGATTCTTTCCACTTATCCACAAAATGTGGATGGATTGTTGACAACTATATTTATCTATCCACATTCTACAACAAAACCCAGGTTATGGGAAGAAATTTTTGTTGGAATACTTATACATCGGGTATTCTCAAATGGAATAAGTGCCTAAAAATAAGGCTTGACAGGCTGACCATCGCTTACTATAATTAACCTGTTATGGTGTAAATCAATTACTGTCAATGATGGAAAAGGAGGTGTCTAGCTTGAAACAGACATATCAGCCGAATACATTGTGGAGAAAAAGAACTCATGGTTTTCGTGAAAGAATGAAGACTAAGGGCGGCCGCATGGTTTTAAAAAGAAGACGCATGAAAGGCAGAAAAAAACTCTCTGCTTAATTATTACGAGATAAACAGAAAAGTTCCGGCATGTGGAATTTTTCTGTTTTTCTAGCATTACTAGGACAATTATGTATGTATGAACTAACGAAAGAGCAACGGCTGTGTAAAAATCGCGAGTACCAGCTCGTATATCGCCGCGGAAAGTCGTATGTCAATCGCCGCGTCGTTTTATACGTTCTGCCGCGATCGCCAAAGCAACCGACCCGCATCGGTTTTGTGACGGGGAAAAAAATCGGTTGTGCCGTTGAGCGCAACCGCTGCCGCCGCCTGATGAAGGAAGTATACCGTCTCCATCAGTTTGATCTGAAGGACGGCTTCGATTTAGTCCTCATTGGCCGCAGCAGTCTGAAATATGCCGGATATGCAGAAGCTGAACAGTCCATTTTGCAGTTATTCCGGCATGCCAGGGTATTGAAAAAGAAGTGATGATGCATGAAATGGTGTTTCATAGCCCTGATTCGGGGCTACCAGTTATTTATATCGCCGCTTCACCGGCCATGCTGCCGGTTTTATCCCACTTGTTCTGCCTATGCTCTTGAAGCATTGCAGAAATACGGTGCGTTAAAAGGGAGTTACTTGGCAATAAGGCGCATTTTAAAATGCCATCCCTTTCATAAAGGTGGATATGATCCCGTACCGTAAATCCTTATTTTTACAACTGAACAGGAGTTGAGCACATTGGGCTTTTTCAGTGGAATAATGGATGTCCTCAGTGGTATTATGACGACATTTATGAATTACTGTTATGCATTCACCCAGAATATGGGCTATCCGAGCTATGGCATTGCCATTATCTTGCTCACCTTGATTATTAAATTGGTGCTGTCGCCCCTTACGGCGAAACAGATCCGCTCCATGGAAGGCATGCAGCTTTTGCAGCCTAAGATTAAAGAAATTCAGAAGAAATATAAAGGAAACCAGAAGAAGATGCAGGAAGAAATGTCTAAACTGTATCGCGAAATGGGTGTCAACCCCTTGTCGGGCTGCCTCCCCATTCTCATTCAGATGCCTTTCCTTATTTCTATATTCTATGCTTTAAGAGAGTATCCTTATGACCCGGCCTTTGAAAGCTTTTTATGGCTTCCGAGCCTCGGTCAGCCCGATCCGATTTATGTCATGCCGATCTTGTCGGCTATTTCGACGTACTTTATTCAGAACCAGATGTCCGGCGCACAGGTAGCGGCATCGGATGCCCAGGCCAAACAGCAGAAAATCATGAAAGTCGTCATGCCGCTGTTCATCGGCTGGATCAGTCTCAACTTCCCGAGTGGTCTGGTCATTTACTGGGTTGTTTCCAACCTCTTCCAGTGGGGCCAGCAGATGGTTATGGCTCACCTCAAGAATAAAGGAGCACAAGCATGAGTACTATCGAAGCAACAGGAAAAACGATCGAAGATGCCGTGCGCTCCGGTCTGGTGCGTCTCGGCAGAATGAAAGAAGAAGTTGACATCGAGATCTTAGAAGAACCGAAAAGCGGTTTCTTTGGGTTTGGCAGCAAACCGGCTCGTGTCCGTATTACCGAAAAAGCTGATGTAACGCCGGTACCGTCTGAAGTCATTCAGGCCGAACCGGAAACGGAAGTATCCGCTGCTGAACCGAAAGCAGCTGACGTCGTGAAAGCTGTCGAAGTCGCTGAACCGGATATGATGGAAGATGAACCGTCTGAACCGGCTGTACAAGAACCGGAAGAAGAAGCTTTTTCCGCAGAAGAAGCAGCCGCTAAAGGCAAGGCCTTCCTGCAGGAAGTGTTGAAGAACATGGGCATCGATGTGGTCATTGAAAAGATGATCAAGTCCGATAAAATCCTTCTTCATCTCCACGGCAAGAACTTAGGCATTCTCATCGGCAAGCATGGCCAAACCTTGGATGCCCTCCAATATTTGACCAACCTGACGACCAATCAGGGCGAAAATGCACGGTATTTCATCATGCTCGATGTTGAAAACTACCGTCATCGCCGGGAAGAAACGCTGAAGCAGTTGGCTCATCGCCTGGCGAACCGGGTCAAGCAAAACGGCGAGTCCGTTACCCTGGAGCCGATGAATGGTTATGAACGAAAAATCATTCACGTAGCCCTGCAAAATGACTCGGAAGTACGGACGGAAAGCGAAGGCAAAGATCCGTACCGTCACGTCGTCATTTATTATCAAGGATAAAGTATAAAGATAGATATGAAAAAGGAGTTGTCGCTGACAACTCCTTTTAGACTATGGAAGGAGTCCTATATGATGTATGATACGGCCGATACGATTGCGGCCATTGCAACGCCCCTCGGTGAGAGCGGCATCGGCGTCATTCGTATCAGCGGCAGTAAGGCTTATGCTGTCGGCGATGCCGTTTTTAAGAGTTCCTCTGAGGTTCCTTTAGCCGATCGGCGAGACCGTTCGATCCAGCACGGTATGATCGTGTCCGATGACGGGCGGCCTATTGATGAAGTGTTACTGCTCATTATGAAAGGGCCTCATTCATATACAGCGGAAGATGTCTTGGAAATCCAGTGCCATGGTGGCTATAAGGCCTTAGAAGAGATATTGGCGCTGGTCCTTTCTCACGGCGCCCGACTGGCCAATCCCGGCGAATTTACGCAGCGGGCCTTCGTAAACGGGCGCATCGACCTTGCCCAGGCCGAAGCCGTCATGGATGTTATCCAGGCCAAAAGCGATCAGGGCCTTACCAGTGCCGTAAGCCAGTTGGAAGGCCGCCTGTCCAAGGCGGTCGGTGCCATGCGCAAGGAACTGACCGATTTTATTACGCGCCTGGAAGTCATGATCGATTATCCCGAAGAAGACTTAGAAGAGATTACCGTCCCTGACGTTGCCGGTGCCATTAGGACGCAATTAAAAGCCCTCGATGAGATGCTGGCCGCTTCGCGGGAAGGGCGGATGATTCGCGACGGCGTCATGGCCGCCATTGCCGGCACGCCGAACGCCGGCAAGTCGAGTCTTCTCAACTGCCTGCTTCAAAGCGACCGGGCTATCGTCACCGATGTGCCGGGAACGACGCGGGATGTCCTCGAAGAGTGGATTTCTTTAAAAGGCGTTCCCGTCTGCCTGGTCGATACGGCAGGGATTCGCGAGACCGAGGATCGGGTCGAACAGATCGGCGTGACCAAGGCCAGGTCCTATATGGATAAAGCCGATATCACCGTCGTCGTCATCGACCGTTCCCGTCCCCTTTCCGAGGAAGACAAGGGGATTTTAGCGTCTACGACTGATAAGAATGCCCTCATCGTCCTCAATAAACTCGATTTACCGGCTGTCGTCAGCGAAGGCGACCTCAGGGACTATCACCATCCGGTCTTGTCCATTTCGGCCAGTACCGGCGAGGGCCTTGAGGCGTTAAAAGACCAACTTTTGGAACAGGCCCTGCCCCGGACCAATCAATCGGGCAGTGCCCTGTTAACCAATACGCGTCATATTGAACTGGTCCGCCAGAGCCGGGAAGCGTTGAACCGGGCCTTGACGACCATGGAAGACGGCATGCCTGTCGACTTTGCCGTCGTCGATTTACGGGAAGCCTGGAGTCTGTTGGGCTCTATTACCGGGGATACCGTTCATGACGATATCGTTGAAGAAATCTTCAGCCGATTCTGTTTGGGAAAATAAAGAGGTGTAACTATGTTTACCGTCGATACATACGATGTCATCGTCGTCGGTGCCGGCCATGCCGGCTGTGAAGCGGCTCTTGCCAGTGCCCGCTTAGGTGCCAAGACGCTGATTGCTACTTTAAATTTAGATAATATTGCCCTCATGCCGTGTAATCCGGCCGTAGGCGGTCCCGGAAAGAGCCATTTGGTCCGGGAAATCGATGCCTTAGGCGGCGAAATGGGGCTTAATACCGATGAAACGTGCCTGCAAATGCGGATGCTCAATACGGGCAAGGGGCCGGCTGTCTATTCGCTGCGGGCTCAGTCCGATAAGAAGCTCTATCAGATGTCCATGACCAAGACCCTGGAAAACCAGGAAAATCTCGATGTCAAACAGCTCATGATTACCGATTTGCTGCTGGAAGACGGCGTCGTTTCCGGCGTGCGGACGGAACTGGATGAAGTCTATAAGGCTCCCTGCGTCATCTTGGCCACGGGAACCTATTTAAAGGGAAAAATCATCATTGGCGACTGCACCTATTCCGGTGGACCCATCGGCCAGCGCTCGGCAGAAGATTTGTCGGGATCCCTTTTAAAAGCCGGTCTCAAGCTCATGCGCTTTAAAACCGGTACGCCGGCCCGCGTCGATCGCCGTACCCTTCGGACCGACGAAATGACCAAGCAGGAAGGCGATAAAGACGGCCATGCATTTTCCTTCTTGTCGGAACGGAAGAACCGTAATAAGGCCTGCTGCTGGCTGACCTTTACCAATGAAGAAACGCATAAAATCATTCGCGACAACCTCGACCGGGCGCCGATGTGCAACGGCGTCATCGAAGGCATCGGCCCTCGCTACTGCCCGTCGATTGAATCGAAAATCGTCCGCTTTGCCGATAAGAAGCGGCATCAGCTCTTTGTCGAACCGGAAGGGGAATCGACGGAAGAAATGTACGTCCAGGGCATGAGTACCAGTATGCCTGCCGATGTTCAGTATGCCTTCTTGCGGACCATTCCAGGTCTTGAAGACGTGAAAATCATGCGGCCTGGCTACGCCATTGAATACGACTGCCTCGATCCGACGCAGCTCACGCCGTGGTTGGAAACGAAAAAGATTCCCGGCCTCTTTTCAGCTGGTCAGGCCAACGGTACCAGCGGCTATGAAGAAGCGGCTGCTCAAGGGCTGATTGCCGGCATCAATGCCGCTTTAAAAGTACAGCATAAAGAGCCCTTCGTCCTGACCCGTTCGGAAGCTTACATCGGCGTCCTCATCGACGATTTGGTAACGAAAGGGACGAATGAACCGTACCGCATCATGACCAGCCGCAGTGAGTACCGCCTCATCTTGCGGCAGGACAATGCCGATTTGCGCCTGACCCAGAAAGGCTACGACATCGGCTTGGTCACGGAGGAACGATATCAGGCCTTCACGGCCAAGAAACAGGCCATAGAAGCCGGGATTGCAGCCTTGAAGGAGATTTCGGTTACGCCGTCTAAAGAAAATCTGGCAAAACTTGAACAACTCGGTACGGCACCTATCCATACGGCGCTTACGGCCTATGATCTGCTGCGTCGTGACGATGTGACCTATGCGTCGTTGCAGACCGTCTTTGACCTGCCGGACTTACAAGAAGACGTCGAAGAAGAAATCGAAATCACGATCAAGTACGAAGGTTATATCAGCCGCCAGATGGAACAGGTCGACAAGATGAACCGCCTGGAAAAGAAGAAAATGCCCGAAGGCATCGTCTATGCCGACATCGATACCTTGTCGGCCGAAGCGCGGCAGAAACTCGATGAAATTCGACCCTTGTCCTTAGGTCAGGCCAGCCGTATCTCCGGTGTTTCACCGGCCGATATTACGGCCCTGCTCATCCTCTTGGAACAACACAACCGGGGGGATAAGTAATATGTTTCGCAGCGAATTACAATCGGCCCTGACGGCTATGGGGCTTTCGATTACAGAGGACCAGCTCCGCCAATTCGACGTCTTTCAGGAAGCCTTGATCGAAACCAACAAGGTCATGAACCTGACGGCCATTACCGAGCCGAAAGAAGTCGCCATTAAGCACATGGCCGACAGCCTGTCCTGCTATGAGGAAGACTGCTTTACGGCCGGGGCGTCCGTCCTCGATTTGGGGACCGGCGCCGGCTTTCCCGGCCTGCCGCTCCTCATCTATCGTCCCGATTTGAAGGTCACCTTCTTTGACTCCCTGCAAAAACGCCTTACTTTTTTGCAGAAACTGGTCGATCAATTGGGACTTTCGGCTGAGTTTCTTCACGGGCGTGCCGAAGATGCGGCCCATCAGCCCGTCTATCGCAGTGCCTTTGATGTCGTGACCAGCCGGGCTGTCGCCCGTTTGAACGTCTTGGCCGAATGGGCCCTGCCGTATGTGAAACAGGGCGGTTATTTCATTTCCTTGAAGGGCGCCCAGTATGAGGACGAACTGAAAGAAGCTGAAAATGCCCTGAAAATGTTAGGCGGCAAGGTAGCTCGCGTCAAAGCCGTCGAGATTCCGGGACTCGATGAGGTGCGGGCCGTCATCTATATTCAAAAGGTGGGCGAAAGTCCTAAAAAATATCCGCGCAAGCCGAAAATGGCTGTAAAAAATCCTTTATAAAGGGAGAGGTGCAATTATGTCTTTAAAAAGAATGCTATGTCTCGCCGCTGTTGCTTGTCTTACCCTGGCAGCTCCGGTCTTTGCCGATGAAATCCAAAAGCCTGATATCGAAGCTCATGCAGCCTATGTCATGGATGCCGATACGGGCGATGAACTCTATTCCAAAAATGCCGATGACCTGGCCTATCCCGGCAGTACGACGAAAATCATGACGGCTATCCTTGGGATTGAGCTCGGCAAGGAGCAAGCTATGATGGATAAGCCCCTTCATATCACCGATGATATCTATGACATCGACAGTGATGCCTCGGTCCTCGGAATCAAGCCCGGCGATCAAATCACCCTCAGTAATGGCCTGACCGGCATGATGCTCGTATCGGGCTGTGATGCGGCTGTGGCTGTCGCCGAAACGGTAACGCCGACGGAAGCCGATTTTGTCGCTAAGATGAATGAAAAAGCTGCTGCCTTAGGTGCCACGCATACTCATTTTGCCAATCCTCACGGCCTTCCCGACAGCAACCACTACTCGACGGCCCGCGACATGGCTGTCATCGCCGCTTATGGCATGAAGCTTCCTGAATTTCAGAGTATGGTCAGCCGCAGCGAATTCGACATGCCCTACATGGACGGCGGATTTAAACACTGCGTATCGACCAATGAATTTTTGACCAGCGGTTTTGAAGGTGCCAACGGAATCAAGACCGGTACGACCAATGCCGGCGGTCCCTGCCTGGTCGTTTCGGCAACGAGAGACGGCCGGACGGTCATCGCGTCGATCATGAATTCGAGCGACCGTTATGGCGATGCACAGAAACTGATGACCTATGCTTTTTCGGCCCTGAAACCGACGGAAAACGTTTACATCGTGCGCCATGCACCGGCAGGACAGACCTTGTCCGATATTCAGGAAAAGCAGCAGCAGGCTGCTGAATTAGCATCGCAGCAGACGACGGAACAGACCTCCGATGCCTCACAGACTGAAAATACGCCATCTCAGGCTGTGGACAAGGACTACGTTCCCTTTACGCCTGCCGCTTAAAAATGGATATTGACAAAATAAATCAATATTCGTATAATAACATCAGCAGATTCGTACAGGACTGACGGAATCAAGTGGAGCAACCACGTGAACTGTACGAAGTCATTTCATGCCGACCGTCTGGGCAAGTGTATGCTACTAACATATTCTTGGGCCCGGGGGTCGGCATATTTTTTTGACCTCCAGGCTCCCTACCTGGAAGGAGATAATGGATCATGAAAAGAAATCGCTGGCTCATCGCCTTATCGGCCATCGGCCTCCACATCTGTATCGGCAGTGTCTACGCTTGGAGCGTCTTGACCAAGCCGATCATGGAAGCCATGGGCTTCAGCCTGCAGGAAACGACATGGACTTTTTCGTTAGCTATTTTATTCCTCGGTTTATCGGCAGGTTTCTTAGGAAGCTTCGTTCAGAAGATCGGTCCCCGCAAATCGGGTCTCTTATCGATGTCTTTCTTTGTATTGGCGATGTTCGGCACGGCAGCGGCTCTTTATGTACACAGCCTGCCCATGCTCTACCTGTTCTATGGCGTCATTGGCGGTATCGGCCTGGGAACGGGATATATTACGCCGGTATCGACGCTGGTCAAGTGGTTCCCTGAAAATCGCGGCTTCGCAACGGGCCTGGCCATCATGGGTTTTGGCTTTGCCAGCCTGATTGCCGGTCCTGCCATGCAGATTCTGGTTCAGTCCTTTGGCCTGGTCGCCAATTTCATCATTCTCGGTATCGTCTACATGGTCATCATGACAGCGTCTTCCCTTTACTTAGCTCCTCCGGAAGAAGATGCGGCTGCTGAAGCTAAAAAGAAATCGACCGTTGAATACGCCGATGCCCAGCCTCAGTTTACCGTTCGCGGTGCGATGAAGACCTGGCAGTTCTATGCCATCTGGTGGCTCTTCTTTACCAATATTACCTGCGGCATCGCCCTCCTGGCTGTCGCCTCTCCCATGGCTCAGGACGTCGTCGGCATGTCTCCCATGGCCGCCGCTTCCATGGTCGGTCTCATCGGCCTTTTGAACGGTGCCGGCCGCATCGCCTGGGCGACCGTTTCTGACTATATCGGCCGTTCGTCGACGTATGTCTTATTCTTCGCCATTGAAATCCTCGCTTTCTGGCAGTTGGCTAATGTAAGCAGTGCTTTCAGCTTCCAGATTTTACTCTTGCTCATCATTACCTGCTACGGCGGCGGTTTCTCCTGCATGCCGGCTTACCTCAGCGATCTCTTCGGAACCAAGTACCTCAGTGCCATTCACGGCCGGGTACTGACGGCCTGGGGCGCTGCCGGCGTCGCCGGTCCGGTCCTGGTATCGATCATCAAGGAAACGACCAACAGCTACGCTGCGACGCTGTACTTCTTCGTCGGAGCCTTCGTCGTCGCCTTGGTCCTGATGGCTTTCTTGAAATATCAGACCCGTCACGGCATTGAAACGGCAGGACAGCCGTCTCGGAGTGCCGGTATGTAAGTGCTTTCCTAAACCTGAACATTTTTCGAATCGATTGATCCGTTTTCTATGGAAGGAAATTGTCTCTTTAGTGACAGTTTCCTTCTTTCTTTTTAAGGTTATGTGAATAAAATCACTTGAATGAGTTGAGCACATAAATGAAGGAATTTGATTGCTTTTTGATTATAATGGCTGTATTTGATTGAAAATGAACGAAAATAACGATATAATATGGCAAGAGGAGGCTGGAAAAGGAAGTGATGCGATGCTGACTGAAGAAAGACATGAAAAAATAATGCGACTCGTCAATACGAGCGGAGCCGTATCTGTTCAGGATTTAGTTGGTTTTTTAAACATCTCGGAATCGACAGTCCGCCGGGATTTACTGACCCTTGATCGGGAAGGCCGCCTGCGCCGTGTCCATGGCGGAGCGACGACGCTCCGTGACGATTCTTTATATGAAGCGGATATGGAAAATCTGCAGGATAAATATTCCATTCACATGAGTGAAAAGCGGCGTATTGCCCAGTATGCAGCCCGACTGATCCATAAAGAAGACTTCGTCTATCTGGACGCCGGTTCGACGACGGAACAGCTCGTCGATTTTCTGGCCGGTTCAGAAGCGTCGTTCGTGACCAATAGTATTCCCTTGGCCCAGAAATTGGGCCGCATCGGCGGCAGGGTGTACATCGTGCCCGGCCGTGTGAAGGGCGATACTGAAGCTATCGTCGGCAGTGAAATGAGAGATATGATTGGCCGATACCATTTTACCAAGGGCTTTTTTGGCGCCAATGGCGTTGCTGTCCATTCCGGCTGTACGACGCCCGATGAAGAAGAGGCTGTCTGTAAGAGAGCCGCTATGGGGCAGTGCTTGGATCGTTTTGTCTTGGCCGATTCCAGTAAGTTCGGCTTATCTTCACATATTACATTTGCAGAATTATCAATGGTTACGCTGATTACGGCGCGGGACGATGAAAGCCTCGATTACAAACCGTATCAGCAAATGACGGAGGTGCATATCCTGTGATTTATACAGTTACGTTCAACCCATCCTTAGATTATGTCGTCCACATGAAGAAGTTTACAGCCGGCGATATCAATCGGGCAGAGCAAGAAATGATTTATCCCGGCGGCAAGGGCATTAACGTGTCCCTCGTTCTCGGCAATCTTCATATCCCGTCGAAGATGCTGGGCTTTGTGGCCGGCTTTACGGGTAAGGAAATCGAACGGCTGGCAAAAGCCAACGGCGGAGATACGGATTTTATCCTCCTCGATGAAGGCTGCTCGCGTATTAACCTCAAGGTCAGCGCTGACGATGAAACGGCTGTCAACGGCATGGGCCCGAATATCCCGGAAGATAAACTGAATGCCCTCTTGGCCCAGATCGACGCCCTTTCCGACGGCGATACCTTGGTCTTGGCCGGCAGTATCCCCAGCGATATTCCCGACGATATCTATGAACAGATTTTGAAACGCCTCCAAAAGCGGGATATCCGCGTCGTCGTCGATGCTACGGGTGATTTATTGAAAAACGTCATTAAATATAAACCGTTCCTCATTAAACCGAATAATTTTGAATTAGGTGAACTGTTCAGCGTCGACCTCAAGACCGATGACGAAATCATCGTCTGCGCCAAACAGCTGCAGGCCATGGGTGCCCGCAACGTCCTCGTTTCCCTCGGCGGCGACGGGGCTCTTCTTCTCGGCGAAGACGGAAAGGTATACCGCCGTCCGTCGCCGAAGGGGACGCTGGTCAACTCTGTCGGTGCCGGTGACAGCATGGTAGCCGGATTCCTGGCAGGTTTCGAATCGTCTAAGGGCGACCTCAATGAAGCGTTGAAGATGGGCATCAGTGCCGGCAGTGCTTCGGCCTTTAATGAATGGCTGGCCACGGAATCCCAGATTCGGGACATTTATTCCCAGTTATAAGTCAGGCTGTATTTTTCATATTAGAGAATTGAATTGTATAGAGAAAATTAAAGAGAGAAGGAGAGATGTAGATGCGTATTGTAGATTTACTCAAGAAGCAGAGCATTGACCTTAACGCCGCTGTTGCCGATAAGACAGCGGCCATTGGCCACTTAGTCGACCTCATGGAAGCCGGCGGCAATTTGAATAACAAAGAATTGTACAAAGAACGCGTTTTGGCTCGTGAAGCTGAAGGCAGCACGGGGATTGGCGAAGGCATTGCCATTCCTCACGCTAAGACCGAAGCCGTAAACGAACCGGGCCTGGCATCGATGATCGTCCGTGACGGTGTCGATTACGAAAGCCTCGACGACGAACCGGCTCATCTGTTTTTCATGATTGCGGCACCGGCCGGCGGTGCCGACGTCCACTTGGAAGTGTTGAGCCGCCTGAGCCGCATGCTGATGGATGATGATTTTCGTGATGCCTTGATGCAGGCTAAGACGCCGGAAGAATACCTTTCGACGATCGATAAAGCCGAAGCCGAACAGATCAAAGCCGAAGCTGAAGAAGCTGCGGCGGAAGCGGCTGCTGAAGAAACACCGGCTGAAGAAGCGGCTCCGTCTGAACGCCCCTTCGTCATCGGTGTTACGGCATGCCCGACGGGGATTGCCCATACCTACATGGCTGCTGAAGCTTTGGAAAACAAGGCAGCTGCCATGGGCGTCGACATCAAAGTCGAAACCAACGGTTCCGGCGGGGTCAAAAATCACTTGACTGAAGCCGATATCAAACGGGCTGTCGGCGTTATCGTCGCCGTCGATAAAGACGTACCGGTCCAGCGTTTTGCCGGCAAAAAGGTTATCTTCACCAAAGTTGCCAATGGCATTAAGATTCCGGAAGAATTGATTCAGACGATCCTCGACGGCAAGGCCCCTGTTTATCAGGGCGCGGAATCGTCTTCTGAAGCGGTAGCTGTTGAAAGCGCCGAAAAAGAAGGCGTCGGCCGTCAGATCTATAAGCACTTGATGAACGGCGTATCCCACATGCTGCCCTTCGTTATCGGCGGCGGGATTCTCATCGCCTTGGCCTTCCTCTTTGATATGGATAATGCCGGGGCCGCCAACTTCGGCAGCGGGACACCGGTGGCAGCCTTATTGAAAAACATCGGCGGCCTGTCCTTCAGCATGATGATGCCGATCCTGGCCGGTTACATTGCTATGAGTATCGGCGAACGGCCGGCTCTCATGCCCGGTATCGTCGGCGGTTTCCTGGCGACAACGGGCGGATCCGGTTTCTTCGGAGCCCTCTTTGCAGGCTTCATTGCCGGTTACCTGGTCCTTTTATTGAAAAAAGTGTTGTCGGTCCTGCCGGAATCCCTGGAAGGCACCAAGCCCATCCTGTTTTACCCGGTTTTCGGTCTGATTCTCATCGGCCTCATCATGACCTTTGTCATCAATCCTCCGACGGCTATCTTCAATACCTGGTTGTTTGACAGCCTCAACAGCATGACGACGTCGAGCCGTATCGTCCTCGGCTTCGTCCTCGGCGGCATGATGTCTATCGACTTTGGCGGTCCGATCAACAAAGCGGCTTACGTCTTTGGGACGGCATCGCTCATGAGCGCCACCGGTCAGGCTGTCAGCTCGGGCATCATGGCATCGGTCATGGCCGGCGGCATGGTTCCCCCCCTGGCTATCGCCTTGGCGATGTTGATCTTTAGAAATAAGTTTACGCCGAAAGAACGGCAGTCGACGATTACCAACTTTATCATGGGCCTGTCCTTCATTACGGAAGGCGCCATTCCTTTCGCGGCTTCTGACCCGCTTCGCGTCATTCCGGCCTGCGCTATCGGTTCTGCTGTCGCCGGCTCGCTGTCGATGCTCTTTGGCTGCGCTCTTCCGGCACCTCATGGCGGTATTTTCGTATTCGGTGTCATCACCAATTGGCCCATGTATATCGTCTCGTTAATCGCCGGTGTCATCGTGGCAGCTATCTTACTTGGTATTTTCCGCAAAAAACGTCCTCAAGAGTAATTGCGTAATTTCCATAAATCAAGTACACTATATAATAGAGTTTTATCTCAACTATTCCAAACACGTATTTCCTGAAGGAGGAATTTTCATGAAAGAATTTGAATTCGTTGTAACCGATCCCCAGGGTATCCATGCTCGTCCGGCTGGCCTCTTGGTTAAAGAAGCTAAAAAATTTGAATCCAACATCAGTGTCTTCAAAGGCGCTCGTAAAGGTGATTTGAAAAAAATCTTCACCGTCATGGCTTTAGGGGTAAAGCAGGGTGAAGCCATTAAAGTACAGGTAGAAGGCGCTGACGAAGAACAGGCAGCAAGTGCTGTAGAAGCCTTCTTGAAGGAAAACTTCTAAGATTTTTGAGGGGGAAAGCAGATGCTGACGTTAAAAGGTAAGAGTGTCTTTTCCGGTATCAGTATCGGACCGCTGGCACTGTTTCATCGCAATACCATTTCTACTGCCGTTCGACCGATTGAAAGTGTCGATGTAGAATTGGCGCGTTTCCAAAAAGCGCGTGAAGAAGCGATGAGCCAGCTGAAAGACTTATATGTTAAAGCTGTAGACAAAGTCGGTGAAGAACAAGCGGCTGTCTTTGAAGTTCATCAGATGATGCTTGATGACGATGACTATGTTGAAGGTATTGAAACAAGAATCCGCGAGGAAAAAATGAATGCTGAAGCAGCTGTTGATCAGACTGCTCAAGAACTGGCTGAGATGTTCCGCTCCATGGACGATGCCTATATGCAGGCCCGTGCAGCCGACGTTCTCGATATTTCCCGTCGTGTAGAGCAGCAGCTCAGCGGCGGCCCGGGGATTGATTTCAGTAACTATGATCAGGTTATCATTGCTGCTGACGACTTGGCACCGAGCGAAACGTTACAGCTCGATACGGACAAGATCCTTGGCTTTGTTACGTCAGCAGGCAGCACCAACTCGCATACGGCTATCTTAGCCCGTACCTTGGGCATTGCCGCTGTCGTCAGCACAGGGACTCAGCTCCACAATGACGTTGACGGCATGATGGCCGTCATTGACGGCACGACAGGGGACGTGTACATCAATCCTGATGAAGAAACGTTGGCCCTGATGAAGAAAAAACAGAAGGAAGAAGAACTGCGCCTGACGGCTCTGGAACAAGTCCGAGGCGTCCCGACGGTTACCAAAGACGGCAAGAAGATCAATCTCTTTGCCAATATCGGCAACCCGGGCAACCTGCCCCAGGTCTTGGCCAATGATGCCGAAGGCATCGGCCTCTTCCGCAGCGAATTCCTTTATTTGGAAAGCAGCGATTATCCGACGGAAGATCAGCAGTTCGAAGCCTATAAACAGGCTGCCGAAGCCCTTCAGGGCAAGACGGTCGTCATCCGTACTCTCGATATCGGTGCCGATAAAAAGGTCGATTATTTCGACCTCGACCCGGAAGAAAATCCGGCTATGGGCATGCGTGCCATCCGTATCTGCCTGAGTCGCGTCGATTTGTTCAAGACACAGCTTCGCGCCTTGCTGCGTGCCTCGGCATTCGGTAAGATTGCTATCATGTTCCCGATGATTATTTCCGTCTGGGAAGTACAGCAGTGCAAAAAGATCTTGGATGAAGTCCGCCAGGAATTGGATGCCAAAGGCATTGCCTACGATAAGGATATGGAAGTCGGCATCATGGTTGAAACGCCGGCGGCTGCCGTCATGAGTGAAGAACTGGCACACGAAGTCGACTTCTTCAGTATTGGTTCTAACGACTTGACCCAGTACACCCTGGCTATCGACCGTCAGCAGACGAAGCTCGATACCTTCTTTGATCCCCATCATCCGGCTGTCCTGAAATTGATTCAGATGACCATTGAAAATGGCCATAAAGCCGGCATTTGGGTTGGTATCTGCGGCGAACTCGGTGCCGATCTGACCTTGACGGAAACCTTCCTGCGCATGGGCGTAGATGAACTGTCGGTCAGCCCTCCGGCTGTACTGCCGCTTCGTGAAAAAGTCCGTTCTTTGGATCTCAGTAAATAATATATCAAAGCGTTGCTCCTTTGGGGGCAGCGCTTTTTTGTTATTTTAGCCAAATACCCCTTTACTTTTCTGTATAAAATGGTATAATAATAAAAACAAATTTAATTTTTATTCATTTTAAATGGAGGAATTGGCATGGATATGAAAAAAATGGGTACTGCATTACTGACAGGTGTTTTGGCGGCGTCACTCTTGGCAGGCTGCGGCAGCAGTCAAAAAGATGCGGGAGATGCCAATAAGCCCCTTCGTGTCGCTACCAATGCGACCTTCGTTCCTTTTGAATTTAAAGACAGCGATCAGTCGGCCGAATACAAAGGTTTTGAAATGGATTTGATCCGTGCCGTAGCCAAAGAAATGAATCGCGACGTCGAATTTAATAATATTGCTTTTTCGGGCATCATCCCCATCATCCAGCAGGGCGATATGGATATTGCCGCCACGGGGATGACGGTTACGCCGGAGCGGGCCCAGAAAGTTGCCTTTGCAGCCCCCTTCTATGAATCGAAATTGGTCATCTTAACGCCGAAGAACAGCGGAATCCATTCTGCCGCCGACCTTCAGGGGAAACAGATTGCCGTCCAAATCGGGACGACAGGGGCTAAATACGCTGAAGAACAGGGCTACAATGTCAAGCAGTTCGATAATAACTCGGAAGCCATCATGGAACTCCAGGTCGGTGGTTCTCCGGCAGCGATCATCGATAAACCAGTTGCTGATTATTTCCTGACCCAGGACGGGAAGGATAAATTCGACGTCATCGATATCAGCAATACGAAACCGGAATACCTGGCCTTTGCCCTCAATAAGGACAACAAGGAACTCTTGCAGCAAGTAAACGAAGCTATGGAAAAATTGAAGAAGAGCGGCGAATTCCAGCAGATCTATAAAAAATGGTTTAACACCGATATGCCGGATCTCCCGACCAGTGCCGATGCTGTCCTTAAATAAGGTGCCGTAAACGACAGTCATCTTCTTGTTTACAATCGTTCAGATATAAAAAATAAGCAGTCCTGTAAAGGGCTGCTTATTTTTTGTAATACCGGTATTTTTAAAATTTGTGTTAGCTTAGGCGACGGTATAGATTTTTACTTCCGGATCTTCGGTCCAAAGGGGCTGAAGGCCGACGAAGACGTCGTTTTTGAAGAGGTCGCTGGAAAGATAAGCCTGGGCGTGTTCGGCACTGTCAAAACCGTGGAGTACCTGTACGTCTTCATCGCGAATGAGGAGATCCTTGGTCAAGGCGCCTTCGATGGTGGTCAAGAAAGGCTGGCGGTAATCGGTATACACTTTAGCGGCTGCCGGACGATTGGCGGCGTCGATTTTCATGGTAATTTCTAAATAAGCTTTTACGTTCATGGTATGTTCCTCCCTTTCGGTTTTCTGTGAGCTCTTCTTCATTATAGTATCCATACTCGGGGAAGAGAAGATATAAGCAAATTTATAAGTCACTATTCATTTTCATAGTAACTTGAAGGGATAAAAGAGAGCTACTATAATAAAATCAGAATAGAGAAAGGTGGCGTGAACCTTGTATAAGCCTAAATTAGAGAAGGATATCCGATGTCCTCTGGAATATGGCCTGTCTGTCTTTGGCGGCAAATGGAAGTCAAGGGTCCTCTGTGTGCTGGCCGAAAAGGGACGGCTGCGCTACAGTTCGGTCCGCCGTGAGATGGCCAATATTACCGATGCTGTCCTGGCGGCGACGCTGAAAGAATTGATGAACGATGACATGATTGAGCGTAAACAGTTTGATGAAATTCCGCCGCGGGTTGAATACGGTCTGACTGAAAAAGGACGCTCGGTCGTACCCATCCTTCAAACGATCTGTGAGTGGTCCGGCGCGTACCATAAAACGGATAATGAAAATACGATGAGCCAATGCCAAACATGTGATTATAATCGACAGTTCGATTGATGAAGCGGAAGTGTCTTACAGATTGGGCCTTCTTTATCGGGTAAATAAAAGGGAAGCATCCGTAGCGGGATGCTTCCCTTTTGTCGTTATTATTTTAAATGCTTTCCGGCAGACTTGGGATTTACGGAGGTTATTTTAATTCCGGCATTTTAATCGGCGTCTTATCGACGAGACGGACGATCAGTAAGGTGACGATGCAGATGACCCATTCAAAGTAGATGACGTGTGGGAACAGGCGGACGGCCGGGCATAACTGCCAGAGTATGAGGCCGGCGATGCCGACCAGGGTCGTCCAGAAGGCCGTGTTTTTCCGGCACAGGGACGGGGCAAAGAGGGTGCATAAAAAGACCAGGGTGAAGGCTGTCGTCAGGCTCAGACCGATGAGCATGACCTTTACGATGCCGACGGCATAGAAGGCCATGAGGAGGGTTACAGCGCCGATGATGACGATGATCAGGCGGTTGGCTTTGACGTAGGTCATATCGGACATATTGGGCTTGATAAAGCGTTTAAAGACGTCTTGTGAGATGAGGGTACCGGCGCCGAGGAGGATGGTGCAGGCCGTCGATACGTCGGCTGCCCAAAGGGCCGCTAAGGTCATGCCCGAAGAGAAGGGATCGAGGCTCATGATGATTTGCGGCAGG
The DNA here is from genome assembly GCF_001546855.1 of Megasphaera sp. MJR8396C. Lineage (GTDB taxonomy): Bacteria > Bacillota > Negativicutes > Veillonellales > Megasphaeraceae > Megasphaera. The sequence continues at coordinate 93,975 of NZ_KQ958161.1, read as the reverse complement.
GCCAGGGTCGGATTGATATCCGGGAACTGGGCTTTGGCTGCCAGGCCTAAGATAGCTGACAAGAAGCCGATGGGGAAGATGAGCAGGCCGCCTAAGATAAAGCCTTTACGGGCCTCTTTGGCGCTTTTGGCGCCGCAGGCGATCTGTACCGGCCCCTGGGCGGTGATAGCCTGGGTGGTCATGACGATGATCCAGCCCATGAGGACGGCAAAGGACAGGCCGCCCATGGGCGAGAACCAGCTGAAGTCCGCTGCTGGCAAGGCGGCGTTGATGCCGCTGATGCCGCCGTCGCGGAGGAGGATGCGGATAAGGGAATAGAGGATGCCAAGGTAAATGACGGTGACGCTGAGGATGTTGGACAGGCCCGACGACCACAGGCCGCCGATGGCCGTGATGCCGACGAAGACGATGGCGCTGGTAATCATGCCGCCCTGCATGGAGAAGATATCCGGCATGAGGGTATGCAGAATGGAACCGCCGGCGACGTACTGCAGGGAGGTGATGCAGAGCATGATGAGGGCCAGGCCGATGACGCTGATGATACGGGCTTTTTTATCGTAACTCCGTTCAAAGAGTTCGGGAATGGTCGTACAGTTCAAGGACCGGTATTTGCCGGCAGCGACGAAACCCATGACGATGGCCCCAATGGCCCAGGCGGCATTGTACCAGCCGGCTGCCAGGCCGATTTTTACGGCACTTTCAGCGACGCCGACGGTAGAAGCAGCGCCGACGGCCATGCCGGTAATGCTGACGGCGACCAGACCCGTCGAAAATTTACGGCCGGCGAAGAGATATTCCGTCGGATTTTGGCTGGCCCGATGTTTGACATACATGGAGATGGCAAATAGTAAGATGATGTATAAGATGACAATAGCAAGTTGAATCGACATTTTCCTTGTATCTCCTTTTTAAAGTTATTTTGCAACACTAGTTCCTCACAAGGGAACAACGTGTGACAAGAATTGGTAATATTATAAGATAGAATGATGAAAAATACAAGGATTTTATCGATGAATCGCCCCCTTTTTCGGATTTCGCAGGGACCATTGCATGAGACGCATAAATATGGTATGATACGGCCGAGGCAAAAGATAGCATCACGCAATGTGAGTTATACTTTTTTTATGTCTACTTATCGATTCATTATCTGCTTGGATCTGATTCAGACCGAGACAGGAAGGATTGCTCATCATGGTATGGCGGCACGGCAATAGGCGTGTTTTTTTACGATATATGTCGGCCCTACGTGACGTTTGCAGATACGCACACCTTTCAGTCCGCGCTGAAGGGTGTTTTTTTATGTCCTTTTGCCCCAAAATTAAGACAGGAGGTATAGATTTATTGAAAAAGTGTTGTGATTTTCTGGTCAGCAACATGGCCGTCTTCGTCGTCCTCATCGGCGTCGTCGGAGCTATCTGGCCCTGGACGCTGCAGTGGGCAGCACCCTATGTCGGCTGGCTCTTGGGGATCGTCATGTTCGGCATGGGCATGACCTTGACCGTAGCCGACTTTAAGACCGTTTTTAAACGGCCGTGGGAGGTCCTCATCGGCGTCTTTGCTCAGTTCTTGATCATGCCTTTGGTGGCCTGGGGACTGGTCCGGATTTTTGCCCTGCCGCCGGAACTGGCCATTGGTGTCATCCTGGTAGGCACCTGCCCGGGCGGAACGGCATCAAACGTCATTTCCTATTTAGCTAAGGGCGATGTCGCCTTGTCGGTATCGATGACCATGGCGACGACGTTATTGGCTCCCATCGTCACGCCGGCCCTGACCTGGTTCTTGGCTGGCGCCTGGATTCATGTTTCTTTCTTGTCGATGATGATTTCTATCGTGCAAATGGTCCTGGTCCCGGTCATGCTGGGCTTAGGGGTTCACCATTTCTTTGCCCGCGGCGTCGAACGGGTGCTGCCGGCCATGCCCGTCGTGTCTGTCGTCACCATCGTCATCCTCGTTGGCTGCGTCGTCTCCCTCAGTGCGTCCCGCCTCTTTGATGTCGGCCTCTTGATGGCGGCTATCGTCATCCTGCACAATGGCTTCGGTCTGGCTCTCGGCTATCTCATGGCCAAACTGTTTCGCCTCGATTCGCGAAAATCCCGGACCGTGGCGATCGAAGTGGGGATGCAAAATTCCGGGATGGCGGCATCCCTGGCCGTCATGTACTTCAATCCGGCAGCGGCCATTCCCGGTGCTATTTTCAGCGTCTGGCACAATATTTCAGGGTCCCTCATCGCCAATTACTTCTCTCGCCGCGATGAAAAGGGTGAAGGGACAAGTGTAAAAGAATCGACTGCCCATGCGGCATAATCTCATTTTATGAAGGAGTTTTATTATCATGAAAATTTTCCGTACTGTCAAAGAAATGCAGGCTTTTTCCCGTGAACAAAAGAAGGCCGGTAAGGTCATCGGTTTGGTCCCGACCATGGGGGCCCTCCATGAAGGTCATCTGACGCTCATGCGGACGGCAAAAGCGGCTTGTGACGTCGTCATCGCTTCGGTCTTTGTCAATCCGACTCAGTTTGGTCCTAATGAAGATTACGATGCCTATCCGCGCCGTTTCGAAGAAGACTGCCGGAAACTCGAAAGCGTCGGCGTCGATGCCGTCTTCCATCCGGAACCGTCGGAAATGTATCCTAAGGGCTACTGCACCTATGTCAACGTCGAAGGCGACATTACGCATAAGCTCTGCGGCGCTCAGCGGCCGATTCACTTCCGCGGCGTAGCCACCGTCGTCACCAAATTGATTAATATTACTGGTGCCGATGAAGCCTTCTTCGGTCAAAAAGACGCTCAGCAGGTCGTCGTCGTCCGCCGTTTTGTCAGCGACCTCAACCTGCCCGTCCATATCAACATGGTCCCCATCGTCCGTGAAGAAAGTGGTCTTGCTCGCAGTTCGCGCAACGCCTATATGTCCGATTCCGAAAAAGAAGCGGCCCTGGTCCTCTCCCGGAGCCTGAAAAAGGCCCAGACTGCCTATGACGGCGGCGAAAAAGATGTAGAAAAACTGAAAGTCATCGTCACGGCTGAAATTGAAGCGGAACCGATGGCCTCCATCGATTATGTCGACCTCTTCTCCTTCCCCGACCTCGAACCGATTGAAACTGTTTCCGGCGAAAGTCTGTTGGCCATTGCCGTTCGCATCGGTAAGACCCGCCTCATCGACAACATCATCTTGAAATAAAAATCTTTATATTTTCTTGACATTTCCTCCATAGATTTTTCGCACCTTTTTGGTATACTCTAACCATAGAAATGATGATGATTTTCTTTAGGAGGTTATATCTATGAAAAAGAAGGTATTGCTCGTCGTAGCTGCAATTTCCGTTATGGCAGGTTTCTCCGCCTTTGCGGCCAATTCAAATTCTTCAGACCAGTATGATTCTTCTTATTACAACAATGGTTATTACTGTCACGGCAATGGCTATTATAGTGACAATGGCGATGGCTACAACGATGGCTACTGCCATGGCCCGTACATGGGCCATCATGGTTATCAGAGATAATCGTTTGTTTTAAAAGGGGGAAGTAAATATGGTAATGACTCATTACATGGAGCTCTTGTCGCTTCATTCACCGTGGTTTTTGATTCTCTTCATGCTGGTACCGATGGTATTGGCGGAAACGATTTTGGCCTCCGGCGCCTTTTCCTTGCTGTATAAAGATCATCGCAGCGAAAAATGGGACAGCCTGAGCCACATCTGCGGTATTATTCTCGGCGTATTCTTCATCATTGCGACGGTATACATCGTCACGTCCTACGTACCGACCATTCAGTGGCGCGGTCCCATCGACTACGTTTCCATTTGGGCTTACGTCCTGGGCGTCATCCCTGCTGTTTTGATTCTCTTACAGGAATTGGGGATTATCTTCAAGAACCAGGATTCTACGGCTAAGATCAAGAATCATATCGTGCTCATGATTCTCTTCGTCCTGTTCACCCACTTGGCTATGGTATTCGGCATGGCCAATCCGACGCTTGCCGGCTACGTTCCGACTCAGCAGGATATGCAGATGCAGCATGGCAACATGGATATGAACATGCCTATGGATCACAGCCAGATGAATCATGACCAGATGAGCAATGGTCAGATGAACCATGATCAGATGAATCACGACCAGATGAGCCACGGTCAGATGAGCAGCGATCAGATGAACAACAACCAAATGAACCACGACCAGATGAATCACGATCAGATGGATTCCAACAAATAAGGCTCCGTGTATAGTCATTAAGAAAGGGCTGTCGCTTTTGCGGCAGTCCTTTTTTTGATGGGGTCGCTCCGGTAGGGGTCATATGGTACAATAGAAACAAAGAAATTTTTGGAGGTGAGCCTTTTTGCGTACCAATTCCATTCTTATCGTAGATGACGATGAAAAGCTTTGTACCCTGCTCCAATCCTATTTTGAGCAGGAGCAATTTATCGTTTACGTCGCCCATGACGGCCTGGCGGCCTTGAATATACTGCGGAACCAGAAGCCGCAGATCATGCTGCTTGACCTTATGATGCCCGGCATAGACGGCTTTGAGGTCTGCCGTCGGACGCGGCAGTTCAGTGATATTCCCATTATTTTCCTATCGGCGAAAGATGATGAAACGGATCGTTTGGTAGGGCTCAATATCGGCGGTGACGACTATGTGACCAAACCTTTTCATGTAAAGGAAATCATCGCCCGCGTTTACAGCTTGCTGCGCCGTACGCGCGGCGAAGTCCTGCAGCAGACGACGTCTTATATGATCCGCGACCTGGTCATTGACAAGGAGAAGTTCACCGTCCTGCGAAACGGGCAGCCCATCGTGCTGACGCCGACGGAATTTAATCTCTTGGAAGTCTTGTCGGCTTCGCCGGACCGCGTCTTCAGCCGCATGCAGCTCATGGATAAGATACAGGGCGGCTACAGCTTTGAAGGCTATGAGCGAACCATTGATACGCATATTCGCAATCTGCGCAAGAAGCTCGAACCCAATCCGGCACAGCCTACGTATATCCTGACGGTGTACGGCATCGGCTATAAATTTGTAGGAGGCGGCCATGAAGCGGTCTGACAGTATCGTTATCCGCCTGACGGCGTTGGTGTTTATCCTGTTGTTTTTGACGATTGCTATCTTGCTTATTTTAGTCAATAATCAGATGAACAACCATTTTTCCCAGTACCTCACGAATATGTCGCATATGATGGGAAATTCCCAGATGGGCATGGGAATGGGCAGTATGCACGGATCGATGCACGGTCCGGCCGAGAGTACCTATATTTCGGCCGTCCACCAGTCACTATTGTGGGTCGGCATTGGCATGATCGGCGTCAGTGTCGTCGTCAGTTACTTTGTCGTCCGGGAAATCATGAGGCCCTTGTCGACCTTGACCGGTGCCGTCCAAAAAGTCCGGACCGGTAACTACGGCCAAACCGTATCGGTTGAGCGGCACGATGAAGTCGGCGTCCTGACCGAGTCCTTCAATGAGATGTCAGAAGAACTGGCACGAAATGACAAGATGCGGCGCCAATTGTTTGCCAACATTGCCCATGAACTGCGGACGCCTCTGGCCATCCTTCAGGGCAATTTAGAGGGTATGATCGACGATATCATCCCGACGGATAAAAAGATTCTCTTATCCATGGCCGACGAAACGGTGCGCATGGGACGCCTCATTCAGGATCTCCGTGACTTGTCTCTGGCGGAAATCGATGAATTGACCCTTCATAAAGAAAAGGCCGATATCAATGTGATGCTGGAACGGGCGGTCAGCATGCTCCAGCCCTTATGTGACGAAAAATCACTGACGGTCCGGCAACATTTGAGTCCCGACCTGCCGTCTCTTTTTATCGACGTCGACCGCATCAATCAGGTCATCTATAATTTACTGAATAACGCCATTCGCTATATCGATGAGGGCTGTTCTATCACCGTATCGACCATGGGGGTTACCGTAGAGGGCAAGCCCTATGCCCAGGTACAGATTGCCGATACGGGAAAGGGCATTGCTCCCGATGATTTGGACCATATTTTTCAATACTTCTATCGCAGCGAACAGTCGCGCAACCGTAAGAGCGGCGGCAGCGGCATCGGCCTTGCCCTGGCTCAGCAGTTTATCCGCAGTCACGGCGGCAATATCTGGGTCGACAGTACCGTTGGTAAGGGGACGACCTTTACCTTTATTCTCCCCTTTTCGCAAGACGATCCCCGGTGAGATTTTTAGGCAGAAAAAGGCCTCATCCGATTTTTCGGATGAGGCCTTTGGCGTATCGTTTATTTTACTAATTCATAACCTGCGTCGGCAATGACCTTGGCAAAGTCGTCCATGGGGATGTCTTTGCTGAGGGTGACGTCAGCTTTTTTACCTTCTAAGTCGACGGTAACGGCCGTGACACCGTCCATTGCGGACAAAGCTTCATGTACGTGATTCTGGCAGTGCTGGCACATCATGCCTTCGATTTTCAGTGTTTTTTCCATCGTTTCATCATTTCCTTTCTGAGGTTCATTCGAAACCGTTGTTTTATTTTCAGCAGTATGATCTGCGGAAACGGAAGTTGTAGCTGCGACGGCCGCTTTCGGTTCTGCGGTGGTAACAGCGGGCTGGGATGTATTGATACGTGTTTCACGTGAAACACGGGAACTGTGCGTCGTTTGGAAGAAACGCAGGCGCAGGGCGTTCATGCAGACGGTAAAGCTCGACAGGCTCATGGCAGCGGCGCCAATCATCGGGCTGAGGCGGATGCCGAAAGCCGGGTAGAGAAGACCTGCTGCTAAGGGAATGCAGATGACGTTGTAGAAGAAGGCCCAGAACAGGTTTTCCTTAATGTTCTTGATGACGGCCTTACTGAGGCGGATGGCGCTGACGGCGTCGAGAAGGTCGCTGCGCATGAGGACTGCGTCAGCGCTTTCGATGGCGACGTCGGTACCGGCCCCGATGGCCATGCCTAAATCGGCTTTGGCAAGAGCCGGGGCATCGTTGATGCCGTCGCCGATCATGGCGACTTTATGGCCTTCTGCCTGAAGGGCAGCGATGTGTTTTTCCTTATCTTGCGGCAGGACGCCGGCAATGACCTGAGGGATGTGGAGGCGCTGGCGGATGGCTTCAGCTGTACGCTGGTTGTCGCCGGTCAGCATGACGACGTTGATGCCCATTTTGGCAAAGTCGGCAATGGCTTCGGCACTCGTTTCTTTTTCGACGTCGGCGACGGCGATGATGCCGATGATTTCTTTTTCATTGGCAAAGAGGAGCGGTGTCTTGCCGTCGTCGGCCAAGGTGTTGAGGTTGGCCGTAATGGCAGCCGTATCGATGTGGACTTCGTCCATGAGGCGGGTGTTGCCGGCATAATAGGTCTTTCCATCGATGACGGCCTGGACGCCGCGGCCAAAGAGGGCTTTGAAGTCACTGGCTGTCTTGCCCGTGAGGTTGTGATCGGCGGCATAGGTCGTAATGGCTTCGGCCAAGGGGTGTTCGCTGCCTTTTTCAAGAGCGGCAGCTAAGGTGACTAACTCTTCGTCACTGCCGGTAAGGGCGATGATATCGGTGACTTTCGGGCGGCCTTCGGTAATGGTACCGGTCTTGTCCATGACGACGGTGTCGATGGCGTGAGCCGTTTCCAAGGCTTCACCGGACTTGATGAGGATGCCGTTTTCAGCACCTTTCCCGGTCCCGACCATGATGGCAACCGGTGTTGCCAGGCCCAAGGCGCAGGGGCAGGAGATGACCAAGACGGCGATAGCCGTCGAGAAGGCGAATTCGGCGCTGTAGCCGAAGACGAAGTACCATACGATACCCGTGATTAAGGCGATGGCGATGACGGCCGGTACGAAGTAGCCGGAGATGGTGTCGGCCATCTTGGCGATAGGCGCCTTGCTGGCGCTGGCTTCGTCGACGAGCTTGATGATCTGGCTGATGGTCGTATCGGAGCCGACGCGCTGGGCTTTGATGTGGATGAAGCCCGTTTTATTGATCGTAGCCGACGTGACCTTGTCGCCAGCCTGTTTTTCGACAGGAATACTTTCACCGGTAATGGCCGATTCGTCGACGCTGGTTGAACCTTCGGAAATGATACCGTCGGCCGGGATGCTTTCGCCCGGACGGATGACGATTTCATCGCCGACGACCAATTCTTCGACGGGGATGACCGTTTCGATACCGTTGCGAAGGACCGTAGCCTGTTTCGGTGCCAGATCCATCAGTTTTTCGATGGCTGTGCTGGTCTTGCCTTTGGCGCGGGCTTCGAGGTATTTGCCGATGTCGATGAGGGTGACGATCATACCGGCTGATTCAAAGTACAGGTTCATGCTGTACTGCGAAACCAGGGCCCAATCGCCGTGGCCCATGCCCCAGCTCATGCGGAAGATGGCAAAGACACCGTAGACGGCGGCCGCCATGGAGCCTAAACCTACCAGGCTGTCCATGTTCGGCGCCCCTTCAAAGAGGTTGCGGAAACCGTTGATATAGTACTTGCGGTTCAAGTACATGATAGGAAGAATCAATAAGAACTGGGTGAAGGCGAAGGTAATGGCATTTTCCGGACCATGGAACACATAGTGGATGACGTTCGGAATCGGCAGGCCGAACCATTCATTGAACATGTGGTACATGGCGATGTACATGACCGGAATCAAGAAGATGATGGATCCGATAAGGCGATGTTTCATCGATTTCATTTCTTCTTTTGCCAAGTCAGAAGCGCTCTTTTGCGGAGCTCCTCCAGAAGCGGCGGCATTTCCCGTATCTGCCGGGCTGGCACCATAGCCGGCGTCGACGACGGCTTTGATGATATCTTGCTGGCTGACGACGTTTTCGTCGTAGTCGGCCTGCATGCTGTTAGTCAATAAGTTGACGCTGGCTTTATCGATGCCGTCCAGCTTATTGACTGCTTTTTCAACACGAGTTGAGCAGGCAGAGCAGCTCATGCCGGTAATGGTAAATTTTTCGTGTTTCACTAGGCTCACTCCTTTATTTCATGAGTTTTTGCAAGGCACCGACGAGTTCATCGACGACTTCGTCTTTGCCATCGCGAATATCATCGACGACGCAGCCTTTGATATGCTGACCTAAGAGCTCCTTATTGAAGGCGTTCAATGCCGACTGGATGGCACTGACCTGGGTCAGGATATCGATGCAGTAGCGGTCGTCTTCCAACATGTTTCTCACGCCGCGGACCTGACCTTCGATACGGTTCAGCCGTGATACGAGAGACTTATATTCCTTGCCTTCTTTGCTGCGGTACTTATGTTTTTCAGAATTGCAGCAAGGACAGACGTCTTTTTCTTCCATCGTAGTATTCCCTCCTTGGATACCCCCTCGGGGTACATTGTTATAATATACCCAATGGGGGTATCTGTCAAGAGATATTCTGAAATTTTGAAAGACTTTTACAAAAAGGTGGGAAAACGGCTTTTTATAGCCTCTTTGGGATTGAAAAGAGCGCAAAAAAAGACTGCCACGACGGTGACAGTCTTTCGAAGGTTATATTCTTATTTCAGCAATGCTTTGACGGCATCCGTTTCGTCGGTTGCATTGTCAGCGCCGGCGATGATAGCGCCCTGGGCTACGATGCTGTCGAGGCCTTTTTCTTTACGGACCTGTTCGACTTTAGCGACGACGTCTTTTTCAATAGGAACGACGAGTTTCGTTTCGAGCTGGCTGAGGTTCTGTGCCAATTCACGGCCGAGGTTCTGTCTTTCCTGATCGGTTTTCAGTTTCGGAGCCTGTTTGGAGAACTTGTCGTTTGCGTCTTTAATAGCCGACTGCATCTGAGCGCTGACTTTCGGGAAGTCTTTGTGTGCCTGAACGAGAGCGTCGAAATTAACGTAGCCGACACCGGCAGCAAAGGCTGACGATGCAGCTGCAAGACTCATCATACCCATAACGGCGAGAGATGCCAATTGTTTTTTCAATTTCATAATTTATTCCTCCTATACCGCCGGAGCGGTTCAACTACTAAATATGATTATTATTATATTATAACAAATTTAGTTAAGAATTACAATAATGAGCAAAAGGGCTAAGATTACTTTTCTTCTTTTTCCGCCGTGTCCCCTTCATCTTCATCGTGGATGTAAATGTATTTATCCTTCTTCATTTTGTCGATAATTTCAGGAGCCATGGCGATGAGTTTTTCAAAAGCCGAGGCCTGATAGCCGTCTTTTTTGATCGAGAACATTTCGACACGGTCTCCCTTGATGACCAGGATGGCTGCCGGTTCGAGGCGAGCACCACCGCCGCTGCCAAGGCTGTTGCGGCCGTTTTCTGTCTTGCCGTTCAGGCCGCCGGTACCGAAACCGAAGGTGACGTCGACGAAGGGAACCAAGATGGCATCGCCGATGTGGACGGCCTGGCCGACGACGGTTTCGACTTTGATCATTTCTTTGAAGCTTTCAAAAATTTGCTCTAAATTGTTTTTGATGTACGAGTTATCCATAGCGCGTCTCCTTATTCACAGCAAACCAATGAATCAATATATGGCGTACAGGCCGCGACAAGGCAAACATCAAGGTGAACAAGAGGAGCATTGCCGGATAGAGGCGACCTGAAGCATGGGCGGTACAGTCGTATTGTTCTTCTAAAAAGTTGAATTGCAGGTTTTCGAGGTTTCCCGGGCAGCAGGCGTAGAGTGCACCGGCTAAGATGCCGGTCTTATGAGGCGCCGGAAGGCCCAGGGTTCCATCGAAGGAAAGACTCCGGATTTGGCCGTGACCGATGAGGCGGGACAGCCAGGTGAAAAGGGCTGTCAGGAAATCGGTGTTGACGATGAGGGGAATCCACTCGCTGGGGCTGCCCTTCTTTTTTTCTGCAGTCGGCGCCGTGTCCGTTTCTTCTTTCTCCTTCGTTTCTTCCTTCGTATCTGGGGGAGATTCCTGGTCCGCTTCCTTTTCAGCCTCTTCGATGGAAGGAAGGTCTTCATAGGTCGTTTGCTGACTTTCTTCCTCTAAGATTTGCAGGGCTTCTTCGCGAGATTCCGCTACGGTATTTTTCCCGTCAGCATCGTCCTTTTTCCAAAAGACCGAGAGTTCACCCTTGGCTTCTTCGCCGACGGTGTAGGACCAGGATTTTTGGATTAACTTCCGTCCCCATCCGACACAGAAGGCGAAGTGGTAGGGCTTTCCGATGTGGAGGGTGACTTCATAGGTTACGGGCAGACATAAAATGAGCAGGATTGTGCTGAATAGTATGACGGCAATGGCAATAAGCGTCATGACCAGCCCTCCTCTTCCATGCGTACAGAATCAACTTTTAACGTATCTTTTACTTGGGATAGACGATCAGCCTTCCTGTTTTTCGCGCTTATTAAAGATGCAGTCGACGTTTTCAGCGCCGAAGCAGCGCGAGCAGGAAATGCATAAGGACGGTTCGGTATCGCCTTCACGCCAGCGTTTGGGAAGATCGGGCTGACGAAGGAAGGGGCGGCTCATGGAAATGAAGGCCAGGTCCGTTTCTTCGAGGGCCTGTTCCATTTCTTCGGCACTGCGGAAACCGCCGACGACGCCGATATCGATTTTACCCTTTAACGAGGCAGCGGCTTCGGCCGCGTAGTTTTTAAAATACATCGGTTCCTTCGTGCGCTTAATGGCCCGAATGGGTCCTTTTCGCGGAAGGGACGACGTGTTGCCGCCGCTGACTTCGATGGCATCGACACCTGCGTCAGCAAGCCAGGCCATGACCTGTTTGCTTTCTTCAAAGGTCAGGCTGCCGTCTTCCATGAAGTCGGCACAGTTCAGTTTGACCCAAATGGGGTAGTCCGGCCCGACGGCTTTTCTCATCGCCGCAATCGTTTCTAAGAGGAAGCGGGCACGGTTTTCTAAGCTGCCGCCGTATTCATCGGTACGGGTATTAAAGTGAGGCGATAAGAATTTGCTGGCCAGATAGCCGTGGGCTCCGTGGAACTGGACGCCGTCAAAGCCGGCTTTCTGGGCTCGTTCGGCTGCCAGGGCAACGGCGCTGGTCAGCTCGTGAATCTGGCTGACAGTCAGGGCCTGCGATTCCTGCGTCCATTTGGCTACCTTTTCGGTAACGCCGCTGGGACTGAAGATGATGCGGTGTTCTCCTTCGGGAACTTCCGGCAGGAGGATGGCCGAACCCATGACGACGAGCTGGGCGACGACTTTACTGCCGTGGTCGTGGACATGGCTGACGACCTTAGCAAGCGGCTCGATGCACTGGTCATCGTCGATGCGAATCTGGCAGTGCTGCCGCGGTTCCATCTTGTTGGTGGCCATCATACCGGTGATGATGATACCGGCGCCGCCATCTGCCAATTTTTCATACATTTTGGTCAGATTTTCTGTCGGCACACCATACCTTCCCATTCCTTCAAAAGTAGCAGAACGGATAATACGGCAGTTCGTTTCAATACGGCCGATGCGACAGGTATCAAATAACATGGTCAAAATCTCTCCTTGGTAATAAAAAATGAATTTCAGTTTTTCTTCGGTATTTCCATATTATACAATATTTGTTGAAATAAGCCAATGAGTTGTTTTATCAAGTCTGCATGGCGACGTTTCTTTTTTATTTCTATCGAGATTTCGACGGGAAAATTTTTTTATTAAGGCTGACATCGTAAAAAAAGCGTAAAAGCCAGGGCCTTTTTAGTAGCATAACTATAAGGCCTATGGTATAATGTAAGTGTTTGTTAATTTTGCAATTCATGAAGGGATGTTGAATACATGGCTACAGCAATGGTAATCGGAACCCAGTGGGGCGACGAAGGAAAAGGTAAAATCGTAGATTATTTGGCCCAAAAAGCCGACGTCGTCATCCGCTCCCAAGGTGGGAACAATGCCGGCCATACGGTCGTCGTTGACGATAAGTCCTTTGCACTTCGCCTCTTGCCGTCGGGGATCCTCTTTTCCGAAAAAACTTGTATCATCGGCAGCGGTGTCGTTGTCAACCCGAAAGTCCTCCTCGAAGAAATTGAAAGTATGACTTCAAAAGGCGTAACCATTAGTAAGCTGGAAATTTCTACACGGGCACACGTCATCATGCCGTACCATGTCCGCATTGATGAAGAAGATGAAAAGCTCAAGGGCGATGCTAAAATCGGCACGACGAAAAATGGTATCGGCCCCTGCTATGCCGACAAGATCAACCGCGTTGGCATTCGCATTGGCGACCTCATGGACCGCGATATCTTTGCGGAAAAATTGCGTAGCAATATTGAATTGAAAAATCGTCTCTTTGAAAAATATTATGGCTGCCCGGGATTCGATTATGATGAAGTACTTCAGGAATACCTCGGCTATGCCGATCAGATTCGCCAGTATGTAAAGGATACGAACTACTCGGCTAACCTCTACGTCAGCGAAGGCAAAAAGGTCCTCTTTGAAGGGGCTCAGGCTGCTATGCTCGACTTAGACCACGGTACCTATCCTTTCGTTACCAGCTCTAATCCGACGGCCGGCGGTGCCTGCACCGGATCCGGCGTCGGTCCTCGCCGCATGGAAAACATCGTCGGTGTCGTAAAAGCCTATACGACGCGTGTCGGTGCCGGCCCGTTCCCGGCTGAACAGCTCAATGAAATCGGTGACTACCTGCGCAATACGGGTCACGAATTCGGTACCGTTACCGGTCGTCCCCGCCGCTGCGGCTGGCTCGATACGGCTGTCGTAAAATACGCTGCTATGCTGAACAGCCTCGATTATTTGGCCATTACCCGCCTCGATATCCTCGATGATCTGGATACGATTAAAATCTGCACCGGCTATAAATATAAGGGCCAGCAGCTGAAAGAATATCCGGCCAGCCTCGACGTCCTTGAAAATGTCGAACCGATTTATGAAGACATGCCGGGCTGGAAGACGTCGATTTCAAACTGCAAATCCTATGATGAACTGCCGGAAGCAGCTCGTCATTATGTCGAACGGATCAGCGAACTCGTCGGCGTGCCCCTGGGCATCGTTTCCGTCGGTCCGAACCGCAGCCAGACGATCATCCTCAAAACCATTTTTTAAATAAACTGAATTACACCATAACAAAAAGGACCTGCCACCAAGGTGGCAGGTCCTTTGATATATTGATATATTGGGGATACGCGCGCGAGCGGGTACTTTTATTCTCCGCAGTGACCGGCCATGGCGCAGCCGCCGCAAGAACCGCCGCAAGTGCTGCAGCCGCCGTCGGCAATGTTAAGACCAATCATACCGGCTACGGTTTTACGAGGCATGAGCATGCCGCTCGGCAAGAGCGAGACGCCCATCTGTTCGGCGTGGACGGCCTTGGCGATGTTGGCTGTCTGACCGACCGGCCAGTCGCCGGTACCGGGGCTCATGGCCCATACGGCTTTATAGCCTTTATCAGCACTGGCTTCATCGAGGGTGTCGATGAGCTGTTTCGTATAGTTCGCGGTGGCAACGGCGACGGCCGAATCGAGGGCCAGGCCGCGGGTGATTTCCTTATCCATGAACAGCTTGTCGATTTCTTGTTCTACGGCTTCGCCGAGGGTCACGGCGTACATCAATACGATGGCCGAGTCTTCAATGAGCTGGCGGGCACGCTGGCTGCTGACCGTAAAGGGATTGTCGCAAAGGACCATGTGCGACGTATTGTCATAGAAGCACTGCTGGCAGGAAGCCTTCGGTTTGGCCAGTTCCATGACGCGTTGGCAGGCTTCGTTTACGATATCATCGGACAGCTCTTCGGCGCCTCGCTGCTGGGCATATTCTTTGACGCTGGCAGCGTCTATTTCTTTTAAGGGATCAGTAAATAGTGGCATATGTTACATCCTTTCTGAATGAGATATTTTTTTCCTTATTATATCATAGAATTCTCATAAAATTGGAGAAAAGATGAGAGAATAAATATTTGATTAAATGGGTAATAGACTATATACTATAATATAGACCTAAAAATAATACGAGAGAAAAGAGGTGGCCATGGTGGCGGTCGACGGTCCTTCTGGGAAACGAGAAAGAATCACTGATATTGCTGTCGAATGTATTGTACCCAATCCCAGGCAGCCGCGTCGTTCCTTTGATGAAGCGGCTCTGGATGCCTTAGCCGAATCCATTCGCCAGCATGGTGTGGTTCAGCCCATCGTCGTCCAAAAGTCAGGGCCCGGTCAATATGAACTCATTGCCGGCGAACGGCGGCTGCGAGCCGCCAGGCGATGCGGATTGAAACAGATTCCGGCGATTATTCGCCGGTACAGCCTTGCTGAAGCTGCTGAAATCGCACTCATTGAAAATTTACAGCGCGAAGACTTGGATGCGATCGAAGAAGGCCTGGCTTATGACCGATTGATGACCGAATTTGGCCTGACACAAGAGCAGACGGCACAGAAAGTCGGGAAAAGCCGTTCCCATGTTGCCAATATGGTTCGTCTGCTGCAGCTGCCGGCAGACGTCAAAGGCTTGATTGTCGAGGGGAAACTGTCGATGGGACAGGCCCGGCCGCTATTACAGCTACCGACGGCAGAAGGGCAGTGCGAAGCGGCCCTTTACATTTTGAAACATGAGCTGTCCGCCCGAAAAGCCGAAGCTTTAGTACGGCGACTCATGGCTGAGAATGAGCCGAAACCGGAGCCGGATGCCCACCTTGCTCTCTTACAGGATAAGCTGAAGATGGCTTTAGGAACCGATGTTTCCATTCAGTTGCGGCCCGGGCCGGGGACGGGAAAAATTGAAATTTCATTTTCATCAGAAGCGGAGTTTGAACGACTGATGTCGATACTTACCGAAGAAAACGACGGTCCTCGACGGCCGACCTTTTCTTCGTTTCATATATAATCTATTGGTATATCTACGGGAGGAACAAAATGTTTAATGTTGACATGCAGGTTGCTGCAATGGCACTTGCCGGTATAGGCGGTTTGCTTTTATTGATTTTGCTCGTCTATATTGCCTTTTTACACTGGAAAATCAAAAAATTAGAAACGAAGTATACCTTTTTTATGCAGGATGAAACGGGGACCAGCGTTGAAGCAAAACTGCGGGATGATGTCGAAAAGCTGCACGATTTGCAGGGGACCCTGGATTTGATTCATCAGACTCAAAAAGATATCATGGCTGTACAGAACCATTGTTTCCGTAAAATCGGTTTTGTCAAATACAACGCCTTTGACAATATCGGCAATAACTTAAGTTTTGCCTTTACGGTTCTCGATGGGAAAAATGACGGATTCTGTCTTTCCAGTGTGTATGGCCGCAATGAATCCCGTATTTTTGCAAAACCAATTGTCGATGGCAAGTGTCTTTACGGCATGAGTGAAGAAGAAAAGGAAAGCCTGGACAACGCTTTGAACTACAGCGGTGACATGCAGGCAGTTCAGAAGGATATGGAAGAATAAAGAGGGGAAAAAGGTGAAGTTCCAAATTAAGGACTATCCATGGCTGACGTCCCTGAAAGATTGGTGGCAGCGGGTAAAGCCGGCGCAGATGCCGGCTTGGTGGCCGTCATTTTTGCGATCTGATCGGACAGAACCATTGGTTGTGACGCCGGAGCAGTATAAAAAAATCATTCGTATCGGAGTCGCTGCAGCAATTTTCATTGTAATTGTTGTTGGCATCGGTATCTATGAATTTGTTTCGCTCCAACAGGCTAAAGACCAGGAAATGCTGCATGAACAGCAGCTGGAGTTGATGCGGGATAAGACAGCATCGCTCCAGGAAAAAATGGATAAAATGGATGCCCTCGATCAGGAGCTGCGGCAAATGGTCAAGGGATCGGGGGCTGGTGACAGCCCAAAAGGTGACGGTGGCGTAGCAGGGGGACAGAAGAAATCCCCGGACCTTTCTAATGCCAGCTACAATGACCTGTTATTGGCCACCTCTCGATTGGAAACGCGCAGCAATGCCCGTATTATCAGCTTTATTACCTTAAAGACCGTCCTCAGTGATACGGCCGGTCAACAAGTCCTGCAAATGCAGCAAAACAGTCGTATGTATCAGGTCGGCGGCAGCTCAGGCAGTCCCAACAGTGCCTCTACGGTACCGTCGATTTGGCCGGTTACGGGGACCATTACGTCTGAATTCGGGTATCGCGGCAATCCTATTGGCGGCGGTTCCGGCTTCCATGAAGGTATCGATATCGGTGTCGACTATGGCGTTCCCGTTCGGGCCACGGCTGCCGGTAAGGTTACCATGGCCGGCTGGGTCGATGGTTACGGCAACCTCGTTGAAATCGATCATGGCAACGGTTTTGTCACTCGCTACGGGCATAATTCGATGCTTTTGGTTACGGTCGGACAGGAAGTCCAGGCCGGCTCTATCATTTCCCTGGCCGGCAGCACCGGACGCAGCACGGGACCTCATGTCCACTATGAGGTTCGGGTCAATGGCTCGCCGACCAATCCCTTACTGTTTTTACCTTAATCATAAAGACTCAGGCAGACGTTTTCAAATAAGGAAGGAGGACTTTCATGAAGAAAAATGTTCAGTTCCTTGTCCTGTTTGTATTTTTGTCTGCCTTTTTGCTTGGGGGATGTACTTTTTTCCGCCAGTACACCGGGGTTCTCATCGGAACCAATCTGGCCCTAAGCGGCAAAGGGATGTCCTATTCGGCGTCGACCGAACGGGGCATTGAACTGGCGAAAGATATCGTCAATGAACGCGGCGGCCTGCTGGGCAAACCGGTACAGCTCGTATCGGTAGACAATCACGGCAAGCCGGAAGATGCCGTAGCCGCCATTCAGCAGCTAAACGTGCGGCATGTGTCGGCCATCATTGGGCCGGACCTTGCCGACTGTACGCGGGCGGTCATTCCCAATGTGGAAGCCGTCAAGATTCCCCTCATCAGTCCTGGCGGGACGCAGCCCGATATCACCGTCGATATCCGGGCTAATGAAGTCTATCAGTATATGTTCCGGGCTGCCTTTATCGACGCCTCTCAAGGGCGTGCCATGGCCGATTATGCCCGTCATAACCTGCAGGCCGGCAAGGCCGCCGTCTTTTACTATCCCGATAAGATGTATGCCCAGGGACTGGCGGAATACTTCCGCAGTGCTTTTCTTGCCAGCGGCGGAGAGGTTCCGATTTTTCGTGACGTATCGGATCCGAACGACCTTGTTCGGGCCATATCTGAGCTAAAGGCTGCCGGCATCGATGTCATTTATCTTCCGGGATACGACGACTGGACGATTCCGGCTATTAAAGTACTGAGAAGCCAGGGAATTTCTATGCCGCTATTGGGACCTGACGGTTGGAACAGCCTTAAAATGGAGAAGGATATAGACGGTCAATATCTGACTAATCTTTACTATACCGATCATTATGCCGGGAACGAATCGAGTGACACAGCTCGTCAATTCTCCCGGGCCTATTACGAAAAATACGGCGTTTTGCCCGATGGTTATGCAGCCCTCGGCTACGATGCCTTTATGATGACGGCAGCGGCTATCTCGCGCTGTCAGTCCGGTGACCCGACAGAGGTCGCCAAAGAACTGGTCAAGACGATTGACTATCAAGGGGCGACTGGGACGATTTCACTTGACGCCAATCACGATGCCATTAAAGATGTGTTCATCCTGACTTTCAAAGACGGACAGCCGTCCCTAGCCGCGACCATTCCGCCTGATTATCAGATGCAGTAAGGCAGATACCGGTTCATAGCCTGACGCCGTTCCTTCCAGTCCGGCATGCGCACGGTCATGACGTCATAAAAATGGCGGGAATGGTTGGGGTGGATGAAGTGGCATAGTTCGTGGAGCATGACGTGGTCAATGATGGCTTCCGGCATAATGGCCAAGTAGGTGTTCATGGTCACGATGCCTTTTAAAGGCATGCACGAGCCCCAGCGGGAACGCATGACGCGCTGTTTGAGTATCGGTTCTTTTAAGTTATATTCTTTGAATAAGGGCAGCATTCGCTGAAGACTGGCTGAAAAAAGAGGGGCTCCGATGCGCTGCAGCAGCTGATGATACAGCTTCTGCCGGGTCTGAGGCGTATCGTCCTTGAGCTCCATAAATACCGTGTCCTGATTTCGCCGGATGGTATTGCGAAGGCCCAGACGGACGTCGAGACGGTAGGGTTTCCCCGTAATCAAGAGGGTTTCGCCGTCGCTCAATGTCAGGAAAGGGAACTTTTTCTGCTGTTCTTGCAACTTCTGTACGGCCCGGCAGATAAGGTCGCTCTTTTTTTGTAAGAAAGCCTCGATATAGGCCCAGGGAACACGGGGCGATGCGGAAATAAACAAGTTCCCGTCATTTCGGATATGGAGATTGATGTTCTTTACTTTTTTGCGGACGACCGTTACGGAAAATTTTTGGTCCTGAGCCGCAAAGGTATATTGTTCACTCGTCATGGAAATACCTCGTACCGATAAAAGAATGAAAAATCAGATTTAATTGTAAGTAGATTTTAGGATTTTGTCAAAAGGATGGTATCGTATGCTTGATTTCACGGCCTTTGATTTTGAAACGGCCAATAAGTATGCCAA
This sequence comes from Megasphaera sp. MJR8396C, assembly GCF_001546855.1. Lineage (GTDB taxonomy): Bacteria > Bacillota > Negativicutes > Veillonellales > Megasphaeraceae > Megasphaera. The sequence continues at coordinate 74,629 of NZ_KQ958161.1, read as the reverse complement.
CAGCGCCTGCTCGCTGGCGGCGGTCACGATGAATGACGATGATTGTGTCCGTCAAGGATACACTTTGATTCGGCCGCCCTTTATGGTATTCGACCCTGAAAATGTGGCAATCCACGGCATTCATCCGGAGCAGGTTGCCCATAAACCGAAATTTGATGCCTTATGGGGAAATATCCAAAAACACCTGGAAGGGCGGATATTGGTGGCCCATTACGCTGTGTTTGATACGCGGGTCCTGCGCAGCCTGCTGAAGTATTACCATTTGGAAAAGCCCCAGGCGTCGTATGCCTGCACGGTAGAAATATCACGCCGCGTCTGGCCGGACCTGCCCAACCATAAACTGGACACCGTTGCCGGCTATTTGGGCTATTCTTTCCAGCACCATCAGGCCCTTGATGATGCCCGGGCCTGTGCCCATATCGTCTTAAAAGCGGCTGAAGCGGTCGGTGCTTCCTCCATGGAAGAACTCCTTCAGGCGACACATTTAAAATTGAAACCCTTATAATGTACTGTTGGCAGTCCCTTGTGATTGCCGGCAGTATTTTTTTGTTTCTTGGTCCATTGGCTTATGGCTATCTGTTTTTTATATAGCATTGAATGTTATATACTGATTTTCCATAGAGGCTTACAAATCCCTACTATCTGCGTATAATTAAGAGAGTGATTACTATCCTGAAAGGAGCTTTTTAACATGAAAATTGTCTTATTAGAATCGTTAGGTATCAGTCAGGAATTACTTGACTCCTATGTAAAACCGCTTACCGAAAAGGGCCATGAATTTGCCGCTTATGAAAGAAATGATGACGTCGCAGTTCAGATCGAAGAAGCAAAAGATGCCGATATCCTCATCATTGCCAATATGCCTCTCAAGGCAGAAGTCATCAATGCCTGCCCGAATTTAAAATATATCGACGTCGCCTTTACCGGCGTCGATCACGTAGCTCTCGACGCAGCGAAAGCTAAGGGCATCAAAGTCAGCAATGCTTCCGGTTATTCGACGGTTGCTGTAGCCGAACTCACCATTGCCATGATCCTCGATTTACTGCGCCGCGTTCCTCAGGTAGACGCTGCCTGCCGGGCTGGAGGAACCAAAGCCGGCCTTGTCGGCAATGAATTAGAAGGAAAAACCGTCGGCCTTATCGGGACGGGAAACATTGGTCATCGCGTAGCCGAATTGGTCCATGCCTTCGGAGCCAAGGTCGTTGCCTACAATGGATTCTCCCATAAAGAAGATACGGAACTGATTAAATATCTGCCGTTAAAAGAACTGATGGCTCAGTCTGATATCGTCAGCCTTCACTGCCCGGTAACGGAACAGTCTAAGGGCATGATCAATGCAGAAACCCTGTCCTATATGAAACCGACGGCCTTCTTGGTCAACGAAGCCCGCGGCCCGGTCGTCGTATCCCAAGACTTGGCCGATGCCCTAAACAGCGGTAAAATTGCCGGTGCCGGCATCGATGTCTTTGAAAAAGAACCGCCTCTCGATACGGATCATCCCCTGCTCCATTCTAAGAATACCATCGTTACGCCCCACGTTGCCTTTGCAACGGCTGAATCGATGGCGAAACGCGCCGTCATCGTCTTTGATAACATCGACGCTTATATCGCCGGGAATCAGAAAAACGTAGTCCTCTAAGTATGATTGCAATAAATGCATTGCTTGATTTAAAGATATTCTTCTTTTTCAAGCAATGCATTTTTGTTTATATTTCTATTGAATTTTAGCATTCAAGATGATACAATCAGATCAACTTGAAAGACGTCATACAAGTTTACTTTATTTGGGAGATTGTTATGCCTATTATAAGAAAAAACAATATATCGCAACAAGTTTTCGCCTTTTTACAAAAGAATATTGAAAATGGCACGTGGCCTGTCGGCTCTAAGATTCCATCCGAAAATGAATTAACGAAAATGATGGATGTTAGCCGATCGAGCGTGAGAACGGCTATACAGCAATGTATTGCGCTGAATATTTTGGAAAGTCAGCATGGTCGGGGAACCTTTGTAAAAAATAGTGATGTACGTGGTGTTGTGAATACCATTCATACACTGACTCAAAGTGATTATAAAGATATTCTAAAAGTATTAGAATTTCGCAAAATTATAGAGAGTGGTAGTGCAGCCCTAGCTGCAGAGCGCATGAACAATACCCACTTGGATAAGTTGCAAGCTATTTTGGACACCATGAAGAAAAAAAGCAATGAACCGATTGCCTTTGTCCAAGCAGATATGCAGTTTCATTTAGAAATTAGCCGAGCCTCAGGGAATGTTCTTATTGAAAGTGCCTTGCAAAGTATTTTTGGACAGACACTTCGTTCGAGTCAACAATTGAATCTGCTTTTTGGCTATAAAGACGGGGTTTATTACCATAATAAGATTTTAAATTCGATGAGAAATAAAGATTCTGATCAAGCTAAAATGTGGATGGAAGAACACATGCAGCATGCTATGGATATGTTACCGAAGATTATGTCACAAGATCGTTGAAAGGGAGGTTATTTATTTTCACTCAACTTGTATGACAACATACAAGTTTGGAGAACGCAATTATGCTAGTTAATTTTTATAAAAGCGGATAAGGAGGAGTATGATGACTTTAAAAATTACAGATGTCCGTGTAATATTAACGGCTCCGGAAGGGATTAACCTAGTGGCTGTCAAGGTCATGACGAATCAAGATGGTTTATATGGCGTTGGGTGTGCTACCTTTGCCTACCGAGTTTTAGCCGTAAAATGCTTAATTGAACAATATTTGAAGCCTTTATTAGTAGGGCGAGATCCTCAAGATATTGAAGAACTATGGCAGTTGATGCATCAGAACGGATATTGGAGAAACGGCCCTATTGAGAACAATGCTATTTCTGGCATTGATATGGCCTTGTGGGACATAAAGGGAAAACTTGCCGGAATGCCCCTATATCAACTGTTCGGAGGAAAGATTCGTAAGGGCGTCCCTGTTTATCGTCATGCAGACGGTAGAAATCTAGAAGAATTGTGTGAAAATATCCAGCGATTTAAGGAGATGGGAATTACCCATATTCGATGTCAGTGTGGTGGTTATGGCGGATCATGGAAGGCGCATGGTTTAAATAGTACTCCCGAAGGCGCGTATCCGGGAATTTATTTAGATAGTCGTAAATATATTAAAGATACCTTAAAACTGTTTGATGGGATCCGGAGTAAATTAGGATTTGATATTGAGCTCATTCACGATGTTCATGAACGAATCAGTCCAACCGAAGCCATGGGTTTTGTGAAAGAATTAGAACCGTATCGCCTTTTCTTTGTGGAAGATGTATTGCCCTTGGATCAGATTGAATGGTTTAGAAAAATACGCATGAGTACTACGACTCCCTTGGCGGAAGGAGAATTATTTAATAATCCTGCCGAATGGAGACAGTTGATTACAGAGCAATTGATTGATTATATTCGCGTTCACATCAGTCAAATCGGAGGGATTACCCCGGCTCGTAAACTCGCTATTTTTGCAGAACAGTTTGGAGTAAAAACAGCTTGGCATGGCCCTGGAGATATGACACCTATTGCACATGCAGCGAATGTCCATATCGATTTAGCGGCGCCTAATTTCGGCGTTCAAGAGTGGTCAGGGATTGAACCCCCGAATGTCGTTATTCAAGATGTTAAAGGTCCTCACGGTGCTTTGTTGGAAGTCTTTCCCGGATTGCCGGAATTCCGCCATGGATATGTCTATCCCAATGACGCTCCCGGCTTAGGGGTTGATATCGACGAAAAAGAGGCGGCAAAATATCCTTGCAGCAACGAGGTGGTGCAGTGGACGCAAACTAGAAAAACAGATGGAGCCTTACAACTTCCATAACTACACATTAAACTATTAAGGAGATGAATATGATGCGAAGGATTCTGACCGGATTACTTTTACTGGGAATGCTGATATTATCTGCCGGCTGTGGGAGCAATAAAAACATTTATGATGCTGATGGAGTAGCTCACTTGCGATTATCCCAAGCCTCGGCTGCAGATGGTGCTATTGGTAAGAGTTTGGAAATATTTGCCAAAGATGTTTATGAAAAATCGAATGGACGTATCCAAATCAGTGTTTTTCATAATGGGCAATTAGGTTCCGAACGAGATAATATAGAAGCTTGTGAATTAGGAAATTTAGACATTGCCGTAGTTAATCAAAGTGTCCTGGCTAATTTTATTCCGGAAATAGCCGTATTTGATCTTCCCTATACGATTGAGAGTGAAAAACATGCCGATGCCGTATTCTTAGGTCCTATTGGTAATGACTTCCTTCAGCGATTATCCTCTGTGAAATTGCATGGATTGGGGATTTGGGAATCCGGGTTCCGCGATTTAACCAATTCTAAACGTCCCGTCGTTAATGTAGAAGATGTCTATGGCTTAAGAGTGCGTGTTATGGAAAATAAAATTCATCAAGAGCTCTGGAAAGCATTAGGCGCTGATCCAGTGCCCATGTCTTGGGGAGATGCCTATACCGGCTTACAGCAAGGGGCTCTAGATGGCCAGGAAAATCCGCCGACGGTTATTGACAAAAATAATGTAGTAGAAGTGAATAAACATATGGCTATTACACAGCACGTATACTCTACTGTATTTTTGATTATGTCACCGAAAACTTGGGAAGGCCTCACTCCGGACGATCAACAGCTTATTACAGAATGCATGAATCGAGCTAATTTAAACGAAAGACTGTTGAGCCGACAGATGGATAAAGAAGCGTTAGATACCTTGGCTTCAAAAGGCATGCAGATTACGTACCCCAATAAATCTCAGTTTATTGCAGCTACTAGCAGCGTTCGCGATGAGTTTAGTGGAACATTTAAGGATACACTGGATCGAATTAAGCAAACCGCTAAAGATATTGGAGAGGAGGAATAGTTGATGAGGCAAGGTGAAAAATGGTTTAAAAGCATTCAATCTTGGGTTATGCGGTTAAACGCGGTTATTTTGATTCTGATTATGAGCATTGTGTTTATACAAACCGTAACCCGATATGTTGTTTTTTATAGTATTCCCTGGTCAGAGGAAGCTTCACGATATCTTTATGTAGCGTTAACCCTTCTTGGTGTAAATATTGCGGTTACTGAAAATCAATTTGTCAGCATCGATTTAATTGATAATATCCTTTCTAAAAAGAATAAACAAAGGTTAGAATTCATTCGACAACTATTAGCGTTTATCATTGCCAGTGTCTTTTTCTACAGCAGTTTTGGAATGATCGAGATCGGTGGCTACCAGATGAGCCCAGCACTGAGACTTCCAATGAATGTCATGTATGGAATTGTTTCTCTGGGGTTTGGCTTAACGGTACTCGCTATCTTATTCCAGATGAAAGAACGGTGTTTTACAAATCATGAAGCGGATGTACATTCCACAAATAACGAATAAGGAGGCGAAAGGTTATGGAGTTATCTGCAGTAGCCCTGCTGGTAGTATTAGTCGGACTGATGTCCATTGGATTGCCCATTACTTGGGCACTGGGGGGAGCTTGTATCAGTGCTATTTTGTTAGACCCTAATTTATCGTTAGCGATGATTACACAAAAAATATTCACAGGATGTGATAATTTTGCCATGCTGGCATTACCGGCCTTCTTTTTAGCCGGAGATATCATGGCAAAAGGTGGATTATCTGGACGTCTGGTTTCCTTTGCCGATTCTCTGGTCGGATGGATTTCAGGTGGTATTTCCTTGGTATCTATCGTTGCTTGTGCGTTTTTTGCAGCTATTTCAGGCTCTTCTGTTGCGACGACGGCAGCGATTGGCGGCATTATGTATCCTGAAATGGTTAAACGAGATTACCCTAAGGATTATTCGGCCGCGTGTCAAGCGATTGGTGGTACCTTAGGCATCGTTATTCCCCCATCTACGGTATTCGTTATTTATGGTAATATTACGAATACGTCGGTTGCTAAATTGCTTATGGCAGGGATTGTACCTGGTATCATTTGTGGATTTTTCCTTTGTGTATATGCCTACATCAAAGCCAAGAAATGTAATTTCCCGTGCAATGATAGCTTTTCCTTTAAACGCTTTTTACTGTCTTTCCGCGATGCCATCTGGGCTCTTTTAATGCCGCTGGTTATTTTAGGTGGAATTTATGGCGGGATTTTTACTCCGACTGAAAGCGCCGTTGTCGCTGTATTTTATGGCTTTTTTGTTTGCCTAGGGATTTATCGAGAAATTACGGGAGCCCAGATCTTTGATGTCGTTCGACAGACTGCCATTACAACGGCTAACATCATGTTTCTGGTTGTTACGGCGCAGATGTTTGGGTTTATTGTTACCTTCTATCACATTCCGGTATTGGTAACGAAAGGGTTTATGGCTATTGCCAGCAATGCATCTGTGTTCTTAGTATTAATTATTGTTCTGCTTACCATTTGCGGGATGTTTTTGGAAGTCGGTGCGACGAACTTAATATTAGGACCTATCTTAGCACCGATTGCGATTAAGTTTGGTGTAGATCCCGTTCAATTTGGTCTGCTGTTTGTATTCTTATTAGCGATGGGACAGGCGACACCGCCTTTCGGGACCACCATGTTTGTTTCTTGTGGCCTTAGTGGGGAACCTGTAGCGAAAGTCGCCAAACGATTGTTACCTTTTGTGGCTGTTGAAATTGTCTGCGCCTTCTTATTTGCTTTCTTCCCGGCTTTATCTATTGGGATTCTTGACCTAATGAAGTAAATAGAAGTATAAATATAGTGTATCATTGCGAAATGGAGGAATAGATATGTCAGATATGATGAAAGAAGTCGTCGTTACAGGGGCACATGCTTATGAGGTACGGACGGTGCCTCGGCCTGAAGTTAAGGGTGATTATGATGTGTTAGTTCAAATGAAGGCTGCTGGTGTTTGCGGCAGTGACTTCCATATCTATAATGGTTCCAATCCGTGCGCCAGCTATCCACGAATTCCCGGCCATGAAAATGCAGGGGTCGTAGCGGCTGTCGGCTCTAAAGTTACGAAGGTCAAACCTGGCGACCATATTATTGTTGATTTGATTCATACTTGTGGAACGTGTTACCAATGCCGTATTCATCGTAAAAATGTCTGCGAGAATGTCTTGGTTCGCGGCTCTGGTTATGATGGCGGTTGGCGGGAATACTTCATTGTTCCCGAAGGTGAAGTATATCCTATCAGTTCCGACGTACCTTGGAAAGATGCGGCTTTGGTAGAACCTTTTGCAATCGGCGCACATTGCACGCAAAGAGGGCGCGTGGTACCTGATGATACGGTTCTTATATTGGGGACTGGGACGATTGGCGCTATCATTTTACAAACATGTAAGGCAAAGGGCGTTAAAAAGATTATTTGTGCTGATATCAGTGATAGTTCATTAGAACGGGCAAAAGAATATGGTGCAGATTTTGTTATTAATACAAAGCGGGAAGATTTGAAACAGCGGATTCATGAGTTGACTGATGGACATGGAGTAACGATTGCCTTTGATTCAGCCTGCTTCCCCGGGTCTTTAACGATGATCATGGAACCGGGGATTATCTGCAATGCCGGACGTGTCGTACCCCTTGGATTTGTTACCGTTCCTGAACAAATCACTCAAGCGATGATCAATCAGAGAGAATTAGATATTATTGGCTCACGAATGTCCTGCTATCAGTTCGAGCCTACAATTGAACGTATGGAAAATGGCGAATTTAACTTGAAAGGAATTGCTACCAATTATATTCCCTTTAGTCGCATTCAAGAAGTCTTTGATAAAATAGAAAATCCCGATCCATCTGTTAAGAAAATGGTAATTTTATTTGATGAATAATTTGGAGGATGTCATTATGAATATTTCGACTGAAAATATATTTGATGTAAAGGGGAAAAAAGCGATTGTAACAGGCAGTACCCGTGGCCTGGGCTATGGCATGGCTGAAGGCCTTATGGAAGCGGGGGCTGAAGTCGTTATCGTCGGGACGTCTGATCGGGTATTTACCGTTGCTGATGATTTTAAAGACCGAGGCTTTGCCTGCCACGCTGTCAAAGGTAATCTGGCTGTCCGCGATGAAGTTTATCGTGTTTTTCGGGAAAGTGTAGCAGCCCTTGGGGGGGATTTGGATATCCTGGTTACGTCTCATGGAATCCAGCGTCGCCACAGTGCAGAAGAATTCCCTATGGAAGAATGGGATGAAGTTTTGAATGTTAATTTGAATTCTGTTTTTATCCTTTGCCAGGAAGCAGGCAAGATCATGTTAAAAAAGGGGTACGGAAAAATTGTTACGATTGCTTCTATGTCCTCTTTCTTTGGGGGGCAGACGGTACCTGCTTATGCTGCAGCCAAAGGCGGTATTGCTCAGTTAACAAAAGAATTGAGCAACGATTGGATTGGCCGGGGAATTAATGTAAACTCTATTGCTCCCGGTTATATGGCAACGGAGATGAATGACGCCCTTCTCGATAAAAATAATCCTCGCTATCTTCAGATTACAGAACGCATTCCGGCACACCGTTGGGGTACGGGTGATGATATGAAGGGGCCTTGCTTATTCTTATGCTCCCATGCAAGTGATTATCTTGGCGGGGCGATTATTCCGGTTGATGGCGGATATTTGGTAAAATAAGGATCGAATAAGGGATCTTGATATAGCTTCCCTGTTGGTAATGACATGAAAGGATATTCTAATTTATATCTTGACAGTATCATGATCTATGTAAGTTGAATTAGAAAATCGATGACGGGACTGTCTGCTGCGACAGTCTCGTTTTATCTTATGGAGGAATCAAAATGAAGAATGTGCTTACTATTGGCGAAGCGATGGGGCTACTCATCGCCGAAGAAACGGGGCCGTTGGAAGCGGTCGAACACTTTTCCCGCCACGTCTGCGGAGCTGAGCTGAATTATGCCGTCGGTATGGCGCGCCTGGGAAATAACGTATCGTATATTTCTAAAGTCGGTATCGATCCCTTTGGTCGCTGTATCGTCAATTTCCTGAAAGAAAACAACATCCACGAACAGTATGTATGGACCGACGAGGACCATATGACGGGCTTTCAGATGAAGGAAAAAGTCGTCGAAGGAGATCCTTTTGTGGCCAATATTCGTAAGCATACGGCCTTTTCTCATTTCCAGCCATCTGATTTAAGCGGTATCGACTGGACTGGCGTCAACCACCTTCATGTGACGGGGATTCCCTTAGCCTTGTCGCAATCATGCCGGGAAACGATCTATACTCTCATGATGCGGGCCCACAGTAAAGGCGTACGCATTTCCTTTGACCCTAATCTGCGGCCCATGCTCTGGAAATCAGAGGAAGCCATGGCTAGAGTTATCAATGGTGCCGCTCGGTATGCCGATATCGTCATGCCGGGCCTCGGTGAAGGCCGGATTCTGACCGGTCGGGAAAGTGAACAGGACATTGCCCAGTATTATCTGCAGCGCGGCGTCCAGACCGTTGTTATCAAGCTCGGCGGCAGTAACGGCACCTATATTCGGACGGAACAGGAAGAATTTTACGTACCGAGTTATCACGTAAAACACATCGTCGATACCGTCGGTGCCGGCGATGGTTTTGCCGTCGGCTTTACCAGTGGTCTCCTCGATGGGTTAACCTTAGAAGATGCCGCC
>NZ_KQ958161.1:64568-64944 GCF_001546855.1 Megasphaera sp. MJR8396C | reverse complement strand
GACAATGAAGGTCTGCCGACGAGAGAAAAATTGGAAGCCTTCCAGTCCAGCCATTCGTAATCGTTTACAGCGTGTGTGAAAGGAGTTTATACAGATGGATAAAATCGAAGTCGTCCATAAAATTAAAGAAATCGGGGTTGTCGCCGTCATTCGCGGCAATAATCCGGAAGACGCCGTTGCTATGTCGGAAGCCTGCATTAAAGGTGGTGTTACGGCCATTGAATTAGCCTTTACGACGCCGCGGGCTCACGAAGCCATTCGCGAACTGGCTAAGAAATACGCCGATAACCCCGATGTCGTCATCGGTGCCGGTACGGTCCTTGATGCCGTCACGGCTCGTATTGCCATCCTCGAAGGGGCCCAGTTCGTCGTATCG
>NZ_KQ958161.1:51165-64468 GCF_001546855.1 Megasphaera sp. MJR8396C | reverse complement strand
GGCCCTTGAATGCGGCGCAGACGTCGTTAAGATCTTCCCGGGGGAAGTTGTGGGCATGAAGGCCATTAAAGCCATTCACGGGCCCTTGCCGCAGGCCCCTCTCATGCCTACGGGCGGTGTAAACGTCGACAATGCCGGCGAATGGATACAGCTTGGCTGCGTCGCTGTCGGAGCCGGTGGAGCCCTGACGGGCGGCGGAAAAACGGCAGCTGAAATCACGGAAACGGCCAAGAAATTCATCGCGGCTGTCAAAGCCGTACGTGCGTAATTTATTTCTGTTAAAAATGTCAGTCCTCGAAGCTTCGTCTTCGAGGACTTTTTTTTCGTCTGTCGACCCTTTGGGAAAACTATTATTGGCTATTGCGAACGATGATAAACCTGTACGATTCATATGAAATCGCAGAGCGTATTTTATACAGGGTTAGGAAATTATTGCATAAAAGTCATCTTAAAATCAAAATCATTCTGTTTATTCAAATTTGGCAATTCTACATTGCATTACGAATACTAGTATGGTAGTATGTAGACATGGCAAAGATAAATGAAAACGCAATAAAAATAAAGAGTTTATTTTATATTTATTTTGGGGGAGGAATTAACCTATGAGAATGACATTCCGTTGGTACGGAGAAAAAGATGACAAAATTACCTTACAGGAGATTGATCAAATCCCGGGTATGGATGGTATTGTCGGAGCCTTATTCGATATTCCGGTTGGTGAAGTATGGCCAGTTGAACCATTGCTTCACATCAAACAACAGGCAGAAGCCCATAATTTGGTATTCAAAGATTTGGAAAGCATAAATGTCCACGAAGACATTAAGTTAGGGCTGCCAAGTCGTGACCAATATATTGAAAATTATATTACATCTCTTCGCAATGCCGCCAAAGCGGGTATTGAAATGGTCTGCTATAATTTTATGCCCGTCTTCGACTGGACACGGACGGAATTGGCGAAGCCCTTATACGATGGCTCGACCGTTCTTGCTTATGACTACCATCTCATTGCCGGGAAAACACCTGACGATATGGCTCGAGAAATTCTGGACAACACCAACGGCTTTGTCCTTCCGGGGTGGGAGCCGGAACGGTTGAAAGCTCTGTCTCATCTCATTGAACAGTATGATGGCATGGATGAAGATGGCCTGCGCAAGAACTTGGAATACTTCCTCAAGGCTGTCATACCGGTTGCTGAAGAAGTCGGCATTAAAATGGGCATTCATCCCGATGATCCTCCTATTTCCGTCTTTGGTCTGCCCCGTATCGTCAAAAACGAAAGTGACCTCGAGAAGATTGCTAAGATGGTCGACAGTGAAAGTAATGGATTTACGATTTGTACCGGTTCCCTCGGTTCCAATCGTCAGAATGATATTCCCCACATCATTCGTAAATTTGGGAAAATGGGCCGCGTAAACTTCTTGCATGTCCGCAATATCCAGGTTCATGAACCGTGGGTATTCAATGAAGTGGCTCATAAATCGCAAATTGGTAATTTAGATATGTATGAAATCATCAAAGCTGCTTACGATATCGGCTTTGAAGGACCTATCCGCCCCGACCACGGCCGCATGATTTGGGGGGAAGAAGGCCGTCCTGGCTATGGCTTATACGACAGAGCCCTTGGCGCGAATTATCTTTGCGGTTTATGGGATGCTATTAATCGTACGTGCGGGCAGTTTTAAAGGAGGTTTTATGAATGCTCCATTTAAGTCGAAAAAGCTTAAAACAAGATAAGGCGGCATGGGAAAAGGCCGATATCAAGTTGTATTCTTATGACGACACCCAGGTTGAAGAAGCTACGCAGCAAACGCCGCAATGGGTCCACTTTGGCGGTGGGAACATCTTTCGAGCCTTTATTGCAGCCCTTCAGCAGCAGTTATTGAATAAAGGTGCCGCTAAAACAGGGATCATCACGGCAGAAACTTATGACGAAGAAGTCATTGAAAAAGTATATCGACCCTTTAATAATTTAAGTTTGGCCGTTACCATGTATGCTGACGGCCGCTTTGAAAAAGAAGTCATAGGTTCCGTCGTAGAATCCGTCGTTTGCCGTCCTGATTTCAGCAGCGACTGGAAGCGGCTGAATGAAATTTTTGCGAATCCATCTTTGCAGATTGCCAGCTTTACGATTACCGAAAAAGGCTATAAATTGAAAGACTATGCCGGTAATTTCTTCCCTGCTGTTGCAGAAGATATGAAAAATGGTCCTGAAAAAGCTAAGAGCTCGATGGGCTGCATTGCCGCTCTGGCATATACCCGCTATAAAGCCGGCGCTTATCCCTTTGCCTTTTTAAGCTTGGATAACTGCTCCCACAATGGAGATAAGATTAAAGAAGCTGTTTTAACCTTTGCCCATGAATGGGTCTCGAATGGTGTTGTCGAATCGGGTTTTGTTGATTACGTCAGTGATAAGCAGAAAGTTACCTTCCCTTGGAGCATGATCGATAAGATTACTCCGAGGTCTTCCGAAAAAGTACAGCAGTATTTGAAGCATTTGGAATTTGGCGATACGGAATTAATTCATACGGAAAAAGGGGCATATGCGGCCTTTGTAAATACAGAAAATGCACAGTATTTAGTTATCGAAGATACCTTCCCCAATGGGAGACCTCATTTGGAAGAGGCTGGGGTTATTTTCACCGATCGGGATACGGTTGATCGCGTGGAAAGGATGAAGGTTTGCACCTGTCTTAATCCCCTGCATACGGCCATGGCTGTATACGGCTGCTTATTAGGCTATACATTGATTGCCGATGAAATGAAAGACGCACAGATAAAAGGCCTGATTGAAAAAATCGGTTATCAGGAAGGACTGCCGGTTGTAACCGATCCCGGTGTTTTAAATCCCAAGGATTTTATCAAAGAAGTATTGGAACAGCGGCTGACGAATGGCAACCTGCCGGATACTCCACAGAGAATCGCTTCGGATACGTCTCAGAAAGTGGGCATCCGTTTTGGCGAAACGATTAAGGCCTATGGAAGCAAGGCAAAGGACTTAGAATTTATTCCCTTGGCGATTGCTGGTTGGTGCCGCTATTTATTGGCTGTTGATGACGAAGGGAAGCCCTTTGAACTCAGTCCAGATCCCTTATTAAAAGATTTGCAGTCGGATATGACCGGCATTGTTCTCGGAGATCTCTCTTCGGCGCAGGGAAAATTGACTTCGATTTTGTCGAATAAAGATATTTTTGGTAGCGACTTATATGAAGTGGGACTGGGTCAAAAAATCGAAGGGTATTTTAAGGAACTCATTGCTGGCCCCCATGCTGTACGGAACACCTTAGTTAAATACGTAAAATGAAGAAATTATAATGGATTTATTTTATAGGAGGTATCTATCATGAAAGCTGTTGTTGTCGAAGAACCGGAAAAAATTACTCTTGTAGAACGTGAAATTCCTCAAATTACAGACGATCAGGTATTAATTAAAGTGAAAGCAGCGGGCATTTGCGGCTCTGATGTAGGCATCTATCATGGGAAAAATGCCTTTGCTACCTATCCTCGTGTCGTAGGTCATGAATTTGTCGGCGAAGTCGTTAAGGTCGGCAAAAATGTAAAAAACGCAACGGTAGGAGATCACATTGCCGTAGACCCCGTCGTTTCCTGCGGCCATTGCTATGCCTGCAATATTGGTCATCATAATGTTTGCAAATCCTTGGAAGTTATGGGGGTACATCGCGATGGTGGTTATCAGGAATACGTTGCCGTTAATGAGGAACAATTGAATCAAATTCCGAAGGATCTTCCTTGGGAAATTGCTGCTACCGTTGAACCTTTTTCGATCGGCGCGCAGGTTGCCCATAGAGGCGACTTGACCGGTGATGATACGGTGCTTGTCTGCGGTGCCGGCCCCATTGGGTTGATCATTTTACAGGTGGCTAAAATGAAAGGCGCAAAAGTCGCTATTCTTGATATTGTAGAATCAAGACTTGAAAAAGCCAAAGAGTTGGGTGCAGATATGGTGATTAATGGTAAAACCATGGACCTGGTTGATGCGATGAAAACATTTACTAATGGAGATGGCTTTAACCTGATCTATGAAGCAACGGGGAACGTCAATATTCTTCAAACTTGTATCCAGAAATTACCGAGCCAAGCGGGGCGTATCGTCGTATTAGGTTTCTCTACGGTCGAATTTCCTATTCGCCAAGTGGATATCATGAGTAAAGAGTTAAAAATTATTGGGACGCGCCTTAACAATCATCGGTTCCCTGAAGTTATCGACTGGTTTAAAAATAAAAAAGTGGATCCTAAATCGATTGTTACCAATACATTCCATTTTACAGATGCCGCCAAAGCTTTCAAATATAATGACGAAAATCCCGATAAGGTTTTAAAAATTGTGCTCACCTTTGACTGATAAATTCGTGAAGATATCGGCGGTATATGACATGATTTGGACGATGCTATGTAAATAACTATTCTCGAAAAAAAGAGTATAATGCGATAGCATTATACTCCTTTTTCCCTTTATAATTAGATGAGCAGTTAGAATGAAGAGCGTACTTACTATGGAAACGTGATGGGACGGCTAATGGCGGCTGAATTGGGGCTTTTCGAATCAGTCGGACCTATCTTTGAATACTGCCCATGGATAGAATCGGTTGAGAGAAACGCATTTTGTGCTGATAGGCAGAAACTCCCTGTAGGTGCAGGGTTTACGGCTTTACGGAAATTGTTTAAAAACGCTTATGTAATCAAATAATAGCGCGTAAAATAGCGGAATATCTGGGGTGAACAGGAGTAAATTTGTTTATCGAGAGAGGGTTTATGGACAAGCCTTTTAGCGGAGCAATGGCGGCTAGCGGTGATTCAACTATACTATTTCTGCTGAAAGTGTGGTAAGATGAAATCGAGAATGGGAAAATATAGACGTTAGGAATGATGGAGTGGCTATGGATAAGTTGGAATTGAGAGAAAAAGAGCCTCATGAAACGGTGCGAGAATATGCTTATCGCGTGTTGTACCAAAATATCATGACCTTAAAATTGCCGCCAGGAACGGCTATGTCGGAACAGGAGTTGTCCGGTATCTTGAAGGTGAGTCGGACGCCGGTTCGAGAAGCCTTCATCCGGCTGGCACAAAGCGGCTTGCTGGAAGTATTGCCTCAGCGAGGAACGTTTGTATCAAAAATTCATACCGAACAGCTAGCCGAGTTTCGATTTTTTCGGGTGACGTTAGAAAGAGGAATTATGGAACTGGCCTGTCAGGAATTTTTAGATCCCTGGAAGACGAAGCTGGAATTTTGTATCTTTGAACAGGGAAAATTTATAGAGGCCAGCGATGCTGAAAGTTTTTTTAAGAGTGATAATACGCTTCATTCGCTGCTCTATGAAGGATGTGGGATGCCTCATATTTGGCGTATCGTCCAGAATTCAAATCTTGACTATGTCCGGGCTCGCGTTTTAAACGTCAGTGATACGGATGAACAGATGAAGATCCTGTATGAACAGCATAAAGGTATCGTTTCGGCCGTCTTTGATAAAAATGTAAAAGCTGCTCAAGATATTATGACCGAGCATATTAATAAGGTCATGGGGGATGTGGCGGTATTGAAAAAAGAATATCCCGAATACTTCGGATAAAAAAATTCCGTATACTTGGTATACGGAATTTTTTTATGTTGTAAAGCTTTCTCGCTCGACGAGTTCAGCGTTGAACTCCGTCCGGATAGGAACGGCATCAGCACCCTTGGTAGTTAACTCGGTTACGATGTTGACGGCGGCAGCGCATAAGTTTGTCAGTTTATTGTCTAAACTAGTAAGGGTCGGGGTGGCGCATTCAGCCAGGATCGAATTGTTGCAGCCGATGACGGGGATGTCAAGACCGTGACGCAAGGCGGCTCGCTGGGCTCCGACGGCAAAGATATCGTCTGACGTAACGATGGCATCGAAGTCAACGTTTCCGGCCACTAGACGGTCAATCAAAGCTTCGGTATCGGTCAGGGTTCGTGGCGTCTGCTGAATTAGTTCAGCTTTGTGAGGCAGGTTCAATTCTTTGATGCCTTGGCGAAAGCCGTCTAATTTGTGGCGGCCACTATACGTAAGGGAGTTGTAAATATAGAGGATATGCTGACACCCCTTGTTGGCTAAGGCGGCGACGACATCCTTCATCCCGTCTCTTTCATTACAGACGACACTGTACATCCGTGGCTGATGGTAGTCGCTGTTAATGGTAATGACCGGGATTTGACGGGCTGTTTCACAGAGTAGGCGGACATCCGACTCCGATGAAAAAGGAGTGCCGATGGTGATGATGGCATCGACGTGTTTTCCAGCCATATCAGAGATGTACTTGCCGTTATGGCCGGTATCGCTGCCAGTATTGGACAGCATGACGTCAAAATGATGTTTGCGTAGACCGTCTTCTAAGAGGGATACGGCGTGGGCATAGAAAATATCGGCGACGTCGGTACAGATGACGCCGATGATTTTCATTGAATCCAAGCCGAGGCCGCGAGCAAACGGATTGGGTTTATAGCCCATTTCTTTCATCACCTTGAGTACCTTGGCCCGTGTTTTTTCGCTGACCCGGCTGCTGCCGTTGAGGACGCGGGAGACGGTGGCGATGGAGACATGGCATTTTTGAGCGATGTCGTAAATCGTGATATTCATAGCAATCGATCCTCTTTATGTAAAAATCTGGATTACTTACATTATACCATACTTCTTTCTTAAAAAATCAAGAGGGAACGGAAAAATAATGTAAGAGCTTAACCGACATAAATCGAGATGCCCTATTTGAATTTAAAGCATTTAGTATTACGTTTAAATAGAAACTGCCTAATACATGAGAAAAAAGCATTGAAAAGCTTTAATTTTTCAAAAACCATACAGAAAAATCATATATCATTGACACTGAAGTCATGCTATGATATTCTTCTTGTGAAGATAAGTGTAAGAGCTTACAATATTTTTTTCAGTTGACCGACAGCGTAGGACCGCCGGGTATTGGAAGGAGATAAATAAAATGAAACAATTTATGGACAAGGATTTCTTACTGGAAACGGATACGGCAAAACATTTATTCCACGATTATGCAGCAAAGATGCCGATTATCGACTATCATTGCCACATCTCTCCGCAGGAAATCGCTGAAGATCATCACTTCCGCAGCATTACCGAAGTATGGCTCGGCGGTGACCATTACAAATGGCGCATCATTCGTGCCAACGGCACGCCGGAAGAAAAAGTCACTGGTGAAACGTCGACGGACTTGGAAAAATTTGTTGAATATGCGAAAGTGCTTTCTCGTTCTATCGGCAACCCCCTCTATCATTGGAGTCATTTGGAATTACAGCGCTATTTCGGAATCACCGAACCGCTGACGGAAAAGAATGCTGAAGATATTTTCAACCGCTGCAATGCGAAACTTCAGGAAAAAGATATGGGTGTCCAGGGCTTGATTGAACAGTCCAATGTCAAAGTTATCTGCACGACCGATGATCCGGCAGACGATTTGAAATGGCATAAAAAATTGAGAGATGAAAATACCTGCAGTGCAAAAGTATATCCGGCTATGCGTCCGGACAAGCTGCTGAACGTCGATAAAGCCGGTTATGCTGATTACATGGCTCGCCTCGGCAAAGCTGCTGGAGTAGACATCAAAAACTTTGCCGACCTTCGCAAAGCCATGGATAAACGAATCGCTTTCTTTGAAGAAATGGGCTGCCGTGCTACGGACCACGCTTTGGAATATGTTTTCTGCCGTGAAGCCGATGAAAAGACGATCGATGCCATCATGGCCAAGGCTTTGAAAGGCGAAGCTATTAATAAAGAAGAAATGGAAGCTTATAAGACGGCTGTCCTGACTTACCTTGCCGGTGAATACTACAAACGCGGCTGGGCTATGCAGATCCACTTTGCAACCCTTCGCGACCTAAATTCGGAAATGTATCGCAAACTCGGCCCTGACACCGGTTATGACAGCATTGCTGAAGGCAACTGCTGCAAAGGCCTTATCGCTCTCTTAGACCATCTCAATGAACTCCATATTTTGCCGAAGACGATCCTTTACTCTGGCAACCCTAATGACAATGCTATGATTGCTACCATTATCGGTTCGTTCCAGGGTCCTGAAGTTCGCGGCAAAGTCCAGCAGGGCGCTCCTTGGTGGTTCAATGATACGAAACAGGGCATGATCGATCAGATGACCGGTATTGCCGACGAATCTGTCTTTGGCAACATTTTGGGCATGTTGACGGACTCCCGCTCCTTCTTGTCCTACGCACGTCATGAATACTATCGCCGGATTCTCTGCAACTGGATCGGTAATCTCGTAGAAAACGGAGAATATCCGAACGATGAAGACGCACTTCGCCAGTTAGTCGAAGATATCAGCTTCAACAATGCAGCTAACTATTTTCAATTTCAGATGTAAATGAGGGTAAACGATGAAAAATGTAAGTGAATTCCATCAGAAACAACAGCATCCCGTGCGGATCTTACAGTTTGGGGAAGGTAATTTCCTGCGTGCTTTTGTCGACTATGCCGTCGACATAGCTAACGAGGAAAATGGCTTTGACGGCAGCGTGGCTGTCGTCATGCCCCGCTCGGGCAAGACCGATCGCTTTTCGAAGCAAAATGACATTTTTACGGTATGCTTGAGAGGTCAGCAGCACGGCAAAGTCTGCAAAGAAAACCGGGTCATTACCTCCGTGAAGACCGTCGTCAGTGCTCGTGATGAATACGACACTTTCATCGCTTTAGCTCATGAAGACGCTCTGGAATTCGTCGTGTCCAATACGACGGAAGCCGGTATTGTCTGTGATGCCAACGATAAATTCGAAGACTGCCCGCCGACGACCTTCCCGGCCAAACTGACCAAGTTCCTCTATGAAAGATATACCTTTTATAAAGGTGCTTCGGACAAAGGCCTTGTCATGCTGCCGACGGAATTGAACGATAACAATGGCAAGCTCCTTCAAGACTGCGTTACGAAATACGCAGAAAACTGGGGTCTTGAACAAGGATTCCTCAACTGGCTGAATCAGAGTTGCAAGTTCGTCGATACCCTCGTCGACCGCATCGTCGTCGGCTATCCCGAAGATTCCATTGATAAGATTCAGGCTGAACTGGGCTATGAAGATGCCCTCCTCGATCAGGCGGAACCCTTCTCCCAGTGGGTCATCGGTGATTCCACGCTGGCAGATCGCCTGCCATTAAACTCGAGTAAATTCCATGTTGAATTTACCGATCACATTCAAGCCTTTAAGGAACAGAAGGTCCGTATCCTGAACGGCGCTCACACGTCGATGGTCCTCGGTGCCTATCTCGCTGGTCTCGATTATGTCGGCCAGTGCATGGAAGACCCGATCATCCGCAAAGCGCTGGATCAGACCGTCTTCGGTGAAATCGTTCCGACCGTTGACCTGCCGGAAGAAAAGGCCGTTGCCTTTGCCCAGGCCGTTTACGAACGATTCGAAAACCCCTTTGTAAAACATGCCCTTCTGGCGATTGCCCTGAACTCTATCTCCAAGTGGAGAGCCCGCGTCCTGCCGACCTTTAAGGACAGCCTGGCTGCAACGGGCAAACTGCCGAAGCTCCTGACGTATTCGCTGGCAGCACTCCTGGCCTTCTATCGCACGAGCGAACAAGGCGACCAGTGCCTCATCGGGTCTCGGACCGGCAATACCTATGAAATTCACGATGATGAAGATAAATTGGCCTTCATTAAAGATCATGCAGCCCTGGCTACGGCCGATTACGTCAAAGCTGTCCTCGGACAGACTGACTGGTGGGGCGAAGATTTGAATGCTGTTGACGGCCTTGCAGATGCCGTAACGGCCCACATGGACCGGATGGCTGAGGTCGGCGTCAAAGCTCATCTTACCGAATTGACTGCATAAGGAGATTATGATGAACGTATTTCAAATACACGCTGATGATAACGTTGCCGTTGCTGTCGACGCTGTTGCCAAGGGCAGCAGCGTTACCGTCGGCGGTCAAACCTTCAACGTCTGCCAGGACATCCCGGCAGGCCATAAAATCGCCATTAAAGAAATCAAAAAAGGCGAAGACGTCGTAAAATACGGCTTCCCCATCGGGACTGCCAAAGTGGATATTCCTCAGGGATCCTGGGTTCATACCCACAACGTCCAAAGTAAACTGGGCGATCTCCTGGATTATACCTACGAACCGGAAAAGGCTCAGCGCCCGCCGAAGGAAAGTGAAAAAAAATACGAATTCCTCGGATATAAACGGACCGACGGCCAGGCCGGTATCCGCAACGAAGTTTGGATTATCCCGACCGTCGGCTGTGTTAATAATATTGCCCGGGCCATTGAAACGGCAGCGCAGGTCTATAAGACGGATAACATCGACGGCATCTATTCCTACAGTCATCCCCACGGCTGCTCTCAGCTCGGCGATGATCAGCTCCATACCCAGAAGGTATTAAGTGGTCTTATTCACAATCCCAATGCCGGTGCCGTCCTGGTACTGAGCCTTGGCTGTGAAAACAACCAGATCAGCCTGATGAAGGAAGTCATCGGCGACTATGACCCGAATCGTGTCAAATTCCTCGTCTGTCAGGAAGTGGAAGACGAAATCGAAGCCGGAACGGAGATCGTTAAGGAACTTTGCAGCTATGCTGATACTTTCCACCGTGAACCGTGTGATGCCGCGCTGTTGACCATCGGCCTCAAGTGTGGCGGATCCGACGGTTTTTCGGGGATCACGGCCAACCCCTTGGTCGGTGAGATTTCGAACCGACTGGTTGCGGCTGGCGGCACGTCGATCCTGACAGAAGTTCCGGAAATGTTCGGCGCTGAAACACTGCTCATGAACCGCGCCCGGAATAAAGAAGTCTTCGATAAGACCGTCGCCTTGGTAAACAATTTTAAAGAGTATTTCATGAACTACGGCGAAAAGATCAATGAAAATCCGTCACCAGGTAATAAAGCCGGCGGCATTACGACACTGGAAGATAAATCACTGGGATGTGTACAGAAAGGCGGCCAGGCTTTGGTCGAAGATGTCCTTTCCTATGGCGACCGGGTTTCGAAGAAGGGACTGAATCTCTTACAGGCTCCTGGAAATGACTTGGTAGCAGCCAATGCCTTAGCGGCAGCCGGTGCTCATATGGTCTTATTTACGACGGGACGCGGAACGCCTTTTGCCTGCCCCGTACCGACGATTAAGATTTCCAGCAACAGCAAACTTGCTGGATTCAAAAAAAATTGGATCGATTTCAATGCCGGTACGATTGCCGAAGGCGAATCGCGGGAAGCGGCCGCAGACCGCCTGTTCCAATTCATACTTGACGTAGCGTCTGGACGTGTTTTGGCCAAATCGGAAGCCCTTGATAAACACGAACTGGCTATATTTAAAAACGGTGTTACCTTATAAGGAGGGAGTGCAATGAGCACACAAGAAGCAACCCTGCCGAAGCAGAATTCTCCGGTTGAAGGGCAGTCCGCCAAAGACGGTCATGTAAAGCTGTCGTGGCGTGAAAAGATTTGTTATGGATTTGGTGATTTTGGCAATGGCTTTATGTTTGACCTCGGACAGGCCTATTTGACGAAATACTGGATCGATGTTTGTACGATCCCAGCTGCGGCTGTTGCCGGTATTTTCGCCTTTACCAAAATCTTTGACGCTTTTATGGATCCGATTGCCGGTTCCGTTATCGACGGCCGCAAAAACATCGGTCCTCGCGGTAAATTCCGCCCGGTCATGATGTTTTCTGCCGTCATCCTGGCAATCTTGACGGTCATCACCTTTACGATGCCGGAAGTATCGGCGACGGGTAAGATCGTCTTTGCTTACGGTGCTTACATGGCTTGGGGGCTCGTTTACTCGTTTACTAACATTCCCTATTCCTCCCTGGCCAGTGTTATGACTCGAGACGTTGAAGAACGAAGCCAGATGGCTACGACGCGTCAAGCCGGTTCTATCGGGGCTCAGCTCATTACCGGCATGGCTTTCGTACCGATCGTCATGATGTTCGCTTCGCCTCATCACGGCTTCTTCATTGCTGCTGTTGTCATGTCTATCGTCGGTGTTATCGGCTTTGCGATTTGCTATCTTAACTGCCGTGAACACGTTCCCGTTAAGCGCAATACGGCCAACGAACAGAAAGCCAAAGCTTCCGACTATGTTAAACTCGTATTTACTAACAAACCGCTCTTATGCATCATTTTAATGACCTTGTTTACCATTTCGGCCATGAACACCAACAACCAGATGATGATTTTCTTCTGCCAGTACAACCTGGGTTACATGGGATTCCAGCCGATTGTAAACGGCATCATGATGGGCTGCTCCGTTGTCGGTATCCTGCTCATTCCGAAACTGGTTAGAAAGTTCGGTAAAAAGAAGACCGCTATCGGCGGCTTGCTCATCGGCTGCGCTGCTGACTTGCTCAACTTCGTCATCCCGACCAATATCTATTCGTTCATCGTTTTGGTTACCATCGGCTACGTGGCTCTGGCTATCCCGAATGGTGTTACCTGGGCCTTCGTTTCCGACGTCATCGACTACAGTGAATGGCACAATGGTATTCGTAAAGAAGGCATTACCTATGCTGCTTTCAACTTCTCGCGTAAAATCGCACAGGCACTGGCTGCTGTCGTAAGTTCCGGCATCCTGGTCCTCACGGGCTACGTTGCTAATGCTGTACAGAGCGAAATGACACTCCTTGGCATCAAAGCTGCTATGACCTTGTATCCCGGCGTCGCTCTTGGCATTGCCGCTATCATCTTGTATTTCTTCTACGGCTTGACCGATGATAAATTCAAACAGATCGCCGAAGATTTGAATAACGGTAAATGGGAACACGGTACCATCGAATAAGGAGGCTTTCACATGAAAGATCAGAACTGCGGCTACTGCGTTAAAGGCGAACCGCTGGCTAAATTTGGCATCTACGTCTGTGATTTATCGGTCAGTATGTTGGTTTTATTCAAGGAACAGAGCCATCCCGGCCGCTGCATCGTCGCTTATAAAGATCATGTCAGCGAAATGACGGAACTGAGCGATGAAGAACGCAACGCCTTTTTTGCCGACGTCGCACGAGCTTCGAAGGCCATTCACGCAGCCTTCCATCCGGATAAAGTAAACTACGGTGCATATGCTGATTCGGGACATCATCTGCATATCCATTTGGTTCCGAAGTATAAAGATGAATTTGAATGGAACAGCACCTTTGCCATGAATCCCGATCGCGTTTACTTGACAGATGCAGCCTACGAAGATATGATTGATAAAATAAAGAAACAATTGTAAAACTAAGTAACCGGGGACTGTCTGCTGCGACAGTCCCATCTTATCTCATGGAGGAATCAAAATGAAGAATGTGCTTA
>NZ_KQ958161.1:50218-51065 GCF_001546855.1 Megasphaera sp. MJR8396C | reverse complement strand
AATCAAAATGAAGAATGTGCTTACTATTGGTGAAGCGATGGGACTTCTCATCGCTGAAGAAACGGGATCTTTGGAATCGGTCGAACACTTTTCCCGCCACGTCTGCGGAGCTGAATTGAATTATGCCGTCGGCATGGCCCGCCTGGGGAATAACGTATCGTATATTTCTAAAGTCGGTATCGATCCCTTTGGCCGCTGTATCGTCAACTTCCTGAAAGAAAATAACATCCACGAACAGTATGTATGGACTGATGATGACCATATGACGGGCTTTCAGATGAAGGAAAAGGTCGTCGAAGGAGACCCCTTTGTTGCCAATATCCGCAAGCACACGGCATTTTCTCATTTCCAGCCGGCAGATCTAGCCGGCATTGATTGGACTGGCGTTGATCACCTTCATGTGACGGGGATTCCCTTGGCCTTATCGGAATCGTGCCGGGAAACGATCTATACCCTCATGATGCGGGCCCATAGCAAGGGCGTACGCATTTCCTTCGACCCCAACCTGCGGCCCATGCTCTGGAAATCAGAGGAAGCCATGGCCCGGGTTATCAACGATGCCGCTCAGTATGCCGATATCGTCATGCCGGGCCTCGGTGAAGGCCGGATTCTGACCGGTCGGGAAAGTGAACAGGACATTGCCCAGTATTATCTGCAGCGCGGCGTCCAGACCGTTGTTATCAAGCTCGGCGGCAGTAACGGCACCTATATTCGGACGGAACAGGAAGAATTTTACGTACCGAGTTATCACGTAAAACACATCGTCGATACCGTCGGGGCCGGAGATGGCTTTGCCGTCGGCTTTACCAGTGGCCTTCTCGATGGGTTAACCTTAGAAGATGCCGCC
>NZ_KQ958161.1:49728-50118 GCF_001546855.1 Megasphaera sp. MJR8396C | reverse complement strand
GACAATGAAGGTCTGCCGACGAGAGAAAAACTGGAAGCCTTCCAGGCTAGCCATTCGTAACAGGTCGTATAGAGAGATCTTTTTGAGAGTGTGAAAGGAGCTTATACAATGGATAAAATCGAAGTTGTCAATAAAATTAAAGAAATCGGTGTCGTCGCCGTCATTCGCGGCAATAATCCGGAAGAAGCCGTTGCCATGTCGGAAGCCTGCATCAAAGGCGGTGTTACGGCCATTGAATTAGCCTTTACGACGCCGCGGGCTCACGAAGCCATTCGCGAACTGGCTAAGAAATACGCCGATAACCCCGATGTCGTCATCGGTGCCGGTACCGTTCTTGATGCTGTAACAGCTCGTATTGCTATCCTCGAAGGGGCCCAGTTCGTCGTATCG
>NZ_KQ958161.1:0-49628 GCF_001546855.1 Megasphaera sp. MJR8396C | reverse complement strand
GGCCCTTGAATGCGGCGCAGACGTCGTTAAAATCTTCCCGGGTGAAGTTGTAGGCATGAAGGCCATTAAAGCCATTCATGGGCCCTTGCCGCAGGCACCGCTCATGCCGACTGGCGGCGTAAATGTAGACAACGCCGGTGAATGGATCAAAGCCGGCTGCGTCGCTGTTGGTGCCGGTGGAGCCTTGACGGGCGGCGGAAAAACGGCAGCTGAAATCACGGAAACGGCCAAGAAGTTCATCGCGGCTGTTAAAGCTGTACGTGCTTAAGACTATATTCCTGTTGAAATACAAAAAGCCTCGGAGATTCGTCTTCGAGGCTTTTTTTGCTCTTTGAGACAAGGTTTTACAGATGGTTATCTTTTGCCCCTAAAGAGAGGGAAAGACCTGCTGAAATCCCTGACCAGAAGACCTTGTATTGCCTGCCTCGATATAGCAACGATCAAACTGAGCAACCGCTACCGTGTAGCCGTCATGCCGGGGACGACGACCCTAAAAGACGTCGTAACGGCCCTGGCGGCGTTAAACATTTCTCCGGATAAAAGGGGATTACCTGCGGCCGTTAAAACCGTTCTGCGCCCTTTTATGCAGGTGTTTTGATGCACCGACGGGTGCGTCAACATCTATTACATCGATGAAGGACTACTGCGCTTGACATCATCTGCAGCCATTTTCACGACTTCTGATCTGGTCGAAGGGGTATCGTCAACGGCGACAAGTCTGGCGAATGGATGCTGTTGCAGCGTCTCTGCCCGTCTTGGTTCTCTTTTTGGGCTGCAGCAATTACCGATTTTACTAAGTCCTTCTTCTTTTCCATCTTTGCCGTACCGCCCATATCTTCGACTCTTCCTCATATCGTATTGCATCAAGCTTTTTTTGGGGACCTCTTTTTTTACTTTATTTTGGGAGCGAGGGACCGCTTTATTTCGATATAATACGGGAAATTTTTCGACGTTTACATTGAGAATATTTTGTTTAATCTTCGTGGATTTAAAAATAAGAACGGCTTATTTAAGCCGATAATAAACTATAAACTAGGGTAAATAAATTTAATTTTGTTTATTTTGAAAATGTACTTTTAGCGCATTGTAACCATTGACATTACTTTTTAAATCAACTATGATTAAGATGTAATGTTAATGGTTATAACATAGTGAATGGTTCTTTTGTTGGGAGGAATTATAATGGATAAAAAGCTTATCGACTTCATGACTTCGAAAACGCAGGAATTAGTAGCAGCACCGAGCTGCAACCCTACCTTGAAAAAAGAAGCTCAGGCATGGCTTGCTGCTGCTGATAAAGAGGCAGCTACGCCGGCTTATGTTGAAGCCTTGAAACAAGGTGTATCGACGATTGATGAACTCCTCGGCTTTGCCGGATCGGATACGGCGGCTAAGATTTTGGGGGCAGATGCCGCGGCTCAACTCTTGGAACATGCCAAAGAGCTTAAAGCCAATGGGGCCAAGTTCTGTGACTGCCCGGCCTGCACGCCGGCTTTAGCCATTCTCCGTGAAGTGGGGGCTATTTAAAGATGCAGATTTCCAGTCGTCTTACGATGGCTGTCCATACCTTGCTGTGCATTGCATATTTTGAAAAAACGGAAAAAGTGACCAGCAGTTTCATTGCTTCCAGTGTCGGTACCAATCCGGTCATCATTCGTAATCTGCTTACCCAATTAAAGGCGGCCGATTTTATTGACGTCAAGCGAGGCACCGGCGGTGCGGCACTGAAAAAGGACTTGCAGGATATCAGTTTATACGACGTTTACTATGCCGTTGACTGTATCCCCAGCGATTCCCTGTTCCATTTTCACGAACACCCCTGTCCGAAATGTCCGGTCGGTAAGACGATTCATATCAGCCTGGACGATAAATTGAGTCAGGTGCAGGAGGCCATGGAAAATCAGATGCGCCGCATATCTCTGGCCGATATGGCCGGTACGATGGAACAAGCTATACGTAAACAGAGTTGATTTGGTAACGGGAGGGCATATGGTTCGACTTATCCAATATCTCATAGCCCGACAGAACCTGTGGCTTCGCCTTTTGTCCGGCTTTACCCGCTTTGGACACGGCTTGTTTATTCTCTACGGCCTGGTTGAATGGTTCCGGCCTAAACCCGGGAGCGAACAGCGTAAAGAGCGAAAAAACTTGCTTTATTGCTTGTTTTCCGTCATCTTCGCCTCAACTGTTTCGTGGGTTATCGGTAAACTTTGGTATCGGCCTCGTCCCTTTACCCTGGCCGCCGATCCTGCTTTGGTGAAACATAAAGCCAATGCTTCGTTTCCCAGTAATCATGCCATGAACAGCATGGCCGTTGCCGTCATGCTGCTCCTGCGGCGAAGTATATGGGGACTGCCTGCCTTGATATTGTCGGTCATTCTCGGCGCGTCACGCGTCCTCTGTCGCCTTCATTACGTCAGCGATGTCATCGGCGGATTCTTCTTAGGCGCCGCTTCCAGTTATGCTGTTTACAAAAGTAAACTTTGTTCACAATTGGCGGATCGCCTGCTGTATGGCTGGCATATACTGACGTATTTGCTGCGTATCTTGTGGAGACGATAAATTAAGACTGTGCATTTCAGGATATCCTGAGGCACAGTCTTTTTTTGTAATATCAATTTTGATCAACAGTGGAAAACAAATTGCCATCATAGAGGGATATTTTTATGCTATACTGAGAAATAGCGATAGTTAAATTCAAAACGATTCAAGAAAGGTGGTTTAGAGGATGAAGAATAGCAAGGTAATGGCCGCGGTGCTCTGCCTTTTGATGACTGGCGGGACGGCTTTGGCCGCCAATGAGACACTGAACTCGCAGACGCTGGGGCAGGTACAGGCGGTGGCCGGGGCGACAAAGGCTAAGGCGGCGTCTGCCGTCAAGGCCGTTTACAGTCTCGACCTGGATACGACGAAATATGAAAAAAAGATGATGACTGTCGATGGCAAGAAAGTCGCCTTTCGGGCCTATGAAAATCGAGTTTACGTAGCCCACCCTGTCGATACGACCTATCAAGCGATGAATATCTACGTTCCGGAGGGTTATTTCAAAGGGAAGTCCATCAACGGATATACGGCCAAGACGGCGCCTATTTTTCTGCCCAATACCGTTGGCGGATATATGCCAGGGGAACCGGGACAACCGTCGGAGCAAGATCGGATGACGGGCGGAGCGAACGCGATTCTCGTCGCTCTGTCTAAGGGCTATGTCGTGGCCGCACCGGGCGCTCGCGGCCGGACGAATCAAGGGACTGACGGGTCCTATACGGGTAAGGCTCCCGCCCTGATCGTCGACATGAAGGCTGCCGTCCGCTATCTGCGCCATAATTCCGGTCGTGTACCGGGCGACACGGAAAAGATTATCTCCAACGGGACGAGTGCCGGCGGTGCCTTGTCCTCCCTTATCGGGGCGACGGGAAACAGCGCTGATTATGAAAACTATTTAAAGGCCCTCGGCGCTGCCGATGAAAGAGACGATATTTACGCATCCAGCGTGTACTGCCCCATTACCGACCTTGACCATGCCGATATGGCTTATGAATGGATGTTTAACGGTGTAAACACCTATCATCAGGGAAAGGGCGGCATGATGCCTCCAGCGATGATGGAAAGCGGTGCCAACGAAGGGACTGGCATGCCGGGCGGCGCACCACCGACGGTTGGCAACCGGCCGGATAATGCGCCTATGGAGGCTGCGACCGGGACGGTGATGACGGAAGCCCAGCAGCAGGTCTCGCGGGATCTGAAAGCCGCCTATCCTGCGTATATCAATGGCCTTCATCTCGTCGATACGAATGGCACAGCCCTGACCCTTGATGAAAATGGACACGGTACTTTTGAAACATACATTAAATCGATTTACATGGCGTCTGCGCAAAAGGCACTGGACAGCGGTATCGATTTATCTTCAAAATCGTGGCTGACGATACAGGATGGAAAGGTCGTGGATATGGATTTAGCCGGTTATGCCCGTGATGTCAATCGGTTAAAGGCGGCGCCGGCCTTCGATGCCTTAGACTTGAGTTCCGGAGAAAACCAGGAATTTGGTACGGCTTCGATCGATAAACAGCACTTTACGGCCTATGGTCAGGCCCATTCCTTATCGACGGCAACGACGGCCGACAAGGACATCGTAAAGATGCTCAATCCCTTGAATTATATCGGGACATCAAAGGTTCAAACGGCTAAATATTGGCGTATTCGCCACGGTGAAGTCGACCGGGATACGACCCTTGCCGTACCGGCTCTCCTGGCCCTGCGGCTGCAGCAGGCCGGATATACTGTGGACTTTGCCTCTCCTTGGGGACAGGGCCACGGCGGTGACTACGACTTAACGGAACTCTTTGCCTGGATGGATGCGATCGGTCATAAAGGCTTATAATACGGTACTGACAAAAAAGCATTGCCACAACGCGAGACTGCGGCAATGCTTTTTTGCTACCATAGATTGTCTTCGTCATTAAACGACCAAGTAAACGGATCGGATACGACGGCCATATCGGAACGGCCTTCAATATCTTCCAGGCAGGACGTGGAGCATTCGATTTCTTCCAGTTTCAAGGTGTTCTTGATGCGGACGACCTTGGCTTTATTGGGTTCGGTCAGGAAGGAATGGGCCATGGCCATTTCGATGGCGTCTTTATCACTGTTGCCGTAAAGGGGCAGTAAGGCCATGCGGAATGATTTGGCCGTAATGCAATTGGTGTAAACGGAGGCGAAGTCCATCTTGTTTACGAAACGGTAGCTGACGATATCGGCCATACCGCAGCCGGAACCGTTCCCGTGGGAGGCTTCGGTAATGTCGAGGATGACGATGCGTTCGATTTCCGGTGCCAGTGAGCGGAAGGCTTCTTCCTGACTGAAGCGTTCTGTCCGGCCGGTGATATTGGGGTCCATCCCGGTACCGCTGATTTCTTTACCGATTTCATCGACGATCAGGACGTCGATATGGGGGAGTTTCAAGCGCGGCATCTCTTCTTTGGCCAAGGTCTGGAGAGCGGCGTCGCGTTCAAAGAATTTTTCGGTCGGGATGACTTCTAAGGCGGCGATGTCGTCGCTGGGACTCTGGACCATGGCGACAGAAAAGACGACGTTTACTTTGTTTAAGAAGGCCTTGGCGACCCGTTCCAGGTTGGGGCCAAAGGAATCATAGCCTCGTCCATGAAAGGCCGAGGCCCCTTTGTGCTTCCCGCAGCCGATGCAGATCATCTTCAAGAGCCCTGATTCGTGGCTATATTTGAAGTGCGTGTGCGGTTTAATCTTGTTAAACAAGATGATGCCGTCGGCTTCATAGGCGTTCTTGTCGCAGTAAATGGGAAAACCGTCGTCCAGGGTGCCGACGGTGACGACATCCATGGTCGATAAAACGGGCACGCCGAGGTAGTCTTCGTTGATCCCGAATTGGGCTAAATGGGCCTTTTGGCCTTCTGCCGTCGCTCCGGCATGACTGCCCATGGCGGGGAAGACGAAGGGCTGGGCCTTCCATGCTTTAAGCTGGTCACAAAGGACTTTCATGAGCTCCTTATAGTGGGGCAGGCCGCGGCTGCCGGCTGTGATGCCGATGCGTTTTCCCGCCAAGTTTTCGATGGTATTTTTATCGAGGGATTGAAGCTGTTCCTTTAACCGGCCGATGGGATCGGTCAGATTATGAGAGGGAAAGCTTTGCCGGACTTTTACCATTTTCGGGATGACGATGCCTTCTGTCAGGGATTGTTTATCAAGCTTGGGGAATTGCAAGGAAAAGACCTCCTTTGGGTGAATCAATAGGATTTCTGATGCTTGCTTTTATTATACGTGATTATTTAAAAATATACAAAAAAGTCCTCGCTGCGAAGACGAAAATCGGAGCGAGGACTTTCTTTAGAAAAACTTTTTTAATTTCTAACAGAAATTTAATACACCAAATCTTTGACTTACTTGTTCGAATCGCTTTCCGGCGTGAACTTGGTAATGAAGATGTGGCGGATAAAGATGACGATCATGGCGATGAAGGCGATGAGGCCGAGAATATCGGCGGTGGACTGGAAGTCCTTGCCAACCAGAGCCAGAGGATTTTCGCTGCCGCCGGAGGTGACCGATACGACGATGAGCAGGGCGATGATGACGCCCATGAGGCTTTCGCCGACGATGAGGCCAGAGGCGAAGAGGACACCGCGGTGGTTGCAGGCTTCGACGTCTTCTTCTTCATGGCCCGGGCTGCGGCGAGCTGCGCGAGCTTTCAGGGAACGATTGACGAAGTAGCCCATAACGGAGCCGATGACCAAAGGAATTTCAAGGGTAGGCGGTAAGTAAATGCCCATGCCGATAGCCAGAGGTGGTAAGGCCAGGGCTTTCGTGTTTTTCGTTAAAATCAAATCGATGATGATGGCGACAATGCCGACGCCGACGCCGAATAGGATGTAATTCCAGTCCAGGCTGGCGCTGAAGATACCTTGAGCGATGGTCGTCATCAACGTTGCCTGCGGTGCGGCCAGGGCCTGGGTCGGATCCATGCCGGCACGGGGAAGAGCACCCGTAAAGCCGTAAGCCTGATACAAGAGGTTCAGGACCGGAGCGATGGCGAGAGCGCCGACGACAGAGCCCAAGATGAGGGCGACCTGCTGTTTCCACGGCGTAGCACCGACGATGTAACCGGTCTTGAGGTCCTGCAGGTTATCGTTGGAAATAGCAGCGATGCTGACGATGACGCTGGTAATGAAGATGGCCAGTGCCGTTGCAAACTGCGTACCCTGAAGGGTTTCAAAGATACCGGCTGAAGAGCCGAGGCCGAGGACGACCAGGGACGAGATGATGATGCCAAGGATACCAATCCCGGAGATCGGGCTGGCAGA
The DNA here is from genome assembly GCF_001546855.1 of Megasphaera sp. MJR8396C. Lineage (GTDB taxonomy): Bacteria > Bacillota > Negativicutes > Veillonellales > Megasphaeraceae > Megasphaera. The sequence goes on along the minus strand of NZ_KQ958161.1, from coordinate 42,801 downwards.
GGTGCCGATCAAACCGGCCATGTACCCGCAGGCAGCGGCGACGAAGAAGCCCATGAGGATGGCGACTAAGATGCCGATGACGATGAACATGAGGGTGACCGATAAGGACAGACCGGCGTTGCTTACGAAGGAATAGAAGGTGATGAACAGTCCGACCAGGATAGCCAGGAATACGAGGCCGACCGATTTCGGCGTCATATCGATATCCGTATGGTGGAGCATTTTCTTTTCTTCCGTATCGTTGGCGCGAAGGGCGTCAATCGACATTTTAATGCCGTCGACGACCGGTTTAGCCAAGCGGATCAAGGTCCAGACAGCAGCGATACCGATACAACCGGCGCCGATGAAGCGGACTTTCTGAGCCCAGATGGTCTGAGCAAAGGCAGCCGCCGATTGGCCTTCAGCCGGAGTCAGGACCGAGGTCAGGTAGGGAACGAAGACGTACCAGGACAAGAGGGTACCGACTAAGATGGCGATACCGCTGGTGATGCCGATGAGGTAACCGGCACCGAGGAGGGCTGTTGAAAAGCCAAGGGGAATCTGGGTGATGGCTTTTCCGAAGTGGAGCCAGTAGCTGAATTCCGAGGAGAGGACGTGGAAGCCGTTGGAGCAGAGGCTAAAGAGACCAGCCAGTGCCGTACCGCCGACGATGTCTTTCATGCCCGTTTCCTTCTTAGCGCCCGCTTTTCCATCCGCTTCTTCTTGGCGGATTTCACTGCCGACCTTTAAGATTTCAGCAGCAGCCCGGCCTTCCGGGTAGGGCAGGTCGCTGTTGACGACCATTGCACGGCGGAGGGGAATCGTAAATAAGACACCGAGAGAGCCGCCGCAGGCGCAGAGCAGTAACGTTTCCCCGAAGGGGAATCCTTGCCAGTATCCCAGCATGAGCAAGCCCGGCAGAATGAAGATGATTGCAGATAAGGTGCCGGCAGCAGAGGCCTGCGTCTGTACCATGTTGTTTTCCAAGATGTTGGAATCTTTGAACATGCGCAGGATTGCCATGGAGATGACTGCAGCCGGAATGGACGAGGAGAACGTCAGACCGACTTTTAAGCCCAAGTATACGTTGGATGCCGTGAAGATAACGGTAATCAAGGCCCCGAGAATCATCCCGCGGGCGGTTAATTCCGGCATACTTGGGTAGTTCACAGTCAAGTTTGATTGTGGTTTCATAGAAAAACCTCCCAAAGTAAGAATTAATAAGTACAAAAATGTACTATCACAATAACAATTATATTATACTCATTTTTGGTGCATTCGTCATATATCAAAATGTACACTGGAAACGGAAATTAGCTTGCATAATTACTTTTTTGCAATTGATGATGAACATGATGGAATTGTAGCTTGAAAAGAGCCGCCGTGGTATAATAAAAAGCGATTATACAAGTAGCAAACCACTTTGAAGGGAGCGTTATACTATGCATGATAATGAAATTATTGAAGGGATTATTGCGGAATTTAAAGGCCTGGCCAAGCATCCGCGTCCGTCTCACCATGAAAAAGCCGTCAGCGATTATATTGTAAGCCGTCTCCATGAATTGGGCGTTACCGATGTCATTCAGGATGATGTCTATAATATCGTCGCCAATGTTCCGGCCACCAAGGGCTGTGAATCTTGGCCGCGGACGGTCCTTCAGGGCCATATGGATATGGTCTGCGTCGCCAAACCGGGTGTCGACTTCGACCCCTTGACGAGTGAAATCAAATTAGTCCGCGAAGGAAATATCCTCCGCGCTGACGGTACCAGCCTCGGTGCCGATGACGGCATTGCCGTAGCCTTGTCGCTGTACCTCATCCAGCAGGATATTCAGCACGGACCGCTGCGCCTCATCTTTACCATCGATGAAGAAACGGGCATGACCGGTGCGATGAATTTAGATCCGAAACACGTTCAGGACGTAAAATATATCATCAACTGCGACTCCGAAGATATCGGTATGCTCGGCGTCGGTTCGGCCGGCAGCGTCCATACCCACTTCCATCGCCCCATCCATTGGCAGCAGCCGGCAGGTAAACAGGCGTTTACCATTGAAGCGAAAGACTTCGTCGGCGGCCATTCCGGAGAAACGATCAACCGCGGTAAGAGCAACGCCATTAAGGCTTTGAGTTTAGCCCTGCGCCGAATTGCACAGGCCGGTGTCGCTTATACCCTGGCATCGATCGACGGCGGCGTTGCGGCCAATGCCATTCCGTCTCAGGCCTCGGCTGTCATCGTAACGGCTGATGAAAAAGCAGAAGCAGCCATTAAACAGGCTGTCCAGGAAGAACAGGCTCAGATTGCTGAAGTATATGGCAGTGTGGAAACGAAGGCTCAGTTCATTGTCGAAGGCGCCGACGTACCGGAAAAGACATTCTCGGCAGAAGATACCAAAGCTATCGTAAACCTGCTCAACATCCTTCACTGCGGTGTCTTTGCCATGAATCAGACCTTGCCGAAACTGCCGGATCTGTCGGCCAATATCGGTACCATTCGGACCGAAGCCGATACCGTCGCTATCCAGTACTTCCCGCGGGCATCGTCTGACGGCCGTTTACGTGAATTTGTCCTGTCGCTGCCGGTCTTTGCCGAACTTACGGGCTGCACCCTTGATCTGGCTACGCCGGAACCGGCTTGGGCTGAAAATCCCAAGAGTAAACTGGTCCCCTTGTTTGCCGACGTATATCGTGAAGAAGCCGGCCGGGATCCTCGCATCGAAGCCATGCATGGCGGTCTTGAAACGGGGTACCTGTTCTCTATGAATCAGGACCTCGACATCATTTCCGTCGGGCCGACGACGCATGACATCCACAGCGCCGACGAATCGGTCGAACTCGACACGGTGGCTCTCTTGACTCGTATCGTAGCCAAAGCCTTAGGCAAGCTCGATAAATAATGATTTGATGTAAACTTAAAATAAAGGCACCCGCCTTACCGTGAATGGTGAGGCGGGTGTTTTTATGCGTTTTCCAGATCGTTTAAGGTTTCGCCTAAGGCTTCTACATTGACAGGCAGGCGATTTAACGGGATGGCGCCGTATCCGATGAGAACTTGGTTCTGCGGGCTGTCATCGGGATTGGCCCAGTACGGCTTTAAGGAGTAAACGCCGACTTCGTTTTGGCGGAAGCGGTTTATGATTTCCTCTTCCGTACAGGCCGTATCGATTTCGAGGACGAAGTGCATGCCGCCGCCTCCGCCGCAGATGCGGACCGTTTGGGGAAAGTGAGCTTCCAGATACTGGCGAATGAAGGCGTGCTTTTTGCGGAAATCGTTGCGCAGGGCGTTTACTTGTTTTTCGTACTCGCCCCGTTCCATAAAATCGGCCAGGGTAAGCTGCAGCAGTGATGACACGGGGGAGGTGTAGAAGGGATAGGTTTCCGAGAAATGGAAAGAAAGATTTGGCGGTACGACGATATATGCCAGGCGGATATCGGGAGCCGTCGTTTTAGAAAAGGTGCCCAGATAAAAGGTACGGCCGGCGGTATCGATGGATTGGAGTGACGGGATGGGCTGTTCTTCATAGCGAAGTTCACTGTCATAATCGTCTTCGAGGATATAGTGACCGCCCATGGCTGCCAGCTCTAATAATTGCAGGCGCTTTTTAATGGGCAAGACCGATCCCATGGGGAATTGGTGGGACGGCGTAATGCTGATGAGGGACGGCGGCAGCCTTCTTAAGGGAGAAAGTTCGATTCCCTGGGGGCCAATGGGAATGTAGTGCATGGCGTATCCCTGATGGGAAAAGACATCACGCGTGCCGCGGTACCCGGGGTTTTCCATAGCAAATTCGTATTCTTGGGGCGGCAGGAACTGGGCAATCAAACTCAGGGAGTGATGGTGGCCGCTGGTGATGATGACTTGTTCCGGGTGGCAGCGAACGCCGCGGAACCGCTTCAGATATTGGCAGAGCTGCTGCCGTAAGATGAGTAATCCTTCAGGGGCTTCATAGAGCAGGCTGCTGCAGTTTTCCCGGTCAGCCAAGGCATTGTTTAAGGAATGACGAAAGGCCCGGTTGCGATAGATATTGCGGTCAATGCCGCCATAGCGGAAGTCATAGTGCGGGGCCCTTTCTTTTTTTGCCGGCTCTATTTTTTCGTTCTCTTGCTGCTCGCAGGGCTGAGGCGGCAGGGATTCGACGTAGAAGCCGGAACCTTGGGTACTGTAGATGTAGCCTTCGACTTCTAGTTGTCGGTAGGCCGTGATGACCGTGTTGCGGGACAATTCGTATTCCTGGGCCATTTTTCGCGTCGCCGGCAGGATGAAGCCAGTCGGGAGTTCACCGGACAGGATTTGCTGCTTCAAGCCTTCATACAGCTGCGTATAAAGGTTTTTGGAACTCTCTTTATCGATCAGTAACATCATGACCTCCTTAGAAAAAAATTGGATCCATAAAATACACGTGAATTGAATCTTTTTGAGGATCCTTTTTTCTGTTAGTATACAGACATGCAAGAGAGCTTGCAAGACTGGTTTGAATAAAAAGGAGATTACCGCTATGTTCGTAGAAAAATTTTATGATTGCTTGAAACACGATGGAATTGTCGCCGTTGCTACGGCTTCGAAAGATGCCAAGGCTCATGTCGTAAATACGTGGAATAAATACGTCATCGTAACGGATGATGAAAAGCTGCTCATCCCCTGCTACGGTTTCCGCAAGACGGAACGCAATATCGCTGAAAATCCCTATGTCGAAATTACCCTGGGCAGCTCGGACGTTATGGGCTATAAAGGCATGGGAGCCGGCTTTCTCCTCATCGGCACGGCTGAATTCCAGGCCTCGGGTCCGCTCTTTGAAGAAATGCACGATAAATGCGATTTTGCCAACCGGGTCATGGTATTTACGCCGGAAAAATGCACCCAGATGATCTAGCGTAAATGTTGTTTACTCCTCGTTTAGTTGATGGTGTGACTCTATCGGCCAGCGGCGATTCCGTTCGGTTAGCAAGGCATGAAAAATCCCCCAGAAACAGTCCGTCATGCGGAGTGCCTTTGGGGGATTGTTGTTTTTGCAACGGTTTTATGGAATATAATTTGGTATAATAGGACTGAATATATGGAAGGGGGATGGACCATGAATAAGACCCATATTGATGAATTGGTATCGCCCGATTATTTCAATCGGAAAGAGTGTGAAGGCTGCGGCTGCTGTATCAGTATCTGTCCTTACGATGCCTTAGCCATGGAAACCTGTGCCGACGGCATTGAACGGCCTCGTGTCGATATGACCAAGTGCCTTCGCTGCAACCGCTGTGTCGATGCCTGTGAAATTTATAAATGCTACGGCCCGACTTCGGAAGCCATATGAGCGGTCATTAGGAGCGGCCGAATAAATACTTGGTGTCGTAGCTGAGATCCATATACTGGGCAATGGTCTCGTCGTCGAAACCATATTCTTCCGACTTACGAGTCAACTTGCCCCATTTCATCTGCATCTTTTTCTTAGGCGGCAAGGGTTCTTCGTATTCGATGCGAAGTTCCTGCGCTTCCTGGGATCGGTCCTGCACTTTTACGAACAAGCCTTTATCAAAGGTCAGTTCGTATATCTTGCGGAAGGCGTGAGGAAGCTGGAAACCGAAGGGGACGAAGTATTTGTCGATGAAGCCGTTGGCGATGAGAATGGAGCCGCTGTAGTCGATGACGTGTTCGAGGTCATATTTGAGGTCGCCCGCCGGGGAGTGAAAAGATTCCGGCAGGACGCCGTCAATGGCCGGGGGTTCCATGCCGTTGTTGTTGGTCAATAACTTATGGAGGGTCAGCATTTTTTCATCGTTAAATCCGAAAACGGCTGTATATCCGCGCAGGCATGCTTCGTTATACATGATGGGGTGGAGTCCGAATTCTTCGATATTGAAGAATTCATGGACCTTTTCGATGGCGACAATGCTGAGTTTAAACGTGGCAAAATCGAAGCCGTCAAAAAATTGAGCGCGCATGATAAGTCTCCTTATTCGACAAAGATGGGCTTGTTGTTTTCAAAACGGGCAATTCTGGCTAAGGATTCGACGCGGAACCCGGCTTTTTCAAGGGTTTCCCGTCCGGTCTGGAATGTCTTTTCAACGACGATGCCGATGCCTTCAACGGTACAGCCAGCCTGAGCGGCAATCTGCGTAAGGCCGACAGCGGCGGCACCGCTGGCCAGAAAGTCGTCGATGATGACAACAGATTCCCCGGCGTGGAGATAGTCTTTGCAGATCGTTGCCGTGTACTCTTCTTCTTTCGTATAAGAGTAAATCTTGGCCGTATACTGTTCACCCTTGGTGAGCAGTGATTTTTTTTTGCGGGCAAAGACGACGGGGCAATTGTTCAGGGCCAGGGATGCCGCATAAGCGACGGCGATTCCTGACGATTCAATGGTGATGATGCGGTCGATGTGAACGTCCTTGAAACGGCGGGCAAATTCCTGACCGACATGGGTGATGAGCGCCGTGTCGATTTGCTGATTTAAAAAGCTGTCGATCTTTAAGATGCGATTATCGATAACCAGACCGTCTTGTAAAATTCGCTGTTTCAATTCTTCCATTACTTCCGAGTCCTCCCTGGTGATGAGAAATGGTCAACCTTGTCTACTATAATAGTACTAGTCTAATACGATTCCCTAGACAAGTCAACAAAATTCTAAGTTTACTTATGGTTTTAAAACGGGTATACTAAGGTTGTCTATTGATAAGTATCTATCTTTGAGGGAGGTTATGACATGCAGTCTATTCGACGTTTGTATGTTGCCAAGAAAGGTATTTTTGCTGATGAGGCAAAGCGATTACTCACTGATTTACAGGAAAACCTGTTGATAAAAGGGTTAACTGATATTCACATTTTCCACCGCTACGACGTATCCGGTCTCGACGATGCGGCTTTTGAAGCGGCTAAAAATATGATTTTCTCGGAACCGCCTGTCGATGCCGTTTACGATACATTGCCAACCCGTGAAGGGGACACGGTGCTGGCCGTCGAATACCTGCCCGGTCAATATGACCAGCGTGCCGATTCGGCCGTGCAGTGCCTGCAGATGCTGACCATGAAAAATGACAGCCTGGTCCGGACGGCTCAGGTCATCGTCCTGTCCGGTGACTTGTCGGGTACAGATATTACGGCCATCAAGAATTACTGCATCAACCCGGTGGAAGCCCGCGAAGCTTCTTTGGAACCGGCCACGTCGTTGGAACTGGCTTGGGAAAAACCGGCCGACGTCCCGACGGTAGAAGGTTTTATTTCCATGGATGATGCGGCTTTGACCGACCTCTCGTCGCAAATGGGCCTGGCTATGAGCTTCGATGATTTGAAATTCGTTCAGACTTACTTCCGCGATGAAGAAAAACGGAATCCGACGATTACCGAAATCCGGGTCATCGATACATACTGGTCGGACCACTGCCGTCACACGACCTTTATGACTGAACTGACCGATGTCTCTTTTGAAAAAGGAACCTTTACGGCTCCCATACAGCGAGCTTATGAATCGTATAAGACGACGCGGAAAAACCTGAACCGCAAGAAACCTCAAACCCTCATGGATATGGCAACCATTGCCGTCAAGGAATTGAAAGCTGCCGGTAAACTCGACAACCTCGACGAATCGGAAGAAATCAATGCCTGCACGATCATCATCCCCGTCGATGTCGATGGCGTAGAAGAAGAATGGCTGCTCTTATTTAAAAACGAAACTCATAACCACCCGACTGAAATCGAACCGTTCGGCGGCGCTGCTACCTGCCTGGGCGGTTGTATTCGCGACCCCTTGAGCGGCCGCTCTTATGTATACCAGGCCATGCGCGTAACCGGTGCCGGCGACCCGCGTCAGGTCGTTCAAGATACGCTCGTTGGTAAACTGCCTCAGCGCAAGCTTACGACCGGTGCAGCCAAAGGCTACAGCTCCTATGGCAACCAGATCGGCCTTGCAACGGGTGAAGTCAAGGAATACTATAATCCCGGATTCGTCGCCAAGCGAATGGAAATCGGTGCCGTCCTCGGGGCTGCTCCGCGGCAGAATGTCGTTCGTGAAGAACCCCTTCCCGGCGATATCATCATCCTCCTCGGCGGCAAGACCGGCCGCGACGGCTGCGGCGGTGCTACGGGCTCTTCGAAGAAACATACCGTTGAATCGCTGGAAACCTGCGGGGCTGAAGTCCAGAAGGGGAATGCCCTGACGGAACGAAAAATCCAGCGCATGTTCCGCCGTCAGGAAGTTACGACCCTCATCAAGCGCTGCAACGACTTTGGTGCCGGCGGCGTCTCGGTCGCTATCGGCGAATTGACAGACGGCCTCGACATCAACCTCGACAAAGTCCCTAAGAAATACGAAGGCCTCGACGGAACGGAATTGGCCATTTCTGAATCTCAGGAACGAATGGCTGTCGTCGTTGCCCCGGAAAATGTCGATAAATTCATGAACTACGCCGCCGAAGAAAATTTGGAAGCGACGATCGTTGCCGTGGCTACGGATACCAAACGACTGGTCATGCATTGGCGCGACCAGAACGTCGTCAATATCACCCGAGCCTTCCTCGATGCGAACGGCGTCACCCAGCGTCGCAAGGCTCTGGTCACGGCACCGGAAGATACCGATTTCTTCAAGGCTGCGGCCGTAAATGACGTTGCCAAGACCTGGCTCGATACGATGGGGACCTTAAACATCGCTTCGGAACAAGGCCTTGCGGAACGCTTCGACAGCACCATCGGGGCCCGCACGGTTCTCATGCCCTTTGGTGGCAAATATCAGAAGACTCCGGTCGAAGGGATGGTCGCGAAGATTCCCGTAGAACACGGCAATACGACGACGGCCAGCATTTTCACTCACGGCTACGATCCGGACCTGGCTATTTGGAGCCCCTTCCACGGTGCCCTCTATGCCGTCATCCAGTCCATTGCTAAACTGGTGGCCCTCGGCGGTGACCGTAAAAAAGTGTACCTTACGATGCAGGAATTCTTCCAGAGCCTGGGCCAGAATGAAACGGCCTGGGGCCAGCCAGTCAGTGCCCTCCTCGGTGCCTTCGTCGCCCAGCAGGTCATGGAAGTGGCTGCCATCGGCGGGAAAGACAGCATGAGCGGTACCTTTGAAAACCTTACCGTTCCGCCGACCCTCGTTTCCTTTGCCATTGCTCCGGAACACACGGATCATATCGTTTCGCCGGAATTTAAGACGGCTGGCGATGCCGTCCTCCTCTTCGACCTGCCTCGTGACGGCGAAGGGATGCCGGACTTCGATACCTTTAAGCAACACTGCGATTTCCTCCATCAGGCTGTCGTCGACGGTAAGGTCAAAGCCATGCATGCCGTCGGCCAAGGCGGTATCGCTGCTGCGGTTGCTCAGATGGCCTTTGGTAACGGTATCGGCTTTGACATCGATGCAGACTTTGCCGTACAGGAACTGTTTAACCTCCGTTACGGCGCCCTCTTGGTGGAAACGGACAGCGAAACGGCTGCCGCATGGGTTAAACGCGATCAGGTCAGCCTGGTCGGTAAGACGGCCGACGCGGCCAATATCTCCGTTGCTGGCGTAAAAATCGCTTTGAGTGACCTTCAGGATGCTTGGGAAAAACCGCTGAATCAGATTTTCCCGATTAAAGATAAGGATGGAGAAGGCGACGCCGAACTGCCCTTGTTTACGACCTATGGTCCTCGCCGTAGCGAAAGCTTTGGCGCTCCTCGCGTCTTCATCCCTGTTTGCCCGGGGACGAACTGCGAATACGACTCGGCTGCTGCCTTTGAACGGGCCGGTGCAACGACGGACGTCATGGTCCTTCGCAACAATACGCCGAAGGACTTGGCAGAATCGATTGAAGAAATGGCCAAACGCATGGCTAAGGCGCAGATCATCATGTTCCCCGGCGGCTTCAGTGCCGGCGACGAACCGGAAGGTTCCGGGAAATTCATTGCAACCTTGTTCCGCAACCCCGTTTTGTCCGAAGCCCTCGAAAGCCTCTTGTATCAGCGCGACGGCTTAGCTCTCGGCATCTGCAACGGGTTCCAGGCTCTGATTAAGCTGGGCCTCCTGCCTTACGGCAAGATTCAGCCGTTGAAGGCTGACAGCCCGACCTTGACTTACAACTCCATCGGCCGTCATCTGTCGCGCATGGTCGACACCAAAGTCGTTTCGGTCATGAGCCCCTGGTTCAGCAGCTGCCAAGCCGGCGACATCCACACCGTCGCTATTTCTCACGGCGAAGGCCGCTTTATTGCGACGCCGGAACAGATTCGAGAACTCGCCGCCAAAGGTCAGATTGCAACGCAGTACGTCGACCTCTCCGGCAAGGCTTCGAATGAAAGCGAATACAACCCGAACCAGTCGATCCTGGCCGTGGAAGGCATTACCAGCCCCGATGGCCGTGTCCTCGGGAAGATGGCCCATACGGAACGCTTCAGCGCCGACGATATCTTTAAGAATATCGATGGGAATAAGCTCCAGCCGATCTTCACATCCGGTGTAAACTACTTTAAATAAATAAAGGCATATGAAGGCAGTCTTTCCTGCATTCCAGGGCAGAAAGACTGTCTTTTTTCTTGCATTCCTACGAGGCTTATGATATAATTAAAAAGCTTGATTTGTGTCAAGCTCCTAACCCTTCTGCGGGAAGGGTCATATGTCCAAAAGAGGAGGTGATTTCGTGAACAAGTACGAAGTCATGTTTATTGCACGACCGGTCGAAGAAGCAGAAGTAGATCCCATCGTTGAATTGGTATCGAACCTTCTTACCAAGAACGGCTGCAGTATCGAAAAGGTAGATCGTTGGGGGAAACGCCATCTGGCATACCCTGTTAAGAAACAGGCTGATGGCTACTACGTTCTGATTAACTTTGAAGGCGAACCTGAAGTCATCAAAGAAATCGACCGTGTCATCAAGATCCACGATACTATTCTGAAACACTTGATCGTCAAGATCGACGAATAACCGGAGGCGCAAAGGTATGAACTCAGTACAATTATTAGGGAATCTGGCTCGAGACCCGGAAATCCGTTTCACGAAAACCGGACGGGCTGTCGCTATGTTTACCGTTGCCTGCACGCGGTCGTATGTTCCGACCGGCAGTTCAGAACCGCGGGAATTAACTGATTTTATTCCTTGTGTTGCTTGGGGTAATTTGGCGGAAAACTGTGGCAATAACTTGACCAAAGGCAGCCGTGTATTCGTTCAGGGCCGGATCTCTGTTCGTTCTTATGACGGACAGGATGGTCAGAAACGGTATCGCACGGAAGTTGTCTGCGACTTTGTTGCCCAGACAATGGGATCCGATCATCAGCAAGCTGCTGCTCCGGCACAGCCTGCCAATGTATCGCAGCCGAAACCGGCTGCTGCCGGCGCCGGCTTCGACAGCATGGGCTCCAGCACGGATGAAGAAATCCCATTCTAAAAGGTCAGACACGCCCCTTCTAATTCTTGAAGGAGGAAACTATACATGAGAAGAGATCGCTCGAGAAAACCGAGAAGAAAAGTATGCAGCTTCTGCGTTGATCATGCTGAACTGATCGATTACAAAGATACTGCAAAGCTTCGCCGTTTCACAACAGAACGCGGTAAAATCTTGCCGCGCCGTATTTCCGGCGTTTGCGCTAAACATCAGCGTAAACTGACTGTTGCTATCAAACGCGCACGTGCTATCGCACTCTTGCCGTACACGGCTGAATAATATAAAAGACTGTCGCTGAGCGACAGTCTTTTTTTTACGCTTAAATTTTATTGCCGTTTACATAACGGGCGATGATGTTGCGGTCGTCGCCGTCGTATATGAACTGCTGCAGCTTTTCAGAGGGCGTCCGTTCCAGCCCTTCAATGGAGTCGTCCATATGGATGACTAAGGCGTCGAAGTCATAGCCCTTTTCGAAACTGCCGACGTTCCCATAAAAACGTCCGGGGCCTTTGGTGGCCAAATACAAGCCTTCACCGATGGTGAGGGCTTTTTCTGTCGGATGATTCAGGGAGTAAAGCTTCGATATTTCGATGGTCAAGGCGATTTGCTTGTTCATGGCCGGCGTATGGCCGGCGGCGACGTCACTGGCGATGGTACAGGTTAAGCCCTTGGTTAGATTTTCGCGAAGGGGCATGATGCCGCTGGTGAGATTGGCATTGGATTGGGCGCAGTGGGTCAGGTAAACGTCTTTTTCTTTGAGTAAACGTTTTTCTTCGTCAGACAGATAGATAGCATGGGCCATCAAGGTCTTATGAGGCCGCAGGAGGCCAAAGGCATCGTAAACGGCTGTATACGACGGAAGGTTCGGGTGTAGTTCTCGGACCCATTCGACTTCATGACGGTTTTCGGACAAGTGGGATTGGACGGGAAGGTCGTATGTTTCGCAGAGACGGCCGAGACCGGTCATCAGTTTTTCTGTCGTCGATGGGACGAAGCGCGGCGTCGCGATGAAGCGAATTCGATCCAATTCTTCGCGGCTGCGGAGGACGAGTTCTTCCGTATCGGCCAGAGACCGTTCCGTATCTTCTAAGAGATAGTCCGGGCTGTTTCGATCCATGTTTACTTTGCCGACGTAGCCTTTTAAGCCCATGTCTTCAGCGATTTTCATGAGCTGCCAAGTGGCATCTTTATGAATGGTGGCGAAGGCCGAAAAACACAGGGTGCCTTCGGCTTTTAAACGCGACAGGAAGACCCGGTAAACGCGGGTGGCAAAGTCCGTATCGGAAAAGCGCCCTTCCGTCGGGAAGGTGTAGTTTTCTAACCAGGGCAGGAGCTCTTCATCGAAGCCAAGGCCGCGGTTGATGTATTGCGGCGCATGGATATGGAGGTCGGTGAAGGCTGGGATGATGATGTCGTCTCCGTAATCGACGACGTCAGAAGAGGCTGTATTCGCCGGCAGATCTTGGAAAAATCCCAGGACCTTGCCGTCTTCGATTTGAATATACTGCTTTTCAAGGATGATGAATTCTGTTTGCGATGGGGTATAAAGAAAATTGCCTTTTAAAAACATGTAAACTCCTTTTATACTTGTTTACTCCGGAACATAGACCGATAAGAAGGACGGAAGAACCTTGATATCGAGGGGGAAAGCAGGGCCCGAATCGCCGTCCATATTGGTCGAAAGGGGATGATCCCCGACGAGTTCAATGCGGACTTCCTCCAATGCTTTTAAGGTCATCAATTCTGAAGTCAACGGTTGGCCGGATAAAAACTCCGGAATGACTTTGAGCAAGTCTAAGTAGTTGAAATCTTTAAAGATGCCCAACCAGATTTTTCCGTCGTCGACTCGCGCCTGAGGGGCCAGATTGCGGAAACTGCCGACGGAGTTGGTCAGCATGGCGACGATGAGGGGCGACCGGTAGATGGAGGACCCTTCCGGCGTCGTGATTTTAAATAAAGACGTTTCATGGGCCTGCATGGCCTTGATGCCAGTCAAAAAATATGCCAAAGGGCCGAGGCGCGTCTTCTGCTCAATGGATACGTGGCCGACGGCTTCAGGCATGATGCCCGTGGCAATGGTATTGATGAAGTAGCGGTCATTGGCCTTGGCAATGTCGACTTTGACGGTCTTGCAGCGGGGCAGCATATCGATGGCTACTTCCGGGTGCAAGGGGATGTTTAAAGCCCGGGCCAGGTCGTTGATGGTTCCCAGTGGAATGAATCCGAAGTCGATGGGTTTATTGGCCTGGGCCAGTCCATTTATCGTTTCGTTGAGGGTCCCGTCGCCGCCCATGGAAAAGACGGCGTCGAATCCGATGAGGGCTGCTTCTTTAGCCCATAGGGTGGCGTCGCCGGCCTTCTCTGTTTCTCGTAATTCCACGTCGTCGAACATGTTCTCCAACTGGCGTCTTAAATTTTCTTTGTGGTATTTTGCTCTCTCACGCCCTGCCGTAGGGTTGATGATTAACATACACCGTTTCAACTTGCTTCTACTCCTTACCTTGTAAATTCATCTCAAAATGGATGATGCAATTACTATTATAACGAGAAAAAAGCCGTTCGTGAAGGTGTCTACAAGGATTTGTCTGAATTTTGTCGAACTCTTTCTTTAGACGAGTTTCGACTTAGTATTTTTCAGAAAAGGAGCAAGGTTCTATGAATATTGATGGTAGTGTTTACCCTTATGCCTCTCGCCGAGAAGTCGTTTACAGTAGGCGGGGCATGGTATGTACGTCCCAACATCTGGCCGCCCAGGCCGGTCTCGATATGTTGAAACATGGCGGAAATGCTGTCGATGCGGCATTGGCTACCGCCATTTGTCTGACTGTTCTTGAACCGACTAGTAATGGTTTGGGAAGTGATGCCTTTGCTCTCATTTGGATGGATGGGAAACTTCATGGCATCAATGGCAGTGGCTGGTCTCCGGCTGCTTTGACGCGGGAACGGTTGGTATCCGAAGGGTATAAAGAAATGCCGCTGCGCGGTTGGTATCCGGTCATGGTGCCCGGAGCTCCAGCCACCTGGGCTGAAGTGCACCGCCGCTTTGGTAAACTTCCGTTTAATGAGTTGTTTGAGCCGGCTATTTCCTACGCCCGGGAGGGCTATGTCGTCATGCCTAACTTGGCGGCCATGTTGGCTTATAGTGCCGACGTTTTTCAGGCATATCGGGATAACCCTCTTTTCCAGCCCTTGTTCGATACTTTCTTTCCCCATGGCCAGGCTCCTATGGCGGGAGATATCCTGACCTTACCGGATCTTGCCAATTCTTTGGAGCTCCTGCGCGACAGTCATTGCCAGTCTCTCTATGAAGGCGAACTGGCTGAGGCTATCATTGACTGGTCCGTGAAAACTGGCGGCCTCCTTCGTGCTGGGGACTTATCGGAGTACCGCCCGCAATGGGTCGATCCGATACACACCGCTTACCGCGGCTATGATGTCTGGGAGATCCCACCCAACGGGCACGGCTTAGTCGTCCTCATGGCGCTCAATATTGTAAAGGGCTTTACGTTTGATAAACAACGGGACGATGTCGAATCGATTCATCGCCAGATTGAAGCCATGAAGTTGGCCTTTGTCGACGGGAAAAAGTACATTGCCGATCCGCGATTCATGAAGACGTCTGTTTCTGATTGGCTGTCCGAATCCTATGCCGAAGGGCGTCGAAGGGCCATTCGAGATCAGGCACGGATGCCAGAACCCATCGATGTAAACTCCGGCGGTACCGTTTACTTGTGCACGGCTGACGGTGACGGAAACATGGTGTCCTTCATTCAAAGTAATTATAACGGTTTCGGCTCGGGCATCGTCATTCCGGGACGGGGCATCGCTCTTAACGACAGAGGTCATAATTTTTCGATGGATAAGGCCAGCGATAACTGTCTGGGCCCGAGAAAAAAGTCGTATCACACCATCATTCCCGGCTTTTTGACGAAAGATGGGAAGGCCGTCGGACCGTTCGGCGTCATGGGGGCCTTCATGCAGCCCCAGGGACAACTGCAAGTCCTTTTGAATACCATCGACTACCATCTCAACCCTCAGGCTGCCCTCGATGCGCCGCGCTGGCAGTGGATGGGCGGTAAGATCATTGAAGTCGAGCCGGAAATGCCTCAAGACATCGTGTACGGCCTGCGGTTGCGAGGCCATGATGTCGTCGTCAAAGGCGATATCCAGACCTATGGCCGAGGGCAGATCATTTGGCGCAGTGAGGCCGGCATTCTCATGGGCGGAACGGAGCCTCGGGCCGATGGTACCGTGGCCGCCTGGTAAATCGGTCTTCTTTTCTTCTCCTCTAAAATATGATAGGATGGAGAAAACAAAAGGAGGTACATTCCCCAATGAAACCGATAAAACCAAAACTTTCCCTATTAGACACAGCCCCGACGCCTCTCCAGTATTTATCTGGATTGTCGCAGGAGTTATTCCGAGAAATATACATCAAACGCGATGATTTAACGCCCTTTGGCGGCGGTGGCAACAAGCTGCGCAAATTAGAATATTTGATGATCGAAGCTCTGAATGCGCAGGCGACGACCATCGTCACCGTCGGCGCTCCTCAGACCAATCACGGACGACTGACGGCGGCCATTGCGGCCAAGTTCGGACTGAACTGCATCATTGTCACTGTCGGAGAACCGGAGGCTGAATTGAGCGGCAACTTGTTCCTGGACGGTATCTTTGGCGCTCGCGTCGTCTTGAAGCGTGACGATGGCCGCGACAAGGATGTTCAATTGGAAGAAGCGGCCAAGAAGGTTATCGCAGACGAAGTAAAGAAAGGTGAACAAGTTTACTTCATTCCCATGGGCGGCAGTGATACGACGGGGCTTCTCGGCTATATGGACTGCGCTCGTGAACTCGATGCCCAGGCCAAGGAGCAGCAGATCAGCGGAGCGACGGTTTATGTTCCCGTCGGCAGTATGGGGACCTATCTCGGGTTATACTGCGGCTTAAAATCCATCGAATCGGACTTAAAACTGATCGGCATTGCCATCATGCCCTTTGATATGGAAAAATTAAAGGCCTACTTTACGCAGGCCAAGGAAGAATACGGATTTAATTTTGACGGTGATTTCCATGTCGAAACCGGCTATATCGGTAAAGGCTACAATGAACCAGAACCGAGGATCCGGGAAGCCATTTACACCATGGCCCGTCATGAAGGCATTTTGCTCGATCCCTGCTATACGGGGAAGATGTTTGCCGGCGTCCTGTCGATGATTAAAGAAAAGAAAATCAAATTGGGCCGCCAGGTCATCTTACTTCATACGGGTGGGATGCCCGGCCTTTATGCCGCCCCGCATCGGGAAAAAATCGAACGGGACGTAAAAGACCGGATTCAAGTTATAAAATAAAGACGATAAGCGTGTTTAGAAGAACAGGTGCTGCAGGATAAAGTATGATAAGGCACCCATGATAGCCGTGCAGGGGATGGTCATGACCCAGGCCGTGACCATCTGACGGGCAACGCTCCAGTGAACGGCTTTGACGCGCTGGGCCGAACCGACACCCATGATGGAGCCGGAAACGACGTGTGTCGTCGATACGGGTAGGTGCAGCAAGGTTGCCGAAAAGATGACGACGGCCGAGTTTAAATCAGCTGCAAAGCCGTGAACGGGGTGCATTTTAAAGATTTTGCCGCCGACGGTGCGGATGATTTTCCAACCGCCGACACTCGTTCCCAAAGCCATGGCCAGGGCGCAGAGGAATTTTACCAAGTCCGGTACTTCCAGGCTGGTGATGAAACCGCCGGAAACCAGGGCCAGGGTGATGATACCCATCGATTTCTGGGCGTCATTGGAACCGTGAGAAAAGGCCATCAGGGCTGCGGATACGACTTGCAGCCGGTTGGCAACTAAGTTTACTTTGGCCGGTTTAAAAGAATGGCAGACCATGAAGATGATCTTCATGATGATGAAACCTGTAATGATAGCTGAAATCGGAGAGATGATGAGGGACAAGACGATTTTTATGATCCCCCAGCCGTTGAGGGCTGCTGCGCCGGCAGACACGAGGATGGCACCGATCATTCCGCCGATGAGAGCGTGAGATGAGCTGGACGGCATGCCGACCCACCAGGTCAGGAGGTTCCAGACGATGGCGCCTACGAGGCCGGCAATGATGATCATTTCATTGATCAAGGTCGGTGAAACGACGATGTCGCCGCCGATAGTCTTAGCGACACCGGTGGAAATCATGGCGCCGAGGAAGTTTAAGATGGCCGTGCCGACGATGGCGACGCCGGGCCGGATGGCGCGTGTCGATACGCAGGTAGCAATGGCATTGGCCGTATCGTGGAACCCGTTGATAAAGTCAAATACGAGGGCCAAGATGACGACCATGATGATGAGCGACGTATCAAGCATACTTCATGGTCACCTCTTTAACAGTATTTGCCAGGGTTTCGACGTTGTCTGATGCTTCTTCCAGCGTCCCCAGGATGTCTTTCCAGCGGATGACATTGAGCAGGTCCTTTTCTTCGCCGCTGAATAAGCGGGAAATTTCCTGGCGGTAAAGATGGTCGATTTCTGATTCCAGGCGGTTTAAGCGTTCGGCATGCCGCATGAGGTTGGCTTGGTTGCGGTCAATGTCCTTTAAGAGCTCAAAAATATTATTCATTTCTTCCCCCATGAGGACGAGCTGTTCGGTCATGGCCACGGCGGCTTCCGGAGCGGAGGTAACGTGGTACATGCTGGTACGCATTAAAGCGCCCTGCAGGGAGTCGATGCTGTTTTCGAGCTGACAGGTTAATTTATAGAAATCTTCGCGGTCGATGGGCGTAATGAAAACGCGGGATAACTTGAAGATGATATCTTGGTTGGTTTTTGATGACTCATGTTCTAATTTTACGATTTCTTTTAAATGAAGGGAAATCGTGGAAACGTCTTGCATAACTTCGTTGGCAATGACAGCACCGCGATGGAAATTTTGGGCGTTTGCTACGAGATAATCGAAGAATTCTTCGTGTTTGTTGCTGATACTGAACATAGTTATTCCTCCTATACAGACATGAAAAACATTATATAAAGGTTACATCAGTATTCTGAAAAGAATGTGTAAAGAATAGGTAAAATATAATGACGTGCTTTGTTTTTTTTTCGGCGATGGTATAATAAAGTCATTGCTATTATTTTCATAACCATACTGCCAATACGACCACGGAAGATCGGTTCGCGATGGTGCTGATTTTTTTTGAACATGAGGTGACCCTTAAGAAATGAACGAAAACCGAAGCGGACAAATTCATCCCGTCGATGAAATGCTGCCGACGGGGCAGCTATTTGCTTATGGGCTGCAGCATGTCCTGGCGATGTACGCCGGGGCCGTTGCTGTGCCTATCATTGTGGCCCAGGCCCTGCATTTATCGCCTATGGAGCTGGTCCATCTTATCAATGCCGATCTTTTTTCCTGCGGCATTGCGACCTTAATCCAGACCCTGGGCTTTTGGAAAGTCGGGGCCAAGATTCCTATGATCCAGGGCGTTACTTTTGCCTCGGTAACTCCGATGATCCTCATCGGGGCTGAACACGGCATCACAGCTATTTATGGCGCGATCATCATAGCCGGTTTGTTTACGTTCTTGATTGCTCCGTTCTTTAGTCGTTTCATTCGATTTTTCCCGCCGGTCGTTACCGGGACGATTATTACGATTATCGGGATTACCCTCCTGCCCGTAGCGGTAAACTGGATGGGCGGCGGAAATCCCAAGGCCCCTGATTTTGCTTCGCCGATGAATTTATTCCTCGCTTTCATTACTTTAGTTATTATCATCGCCATTTATCGCGGCGGCAAAGGCTTTTTGAGCAATGTCTCGGTCTTGTTAGGCCTCATTGGCGGCACGATCATCGCCATGGCTTTAGGGCAGACCGATTTTTCGGAAGTGGGAAACGCTTCCTGGTTCGGCCTGGTTACGCCCTTTTCCTTTGGCCTTCCGACCTTTGACATCGGCTCCATCTTATCGATGATGGTCGTCATGATCGTCACCATGGTAGAGACGACGGGCGACTGTATCGCTATCGGTTCGATCGTAGGTACGCCCATCGGACGCGACCGCCTGTCCCGCTGCCTGCGGGCTGACGGCTTATCGACGGTTATCGGTGGTATCTTAAACAGCTTCCCCTACACGGCCTTTGCTCAAAACGTCGGTTTGATTGCCGTTACCCGGGTCAAGAGCCGCTTCGTCGTCGCTGCTTCTGGTATCATCCTCATTGCGCTGGGACTCTTCCCGAAGATGGCTGCCGTCGTAGCTTCCATCCCGAATGCCGTCTTAGGCGGCGCCGGCGTTGCCATGTTTGGCATGGTCATCGCTAGCGGTATCCGGGCCTTGAGTAAGGTCGAATTTGACGGCACGTATAACCTGATGATCGTTGCCGTCAGCATCGGCGTCAGCATGATTACCCTGACGGCGCCGAATTTCTTCCACAGCTTCCCGTCGTGGGCCAATATCGTTCTCCACAGCGGGATTACCTTGGGAAGCATTACGGCCGTCCTGCTCAACCTGATCCTGAATGGATTCGGCAAGGACGATGAAATCGATGGTAATTAAACAACTGTAAATGAAAGTAAATTAGTTTTACCTGAAAGTGAGGGATTTTTTTGCTGAAGAAAATGGTGGCCTTGACCTGTGCCATGGCATTGAGTACAGGCGCGGCTTGGGTACATGCAGAGGAACTTAAGACGGCACCGCCTCCTTTTGCGGTTAAGGTTGAAATAAAACCGGCAGCTGCACCGCAGAGCAACGATACGTCTGCCCCGCAGGCGGCAACCCAGACTGTTTCCGAAGCCCAACCGAAGCCCGAACAGGCTGTGAAAAAATCGACGGAGAAAAAGATCGGCGTCAATATAGCCAGCCGCATCCTGACCCTTTATGAAGGCGATACCAAAATCAAAATGTATCCCGTCGGCGTAGGCCGGACGTCGACCCCGACTCCGACGGGTTTTTATAAGGTACAAAATAAAGAAGTGAACCCGACCTGGATCGACCCGGACGATACGAGTATCCAAATTGCCTCCGGTCCGGACAACCCCATCGGCTATCGATGGATCGGGTTTCATGGTAATTACGGCATCCACGGGACGAATAATCCCGGTTCTATCGGCGGCTACGTTTCCAATGGCTGCATCCGCATGAAGGAGCCCGATGTAGAGGATCTGTATCAATACGTATCGATTGGAACGCCGGTCACGGTATATTATGATCGCCTGGTCATCGATGTCAGTCCGGATCATGCCGTATCGTACTATGTCTATCCCGATGGCTATGGTTGGCAGGCACTCAGCGTGGCCCAAGTAAAGAAAGCCCTGGCCGGCTATGGCGTAGAAGACTTTGCCGAGTTCAAAGAAATTTCAGATAAAATCAATCGTTCTGACGGCAATGTGACCTACGTTGCCAAAGCTTATGACTTGGTCGTCAATGGAACGAAACTGGCGAAACGAGCGCTTGGTAAAGATGAGCAAATCTATTTACCGTCGGTTGCCGTTGCGACCGCCCTCGACCTGGATTTACGCTGGAATCCTCAGCAGGGGATTTTGACCAGTCCCTACGGGATTGCGCCCGGTTATGTAAAGAGTGACGTCGTCTATGTAAACGCGGCCGACGCCTATTCCTTATTCCATTTGAATGGCAGTTTAACACCGGACTACGTCTATAATATGTATTCTGTAAAAGGCAATAAAACTCCGACCGTCGTCATTTCCCGCGGCTGACGTAAAAAGGCTGTGAAGAAAGGGAGAATCCCTTCTTCACAGCCTTTTGTTTTTGTTGACAAATACTGACATATGTCATATACTTAGAAAAAGATTGATGACATATGTTGAAAATGAAAATATAAAAACTTTGTTAAGTTATAGCGCATTTAAGGAGAATCTGATATTATGAGGATAGCTGTTACCTATGAAAATGGTGATGTTTACCAGCATTTCGGTCATTCATCGCAATTTAAACTGTATGAGGTTGAAGACGGCCGTATTGTCGAGGCTCATATCGTCGATACAGAGGGACAGGGACACGGTGCCTTGGCATCCTTTTTAACGTCTCTCGGCGTCCATACGGTCATTGCCGGCGGTATCGGAGACGGTGCCAGACAAGCTTTGGCCAAGGCCTCCATTCAGCTGTATGGCGGTGTCTCCGGAAGTGCCGATGAGGCCGTAAAGGCTCTTTTGGCAGGAACCTTGGAATTCGACCCCAATCCATCCTGCGGCCACCACGGCCACGAAGGCGGTCACCATGACCACCATGACGGATCTCATCATTCTCATGCCCATTGATTGTTTCCCTGAAAGGAGCGGATTATCTTGAAAAATATTACTGCTTTTTACTTACATAGCTGCCCGTACTGCAAAGGTGCCAAAGAAGCCCTTGCCGAACTGATTGAGGAAAATCCGGAATACCGTAAGGTTACCGTTGACTGGTATGAAGAAACGGAAAATCCGGAAGCTGTAAAAGGCCATTCCTACTACTACGTACCGTCCATGTTCATCGGCACGGAAAAACTCTATGAAGCGCAGCCCGGTCAGTCTTACGATGAAATTAAAGCCCACGTAAAGGCCGCTTTAGACGCAGCACTGACGGCTTAATCGTCGCCCAGTACGGCGTGGACGGCCTCTGCACAGCGACGGACGGCTTCGTCCATGGTTTCTTTTTCAATGGTCAGAGGGGGATTGAAGTACAGGATGTCGCCAATGGGGCGCAGTACCAATCCCAGATCCATGGCTTTACGGAAAATGTGCCAGCCGATTCGTTTTTCTGCATTGAAAGGACGTTTACTTTCTTTGTCCTCAACTAATTCAATCGCGTTGATCAAGCCAATGTGGCGAATTTCGCCGACGTTGTGATGGCTGCCGAGAGCAGCATCTAGCTTTTCATGAAGGTAGATGCTTTTCTCGGCAGCTTTTTTTAATATGTCATCACGCTTCATGATGTAAAGTACGGCGAGGGCTGCCCGACAGGCCAAGGGATTGCCGGCATAGGTGTGACTGTGAACGAAGGCCTTATGGGTGTTGAAATCACCATAAAAAGCCTGGTAAACGGCGTCGGTCGTAATCGTCAGTGACATGGGGAGATAACCTCCGGTGAGGCCTTTTGAGGTGCAGAGGATGTCCGGGCTGATGCCGGCGTGCTCGATGGCAAACATCTTTCCGGTCCGGCCGAAGCCGGCGGCGACTTCATCGTCGATGAGGAGGACGCCGTACTGGTCACAGAGTTTACGCAGGCGCCGTAAATATTCCGGCGGATAGATCCGCATACCGGCAGCACCCTGGAGAATCGGTTCGACGATGAGGGCGGCCGTTTCCTTGCCATAGGCGGCAAAGGCCTTTTCGGCACCGATGAAGCATTCGCAGTCACAGTTTTCACGGGTTCGGCCATAAGGACAGCGGTAGCAGTCGAGACCGTCGAAGTGGATGTTGTGCATCATCATCGGTTTATACATCTGAGCATAGAGGTCCATGCTGCCGACGGACAAGGCGCCGATCGTTTCGCCGTGATACGATTCGGACAGGCACATGAAGCGCTGCCGTTTCGGGTGCCCTTTCTGATACTGGTATTGGAAAGCCATTTTCAAGGCGCATTCGACGGACGAAGAGCCGTTGTCGGTGAAATTGAAATGGGTCAGGCCTTTTGGCAGTAAGGGCTGCAGCGTTTGACACAGTTCGATGGCCGGGCGATGGGAAAAGTTGGCAAAGATGACGTGCTCCAATTTATCAAGTTGATCCTTGATGGCTTCGTTTATTTCTTCATTACAGTGGCCTAGGAGATTGCACCACCAGGAACTGATGATATCGATATATTCTTTGCCGTTCGTATCGTAGAGATAACAACCCTTGCCGTGATCGATGACGACTGGCGGGAAGACTTCGGCATCTTTCATTTGTTGAGCCGGGTGCCAGATATATTTTAAATCGGCTTCGAGTAAATTCATGTAAATGTCCTCCTCACTGGTATAACTGAATCAATTGGTTGGTATCGGCGTCAATGATTTCATCATTATCGGCGACGACGGCCAAGATCGGTTTGTGGCTTAACTTTTCAATCATGCGGAGATTGTCCTTTTCCATTAGGCTTCCTGTATAGTGGTTGACGATAAAGCCCTGAACGGGGAGCTGCTTTTCTTTCATATAAAAGGCCGTCAATACGGCGCCGTTAATCGTGCCGAGGCCGGCTGGGCAGACGATGAGGGACGGCAGATGGAGCCAGTGAATGACGTCTTCCAATTGGAAAAATGTCTGTTCATCGTCGCGAAGGGGGCAGATGATGCCGCCACTTCCTTCGACAGTGACGTAGGGGTAACGGGCCGTTACCTTTTGCCAGTCACGGAGGACGACTTCTTTTTCAATCGGTCGTTTTTCCCAGCGGGCGGCTAGATGCGGCGATACGGCATGGCTGTAGAGATACGATAAGAGTAGTTCCGGATCTTCTCCTATGGCTGCGGTCTTGTTAACGAAACCAGCATCACTGTCGGCGACAGTCGGGGCTCCGCTGATAGCGGCCTTGTAGTAGCCGACATCGTGACCTTGTTGGCGCAGGGTCTTGACTAAGAGGGCCGTTACGTAGGTCTTGCCGATGTCGGTACCGGTCCCGGTTATAAATAATCCTTTACTCATGTGAATGAACTCCTTTCTAACGCGGCAGGCTCCGCTGTATTTGACGGGTCAGAAAGGCCGCGACAATACATAAAAAGATGTCGCCGGGGATGGGCAATAAGAAACAGTAAATGAATAAGGTCCACAGACTGATCGGCGTGCCTAAATAGAGATTATTGATCATCGTCAAGTAGGCCATGCCGGCAGTGTAAATGACGATCAGGCCGGCGAAATTGGCCATGAGCAGGTCTTTTAATGTCGGTTGGGAACTTTGGTGAGCTAAATAACCGGTTAAGCCGGCGCCGCCGATGAATCCCAGGAGATAGCCGAAGGTAGGCTGGAAAATATAGGATGGACCGCCGCCAGAGGTAAAGACCGGCAAACCGACTAATCCTAAGAGGACATAGACTCCGACGGAAGCGGCACCGCGACGGCCGCCTAAGATGGATCCGGCCAGGGTAGTGAACAATAATTGCAATGTAAAGGGACAGAAGGGGACCGGGATGCGGATGAAGGCTCCGATGGCGATTAATGCCGTAAACAATGCGAATAGAACCAAGTCCCGCGTCGTATAGCGGCGGGCAGACAAGGCAGATGAAGACATGAAACCACTCCTTTTTATATAATTGTAAACCAAAATATTTTGTGATTTGGTTCACGATAGTTATGATTATACGAGGTTACACTATTATTGTCAATCTATTATTTATTGATTTGGTTAACAATAAGGACGAGAAAAAGACGCAGCAACGATAAGGTTTGCTGCGTCTTTTTAGGAGCGATACGAAAAATTACCCTTCATTATATGATTCCCAGTCCCTGGAGAAGAATCTTCACCCCGATGAGAATGAGGACGATCCCGCCGACGAGCTCGGCCTTACTCTTATAATGATTCCCAAACAGACCTCCGGCCTTTATGCCGACGGCGGAGAACAGAAAGGTTGTGACCCCAATGATCGTAACGGAAGGGATCAATTGTATGTTCATGAAGGCGAAGGTGACGCCGACGGCTAAGGCATCGATACTGGTCGCAATGGCCAGCATCAGCATCGTATATGGCTTGAGGGAAGGACTACAGCTGCCGCTGGCCTCCCGCGACTCTTTTATCATATTGAGACCAATGGCGCTCAAGAGAATGAAAGTAATCCAATGGTCATAAGCGTCGATTAAGTCGATAAACAAGCTGCCTAAAACATAGCCGATGGACGGCATTAAGGCCTGAAAAATACCAAACCACAAACCGACGATCATCATATGATGCCATTTGACATTGCGAAGGGATAAGCCTTTGCAGATAGATACGGCAAAGGCATCCATCGATAAGCCGGCAGCCAATAATATTAAATCCAGTATACTCATTCTGTATTCCTCTTTCGTTCCTGACTACAAGATAGACTGCAATTTACTAATTATAAAAGATACGGCTGCAGATGTCAACGGAAAGGGGTGGTGAAATGGAAGCTCCACGATCTCGGCAGATGATGGAGATAAGTAAACATGAAGGTTGTCGTTTACGAGACATGAAGGGGGGATACACTTATTGGGTAAACTCGTATAAACCGGAATAAGAACTATTGTTTTCCTTTAGTAAGGGGCGTATAATAGGGAGCTGCAGGAAGTAAACAAAGGGAGCGATTAAGTATGAAAAGATTAGTGAAACATATGGTACTGTGTGCCTTGATGACGATGAGTGTATCGACGGTCTGTCTGGCTGAAGACGCGGAAGCAGCTTCCGATGCGCCTCAGGTTACGACGACGGCAGACGCTACGGCTTCGAATCCGGTCGTCAGCGAATGGCTCTCACCGGCTGCCGGTGAATGGTACAATACCAAAGGTGATTTGGTCATGACCATCGAGGGAGCGACGATTAATGGGTCAGCCGTTACGGACGCTGAAAACTATACAGACGGCTATCCGCGTAAAGGCACGTTTACGGTTCATGAACAAGCCGGCAACCGATCCATGACCTTGGACCTCATGGGCCATAAATCGCATCAGTACCTCATCGTGGACAATACGATGCCTTTGCGGCGGTCTCTTCATGGCGATCACTATGAATCCATTGGCAGCGTTTACTTAGGGATGACGCAAGCTGATTTGGAAGCTGCCTATGGACAAGCCGACAGCAGTGCCGATGACCAGGGGACGGCCCGCCTTATTTTCAGCAGCCACCATATGGACGTTTACCTTCAGGCCGGCATTGTCATCGGTATCCGAATCTATGAAGGCAGTGATTTGAAGTTTGATAAGTCGGGATTAGGTGTGTCGGATACGGCAGCTGCCTATGCCAAGGCTTATAGCTGGGAAACGACACCGACGGTGCCGACCGATGCTGCGGCAATTTCTCAAGCATATAAACTTCCGCAAGGCGAATACTTGCGGTTTGGACAGAATTTCGTACAGCTTTCCATTTAATGACGTTTAATGTAATGACTGCCCTTGAGTAATCCTCTTTCTTTGAAATGGCTGAATTTTGATGAACTTTCATGGGAAGGTTGCATTATTCTCTTAGATAGTGTAAACTAAAAGCAAGGAATTTAGATACGTTTCCTCTGTGCTTGTTGGCATGGTTGAGCCCTTTATTTCTTGTGAATATGAGCCTGGTAAATCAAAAAATGGCTGTAGTAAATGCGAGGAGAGAAGACACGTGATTACAACAAAGGATTTAATGGACCGCTACAATATCAAGACCCGTCAAGGCATTATTCAGTTCGTCAAAAAACATTTAGACGAAATTAACCACGACGGGGAAGAACATGCTACGATACAGAAAGGTGAATGGTCTTTTGATACGGAAGCTGTCCGCGTGTTAGACCAGTTACGTGGCCTTCACGACCAAGCGACGATTACCGAGCTGGAAAGTGAAAAAGTGTCCAATGCTCAACAAGAATCGCATAACCTCCGGATTTTACTGCTGAAAACCCAGCAGGACCTTAACACGGCCCAACAGCAGGTCATTACTCTGCAGCAGAGTCTCATTGCCAAGCAGCATGAATTATCTGAAGTGAAGGTCAAGGCTTTGGAAGGTCAACAAAACAAGAATCAGGCAGAAGCCCTTCGCGGTGAAGTTGATCGACTGAAAAAAGAAGGGCAGGCCATTGAGGAAGAGCAAAAACAGCTTCAGGAAAAACTGTCTGCCGCTGAATCAGAACGGGACAGCCTGCGCCAGCAATTGATAGAAAAAGAAAATCAGCCTTGGTGGAAAAAACTTTTTGCGTAGTACGGGTGTGTATTCGTCTTAGAACGTGTCGTGCGTAAAGACAG
This sequence comes from Megasphaera sp. MJR8396C, assembly GCF_001546855.1. Taxonomy (GTDB): domain Bacteria; phylum Bacillota; class Negativicutes; order Veillonellales; family Megasphaeraceae; genus Megasphaera. The sequence goes on along the minus strand of NZ_KQ958161.1, from coordinate 15,641 downwards.
AACGTGAACAGGGCAGTTTGACCGGCAGAAAATCTGCACGGTCGGCTGCTCTTTTTTTTGTGCCTGTGATCGGCGTAAGGCTGTTTATGGACGGGCAACTCCGGTTGTGCTATACTTTCTTTGTTGTTATTGTACTGGACAGATGTCTATTGCCTGCTGTTTATTTTGTGTAAACCTGTTCGAGAATCGATAAATAACATGAAATACGATAGGACAGCGAAAATTTAGGATGAGGGTAATGTAAACCACGAGGGGAAAGGATTTGATGGTTAAGATGAGTCAGGAAATCATGATTCGTGTTGCGCGAGATGAAGATGCGGCGGACCTTGCCCGGATTTACGCCTATTATGTAAACGAGACCGCGATTACTTTTGAATACCAGGCCCCGGATGTACCAGAAATGGAAAAAAGGAGAAAGACCATCTTGGAACAATATCCGTACTTGGTGGCGGAGAAAGACGGGAAGGTGGTCGGATATGCCTATGCTCATGAATTTTATGGTCGGGACGCCTACGCCTGGTCGGTCGAAGCGACAATATACGTCGATAAAGATGCCAGACGGTCGGGAATCGGCCGCCCTCTTTATGAAGCCTTAGAACAGTCCTTGAAAGATATGGGCATTCTTAACATCAATACCTGTATTGCCGTAACGAACGATTCCGATGATCCTTATGTGACCAATGGCAGCTTTTTCTTTCACCAGCATTTAGGCTACGAGAAAGTCGCCCAGTTTCACCACAGCGGCTATAAATTCGGCCGCTGGTACGACGTCATTTGGATGGAAAAAATGATTGGAGATCACAACGACAATCCGACACCGATTATCCCTTTTGAGGCCGTAAAAGGCTAAACGATATGGCGGATGGGGATAGATGCCTTAACCAGCTGGAACTCCTGACTTTAAACATAAGTAAATTTGAAATCGTCTTTTCTGTTTATGGAGAGGCGATTTTTTTGTTTATCAGGCTTGAGCGCGAGCATTTTAATAAGTATATATGGGAGTTGAATCTGCGGGCAGGACAACTTAACCTTAGGGGGGTATTATTTTCGTAAAACATCTTGTATTTTCGGCACCTATGTTGGGGGTTACCTTTATTTCTGATATAATGAAGATAAATAGTGTTTACCTTTTATGCGGCCTTTTCTCGATCGCCTGTCCGCAGTCATTGGGACGTCAGATATTTCTTTTGGTTCTTTTAATGAAATCATTGCGATTTTATGTTCTTTACGAACTTATCAAAAGGAGGAGCGACCATGTTTTTAGGACATTTCAGTAAGGATGAACAGGCAAGCTTTTTAAATTTAGCGTATACGCTGATGTATGCTGACCATGAAGTGAAGGACGACGAAAGAGAGCGATTTCAGTTGTATCAAACGGAAGTAGAGGCGGATATCACCCAGGCCGAGGTCGTCGATTTTGTAGCAGAACTTGCGAAATTCCAGAATCTCGACCTGCTGAAAAAGAAGATGCTCCTCTTTGAGCTGCTGGGCATTGCCTTTGCCGATGCGGAATATGCTGAAGATGAACGAGTCTTGATGGAACAGGCCGCCGCCTTCTTATCGGTGTCACCTGTCGATATGGAACGGATGATGACCCTGGTACAGGATTTGGCACATATCTATCAGGAGGTAAATGAAGTCATTATGCGCTAGTTGACCGTACAGAGGTAGACGGATGAACAAGAAAAGGAAGTCTAAAGAAGACAAATCAACTAAAAAATTGAAGATAGATACGGCCATTTCAGGGATCACCAATGCGGGAATGGCTGAGGATATACTCCTCCATGGTGCCGCCGGCAAGGAACACATGGTGGCCTATGAAGGGTTTGACCATGAAACGGGAATCGCCCTTAAACGCGGACTAAAGGATATTTCTAAGAGCAAAGTAAATCCCCAATACAGGGAGCAAAACCTCAAACAGCAGGCCGGATTTTCGGCAGAGGTAAAGGAGACGGCTCGTGAAAATGCCGATCGAATCCTCAAGAAAGATGGGACACGAAAGGTGCGGACCGATGATATCGGTCGTGTAAACGACCCCTTGTATGACCATGTAGAACTGGATGCCAACGGCAATGTAATCCCTGGGTCGGGCTCGCAGATGAAGTTCGTCGGAAAGAATCCGAAAGAATGTCTGAATAAGCTCATGTCCGGAAAATATAAAAAATATCGCGATGCCAATGTAACCATGGAAGTTCCGTCTGATTTCTACGATGGAGTCTGTCAAGAAATTGACAAAAACGTTGCCGATTTGAATAAACAAGTAGAAGCGGCCAAACGTCAGGGAAAAATGGCAGTTGCCAAACAAAAACAGGCCCAGATCGATGACTTGAAACGGACTCGGCAGAATTTGAAAAAATCCCGTGTTTCCCAGTCTGATGCCATGGAGGCAAGAAAGAATCCCCGCCTGTCTACGGCCAAAGATATTCACCGTCTAAGCCATGATGCCGGCGTCAATGCTGCTAAATACGGAGCTGGTATCGGCGGAACTATCAGTGGACTGCAAAATGCCATTTGTGTACTGCAAGGCAAAAAAAGCCCGTCAGAAGCTTTTCGAGATACGGCTGTAACGACGGGAAAGGCAGCAGCGAATGCTTATGTAACGGCTTATGGCAGTACAGCGGCTATTGCGGTCATGAGAAATGCCAGTCAATCCTTTGTCAGAACCTTGTCGAGAACGAATTTACCGGCTCAGATTGTCTCCACGGCCGTCACCTCAGCTGATACGATTTGGCAATGGATGAACGGCAAGGTTACGGGAACGGAATGCCTTGAAGAGATGGGGAAGAATGGATTTGCCATTTCATCCTCGGCGGCTTATGCAGCGGCAGGTCAACTGTTGATTCCCATTCCCGTTGTAGGCGGACTTGTTGGCGGCATGGTCGGCTATTCCTTAGCCAGTGCTTGCTACGGTGAATTGATGACCGCTTTGAAGGATGCTAAGCTTGCCCGAGAAGAGCGAATCCGGGTAGAACGTGAATGTGAAGCGGCTGTTGTGGCCATCCGCCAATATCGTCAAGAGATCAATCGCATTGCCGAACGATACCTTGCCGAATATCGGAACACCTTTGAGGCTGCCTTTGCCGATATGAAAAACGCCATGAGAATCGGTGATATCGATGGCTTTATTGCCGGGGCCAATACCATTACGCGTAAATTGGGTGGAACGACGAATTTTGATTCATTTGAAGAATTTGACCGACGGATGAACGATCCGGAGCCATTTAAATTTAAGTTTTGATAAAGGAGGATAAGACAATGCCTATCCCTATTTTACTTGGGCTTGGAGTGGTTGCCGGTGTTACCGGTGTTGCCAAGGCTGTTGGTGCCAAACAAAAAAACGACGAGGCAAAGGATGTAAACGAGAAAGCCAAGCATATTTACGATAACGCCAAATCGAATGCCAATAAGGCACGTCAAGCGGCAAATGAAGCCGTCAAAAACTTAGGACAGCTTCGAATAGATACACTGCAGAACGAAATCTCCCAGTTTATGAACTCCTTTAACCAGATTCATCATCTGGAAGCTTCCTTTTCCAAAGACTTTGGCGGTCAGCTGAAATGGAATAAAGAGGAATATTTGAAAATGAAGGAATTGGAGACCCTTTCCTTCTCCATGGCCTCAGGGGCCTTTAAAGGATCGGCTGCCGGTGCCGTAACTGCCTTTGGTGCCTATGGCGGTGCCATGACTTTTGGCGCGGCGTCGACGGGTACGGCCATTGCCAGTTTAAGCGGAGCCGCTGCGACCAATGCGACACTGGCCTTCTTAGGCGGGGGCTCCCTGGCGGCAGGCGGACTTGGCGTTGCCGGTGGTACCATGGTCTTAGGCGGCCTGGTGGCGGGACCGGCCTTAGCGGTTTTGGGCTTTACCTTGAGTGCTAAGGCATCGGCTAACTTAGATAATGCGCGAAGCAATTTGGCCAAGGCCCGAGAAATCGCCGAATCTTTGGCGACGGTGAGAGATACCTGCTATCATATCCGTGACGTTGCCCAGGAGTATGCGAAAACGCTTCGGAAGTTGAGACCCCTCTTAGCTTCTTTGACGGAAGAGCTGCAACAAGTAATTCGGGATTACGGAACGGATTATAGGGCGTACTCGACAAATGCCAAACACACCGTTGCCGCAGGTATGGCCATTTTCCAAATCATTGCACCGATTATTGGCACGGCTATCATTACCAAAGACGGGGCTGTTAGCAAACGCGCGCGGCAGATTATCAACGGGACGAAAGAACGACTGACGGAAGTAAGGCAGCTGCTATAATGATGACCTTTCCTTGTATTCAGTGCGGCGAATGCTGCCGTCATGCCGGAGAGGTCCCTCAATTAGCTACCAAGGTTGATACGGATGGCGTCTGTCGATATCTCGATAAAAGGACGAATCGCTGCACTATCTATGATATGAGGCCGAAGGTGTGCAACGTTTCCTATATGTATCAGACCTACTTTAAAGCCCAAATGACGGAGGGGGAATTTATCCAAAAGAATCTGCAGGTTTGCTGTCATTTAAACAGGGCTGCCGGAAAAATAGCAAATGTTGAGCGATTAGAGACTATCTTAGAACATTTTAATCCCTAGCGGAGCCGGCGATATTTGGCGGGTGTGAGCCAGCAGATCACATATCACCTCTTGGTATTCTTGCCGGATATAACTTCATAATTGCAGAGATTGCGGTAAGCATCGTAATCTTTTCGACGATCAAAACAGAGCAGGCGGTTGCGTCTGCTCTGTTTTGTATGCTCATCATGCCGACGACGAAGGCCGCTTCTGGTGCGATGATACTTTACGAAACGGTGGCTGGCTTTTCAAGGGCAGTATATTTTGTCGAGTAGGGAGGCGGACCCATTCAAAAGGCTTTGTCAAGTCTTTGAAGAATGAATTCGATTTAAGCAAGGTCTGAAAATAAAGATTCCACTTTTGCATACCTGGTATGATTTTGTTTGACAGTATACCGGAATCCCGGTATACTAATGTCAAAGGAAACACACAAATGTAAACCGCATAGCAAGAATAGAACAGGGAGGTTCTTTTTTATGAAAATTGCAGTTATTGGTGCAGGTGCCATGGGAAGTATTTATGGCGGCAGATTATCTCAAAAGAATGACGTTTTCATGATTGATAAAATTGAAAATGTTGTGAATACGATTAATCAGGACGGCATCACCTTAGTGGAAAATGGAGAAGATCATGTATTTCATCCTAAGGCCGGTACTTCGTCGGAAGGGCTCGGAGAAATGGATCTGATCATTCTGTTTGTAAAAGCCCTTTGGTCGAAAGCTGCTTTAGAAGAAAATAAAGCACTGATTGGTCCGAATACCTATGTCATGACCTTACAAAACGGATCGGGACATGAAGATATTTTAAAAGAATTTTGCCCTCTTTCCCATATCGTCATTGGCACAACTGAAGATAACGGAGCCATCTTAGGCGCCGGAAAGATCCGCCACGGCGGCGTCGGAAAAACGAATATCGGTATGCTGACAGACGACACGGAAGGCTTCCTTAACCGTTTGAAAGCTACTTTGGATGAAGCGGGATTTAAAGCTCTCATTCATGACAATATTCAGCAGTTGATTTGGGACAAGCTCTTCACCAATATTTCCTTGAGTGCTGTAACCGGTATCTTAGGCGTAAAAATGGGCTTTATTGCCGGCAACGAACATGCTTGGAATATGACTAAACAATTGGTTTCCGAAGCCATGGAAGTCGCTCATGCTATGGGGCTTTCTTTCGACGAAAAAGAAATGCTTGAACGAATTCACAAGACGTCAGAAGCCAATCCTGAAGGGGAAACATCGATTTATGCTGATTTGAAAAATGGACGTCGTACGGAAGTCGATACGATTAGTGGTTCCGTCGTGAGAGCAGCTAAGAAATATAATGTTGCTGTTCCGACACACACGTTTTTAGTAGAAATGGTTCATGCGATGGAAGGTCGCAATTAATATAATGAATCAAAAAATATATTTTAATAATTAATTGGAGGGGTATTATTATGATCGTTTCGTCTCTTTATGCAAACAACAGAAGTATTGTGTTCCCGAGTGCTATTGAAAAGGCTCTTGAATATTTAAAGAGCCATGATTTCACCACGATGGAACCGGGCGTGTATGAAATTGAAGGCAAAGACATTTACGCTCAGGTCTTTGACGCAGAAACGCAGCCCGTTGAAAAACAACGCCCTGAAGTGCATGAAAAATTCATCGATGTTCAGTTCTTAGCCTCCGGTAAAGAACGCCTTGGTTTTACTCCCGACACCGGCAACTATGAAGTCGCCGAACGTATCGACGAACGGGATTTAATTTTCTACAAAGAAGTAAAAGATGAAGGCTTTATTGAAGCCCGTCCGGGAACTTTCAGCATTTTCTTCCCTGAAGATGTTCATCGTCCGGCCTGCATCTCGGGTGAATCGATGGTCGTTCGAAAAGTAGTTGTAAAAGTTAGCCTGGCCTTACTGTAAGAGGCGATGGAAGATAAGAGAGGTTGATACACAATGAGTGAACTTGCACAAAAAATCCCTATGGGGCGTTGGCTGAGAATTCTGCCCCCGATTATGATTGTATGCATTATTTCCTATATGGACCGTGTTAATATTGGCTTTGCTATGGCTGGCGGCATGTCTGATGAACTGGGTATGACAGCTAGTGTGGCTGGGCTCGCAGCAGGTATTTTCTTTATCGGCTATCTTTTCTTACAGGTTCCTGGCGGGGAGTTCGCTGCCAAACGAAGCGGTAAGAAATTTATAAGCTGGACGATTGTTTTTTGGGCAATTATTTCAATTTTGACTGGCTTTGCAACGGATGTAACTCACGTATTGATTTTAAGATTCTTATTAGGTGTTGCTGAAGGCGGCATGCTTCCCGTCGTTTTGACCATGGTCAGCATGTGGTTCCCGAATGAAGAACGTGGCCGCGCCAATGCCATCGTTATCCTCTTTGTTCCGGTAGCTGCTATTATCACCGGTCCGCTTTCGGGGTACATCATTTCCATGTCCAACTGGAAATGGCTGTTCATTTTAGAAGGCGTTGTCTCCTTATTGGTTCTTATCCCCTGGCTTCTTCTCGTCAGTGACCGTCCGGAAACGGCTAAATGGCTCGATAAACGCGAACGCGATTATATTACGGGCAAACTTGAAGAAGAAAAAGAAAGCCTTAGTCAGGGCCCGAAACAAATCGCTTCTTTAAAAGAAGTATTGCGTAATGGCACGATGATCAAATTGATCGTTTTGAATTTCTGCTACCAGTGCGGCATCTATGGTTTTGGCCTTTGGCTGCCGAGCCTTTTGAAAAACTTGACCCATTCCGGTATGAACCAGATCGGATGGCTCTCGGCACTTCCCTATGTCGGTTGTGCGATCGGCATGCTTTTCGTTGCCCAGGTTTCTGATAAAACCGGCCGTAGAAAACCGTTTATCGTTATTCCCTTGATCGGCTTTGCCCTCTGCCTCTTGCTCTCCGTTAAACTGTCGAGCATGATTTGGGTATCCTATGCATTCCTCGTCGGATGCGGCTTCTTCCTTCAGGCTGCAGCTGGGGTATTTTGGACGATTCCCCCTCGCCTCTTCAGCCCTGAAGTTGCCGGTGGTGCTCGTGGCGTCATCAATGGTATCGGCAACTTAGGTGGTTTTGCAGGCCCCTATTTGGTCGGCTTGTTAATCCAAATGTACAATTATGATGTCGGCATTTACGGTCTTGTCGTCCTGTTGGTTGTTGGTGCTGCTTTGACGATCAGCCTGCCTTCCAGCATCGATGAAGAAGTTAAGACTGAACAGACGGCACCTGCAACGCACTAGAGCCGGACTTCCATGCTGACCTTTTCCAAGATTACATTTGAAAATTAATGGGATGGCGGCAAGCCTTCGGTTAAACGAATAGTAGAAAGTATAGAAAAGCCACATTCCTTTCGAAAAATAGAAGAGGGACTGTGGCTTTTCTGATATACAGTAAATTTATGAATTCATCTTTTGAAGATATAAGGAGGAACGTGTCATGAGAGAAATTGTACCGTCCATGCACTTTTTAGAAAACTTTATGCCTGTCGTTGGCAATGAACCTTTTGCAGTAAAGATGTTGGAAAAAGCATCGGAAATTCCTTTTTATAAAGCCGTTGAATTGGGCTATATCCGCGATAACGCTTGCCGTAAAGCCGTTCGCCGCATTGCTGAAAATCGTAATTGGCAAGTTACCGCCTGGTGCTCTCCGGTCATTGCCGATGCTGGACTTTCCCTTTCGAGCTTAGATGTAAGTGAACGAAGAAAAGCGGTTGAAATGGCGAAAGAATTGGTCGCTGGTGCGGCTGAATTTGGAGCCCATCGTGTCGGCCTTCAGTCCGGTCCGGATGTCGATGCATCGCTCAGAGCTGATGCAAAAAAAGCATTAATGGACTCTTGCCTTGAGATTTCCGAATTTGCACGTCAGTATGAAAATTTGTATCTTATAATTGAACCCCTTGATCGGTTTGTTCATAAAAAACAACTGTTAGGTCCGATTAAAGAAGTCGTTGAATGGTTTGCTGCTTTGAAAAAAGATGCATCTAATTTCTATATTCATTGGGACAGCGCCCATGAAAAATTAGGCGGCGCTGATTTGCTCGAATCCTTGCGGCTTTCTGCCCCGTTCTTGGCACAATTCCACATTTGCAATTGTGTAACTGAAGAAGGGCACCCCTACCGCGGCGATTTCCATATGGATGTCGGCCAAGCTCCGGACTTTAAGACTTGGGGATACCTTACGCCGGAAGTGGGTGCAGAGATGCTGCGTGAAGCCGCTTCTTTTGATCCCATAGACGGTGTGCCCCGCATGACTTGTGCTCTTGAAGTACGGTCACATTTAGCAGACGATCTTTGGGCTAAGGAACGGTTAATTCGCACCTTCTTGATGCGGACCTTCGACTTAGCCGGGATCTCCTATGATGCCTAAGAGGAGGAATCTTTGTGCGTTATTTGATGGGAATTGATAATGGAGGCACTTTTTCCAAAGCAGCTATTTTCCGTGAAGATGGGGTGCAAATTGCATCGAAGAGTGCTTCCGTTTCCCTTTTCACGCCGGATTCGGGATTTCGCGAACGCGATCTTTCAGAACTTTGGGAAGCTAATGCGGCTGTTGTAAAAAGTGCTATTGAAGCCAGCGGAATTTCGCCAAGCGAGATTGCAGCCGTATCTGTTTCCGGTCATGGAAAAGGCTTGTATCTGGTAGATAAAATGGGAAATCCGTTAGGCAGAGGTATTTTATCTACCGACTGCCGGGCGACAGACCTTGTAAGTCATTGGGAACGAAACGGTGTGGCTGAGAAGGCTAGAAAATATACGTATCAGCCCGTGAGTGCCTGCCAACCTGTCGCCTTATTAGCCTGGCTTAAAGAATATGATCCTGATCTATATCAACAAATCGGGTACGTCTTTTCCGTCAACGACTACATTCGCTTTTGTTTGACGGATCAGCCTTATAGCGAGTACACGGTCGCTTCCGGCAGTGGCTTTGTCGATTTTGAAAAAAAGGGATATACGGAGGAGCTGCTGGCTTTATTCGGAATTCCCGAAATGAGTGGCTGCTTGCCGCCCCTTCTCTACAGCTCCGAATTAGCCGGAAGGGTGACTGCGAAGGGGGCTGCAGCTACAGGGCTTCTTGAAGGAACTCCGGTAGCGGCAGGGATGTTTGATATCGATTCTTGTGGCATTGCCAGCGGTCTTTCTGATCCGGATAACCTTTGCCTCATTGCCGGCACTTGGAGTATCAATGAATATATTTCGGATACGCCTGTTCGCGGCGAAGCTACGACGCGGAACTCTTTCTTCTGCGAACCCGGGCGTTATTTGATCGAAGAGAGCAGCCCGACTTCTGCTGGGAACCTGGAATGGTTTATTCGCTCGCAAATGCTGGAAGAGAAAGCTAAAGCGAGAAATGAAGGCACCAGTATCTATGATCTTACTAATGAGTGGGTCGCCGGCACGGATCCGCAAGTAAATAATGTTGTGTATCTCCCCTTTTTAAATGGTTCATCTACCGAGGGCGGGGCTAGCGGTGTCTTTTTTGGTCTTTCGGAATCGACGACTAAGAAAGATTTAGTAGCTGCTGTATACGAAGGTGTGGTTTTCTCTCATCGGCGGCATGTTGAAAAATTACTCATGCATCGTTCGTTGCCTAAAAAGATTCGCCTTTCCGGCGGTGTTACCAATTCTGCGGTTTGGACGCAGCTTTTTGCCGACGCCTTGCAGTTACCGGTAGAATCCGTCAAGGGAAAAGAATCAGGGGCCTTAGGCGCCGCTATGGCAGCCGGCGTTGCAGCTGGCATTTACAGCGACTTGACCGATGCCGTGCAGAAAGTTGTTTCGGTCTCCGCTTCAGTTGAACCGCGGGAGAATATGAAAGAGATTTATAATAGGAAATATCAGTTATATTGTCAGTTGGAGGATAGTCTGTCTTCGATCTGGCATAGATAGGATGGGTGATTATGGCAGTTTCGTCTCTCGGCAATTCGCCGGGCATGTTACAATCGCGAGCATATGAATATATAAAGCGAAAAATCTTGAATGATGATATGGAGGTTGGGGTCTACTACTCTGAAACAAAGCTTGCTCAAGAACTTAATATCTCCAGAACTCCGATTCGTCAAGCGCTTCACTGCTTGAGTCAGGATGGCTATATCACGATTGCACCGAGCCGTGGCTTTACACTGCGTCAGCTTACCAGGCTTGATGTCCGAGAAACGATTGAAACGAGGTGTGCCATTGAAGGCTTTTGTACCTATCGGTTAGGCATTCAAACCGATGAAAAGCGCCGCCGCTTCTTTTTGGATATCAACGACGCCTTGGACTCCATGCAGGATGCGATTGATGCGAAGGATATGAAGCGGTTTATTAATTACGACCACCAATTTCACTTGGCAATTGTAAAATCGGCACGAAATCATGAGTTTGATCAAATTTTTCAGCGTCTTATGTATCTCATTCACTTGACGACGAAATCGGCGATCGAAATCCCTGGTCGATTAGAAGAAACGGTTCAGGAACACGTATCGTATGTAAATCTATTAAAGAATAGAGAAACGACCGAGGCATACCATCTTATGATGAAGCACTTAATGATGCCGATTGAACTGTTGTCAGATAATTTTCCTGACGAAGAGGATATGCCTTGGTAAGTACTTTGGGAGGATATAGAACATGTTAGAAGAATTAAAAGAAAAGGTGTATGAAGCCAATATGCTTCTGCCTAAACATAATCTGGTAACCTTTACCTGGGGGAATGTTTCCGGTATCGACCGAGAAAAAGGGCTCTTCGTTATCAAACCATCAGGTGTTGATTATGAGGTGATGAAACCGTCCGACATGGTAGTCGTTGATTTGGAGGGAAATAAAGTAGAAGGCGACCTGAATCCGTCATCGGATACGGAAACGCATCGGATTTTTTATCAAAAATTCCCGGATATTGGCGGTGTGGTACATACCCATTCTCGTTGGGCGACTATTTTTGCCCAAGCTGGGCGGGGAGTTCGGGCGTATGGAACGACGCAGGGAGACTACTTCTATGGAGAAATTCCCTGCACGCGCGATATGACTGTTGAAGAAATCCAATCCGATTATGAGTACAATACGGGCGTCGTTGCCGTAGAACGATTTGAACAGGCAAACCTTGACCCTAATCATATTCCAGCTGTACTGGTTAAAAATCATGGGCCGTTTTGCTGGGGCAAAGATCCTTTGAATGCGGTTCACAATGCCGTTGTCCTTGAAGAAGTGGCAATGATGGCCTTCCATACGGAACTTTTGATGCCTGGCGTTCAAGCGATGCCGCAGGCGCTGCTGGATAAACATTTCTTGCGCAAACACGGTCCCAATGCCTATTACGGCCAAGCTAAGAAAGGCTAAATTTTTATTGCATTCCAGTTCAATGAAAGCTTTATGATGCAGCCGTTGACGTGATGTAAACGCCCAGGAGTAAGTCGATATAAAATGGCGGCTCATAGAGATTCTGATCATAGAGTCCTTTATGGGCCGCATTATTTTTGCGATTTATATGGATTATGGGAGCGTTAGATTCGCTTAATCTCATAAGTATTTACAGGTAGGAGTAGATAGATGAATAGCTATAACTTAGGCCTTTATGAAAAGGCTATGCCCAAAGAGTTATCTTGGATGGAAAAGTTGGAAGCGGCCAAAGCGGCCGGGTTCGACTATATTGAAATGAGTATTGATGAAACCGATGAAAAACTGGCCCGTTTAACGATGAGTGAGTCTGAAAAAGAAGAAATTCGGATGGCAATCAAAAAGACCGGTATTCCCGTCGGATCTATTTGCTTAAGTGGTCACCGAAAATATCCCTTGGGAGACCCGAATCCTGAGAAACAACGTCGCAGTTTAGATATCATGGAAAAAGCTGCAGCTTTGGCTGCTGAGTTGGGAGTTAGAACGATTCAGTTGGCAGGTTATGATGTCTATTACGATGAAGGCACGGATAAAACGCGGGCTGATTTTGAAAAGAATTTAATCACCGCAGTTCACTTGGCAGAACGGAGCGGCGTCCAACTTGGTTTTGAAACGATGGAAACGCCGTTTATGGATACCGTTGAAAAAGCCATGAAGTATGTAAATATTGTCCAGTCGCCATATTTAGGGGTATATCCCGATTCGGGGAACTTAACCAATGCCTCTTTATTATATGGAAAAAGCGTCGTGGATGATATGGAAACGGGACGGGCACATATCGTAGCCGTTCATCTGAAGGAAACCGTTCCCGGTAAATATCGGGAAATTCCTTTTGGAACGGGTCATGTAGATTTTGCTGCCGTTGTCGATAAGGCTTGGAAACTTGGCGTTCGCCGCTATGTAGGCGAATTTTGGTATATTGGCGGGACGCAGTGGAAAGAGGACCTTGCTTTTGCAAACTCGTTCTTACGGAAGTACCTCGATGCAGTACAGAATAATAATGTAAAGTAAAATTTGGAAAGAAGGAATTCAGTATGTTAGATGTGAAGAAAACCGTCGTTGGTGAATTAGAATATTGTTACTCCCTGGCTATGCTGCATTATAAGGGAAAAGATCACTTTTTATGTGCAGCAGAACAATCGGCTCCGTGCTATTTGATCTCGCTTGATGGTAAAACGATTGAAGAAACGATCTGGGAAGGCCCTGGCGGAGCGATGACCATGGTTCAGGTCCCGGGGACCGATGGACAATTCCTGGCGACACGCAAGTTTTATTCTCCGGATAATTCCAAAGAATCCTCTCTGGTCATTGTGACTCCGAAGGCGTTGAACCAGTGGGAAGTTCGCACCCTTTGTGACATGCCTTTTGTTCACCGCTTTGATATTTTACAAGCTCATGGAAAAAAATATATCATTGCCTGCACCTTAAAATCGGATCATCAGCACACCGGTGACTGGCGGTTCCCCGGCAAGATATTAGTGGCAGAATTACCGGAAGACTTATCCTCGTATAATGATGATAACCAGCTCCAGTTCACGCCGATCAAAGAAGGCCTTTTGAAAAATCACGGATATTGTCGTTATACCGATGACCAGGGAAATATGAGCAGCATTGTTTCTTGCGACAATGGTGTTTTCCATGTTTATCCTCCGACGGATACCGATAAAGAATGGCAGTGCGAAACCTTGACTACGGATGCCGCCAGCGACGGCTTGATGGTGGATCTCGACGGAGACGGTGTCGAAGAATTATGTACATTTACGCCGTTCCATGGAAATGAAGTCCGCATCTATCGCAAAGAAAATGGAAAATATGAACTGGTTTATACCTATCCGGAAAAACTGCCCTTCCTCCATGCCTTGTGGGGCGGAGAATTGTGCGGCAAGAATACCTGGGTTCTCGGATATCGTAACGGCGACCGGCAGTTATTGGCGATCACCTATGAAGATGGGGAATATAAGGCCCAAGAATTAGATCGTGGCCGGGGTGCTGCTAACCTTCTCCACTATGTCTATGACAATAAAGACATCATTATTGCCGCTAATCGCGAAAGCAGTGAAATTGCCAGATACGAATTGACTAAGGCTTAACACCATTGGATTAAGCCGAATCGACAAAATAAATTTAAAGCGCAGCAGGGGTCACTGCTGCGCTTTTTCTTTCATGAACTGCGGGCAAGTCCCTTCCTTGTCATCTTCTTTCGGGTAGAAAGGAAAATTTTAGTTTTTTTGTGTTTTAAATGGGAATATGGTAAGATACTGCTGAACGATAATAGAAATGATATAATTTTGGAGAAGATCAGCACTGTTTTTTTACGGTCATCGATGGAACAACATATCTCTGCGCTGTCTCTGGGAAAAGCGTAGAAACTGGCTCTGTGGAAAATCAGAGCGTTACCTTGAATCACTGAAAGGAGAAGACCATGGATGACATTAAAGCTATTGAACGGTATTTAATCGGTCGGTATCTGCAGGAGACGGATATTAGCCTTGCTGAAGTTCCGCAGCGACGAGATGCTTTCTTATATTTGGCTCAGCGGGAAGAATTGGCGGTAATGGGGTGCCCTCTGTATCAGACGGAAATCCTTGCCGGGAATAACGGACCAGTCTTTCCAGCGCTCCCTACCAGAACCGAAGAAGAGATTCAAAAACTGACCTTAGACTGCCTCCAGGGCATGCGAGTCGTCTATAAGGGCTGTCTATTTCCCCAGGTATCACCGGAGGGCATGAACCGGGTCCAGAACGTCGTTATAACCTATAAGGATGTCCCCGACGATGCACTACAGGAGATGGTCGTGAATCAGATTTCGTGGCAGCAGGCCAGGAAATCAGGAAGACCATATAACCTCGAAGACATCCGGCAAGATGCCCGGAGGATACGCCCTTACGACAATGCCTGGGATATGTACTACGATGAAACCTACCCCGGAATGGAGATCTAGTCAATAAAAAGCAAGCCATAGGACTTACTAAGGTGTTGAATATTTTGATGTAAAAAAGCCCATTCAGGGCTTTTTTTTCGTGATAATAAAGAAGCAACATGCAGACGATCCACTATTACCTCACGCGATTGGTAGGTAGGGGCAACAAGCAATCGCGGCAAGGCGATGGAGAAAGACATGCAAACGTTATTTTAGGACAGATAAGGGATAATTATCTCTGATTTTTGCATAAAAAAAGAATCCCGCTATTGAAATAACAGGATTCTAATTAAAATTTGGAGCCACTAATAGGATTCGAACCTACGACCCTCTCATTACGAATGAGATGCTCTGCCAGCTGAGCTATAGTGGCAAGTACTCTTATATTATAGTCATGTGATACCCTGTTGTCAACACTTTTTTTCTCATCGTGAGATATTTCTTTCTGGGAGTGATAAAAATTGGCAAAGGTGAGTGGTTAACTCTCCGTCTGCGTATTGTATATTCCTTGTTGGAGTTGTTTATAAAAGCCTTTGCTGAACTGTTCAGGGCCGATGAAAAGCCGTTATGTATTTCTAGCGTTTGAATGAGATGCGGGAGATTGATTGTGTTGGTTTTGCAAGGAGCTATAAAAATGAATTTTGTATTTTAACTATTAGAGGAAGCAAATAGGGGCAGCAACAGCATTTCTATACATAAACTATTATATGTCCCCTTCTATTTGGAGGGGACATCTTTTTATAAATAAATCAGTTAAAATTTCTGTTTTGTGTTGACAAGCTCCTCGGAGTTTGGTAAGATA
>NZ_KQ958160.1 GCF_001546855.1 Megasphaera sp. MJR8396C | reverse complement strand
AAGTAAATTTTCTTATAGTAAAAAAAAGAACCTCTCATGATAAAATGTAGATGGTCTGGCAACCACAACATTATCGAAAAGAGAGGTTCATGTCAGTGAATGACGTAAAAAGTTTATCACATAGTAAATGGCGGTGCAAGTATCATATTGTATTTGCGCCCAAATATCGCAGACAGGTTATCTATGGTCAAATTAAGGCGGATATTGGAAAAATATTACGGTCACTTTGTGATCGAAAGCAAGTTGAATTACTAGAAGGAGAATGCTGCCCGGATCATATTCATTTGTTAGTAGCCATCCCACCGCATTTAAGTGTATCTCAGTTCATGGGATATTTAAAGAGCAAAAGCAGTTTGATGATTTTTGACCATCATGCGAACCTCAAGTACAAATATGGGAACCGACACTTCTGGTGCCGAGGATATTACGTAGACACCGTCGGAAAATATGAAGGAGCTATTAGAGAGTACATTCGGCATCAATTACAGGAAGATATTGAAATGGATACGCTGGATTTTAAGGAATACATAGACCCGTTTACGGGTAGCCAGAAAAAGTAGGCAAAACAAGAGCCCCCGAGTAGGGGGCTGCCAGTAATAGAAATGTGATTGCCAGACTTTATTCAGTGCACTCTTTAGAGTGCAACCACAAGAGATAGGCCCTTATAGGGCCCGAGCAAACCACCAGTTAAACTGGTGGTTTTGATT
>NZ_KQ958159.1 GCF_001546855.1 Megasphaera sp. MJR8396C | reverse complement strand
AGCCACCCGTTTTACGGGTGGAGGCGACTATATAGAAAGAGGAGGAGTTTACTTGCCTTCGTAATAGTAGCGGGTCCACATGACGACTTCCGAAAGGGACGGGTGCGGGGTCATGGTTTCACTGAAGGTATAGACCGATTTCGGCGTCAGGGTCCGCGTCAAGGGCAGGGCCCGCAGCTTCTTGGCCGTTTCCGAAGCGATGTCTTCGTGGACGGGTTTGATGGTGTGATCGCCGCTCATGAGGTTGTTGATGAAGGGCTGGATGAGAATCGACGCTTCGGGACCTACGATGTGGGCGCCGAGGATGAATTTCGTCTTTTTGTCGACGACCAGTTTTACGAAGCCGTCGTCGTCCTGACCCGGTTCAAAGCCCATGGCGTAGCCTTTGGCCGAAGCCGAGTAGTGGTTGATGGCCGTTTCGACGTCGTAGCCTTTTTTCTTGGCGTTTTCTTCGCTGAGACCGACTTGGGCCACTTCCGGATAGGTGTAGGTGACGGCCGGGATGATGTCGTAGCTGGCCCAGCGCCAGTTTTCCGGTTCATTGCCCGAGAAGAGGTTGTGGGCGATGATTTCGGCTTCGTAGTTGGCTTTGTGGCGGAAGGGCGCCATGCCGTTGATGTCGCCGAGGGCCCAGATGCCGTCAGCCGTCGTTTCCAGGAACTCATTGGTTTCGATGTAGCCGCGCTTATCGAGGCGGACGTCGGTGTTTTCGATATGGAGTAAATCTGTCGTCGGTTTGATGCCCGGGGCAACCAGGATTTCTTCGGCAGCGACTTCAGCTTCTTCACCGGTGTCGATGTCGCGAATCTTGAGGACTTTGAGGCCGTCGCGGAGGGTAACGCTTACGGTGTCCTGCTTTAAGCGGACGTCCATGCCATAGCTGCGGAACTGTTTGAGGATGAATGCCGAAATGGCTTCATCTTCTTTCGGTAGCAGGCGGGCGTTGTGCTGGACGATGGTGATCTTGGTGCCGGCCGCGTCGAAGACGTGGGCAAATTCACAGCCGATGGGACCGCCGCCGATGATGATCAGGCTCTTATAAGGCTTCTTGGGGAAGGATTCACCGAAGAAGGATTCCGACGTCAAGTAGCCGACATCGTCAAGGCCTTCAATGCGGGGGATGTTGGTCCGGCCGCCGGTAGCGATGAAGATCTTGTCGCCCTGGATCGTTGCCTCCGTGCCGTCATTTAAGGTGACATCCAAGGTGTGATTGTCGACGAAGGCTGCCGTGCCGTTGTAGGTGTCGACGTTGGGGAACTTGTCGTAGTAGCCCTGGATCGATTTGCTTTCATCGATTTTTTCCCACAGCCGTTTCGATAAAATATCCCAGTCGAGACGGGCGTTGTCGGCAAAGACGCCGATGCGGCCGCCTTCACGGATTTCACGGATGCGGCTGGCTGCCGTGACCATGACCTTGGTCGGGATGCAGCCGCGGTTGAGGCAGGTGCCGCCGAAACTGCCCCGTTCGATAATGGCGACGGACAAACCCTGAACAATGGCTGCGTCGGCAATGATGTTGGCCGAACCGGTCCCAATGAGGATGACGTCATATTTTTTCATAAGCAAGTCTCCTTTACTTCTCAATATTTATTATTAAATACAACCTTTTTCGTATAGTATAAGCGAAAGGGGGCGGTTTGACAAGACTCGGACCGGAGAGAGAGGTATACATATTGTAAAAACAACATCCTTGTGTAAAACAAAAAGTGATGGCATAATAGATAGGCAGTCAAGGGAATAAATTTTTTATCGTAAAGGGCGTGGCGTACGATTCCCTAAAGATTCCCCCATAATTACTTTACACAACTGGCCGGGTATAGTATAATATCTATGTCGTACGGGTGCTCGGTGTCTCGATGACTCCGACGATCACTTAGCACTTTGCGAATAAGTTTTAATTTTTTACACATGGAGGAAAGATACAATGTTAAGCGTAGAAGAAAAAAAAGCAATCGTAGCTAAATTTGGTGCCAATGAAAACGATACGGGTTCTCCGGAAGTACAGATCGCGCTGCTCACCAACCGCATCACTTATTTGACGGAACATCTCCGCAGCCACAAGAAGGACCATGCGTCCCGCCGCGGCTTGTTGAAACTCGTCGGCCAGCGCCGTAATTTGCTCGGTTACTTGCAGAAACACGACCTCGATCGGTATCGTGCGATTCTCGAAAAATTGAACTTGCGTAAATAATTTCGCATACTGTAGGGCTGATGTGACTGCATCGGCCCTTTTTTCAGAACACAGGTTGGTAGGTTGTAGTTTGGGCGAATCGCCGATTTTTCCAAACTAGTGCCTATCACCTGTAAGATTCAAGGAGGTTACAATGGAAGAACAGAAATTCCAAATGGATTTCGCCGGCCGCCCGCTGGTGATTGAAGTCGGCAAATTGGCAAAACAGGCCAGCGGTGCCGCACTGGTACGGTATGGTGACACCGCCGTTTTCGTAACGGCAACGGGGTCCAAGGAAGCCCGTGAAGACGCAGACTTTTTCCCGCTCACCGTCGATTACGAAGAAAAGATGTATTCTGTCGGCAAAATCCCCGGCGGCTTTATTAAACGCGAAGGCAAACCGCCCGAATCGGCAACCCTCTTTGCCCGCCTGATCGACCGCCCGATCCGTCCGCTCTTCCCGAAAACGTATCGTCATGACGTCCACGTCGTGGCTTATGATTTTTGTGTAGATCACGATAATGCCCCGGAAATCGCCGCCATGATCGGCGCCTCCGTTTCCCTGTGCATGTCTCATATTCCCTTTGCCGGCCCGATTGCCGGTGTCCGCGTCGGCCGCGTAGACGGTGAATTTGTCATCAATCCGACGGTCGCTCAGAGCGAACAGAGCGACATGGACATCGTCGTCGCCGGTACGAAAGACGCTATCCTCATGGTTGAAGGTGGCGCCAAAGAAGTTCCGGAAGAACAGATTCTCGATGCCATCATGGTCGCCCATGAAGAGATCAAGAAAGTCGTCGAATTCCAGCTTTCTTTCTTAGACAGCATTTCCGTACCGAAACAGGAATTCGTCGAAAAAGAACCGCCGGCTGACATTGTCGAAGCCGTTCACGCTTACGGCGAAGAAGCCATGAAGACGGCTATCTTTACGGCTGACAAGATCGAACGCGAAGAAAAGATGAATGCCGTCGAAGCCGACATTTATGAACACTTTGCTGACATCTATCCCGATAATGCTGACGACGTAGCCGACATTACCCAGAAGATGATTAAGGAAATCGTCCGCCACATGATCGCCGTCGACAAGATCCGTCCGGACGGCCGCCGCGTCGACGAAGTCCGTCCGGTCAGCTGTGAAGTCGGCCTCTTTGCCCGCACTCACGGCACGGGCCTCTTTACCCGCGGCCAGACGCAGATCATGAGCTTCTGCACCTTGGCCCCCTTGTCGGAAAGCCAGCACATTGACGGCGTCGGTTTGGAAACGGATCGCCGCTACATGCACCACTATAATTTCCCGTCCTTCTGCGTCGGTGAAACGAAATCGTCCCGCGGTCCCGGCCGTCGTGAAATCGGTCACGGCAAATTGGCCGAACGGGCCCTCACGCAGGTCATGCCGAGTGAAGAAGAATTCCCTTACGCCATCCGCGTCGTATCGGAAGTCCTCGAATCGAACGGCTCGAGCTCTATGGGCAGCGTTTGCGGCAGCACTCTGTCCCTGATGGATGCCGGAGTCCCCATTAAGGCTCCCGTAGCCGGCGTCGCCATGGGCCTCGTTACCAAGGGCGAAGACTTCACCATCCTCACCGATATCCAGGGCATGGAAGATGCTCTCGGCGATATGGACTTTAAAGTCGCCGGTACGATGAAGGGCGTTACGGCCATTCAGATGGATATCAAGATCAAAGGCCTCAGCCGTGAAATCCTCGACCAGGCTTTGAAACAGGCTCACGAAGGCCGTCTCCACATCATGAGCAAGATGCTGCAGGCCATCGCTGAACCGCGGAAGGAACTGTCTCCTTTTGCGCCGCGCATCATCTCCATGCACATCAACCCCGATAAGATCCGCGACGTCATCGGGCCGGGCGGCAAGATGATCAAGCAGATTACCGAAGAAACAGGCGCTAAGATCGACATCGACGATTCGGGCCTTGTTTACATCGCAGCCGTCGACGGCGAAAGCGGTGACAAAGCCAAAGAATGGATCGAAAAACTGACGGAAGACGTAGAAGTCGGTAAGACTTACGTCGGCAAAGTCACGCGGCTCATGAACTTTGGCGCCTTCGTCGAAGTCCTGCCCGGGAAAGAAGGCCTGGTCCATATTTCTCAGCTGGCCATGGAACGCGTTGAAAAAGTCGAAGACGTGGTCAACGTCGGCGATGAAATCATGGTCAAATGCGTCGAAATCGACAGCCAGGGCCGAGTCAATCTGTCCCGCAAAGCCCTCCTCGGCGGCGGTGACGAAGCTCCGTCCCACCGGAGTCGCGGTCCTCGCGGCGGTCACAACGGCAATCGCGACCGCCAGAAACGGTAGGCTGTGATGACGGGCAGAGGTTTTGAAATCGTCACGGCGTATAAAGACCGTGACATCCACCTTCCCATTCGTAAGACGGCCAAGAGTGCCGGCTACGATTTGGAAGCCGCTGAAACGACGGTGTTGGCGCCCCATGCCGTAACCGTCGTCCCGACGGGCCTGAAGGCCTTCATGGAAGGCGATGAATACCTGTCTATTTTCATCCGCTCCAGCCTGGCTTTTAAGAAAGGACTCATGCTGGCCAACAGCACGGGCATCGTCGACAGCGACTATTATAATAATGAAGACAACGAAGGTCATATCATGATCGCTTACTACAATACGAACGATGTGGCCTACACGATTGAAAAAGGCGACCGCATCGGGCAGGGCATCTTCATGAAGTACCTGACCGTAAACGATGATACAGCCAGCGGCCTGCGTACAGGCGGCATCGGCAGTACGGGCGTCTAAGCTTTTTCAAGGAAACAACGGCCGGCAGGGGAAACCTTGCTGGACTGCTGTCATAAATGGATACCAACGATTATATATTTTTAATTAAGGAGGCTTAATTATGAAAATGTATGATGTCATCGTAATTGGTTTTGGGAAAGCCGGTAAAACCTTAGCCGGACAATTAGGCAAACAGGGCAAGAAAGTAGCCTTGATCGAAAAAGACAACGGCATGTACGGCGGTACCTGCATCAACGTCGGCTGCATTCCGTCCAAACGCCTCATTACCGAAGCGGCAACGGCTCCAAAGTCGGATTTCGCTTCTAAAGCTGCCTATTATAAAAAAGCCATCGAAGGCAAACGCGCATTGACGGGTGCCTTGAATCAGGCCAACTACAATAAACTGATCCAGGCCGGCGTCGAAGTCATCGACGGCATGGCATCCTTCGTCGACGCAACCCACGTCGAAGTCAAGACGAAAGACGGCGTCCTTCAGCTCGAAGGCAAGCAGTTCGTCATCAATACCGGCGCTACGTCGGTCATCCCGGGCATCCCCGGCGTCAAAGACAGTGACAAAGTCTACACGTCGGAATCGATGATGGATTTGGATGAACTTCCGGAAAAACTGACCATCGTCGGCGGCGGCTACATTGGCCTGGAATTTGCAGCCATGTACGCCAACTTCGGCAGCAAGGTCACGGTCGTTCAGGATATCGACGTTTTCCTGCCTCGCGAAGACAAGGATATTGCCGACAACATCCGTTCCGTCCTGGAAGCCAAGGGCATTGAAATCGTAACTGGCGCCAAGACGACGAAAATCGAAGGCGCAACCTTGTACTACACCGTCGGCGATACGGATACGGTCTTAGAAGGGGACGCCATCTTGATGGCAACGGGCCGCCGTCCGAACACGGATGGTCTCGAAGCTCAGAAGGCCGGCATTGCTTTGTCGGACCGCGGTGCCGTCGTAACCGATGAACACCTGCGGACCAATGTTCCTAACATCTGGGCAGCCGGTGACGTCTGCGGCAATTTGCAATTCACCTATATTTCCCTCGACGACAGCCGTATCATCATGTCGGACATGAGCGGCAAAGGCGACCGGACGACACAGAACCGCGGTGCCTTCTCGTACTCGGTCTTCATCGATCCGCCTTTCTCGCGGGTCGGCCTCAGCGAAAGCGAAGCCAAGGCTAAGAATATCGAATACCGGGTCATGAACCTGCCGTCTGCAGCCATTCCTAAGGCTAAAGTCCTCCGTAAACCGGAAGGCGTCCTCAAGGCCCTCGTCGGTGCTGACGACCAGATTCTCGGCGTTCAGCTCTTCTGCGCCGAATCCCATGAAATGATCAACCTCGTCAAGATGGCTATGGACAATAACTTGAAATACCAGGTCCTGCGCGACTTCATCTATACCCATCCGACGATGTCCGAAAGCCTGAACGATTTGTTCGCTTTCTAAGTTTGTATGACCATGTTTCTCTGACGGCGGCAGTCTCTCAAGACGCCGGGCCGCCTTATACATAAGGATACAGCCTGCGGCTTGCTGTCGGCGTTAGAATAAAAAGCTTCTCGGGTTCGCAGCAGCGGAGTTCGGGAAGCTTTTTTTGAAAGGATGATACTATGAGTATTAGTAAGGAAACCCTCGTTTCCCGTAAAGAAATCATGAAAGGACGGGTGCTCCACGTCACAGTCGACACCGTATCCATTGACGACGGTCAGGGTGGGGAAAAGAAAACCGCTACCCGCGAAGCGGTCTGGCATTTCGGCGCCTGCGCCATTTTGCCCCTGACCGATGACGGCAAGATCATTCTCGTCCGCCAGTACCGCTATGCAGCGGCCGAAGCCATGTTGGAAGTACCGGCCGGGAAAATCGAACACGACGGCGAATCTCCGGACTACTGCGCCGCCCGGGAACTCGAAGAAGAAGCCGGCGTAACGGCTAAGGAAATCCTGCCCATGGGCTACGTCTACACGTCGCCCGGTTTCTGCAACGAACGAATTTACCTCTATTTGGCCAGAGGTCTTGAAAAGGGCAAACAGCACCTCGACGACGATGAATTCATGAACGTCGAATACTATACGCCGCAGGAAGTCGAAGCCCTCATCGATAAGAACGAAATTACCGATGCCAAGACCATTGCAGCCTTTGCCAAAGCCCGTAAATATCTGCCGGGATTATAAGGAGGGGAGCACATGAAATTCAATCGCATCATCGTCATCGTTACCGACAGCGTCGGCGCCGGCGGAGCTCCCGATGCCGAACGCTTCGGCGATAAAGGGGCCGATACCTACGGCCACATCGACGCAAACGTTCCCTTGAGCCTGCCCAATCTGCGCCGCATGGGCCTGGGGAAGGTCGCCAACATTCATCCTGAAGATACGGACGTCGTCGGTTCCTACGGCCTCATGGAAGAAATCTCCATGGGTAAGGATACGACCAGCGGCCACTGGGAATTTATGGGAAACCCCGTCAAAAATCCCTTCCCGACCTTTGAAAAGGCCTTCCCACAGGATCTCCTCGACGCCTTTACGGAAAAGACGGGATATGGCTACATCGGCAATGAAATCGCATCGGGTACAGAAATCATTGAACGCCTCGGGCCCGAACACTTCAAGACTGGAAAGCCCATCGTCTACACGTCGGCCGACAGCGTCTTTCAAATCGCTGCCCATAACGACGTCATTCCTCTAGAAGAACTGTACCGCATCTGCGACGTGACGCGCCGCGAAGTCTGCGTCGGTCCCTATGAAGTGGGCCGGGTCATTGCCCGTCCCTTCATCGGCGAGCAGGGAAACTTTGTCCGCACGGGAGACCGCCGCGACTACAGCCGCCTGCCCAAGCGGAAGATGGTCTTTTCTTACTTGTCGGAAGCGGGCTACGCCGTCGTCGGTGTCGGTAAAATCGGCGACATCTACGCCCATATCGGCCTCACCGAATCGTATCATACGGCCAATAACCATGAAGACATGGTGGCCCTGCGGGAACAATTAGCGGCTCATCGCAAGGACAAGGGCCTCCTAATGGCCAACTTCGTCGACTTTGACAGCATGTACGGCCACCGCCGCGACGTCAAAGGCTATGCTGCATGCCTGGAAAGCTTCGATGGGGAATTGGGACCCCTCATGGCCGAACTGCAAGATGACGAACTTTTGATCATTACGGCCGATCACGGCAACGACCCGACGTGGCACGGTACGGATCACACCCGCGAACGGGTTCCGGTCCTGGCCTACAGTCCGGCCTTTTCGGAATCGGTCGACCTCGGCATTCGCAAGACCTATGCCGATTTGGGCAAGACCATCATGGATAATTTCGACCTCACGGGACTTCAATTTGGAACCAGCTTTTTAACAGAACTGAGGTGATTCTATGTGGCCTATGGACTGCATCGCCCATAAACGGGACGGCAAGGTATTGACGGCTGACGAAATTCGCAGCTTCATCGCCGACTACACGGCTGGCCGCATTGCCGACTATCAGGCAGCGGCCTGGCTGATGGCCATCTACCTTCAGGGTATGACCGATGAAGAAACGACGGAATTGACCCTGGCCATGGCAAAATCCGGCGACATCGTCGATTTATCGTCCATTCCGGGCATCAAAGTTGATAAGCACAGCACTGGCGGCATTGCCGACACGACGACCCTCATCGTCGCACCCCTGGTGGCCGCAGCCGGCGTGCCCGTCGCCAAGATGAGCGGCCGGGGACTGGGCTTTACAGGCGGAACTGCGGATAAACTGGAATCGATTCCGGGCTTTCAGATCGTCTTGCCGGAAGAAAAATTCTTAGATCAAGTGCGCCGCGTCGGCATTTCCCTCATTACCCAATCCGGCGAAATCGCAGCGGCCGATAAACTACTCTACGCCCTTCGCGATGCGACGGCGACCGTCGAAAGCATCCCCCTCATTGCCAGCTCCATCATGAGTAAGAAAATCGCTTCCGGTGCCGATGCCATCGTCCTCGACGTCAAGTACGGCGACGGAGCCTTCATGAAGACCAAAGAACGGGCCCGGGAACTGGCTAAAATCATGGTCAGCATCGGCCGCCTCGCCGGTCGTCCGACGCGGGCCGTCATTACGTCCATGTCGGCGCCCTTGGGAACGGCCATCGGCAATGCCCTCGAAGTCGACGAAGCCGTCGAAGCTTTGTCGGGGAAGGGCGGCCGCAGACTGATGGAAGTCGTCGAAGCCCTGGGGGCCCAGATGCTCATCGTCGGCCAAAAAGCTGCTGATGAAGCACAGGGCAGAGCCATGATCCGCGACTTGATCGCCTCCGGCAAGGGCCTGGCTAAATTTAAGGAATGCATCAAGGCCCAGGGCGGCAGCACGTCGTGGATCGGTAAGCGTCCCTTGACCAAAGCCGAACAAGTCTTTACGGCGGTCAGTACCGACGGCGGCTATATCACCCGCATCGACGGCCGGGCCCTCGGCGAAATCGCCATGGAAATGGGCGCCGGTCGGGCGCGGAAAGAAGACGCCATTGAGCCCATGGTCGGCATCCGCCTCTTTAAAGAACTCTACGATCCGGTACGACCCGGCGAAGCCTTATTCACCTTATACGGAAAGAAAACAGACGATATGATGGCCCTCGCGCAGCGTGCCGCCGACCATATCATCGTAACCGACGAACAGGCAGCCATTCAGGAACCTGTCGTCAGTGACATCATCTTATAAAGGGCAGAGAAAAGGCCTTGTACCGTTTTTGGAAAGATGCGTACAAGGCCCTTTGCCAAGAAAGGAATCTCATGAAAGAAACACGGCAAATCCCTGTGCAGAAGGGGAAAACCTATGAGCTGTCCATTCAAGGACTGGGAACGAGCGGCGAAGGCATTGGCCGCTATGAAGGCTTCACGGTCTTCGTACCTTACGCACTTCCCGGTGAAACGGTGCGGGCCCGGGTGACGATGGTCAAGAAAACCTATGCCTCGGCGGCCTTAGAACAGGTCCTCACGCCGTCGCCGGATCGAGAAAAGCCGCCCTGTCCGGTCTACGAACGCTGCGGCGGCTGTCAGCTCCAGCACCTCAGCTATGAAGGCGAACTGAAGGAAAAACGGCAGCAAGTAAAAGATGCCATTGAGCGCATCGGCCACTTGCAGGGCGTCGACGTCCTGCCCGTCCTCGGCGCTAAGACGCCGTGGAATTACCGCAATAAAATGCAGTTTCCCGTCGCCGCTGCCGGCAAGCGTAACGTCGCCATCGGCTGCTTTGCGGCAGCTACGCACGAAGTCATCGACGTCGAAAACTGTGCCATTCAAAAAGAAGGCAATAACGTCATCGCTGCCGTCGTCCGCCAGTGGATGAAAGATTTCAAGATCCCGGCTTACGACGAAGACGCAAGGACGGGCATCGTCCGCCACATCATGGGCCGCGTCGGCGTCCATACGGGCGAAGTCATGGTCTGCCTGGTGACGGCATCGGATATGGTCCCGCACATGAAAGATTTGGTCCAATACCTGCGCCGTGACGTGCCGGGCCTTAAAAGCGTCGTCCAAAACGTCAATAAGCGCCATACCAACGTCATCTTAGGCCCCAAGACCAAGACCATTTACGGAAGCGGTACCATTCACGATTCCATCGGTTCTTTGACCTTCCATATCTCGGCCCAGTCCTTCTTCCAGGTCAACAGCGAACAGGCCCAGCGCCTCTACGAAACGGCCCTCGACTTTGCCGACTTAAAAGGCGGAGAAATCGTAGCCGACGTCTACTGCGGCACGGGGACAATCACCTTATTCTTAGCACAGAAGGCAAAACAGGTCTACGGCATCGAAATTGTCGATTCGGCCATTCGCGACGCCGTCCGCAATGCCAAGGACAATAAGATCGGCAACGCCCAATTCATCCTGGGCGACGCCATCTATAAACTGCCCGAACTCATTCGAAACGGCGTCCGTCCCGACGTCATCGTCTTGGATCCGCCCCGTGCTGGCTGCGGTGAACCGGTCTTAAAAGCCATCGCCAACAGCAAACCAAAGCGCGTCGTCTACGTTTCCTGTAACCCGGCGACCCTAGCACGCGACCTGGCCTACCTTAAAGAACACGGCTACCAGACACAGAAGGTCCAGCCCGTCGACATGTTCCCACGGACTCACCATGTTGAAGCCGTGGCCCTCATAACTCCATAACGGTAAAGAGCCAGCTGCACTTTCGTATGCAGCTGGCTCTTTTATACTTGACTTTACTTTTTCGGTTCAAAAGATACTTTTAAAACCATGTTCATGCCGTCAGCCAGGCGCTGTAAAATCTTTAAGGAAGGATTTCGGCTGCCATTTTCAATTCGGCTGATTTCTGTTTGGGCAATACCTGTTTTCTCGGCTAATTCCTGTTGGGTAAGATGTTGAGCAATTCTTGTGTCCACGATAGCCCGGATGATATTCATTTCAGGTTCAACTTCCATATAAGCAGCAGCAAAAGCAGGGTCTTTCATCTGTTCTGCTTTAAAATCTGTTAAGCGTTTCATGTTAAGCCCTCCATTCGGCGAATGTAATCGGTTCGGCGCTTTTTTGCCAGCACTATTTCTTTTTGTGGCGTTTTCTGTGTCTTTTTAGTAAATCCGTTAGTAACGACGATTTGTCCTCTTATATAAAAGAAAAACAAGGCGCGTGTAATATTATTTGCTTGTTTGCAGCGTAATTCAAAAATCCCGTCTTCCAATGGTTTGGTGTATGGCTCTCGCAATTCAAATCTTATATAAATCCTCCTATCTATAATTTATGAGATATAACTCATATAGTCAAGCTGATTTTTCAGAAAACCTAGGGGGGGAGCCTTGTCTTTTTCCTTGAAAATTATATATGATTAGGGAGAGGAACACGATAATTAGGCTACAAGACCTTTGATTTCAAGAGCTGACAAAGAGAATTGCATTGGCACGATGAGTCGCAATGACTGCTGAGACTTTTGCACTTTCCCGAACTCGAGAAGGCAATAGAATTTGATGACTATGTTGAGTTTGCAGAGAGGAGATAGCATGGACTTACAAGAAGTAACCAAGATGTCGATGGAAATCCGTAAACAGTATCACGCCTTAGAGCGGCAGCTCCATGAACAAGAATGGACGACCGAAGAAGATGCTCTGGCCTTTCTGACCGATGCCGGCTTGGTCGGGCGCCAAGTCATGGCCAAGGAAGGACGCTGGCCCAGTGACAATGAAGATATCCTGCCGGCCAAAATCGGAGACTGCGTCTGGGGGTTGGCCGTCTTGGCAGAAAGAAGCGGCATCGATTTTTCAGAAGCTGTGGAAGACTTTTTAAAGACACGGTTAGAAGATTTGTCGAAAATTTAAAAAAGAGATTATATGAAAAAATATGAACTTATGGAAAGCTGTCCCCATGGATTCATAGCTCTTATTTTTACCTGTGAGGTCTGCGCTGTTGATTGGGTAGCGCCTGCGAAATAATAATCCTGCTGCTGTACAGGGGTGTGCTTGTATAAGGATATATGACAAGTGGCTTAAACGAAATAAAAGCCGGCGCTTTTAAACGCCGGCTTTTCGCAGTACAGATTCATAGATGTCAGTCGAGCCATCCGATGTTTCCGTGGAGGCGACCGGCAGATCTGTTCTGGATTCTATAAAAATTGATATCCTATATGGTTCGTAAAATATTTCCTACTAGAGGCGAAGACCTTAGTATCGGTACAAGGTTTCTCCATAGAATTTAATATATTGAGGCAAGTTCCAGTCGATGATCAGATATCGACTTCCATTGGCTTCAGCAATTAAAAATTTTCCCGTTGCCTTAGAAGCACCGCCGGCAAAGTC
Source organism: Megasphaera sp. MJR8396C (assembly GCF_001546855.1). Lineage (GTDB taxonomy): Bacteria > Bacillota > Negativicutes > Veillonellales > Megasphaeraceae > Megasphaera. Next base: position 2,635 of record NZ_KQ958159.1, on the reverse strand, counting down.
ATATCCGCCGAGAACCTCGCAGCCATTAATATACCCGTCATGGATAGAGAGAACGACTGCACCTTTGGAATTGTACCAATCACCTTCCATCCGTTGCAAGGCTTGATAGGTAAAGCGATCATCCATGCGCTTTGCATAGACTTGAGGGGCAGTATAAAAAGAAGCGCCGACAAAAGAGAATACTAGGAAAAGAATTGATAAGAAGATTTTTGCCTTTTTCACTATTATCACCACCTTATACTGATTATAACATAATTGTAATAATTTTATAATATATTTCAGCATCATTTAATTGATTATGAAAAGAATCTATACATGATGCTGATGAAACCGGCAAGAAACGGAAGTCCGTAAAATCTTTTTGCATACAGACTAAAATTCTCAGAAATGGCTTGTATTGCGCTGTATGGCTTCATTGAGGTTCGCTTTTTAGACGAGGTGTCTGGCGTTACCGAAAGAGAAGATAAGAAGAGAAATGGAAATAAGAATTATGAGATTCATAAAATGAAAAGATAAATCAGGCTCATTTTATAAGGGCCGACTTCATTCATAATGGAAATGAAGTATCGGATAGGTACATCGTTATACTGATATCTATAGCTTAGGCACAGTTCGTAGAGACAACCTTTAAATGATAGAAATATCATTTAAAGGTTGTCTTTTTTAATGTTTTTGTTTTATAATAGAGAATAAAGATGAATCTTGACTTATCTGTTCAAATTTTGTAAAAATCTAACGAGTAAGGATACGTTCGTACCAGAAGCGAATAAGATACCTAAAGATGTGAATTTGGGTTGCTGTTTGATACGTAACGACCTCTGATTGGATATTGCTGATTAGCGTTAGCTAAGTATAAATAATTATCATTTGAAAGGAGCCTATAGTATGAAGAAATTAGCAGCAGCAGTACTTTGCAGCCTTTGCATTACCGCAACAGCCGGTTTTAGTATGGTGGCTGAGGCAGCTCATGGAGACAAGGTAAATATTGCAGAGCCCTTCAAGGCAACTGTCCTGGTAGATGGCCTTGGTTCTCCTTGGGAAGTCCTTTGGGGACCGGACGATTCGTTGTGGGTAACGGAACGTCAGTCGAAATCGATTTCTAAGGTTGACCCCAAAACGGGTAAGCATACGGTGCTCTATACCTTCCAGAATGCCGTGGCAGCGCCGCCTCATCAAGGGGTTTTAGGGCTGGCACTGGATCCGCAGTTCCTTAAGGGAAATAACTATGTCTACACGGCCTATACCTATGAAGTCAATGGTGAAAAGCATGCCCGTATCGTCCGGATGACCTATGATCCTAAGACCGAGACGCTTCGCGATGAAACGGCTATCCTCGATAATCTGCCGGCCAGCGTGGACCATAACTCCGGTCGTCTTCGTTTTGGACCTGATGGCAAGCTGTACTATACCATCGGTGACCAAGGGAATAACCAGGGAAGCCGCGTAGCCAAGGAAATCCAGGCGCAGATGCTGCCGACGGCCGCGCAGGTAGCCGCGAAAGATTACAGCCTCTATCCGGGCAAAGTCTTGCGTCTCAATAAAGATGGCTCCATTCCCGATGATAACCCCGTATTAAACGGTGTCCGCAGTCATGTCTATGCCTATGGATTCCGCAATAGCCAGGGCCTGGCCTTTGTAGGCGATAAGCTCTTTGCGACCGAACATGGCCCGTCGACGGATGATGAACTGAACCTCATCGAAAAAGGCGGTAACTATGGATGGCCTTATGTAGCCGGCTATCGGGATAATGAATCCTATGTCTATGCCAACTATTCCAAGGCTCCCAAAGAATTACAGGAAAAATTCGATCCCAACTACATCCCGGCAGGCGTTCCTACTCAGAAGGAAACAGACTTTGATGCTCCGAATCTCAAAGATCCGCTCAAATCCTTTAATGTGGTCCGCAATGGGTATAATTTTGCCGATGAAACCTATGCACCCCTTTATTACATAGGCTGGCCGACTATCGCTCCTTCCAGCGTGGCCTACTATCCGGACAACGGAAAAATTAAAGAATGGCGCAATTCTCTGCTCATTACGACCCTTAAGAGTGGCGCCATCTATCGGGTGAAACTCGATGGCAAGAAAGAACAGGTCCAGGGTGACGTAGAAAAAATGTTCAAGACCAATAACCGTTACCGCAATGTCCTCGTAAGCCCGGATACGACAAAAATCTACGTGGCTACGGATAACGGCGGTAATGCGATGGGTAAAGATGGCAAGCCGATTACAGAAATGGACAATAAGGGCGCCATCATCGTCATCGAATATACGGGAGATAAGAAGGACAAATAAAGAGACTCATTTCCCACAGAAATTTCATATGATGTGACCCCAAAAAGTCAGACTTTTATTTCCGAGTGACCTGAAATGGTTGCTCGGAAATTTTTTGGCGCCGAATAGACATGATAGGCCCCCGATTAATGAAATATTTACGGGCAGCCCGAAAAAGTAGGCAACACAAGAGCACCGAGTAGGGAGCTGCCAGTAATAAAAATGTGATTGCCAGAATTTTCAGCAATTATTATGCAAGGATGGTCCTGTCTTTTTTCTTGAAAATTATATATGATTAGAGAGAGAACAGCGATAATGACCTATCGTTTTGAGTATGGGGTTTACCCTGTTGAGCTGGCAA
>NZ_KQ958158.1 GCF_001546855.1 Megasphaera sp. MJR8396C | reverse complement strand
TTCCGCCCCGACCTAAGAGGTCGGAGTATCTTGCCCGCATTTAGATGAATCCGATTTTAGACACCTTGAACGACCGCCAGTGTGAGGCCGTAAACCATACCGAAGGCCCGCTCCTGATTACAGCCGGCGCCGGATCGGGGAAGACCAAGGTCCTGACCTGCCGCATTGCCCACCTCTTAGAGCTCGGCGTCTCGCCGTACCGGATCCTGGCCATCACCTTTACCAATAAGGCTGCCAAGGAAATGAAAGAGCGTGTCCAGAACCTCGTCGGGGCCCAGGCCGATTCCATCTGGCTCAGCACCTTCCATTCCTTCTGTGCCAAGCTGCTGCGCTTTGAAATCGACGGCTTTCACGGCTACACCCGGAACTTTACCATTTACGATTCGTCGGACCAACTGGTGCTCATCAAGGACTGCCTGAAAAAGTTGAATCTCGACGATAAACAATTTACGCCGCGGTCGGTCCTGGCCACGATTTCCGCCGCCAAGAACGTCCTCATGGACGCCAAGGCCTTTGCCCGTCAGGCCGAAGACTTTTTCCAGCAGAAAGTATCCGAAGCCTACGAGCTCTACCAGGCCAAACTGAAGGAAAACAACGCCCTCGACTTCGACGACCTCCTGTTCTTGGCCGTCCGCCTCTTGGAAGAAAAAGACGACGTCCGGGAAAAATATCAGGAACGGTTCCAATACGTCCTGGTCGACGAATATCAGGATACGAACCACGCCCAGTATGCCCTTACTAAGATCCTGGCTGCCCAGTGGCGCAACATCTGCGTCGTCGGCGATGCCGACCAGAGTATCTACGCCTGGCGCGGTGCCGACATCCGCAACATCATCGACTTTACCCGGGACTATCCCGACGCAGCGTCGATCAAGCTCGAACAGAATTACCGCTCGACCAAGACCATCCTGAACGCCGCCAACGCCGTCATCGACAACAACGAAAGCCGGCCGCGAAAGACACTTTGGACGGAAAACCCGTCGGGCAACAAGGTCATCCATTACCAGGCCCAGACCGAACACGACGAAGCCGATTACATCGCCGGCGCCATCTACAACCGCCACGAAATCAGCCACGAACCCTACGGCGACATGGCCATCCTCATCCGGACCAACGCCCAGTCCCGTGTCCTTGAAGAAAAATTGATGCGCTACGCCATTCCCTATACCATGGTCGGCGGCACCAAGTTCTATGACCGCAAGGAAATCAAGGACGTCCTGGCCTACCTACGCCTTTTATATAACCCCGAAGACAGCCTGAGCCTGACCCGTATCATCAACGTCCCTAAGCGAAACATCGGGGCCACGACGATGGAAAAGGTCGCCGCTTACGCTGAAGGGGAGGGGATCTCCCTCTTTGAAGCACTGTCGTCACCGGACGCCATTCCGGTCACCAAACGGGCCCAGACGTCCCTTGAAAACTTCGCCGCCATGATCTTCGACCTCCTAAACGACATCGACGGCATGGATGTCCTGAGCCTCATCGAAAAGGTCATCAAAGATACGGGCTACGGCGAAATGCTCGATAAAGACGCCGAACACGATCCCCAGGGCGAAAGCCGCAAGGAAAACGTCGGCGAATTCCTGTCGGTGGCCAAAGACTACATGGACAGCAACCCTGACGGCAATTTGCAGGACTTCCTCGAAAACGTAGCCCTCGTCAGCGACGTCGACGACTTTGAAAGCAGCGACTCCAAGGTCACCCTCATGACCCTTCATTCGGCCAAGGGCCTTGAATTTCCCGTCGTCTTCCTGGCCGGTCTCGACGAAGGATTGTTCCCCCACAGCCGGACCCTGATGGATCCCGAACAGATCGAAGAAGAACGGCGCCTGGCCTACGTCGGCATCACCCGTGCCGAACGGCAGCTCTACGTCACCAACGCCATTACCCGGACCATGTACGGCCGCGTTTCGGCCTACATGCCCAGCCGTTTCCTCGGAGAAATCCCGCCGGAACTCGTCGAAGAATACCGGCGTAAGAGCGCCATGCCCCAGAGCCGGATGACTTCCATTCCCGGCCAGCAGCGCGTGTCCATCCTGTCCAAGCCCGTGGCCACGAGCCTTCCCAAGAAGCACGCCGTGACCGACTCCTTTGCCAAGGGCGACAAAGTACGCCACAAGATCTGGGGCATCGGCACCGTCCTCGACGTCATCGGCGACGGACCGAACATGCAGATGAAAATTCAATTTCCGACGAAAGGCGTCCGCCAAGTCGTCGTCAAATATGCACCGTTAGAAAAAGTATAGCTATCTCGATACGCTGTAAAGGAAGGGAATCTTATGGAACAAGAAAAAGCGCGGCTCCTGGCCCTGCGCCAAAAAATCGATGAACTGAGCTACCAGTATTACACCCTCGACAAGCCGACCATGACCGACTACGAATACGATATGCTCTACCGGGAGCTGGAAAACATCGAAAAAGCCCACCCCGAATGGGTGACGCCCGACTCACCGACGCAGCGCGTAGGTTCTAAGATTTCCGGCGGCTTTGAAAAGTATACCCACGACCGGCCCATGCTGAGCCTGGGCGACGTCTTTAACGATGACGAACTGCGCGAATTCGACCGCCGCGTCCGCAGCGACCTCGGGGGAGAAGCCTTAGAATACGTCGTCGAACTCAAGATCGATGGCCTGGCCGTCAACCTCATCTATGAAAATGGCCAGTTCGTCCGCGGCGTCACCCGCGGCGACGGCGTCGTCGGCGAAGACATTACCAACAACGTCCGCACCATCCGCACCATACCGCTGCGCATCGACAGCACGTCACCGCACATCGAGATCCGCGGTGAAGTCTACATGCCTGTAGCCTCTTTTACGGCCCTCAACGAACAGCGGCGTAACGACGAACTCGAACCCTTTGCCAATCCCCGGAACGCCGCTGCCGGCTCCCTGCGCCAGCTCGATCCCCAGATCACGGCCCAGCGTAAACTGGCCTTCTTTGCCTACGCCTTAGGCGGCAATACGGGCATCACCATCGAAAGCCAGGAAGAACTCCTGCAGGATCTGCGCCAGTTCCACTTCCAGGTCAATGGGGAATACCGGAAATTCACCGACATCGAAGACGTCATCACCTTCATCCACAGCTGGGACGACCGCCGCGACAGGCTGCCTTACGCAACCGACGGCATGGTCGTCAAAGTCAATTCCTTTGCCCAGCAGGCTCAGCTCGGCAATACGGTCAAGATTCCCCGCTGGGCCATTGCCTATAAATTCCCGCCGGAACAGGCCGAAACCAAGGTCCTGGCCATCTCGGTCAGCCTCGGCCGCACCGGGGTCCTGACGCCGGCAGCCGACCTTAAACCGGTACGCCTGGCCGGAACGACGGTCAAGCGGGCCACCCTTCACAACGAAGACTATATCCGCGACAAAGACATCCGCGTCGGCGACCGGGTCATCATCCAGAAGGCCGGCGAAATCATCCCCGAAGTCGTCCGTTCCCTGCCCGATAAGCGCGACGGTTCCGAAGTCGTCTTTTCCATGCCCCATACCTGCCCGGCCTGCGGCTCAGACGTCGTCCGCCGCGATGGGGAAGCGGCCTGGCGCTGCGTCAATCCCGACTGCCCGGCCGTCATCGGCGAAAAGATCGCCCACTTCGTATCCCGCGATGCCATGAACATCGACGGCCTCGGTGACGCCATCGTCCAGCAGCTCCTCACCAAAGAACTCATCCACGACGTAGCCGACATCTACGGCCTTACCAAAGACGAACTCGTCGCCCTCGAAGGCTTTGGCGAAAAATCGGCGGATAACCTCTTAAAAGCCATTGAAGCCAGCAAGAGCGTCGGCCTGGCACGAGTCCTCTTTGCCCTGGGCATCCGCTTCGTCGGTGCCAAAGCCGGAAGAGTCCTTGCCGAATCCTTCGGCAGCGTCGATGCCCTGATGAAGGCCAGTGCCGATGACCTGACCGCCATCGACGACATCGGCCCGCGCATTGCCGACAGCATCGTCTCCTACTTTAGCGAAGAAAAAAATAAGGCCCTCATCGAAAAACTGAAGAATCACGGCGTCGACATGACCGCTGAAAAGAAAGAACTCATCAACACCACCTTCGACGGCGAAATCGTCGTCCTCACAGGGAAACTAGAACTCTTCACCCGGAAAGAAGCCGAACAGGCCGTAGAAGCCCGAGGCGGCAAATGCACCTCGTCAGTAACGAAAAAAACGACCCTCGTCGTCGTCGGTGCCGATCCGGGCAGCAAGTACGAAAAAGCCCAGCAACTGGGAACGCCCATCATCAGCGAAGCCGAATTCAAAGAATGGCTCGAACGATAGGGAAGATAAGGATATAACATTTCCTGCAAGAACTATTCAAAACTCCGAATATCGTAAGGAACGGAAGAAAATAAAAATGGATGCCAACTGTATAAGCAGAAGGCATCCATTTTTTGTTCCTGTAAAGCCGGTGAAGCCGTTAAAAAGCTTTGCGTGATGAAAGTTTTACTAGCAAGCTCAAAACAAGGTTCAGAAGAAACTTTTTCATACAGCCTACGGCTTTCTTTATCGTTTTTTTACATTCTAATAAGGCATGGGGAGAAACGGTCGGTTTTTTTTTGTCTTAAAGAATGGTATAATAAATTATTGTAAAGTCTTAAACGGAGGGAAATCTCCGGCTTTTTGCATGTCATATACAATTATAAAATAAATGACAGAGCCCATACTCTGCCGTGAGGAGGAACTGTTTTGAAGTGTTCGCCGCAGTCGTGTTCGATTTCGATTAAAAATAAGTACAGTAATGAGGTGCTGCCCATTGTGCTGGCCGTTGCCGACTATATCGCCATTTGGCTGGCGGAATACGCATCGTTCGGAATTCGAGAATTCTTTATTCCGGACACTCCATTTCGGTTATCGTGGCTCAGTATTCATGTCATCGTCCCGGCGGTATACTTGCTATTTTTGAAGCTGCACCACCTCTATACGCGACGCATGCAGTTTTGGCAGATCATTTCCAATATTTTTAAGGCGACGTTCTATTCCATTGCCTTACTGATTTTCTTCATCTATATCGCTCAGACGGCAGCCGTGACGTCGCGATTGTTCGTGGGCTTATTGGCTATAACGTCCTTTCTCTTCTTGGTCATTGAACGCTACGTTGTCAAACGCATTTTGATCCGCATGAAGATGCTCCAGCTGCCAGTTCTCATCATGGGCGCCGGTAAGACGGCAGCTCTTATGTTGGAATACTTCAAGAACGATACAGGTGTCGGCTATGAATTTATTGGCTTCCTTGAAGACAATACCCCGGATCCGAGAGTTGCAGCTATGATTCCTCATCTGGGAACCTTCCATGATGCCGAGCATGTCATTCAGGTAACTGGTGTCCAGCACGTCATGGTTATCGCACCGGGGCTTAAAAATCAGGATATTCAGAACATCGTCTATCGGGTTCAACCACTGGTCAAAAAAGTAGCTTTCATTCCCGACATGGGCAGCTTGCCCTTGGCCACCCTCGAGACCAATCCCCTCATCGACGGTCGAGTTATCTCCCTCAGTTTCCGGAACAATCTGGCGCTGTGGTATAACCGGGCTATCAAGCGGACTTTTGATTTGCTCTGCACCCTCATTGGCATTATCTGTTTGTCCCCGTTTTTCTTGGCCGTAGCCTTGTGGATTCGTCTCGATTCGCCGGGGCCAATCATCTTCAAACATCGACGCATCGGTCGAGATGGCAAAGAATTTAACTGCTATAAATTCCGCAGCATGTGTGTTGATGCCGACGTCAAGCTGAAAGAACTCCTCGAACGAGATCCAGAAGCCCGGAAAGAATGGGAAACAGAATTCAAACTGAAAAATGATCCGCGAGTTACCAAGAGCGGGGCCTTTTTGCGTAAGACAAGCCTTGACGAACTGCCGCAGTTATTCAACGTCCTGAAAGGGGAAATGAGCCTCGTCGGACCGCGGCCGATTATTCAAGATGAAATCAAGAAATACGGCGCCTTTATCAAAGACTTCTATATGGTCCGCCCCGGCGTCACCGGCATGTGGCAGACCAGCGGCCGCAGTGATACGACCTATGACGAACGAGTCCAGATGGATACCTGGTACGTAAGAAACTGGAACGTCTGGTTCGATATCGTCCTCATTTGGAGAACCGTTGCCGTCGTACTGAAACATAAGGGCGCTTACTAAAATGGTTTTAATATAAAAGGCCATGTCAGACGATTGAAACACAACTCGCTGAAGTATGTTGAAGATGATCGATACACTTTGGCTAAATAGAAAAGTCTATAGGAGTTAGTGATGTTGAAAAAATCTGTTGTTATCATTCCGATTTATCGTCCGGATGATAAATTTAAAAAGCTTCTTGCTATGCTGAAGCAGCAAAAAGAGGTTTCTTTTGATGTGTATATCATCGATTCTGGTTCGTGCGTGGAAGATTACCTGAATGAACTGGATGGACTTTCGTATACGATCATAACAACGACTCCTCAAAACTTTAATCATGGCGGGACACGACAGGCCGCAGCAGAGGCTTGTAAGGGGTATCAATATCTGATTTATATGACCCAGGATGCTATCCCTGCGAATGAATTTACGCTGCATAATCTTTTAACTGCTTTTGAAAACCCTAAAGTCGGGTGCGCCTATGGGCGGCAGCTTCCGCATAAAGACGCTACGATTTTGGCTGCGCGAGCAAGACATTTTAACTACCCTGAGGGCAGTCGATTTAAAGGTACTGCTGATGCTCCTGAATTGGGGATCAAAGTATCTTTTATTTCTGATACTTTTGCAGCTTATCGACCGGCAGCTTTGGAAGAAATCGGTGGTTTTCCGTCAGATGTCATCCTTGGTGAAGATACCTATGTAGCTTCCAAGATGGTGCTTGCCGGATGGTTGAATGCCTACGTAGCAGATGCTCAAGTCTATCATTCCCATAATTATACAATTATGCAGGAATTTAAAAGATATTTTGATACGGGTGTATTTCATGCCAGAGAATCATGGATTCAACAATCCTTTGGTAAAGCAGAAGGTGAGGGAAAGAAGTTTGTCCTTGATGAGCTGAAATATCTAATAAAAAACAAGCCCCTTTTAGTTTTTAGTACGATTCTAAGAGATGGCTTTAAATTTCTGGGCTATAAATTGGGGCTTCATGAAAAAGGAATTCCAACTTCAATAAAAAAACAATGCAGCATGACTCCTAAATATTGGAAATAAAGTGGCAATTGGGGAAGATGAAATGAATCCATTAGATGTAATAATTCTGCGCTCACAAGATATCTTTTCAGACAGTAGAGTATTGCGATATGAAGCGTGGTATAAAAAAAATCAAATTACCTACAGAATTATCGGATGGGATCGACAAGGGAAGAATCTGAAAAGAGACAATACAGAATATTATGATGGGATAGCCGGATTCCAACAGGGTGCGAAGGGGATTCTTGGCAGAATCAAGTGGAATTGGTTTTTACTGGGCTATTTGTTTTCTTACAGGCGTGATTATAAGATCATTCATGCCTGTGATTTTGATACGGTTATGCCGTCTTTAGTTATGAAATTATTCGGCAAGAAAGTGGTATTTGATATATTTGATTGGTTTAGCGATGAAGTAAAAACGGGAAAATGGTATATAGATAAACCAATTAACTTTATGGAAAAACTTTCTGTAAAATTGGCCGACCTGGTTATTATTTGCGAAAAAGGCCGCTTACAGCAAATGGAGATAGTCCCTTCGCACTATATTGTTGTCCCAAATATTCCAGTGGGCAATGGTGACTCGGTCATGCCAGTAGACGGGAAAAGTTCCTGTCATTATGACGACTACTCTATAGCGATAGCTTATATTGGTGGGTTGGTAGAGCATCGTGGATTGAGAGAATTGGTTAACGTTATTAGTAGATATCCAAATATTCGACTGAATATAGCAGGATTTGGTGACGAAGCCATTATTAAGTATATGACTGACATGAGTGAAAAATTTGCTAATATCTACTATTATGGTAAAATTCCATATGGAGAAGCTTTAAGCATCATGAAACAATCAGATCTCTTGTATGCCATGTATTATAAAACTAATCCGAATCATCTTTACGCAGCCCCCAACAAATTTTATGAAGCTTTATTTTTAGCAAAGCCAATTATTACTACTAATGGAACCTTAGTGGGAGATAAAGTTGAGTCCATTAAAAGCGGTTATGTTATTGATGAAGGAGAAAAGGCATTTGAAGATTTATTAGATAGAATTATTAGTAACGGAATACGCGGCAAGATGGATTTTGTCAGGGCTTTTGAGGATGAGATAGCTATAAAAAATGGAGCATTATTGAAATATAAAAAATTTATATTTCAATAATAAAAGGTCAGGAATAATAAAATTAATAAAGAACTTGTCTGCATAGAGGAGAGGGTTAACAAATGCCGATTCCTAGTATATTAAAGGATATTTTTTGGAAAATACCGTTTTTGTCTGAGAAAGAAAAAGAAAAGATTTTTTATGCTATAAAAGCAAACTTACGATCAGAAAAGGCTACTATAGATAATTCTAATAGAGCAGAAGTGTTAGAATGCTACGTAAAACAAGTTTTAATGAATCCGATATATCAAGATAATGACTTTAAAGCCATTATTAATGAGCCTTATCAAAGAAAAAACGGCGATCCTAAGATTATTGCGTATTATCTTTCTCAAATGCATCCCACTCCGGAAAACGATGCCTGGTGGGGAAAGGGAGTAACTGAATGGAATAATGTCTCGCGAGCTGTCCCTCAATTTGTAGACCATTACCAACCTAGGTTACCGGGAGAATTAGGATTTTATGACTTGCGGTTAAAAGAAAATCTTGTTCGACAGATGGAATTAGCTAAGATGTATGGAATTTATGCGTTCAATTGGTACTATTATTGGTTTGATGGGAAGCGGCTTTTGGAACGACCTTTAGATATGTATCTGAATTCGACCGAAATAGATTTTCCGTTTTGTTTGTGTTGGGCTAATGAAAGTTGGACAAAGGGTTTCTTCGGTAGTTCTAAAGAAATTATTATGAAGCAAAGTAGCACTGTAGAGAGCTATCGGCGATTTATTGTGGATATTGCAAGATATCTTAAGGATAAGCGATATGTTCAGATTAATGGTAAAAAGCTATTGACTGTTTATAAGCCGCAAGATGTTCCCGATTGCAAGAACACATTGCAATATTGGCGTGAGTATTGTAAAGAAACTGGAATTGGTGAATTATATATTGTAGGGTGTTGGACATCAGATCAATCAGAAGATTTTATTGCCAAGGGATTTGATGCAATTTCTGAATTTCAGCCGGGGTCTATCTATAATTATTCTGCAAATATAAATAAAAGGTTGCCTTTTGTGAATGAAAATTTCTCGGGAGCTGTTTATAGCTATAGGGAGATTGTTGAAAATAAAATTTATCAAAAAAATTTTTCAAAAGATAGAATGTATCATGCGGTGATGCCAATGTGGGATAATACTCCGAGACGCAATAACAAGGGAAATCTTATTTATCATGGATCAACTCCGGCATTATATCAAAGATGGTTAGAAGATGTCATAGCGTTTAATCAGACATGTACTCTAGAAGACAATTTAGTTTTTATTAATGCTTGGAATGAATGGGGAGAAGGCGCCTATTTAGAACCTGACAAAAGAAAATGCCATTATTGCCAGTCGAATTTGATCTTTATATTGAATTTTGTGAATAAGTCGGTTTATTTTTAGGGGATTGTTATGAGTAGAAAAGTGTATAATTTTAGAAAGTGTATTCGAAATAACGGAATTACATTGGCTTTGATTATTTATTATAGAAAAATTTTAAATAAAGCATATAATTATTTGGTGCTGGGGCGCCTAGATACTCATGTTGATTCTAGGGCAAAAATTTTAGGATTAAAAAATATTAAAATTGGAAAAAATTTTTCATCAGCAAGAGGTTTGTGGTTAGAAGCAGTTAGTGAGTATAATGGGCAGATTATAAATCCTCAAATTATTATTGGTGACAATGTATCTTTTAGTGAATTCAATCATGTTGGAGCGACTTCTTATATTGAAATAGGAAATAATGTTCTTTTTGGAAGTAAATGTTATGTGACTGATCATAACCATGGTGTGTACAAAGGAGATATTCAAAGTTCTGTGAATATCCCTCCAGCAAATCGTGATTTAACGGTGGGGAGCTCAGTTGTTATTGAGGATCATGTTTGGGTAGGGGATAATGTAGTTATCTTACCCAATGTTAAAATTGGATATGGTTCTATCATAGGTGCTAACTCAGTAGTGACCAAAGATATTCCTCCGTGTAGTATTGCTGTTGGGGCACCTATTAAAGTGATTAAAACATGGAATAATATAACTAATAAATGGGAAAATGTGTAGTCTTAGGAGAAAAAATTATGAATAATCAGCCAGTGGTTTCAATTTGTATTCCTACTAAGAAGCGAGTAGATATTGTTCGAGAAACTTTGAAAAGTTTATTGTCCCAAGATGCGGATAAGACACTTTATGAAATTTGCATTTCCGATAATTCAGAAACAGATGAAACTAAAAATTTAATTGAAAAAGAATTTTCTGATGTTCCAAATTTGTATTACCGAAAATCTGATTGCCAAGGCTTCTTAAATTCTATAGAAGCCTTGAAATTAGGAAATGGAAAATTATTAAAACTTCATAATGATTATAGCAAATTTAAGCCCGGAGCTTTGAGAGAAATTATTAATGTTTCTCAAAAATACGGTGATAAAAGTGGAGTGATTTTTTTTGCAATGGGCACTATTGATGGTCCGAAAAATATTTCTGAGCACGAAGATTTTGATTCGTTCTTAAATTT
>NZ_KQ958157.1 GCF_001546855.1 Megasphaera sp. MJR8396C | reverse complement strand
ACTCCCGTGTAAAGGAATTGTCAAGACTATATGTAGAAAAGATATATACAAAAAAAGACCCGCCTCCATGAGGCGGGTCCCGGCAGATACGAAGCGATTAGAATTCAGCTTTCCAAATGCCGTGCAGATTACAGGATTCATATACGACACCAGAGTCGACAGCTGCGAAAACGGCTTTCGGAGCTTCACCCGGTTTCAGGAATTTAACTTCCAGTTTGTCGTCCGTTGCCAGAGCGATCCATTCGATGTGATGTTCTTCGAGCATCGGATGTTCTACGGAACCAACGGTAACTTCAATGGTATCACCAACGCGTTTTACGTCAGGGATATGTTTTTCTTTGGCTGCGTCGACAGAACCGACGGCGATCGGCGTTGCGCCTTCTACGATACCGCTAAGCAATGCAACTACATTTTTACCTTCAAGCTGATAGAATTTTACGTCTTTCATGATAACTCCTCCTCTGTGAATGGTTCAAATATATGATTAATAATAGGGTAAGCATAGTTAGGTATTGATCAACAAAGCTTTATGTTTGTTTTATTCTACCTTATGAAGTCGGCCTTGTCAACCGATGCATGCGTAAAGAGCATGTATATAAAAAGCAAGAAAATAAAGGCCCTGACCGTATTTTGTCAGAGCCTTTATATGTGAAAACTATCCGAAAATCAACTTATTCCGCTTCTAAAGCATTCCAAGCTTCATCGGCACGTTCGACGAACATGTGGCGGATTGCGTCGTTTTCACCGAGGCCGTGGATATAGGTTTTGACCGTAATACCATTTTTTTCGAGGATGCTCTTATGGGAATCTTCTTCAGCGCCGGCCATATCGTTGTTGGCATGGTCGCCAGCAACCATCATCATCGGCATGAGGGTAACCGTTTTAATCCCCTTAGCTTTTAACATCGGGATGACCGTATCTAAATGGGGCCAGCCTTCGACGGAATAGATGAAGACGTTGCCGAGTTTTGCCGAATCGAGGCGGTTCTGAACGACGGAGTAGTACGCATTAGCCGGGTGCGGTGTGCCGTGAGCCATGACCAGGACGGCTTCTTTTTCACCGATTTTCGGGAACTGCGTCGAGAATGCCTGAACGAATTCTTCAACGTCGTCGCGCTGATCTTCCTGTCCCATCCAATACATGATCGGCGTACCGAGGGTCATTTTCTTGAAGTCATTCTTGTAGAGGTCAAAAATAGCCGAGTCATAGGCGTATTCCATGCCCGGAATGACGTCGAGAGAGGTGATGGCCACACGGGTATAGCCGTCTTCTTTCAACTGTTCCAAAGCTTTTTCCGGCGTCGGGATATCGAGGCCTTCTTTGGCTTTAATGCGGTCGACAATGATATGCGACGTAAAGGCTACGACGACTTTCTGATTCGGATGAGCAGCCTTGATATCGGAAACGGTCTTGTCGATCGTCTTTTCGCGGCTGTCTTTATACGTCGTACCGAAGCTGAGTACTAAAATAGCGTCTTTGTTGGCAGCGTTCTGCATGGCCGGGTTATTGTAAGTGCGGACACCGATTTCAGCAGCCTGTTTTAAAGCCGGCGTAGCATCTTTTACTTCCGGATTCAAGGTGTATCCGGCCGCAAAGGAGGTCGCACCAAAGGCACCAATGGACGTAATAGCCAGGGACAGAATCAAGGCGGTTTTCAATTTTTTGTGAAGCATATCAATCTCTCCTTTAAATAAGAAAATAAAATATATACATAAGCGCTCACCATCGATGATTCCCATAAAAAAAGAGAGTCTCGCATAGATGTTTCTGACATTATGCGAGACTCTTCCTAGTCTATATCGTCGTAAGTTCTGACTATCAATCGCCATCCCCATCGCTCGCAGGTCAATCGGTGATTTTTAACCAGGCAGTTCTTCTGGCTCAGAATCACAACCTTGCTGCGCCTTCCCATACGAATCCGTACAGTGGCATCATAGCAGCCAGGCTCCTCCTTACAGCGGCGGGACCGCGCCGGTCTTTCACCGGACTTCTCTATTAAGCTTACGCACCTGATATACGCTATGTAGTTGTAAAGAAAGAGTAGTCGACCGATGCCTTATCTTATAAGACTAAGGTCGGAGCTACATAGGTACGAGCCAATAATTCCTGGTTGAGGGAATAGAGGCCCTTCGGATCTTTACCGAACAATTCGTATTTCTTAAGCAGGTCGTCGGCGTTCTTTTCTTCTTCGCCCTGTTCTTTGACGAACCAGTCGAAGCACTGCATCGTGCGGTAGTCATGGACGCTGTCGGCAGCATGGTAAATTTTATTGATTAAGGAAGTTACATACTGTTCATGAGCCAAGCCTTCTTTGAGGACGGCTTCAGCGCTTGCAAAGTCGTTCTGCGGCTGTTTAACGGCATCAAAAATAACTCGTTCGCCATTGTTGTGGAGATAGGTCCGCATCAGCAGAGCGTGATCATGTTCTTCCTGAGCCTGGATATCGTACCAGTTGGCAAAGCCATCGAGGCCATTGTCATAGAAGTAGTTGGCAAAGGACAAATACAAATATTCAGAGAAAAATTCTTCATTAATCTGAGCATTAATTAATTCTTTTACTTTTGCATCAAGCATAGTAATACCTCCTTGATTCCTTTCTCAAAACTCGCATAAAACGGGCTTTTTATTTAAGCAACTTTATTATAACACATTTTGCATGGACTGGAATATAGTTTTATCTATTTTCTAAAGAAAATAATTATTAATTAGTTGGAACCGGGTCCCTTATGGTGACTATGGCTGCCATCCTTATAATCGACATGGATGGTCCCCATATGCACTTTGCCGTCGACGATGGACAGGGCATTCGTCGAAACGTCACCGAAAAACATGGACACGACGACATCCTGGAAGTGAAGGTTCTTCCCATCCTGAGCAAAGGATCCGGAAATACCGCGGAAAGGCAGACCATGATAGCGGCCGGGACCGGCTTGAAAATCACCATAAATGGCTTTCGTACCGGCCGTACGGTTTTCTTCCATATGAAGGTTGAGATCGACATCACTGCGCAAAAATAAGTCATGGGCGGCAATACTGCCTTGGAGCCCCGTTCCAACAATGTCTGCCGTGTAGGATTTATTATCTAAATTGACGTGCCCCTGTCCCTTCATGGAGCCGCCGAATACACCGGCCGTGACATCGCTGATATCGAGGATTCCTTTTTCATAGTGGACCTGACCTTTGACATCGGTAAAGACCAGGGTCGTAATATCAAGTTTATCCATCGTCAAAATGCCGTCGATGACAGGCTTATCCAAGGGGCCTTTTATGTCAGCCGAAATCGTAGCCGGATCGTCAATATCAAGACCGGCGCCAAGGGATTTTGGATTGCATTCCGTAAGCAGGAGAAAGAGATCATACTGCGGCGTCTCCGGTGCAAAGTCGATACTCCCTCTTATGCGCAGGGATTTTGCCGCCACGGTACCTGAAAAAGGACCGGCTTGTAAATTGATATCCGTCTTACCCTTGGTATGGATATCGGCGACTAAGTCGACGTCTTCCATGGTAAAGTGCCGGTACGGTGATTCGGCCTCAATGACGCTGTGGTGCAGCTCAATATGGCTGTCAAAGGGACGATTGCCCTTAGGCCCGGTAATTTCAATGACCTTCTTCCCACTTTTCTCGCCATCGCCGGGATGGGACTTAATGTGTTGGAGTTCCATCTTGTCGTTAAAAATCAAGTGGAGATAGGCGTTATTCAAGGTTACCGTTTCCAGGGTCTGAGTCCCGATGCGCCCGGTGAGGATATCACGAATTTTGACGGTAAACTCGCCTTCCGGCACCTGTACTAACTTATGTCCATCCTCATCGACCCACAGTAAATTTTCAAAGGACACGGTCCCGCCCGGTGTCGCCGTCAATCGCTCTACCGTAACCGTTCCCGGGAAGAGCTGTCGCTCAGCAACGGTCTTGTTAAAAATATCGGCAGCCTTGTAGCTCATATAAAAGCAGATGCCGTAGAGGGCGGCGGCTAAGACAAGGATGACAATGAGGCCTCGTTTGATCTTTTTCTTATGACGCTGAACCCAATTTCGCACGATAGCCTCCTTGCTTCCATACCGCATTTCTTCCTGAATTCAAAAGATAATAAACAGCCTGTCAGGGACAAGCCCTTATTTACAAGTTTACAAATTTCGTAAACGGTGGATAATACATAAGCCTACGATCCGCATATCTGCTGGAATACATCTATTATAAACCAAAGTAAATTCGTTTCAAACTCATCCATAAAAAGATTTTCATCTGAGTCTTTCGCCAGCCTCGATCGTTATAAAAAATGCTGCCCCCGGAGAGACAGCATTCCATATAGCAAATTCAATACCATTCGTTGATCCAGTTTTTTTCAGTTGGGAAGAGTTTCTGCAAGACATCGAATCCCTGATCTGAACCTTGAAGTTTTTCGTTGAACACCAAATCGTTTACGTCCATGGCACCAAAGACCAACAGGGCCAGGGTACCGATAGGCATGGTAACATCGGCAGTTTTTGACATTTCTCGTGTGACAATTCCCCGGCCATTGGTTACGGTCAAGGTAAAAGTACCACAGTTCCAATCGGCCAGGGGATCTTCCGTATGGAAGGTGATAGTCCCATCAGCACGGTAAGGCTGCTGCTCTAAAGCACCTTTGACGTCGACGATACGGCCGGTCATGAAAGGCATCGTTTCGTGCCCCGATTTACCATCGGGATAGAAGCGATAAGACTGGTCGTGAATGCCTTCGTTCCACTGAAAGGCTTCCCCTTGAGAACGATGGTTGTACATATAGCCGAGAAGGCCGGCCTTGCCTTTGCGGCAGGTATAGACGAATTCACCGCTGACGATGGTCGGCTGCCCCAGTTGATAAAAGGCGTAGCCGATAGGCCTATCGCCATCGAAGCAGACGGCGATATTACCTTCGCCCAGTTGGGCATCGATGTGACTCCGCCAGCTTTTTTCATCACGCAGAGCGTATCCTGACAGGCCTTTCGTGTAGCCCTCGTAAATGGCTGCCAAGTAGGGCCACTGGTCGCTGCTGTTAACGAAAGCATAGCGGACGGTGCGATCCGTCAAGGGTCGCAAGGCTTCAAGTGGTAACGTTTCTTTCCACTGATGGCAATAAAGTTCATAGCCATAAGGCTGATAGAAACCAGCCTTGCTGGGCATGAGGATATTGACGTAATGGCCGCGTCGTTTCATTTCAACTAAGGCCGCCGTGAGCAGTTTGCCGCCGATGCCGCCGCGCCGTGCTGCCGGGTGCGTCGCCAGTCCTACGATAT
Organism: Megasphaera sp. MJR8396C; assembly: GCF_001546855.1. Classification (GTDB taxonomy): domain Bacteria; phylum Bacillota; class Negativicutes; order Veillonellales; family Megasphaeraceae; genus Megasphaera. The sequence goes on along the minus strand of NZ_KQ958157.1, from coordinate 15,371 downwards.
AAGACGTGTCGATGGCTTTGCCCCGCAATGACAGGGTATAGGGATTGAGGTGCGTCAAACAGGCCATCTCATCGTCTTGGAAGCCGATGAGGACATTTTCCGGCTGATAAAAATGATTGAAGTACCACTGGAAGAAGGGATCTTCCCGATGTTCAAAGCAATAATCCCAAAGGCTTTCGACGAGGCCCCGGTCTTCTTTAGAAGCTAAGCGGAAATCCATAAAAAGGCCCCCTTATTTCTGACGCAGTGTGACATCGTACTTTTCTACGAAATGGTCCGGATTATACGATTCCTTGGAATGGCGCAGGCCGGGAATCCCCATGTCTTCTTCACGGTTGATATAGGTCGTATGGCCCCAGGCGTGAACGACGAATTCATGGTTAATGGCCTGGTACAAGCCGCGGATCGTCGGATCACTCTTTTCAAAGTGGATGATGGCCGTATCGTCATTGAGCATTTCACCGATAGAAAAGGCGACGATTTTATTGTACATGCGGATGGCACCGCCTGTCGGCTGCAGGACGGACCAGTTATTGAATACCGTTTCGATGGCATGGCGTTCACCTAAGAGTTCATTGTCGTCATCGCCGTCTTCGTGCTGATTATACCAAGTCTTTTCGGCTTCCAGACATTCATCAAAGATATCTTCCGTAATGGGCACATATTCCCAGTTACCGATATATTGATTGCGGAAGTGATTGAGATTATTTTTCTTCTGACGGAATTTTTTACCGGATAAGTTGATCAGGCTCTGGGTCAAGTATACGTATTCGTAGTTATCCCGGTCAGGCGTGAAGTCATAACAGTCTTCACAAAGAGCCTTGATTCGTTCGACAGCTGCCGGCGTAACGCCCTTCATGAGAAAGGGATGGTTGTGTTCTTCGAACCACTCATGCATGCGCAGGACGCCTTTTACAAAGCTGCCGTCTTTACGGGCAAAAGGCGGGATCCAGAACTGTTTATTGCCGCGTCCGGAACGTACATAGAGAACGTTGTCTTCTTCGGCCCACTGGATTTCATAAGGCTTTTGCCAGGCAAACAAGGTCATAAAGGTCGCATCAGCCTGTTCATACCGCTTTTCATTAAAATAGGCATCGATGAGCGGTTTATCTTCTAATCTAAATTCTCTGAATTGAATAATAGTAATCTCCCCCTAAAAGTTACAGCACCTTAGATACATAAGGATTGTCATTAATATAAAAACGCCAGGGAAAATGTTTTCCATACGTCGCGTAATCGATATTAATGCGCGTCGTCTGCACGATATCCACGGCAGACACAGTGTCACTATGAGCGATGTAGAGGCAGGCCCCCGTTAAATCAAGCTCATTCTGTTCTCTGGTAATTCCAAAGGCCTGACAGAGCTTCCCCGGCCCGTTTGTCAGGTTCTTGCCGAGTTTCTTCGCCTTACGGCGCCCGGCCATCAAATCCATTCCAATAACCGGTTCGACAGCACGAACGAGGACAGCCTGTCCCTGTCCGGACGGACCGGTAACGACATTGAAACAAGAATACATTCCATAAATCAAGTAAACGTAGCTAATTCCTCCACTATGAAACATGGGGGCTGTACGGCTCGTCAAGCCTCGAAAGCTATGAGAACCGTCGTCAGCTACGCCGCCATAAGTACAGCCGTAAGCCTCGGTTTCCACAATCCGTCCGGCACAGAGGCCGTCTGGCGTCTGATGAACGAGGTATTGTCCCAAAAGCTTCGGCGCAACGGCCACGGCATCGGATAAAAATTCTTTAGGCGTCCAAGCAGAGCCTATCATGATTTTTTCCGATACCCTAGGGAATGTGAAATTTCATAAGCAAATTGACTGGCTTTAAACAGCATCTTTTGACGAATAGAGTCATAAAAACGCATGGACGGACCGGCAATCGTCAAGGAAGCAATGACCTGTCCTTCGAAGTTAAAAATAGGAACGGCCAGGGCAAACAAGCCATGTTCGCTTTCATCCTGCGTAATGGCATAGCCATTATGACGGATGGAAGCAAACTCTTCTTCGGACATGTTGCCGTATTTATCAATGTAGCCTTGGCGTTCGTCATCATGAGCCCAAGCTAAAAGCACCTTGCCGGCAGCGCCCTTGTAAAGGGGCAGGGACTCCCCTATGGGAATGACCCGTCGCAGCGAGTGGGTACTTTCTACGTGGTCAAGACAGATGCGAAATTCACCTTCTGCAATGTAAATACTGACCGTTTCATTAAACAACTGTTGTAAACGTCGTAAATAAGGTTTAGCCAAGGTGACCACATTCTCCGTCCAGTGCGATGAGTATCCAAGAGCCAGCGCCTTAGGTCCCAGGCGGTATTTCTTGGAGGCATCACTGCGGGTCAGGTATTGACGGCGTTCCAGCGTGTTTACAATGCGGAATGCCGTCGACGTGTTCAGGCCCGTATGCTCGGCGATTTCCTTTAAGGTCATCCCCGTATTGCACTCGACGAACAAATCGAGGACATCGAGGCTTTTTTCCAGAGATTTCAATAAACTGCTCTGATGTTCATCTTTGCCCACTGGCCTCACCCTCCCTTGAAATTATGACTTTACACTCATCCCGATTTCCAGCGAATCAGGTGGATCGGAAACGACAATATCGCCTTCTTGAAGACCGTCCAAAATGACGACGCGGCCATCCGATTCATCGCCGGTCAAGACGGAACGGGCGTCGGCCAAACCGCTGCTGTTAACGATATAAACGAAATCACCGCTGTCCTTGGTGCGTACAGCCGTCTTAGGAACGGTAATCTGTGAAACTTCCTGCGGCGTTGCAATGCGGACGTGGTAAAACTCACCGGGAACAAAGAGGTTCTTGGCGTTATTAAAGGTGACTTTTGCCATATAGGAACCGGTTGACGGATCTTTTTCCGTCGCTAAGTAGGTCAGTTCCCCCGTTTCCGTTTCGCCCGAAGGCGCAATGATGGAAATTTGCAGACTGCCCGTATTCTTAGCATCGGACAAAGCCTTGACATACATTTCCGGTACGGCAAAGGTGGCGACCAACGGGGACATCTGTTGGATCGTCGCCAAGATACTTCCGGCAACAGCGATAGACGGATTGTCGGATACAGCCGTTACTCTCCCTTCGATAGGCGAATAAATCGTCGCATTCCCCAGCATGTCGCGAGCCGTCTGAATGGCCTGCTGGAGCTGGGCAATCCGTTCCTGATTGACCGGTGCGGCTTCCGGAACCTGAACGGTCTGAGATCCGCCGCCTGAATCGGCCATCATCTGATTGTATTCAACCTTGGATAAGGCCCCCATATTATACCAGGCTTTGAGTTCTGCCCGGCGGCCGCCATTATCACTGCTGCCGCTGTCCGGAACGGTAACCGTCCGATACGTCGGAGCCGCTGCGGCAGACGCCGTTACCAATTCGGCTTCAGCCTGGCTTACACTCTGCTGATACGGTGTCGCGTCGACTTGGGCGACGACGTCACCGGCTTTTACCTGCTGACCGACAGCCAGGGGCGTCGATACGAGTTTACCCGAGATTTTTGGAACGATGTTGGTCACATTCAAAGCTGTAATATTAGCGTCCAGGGTCAGTGCTACGGGATGGTTCGATTTAGAAACCGTCTCCGTCTCCGTAGACACGCTGTTGCCGCAGCCCGTCAGGATTGAAACCGCTAAGGCCGCAGTACAGGCCAGGACAGCCCATTTCTTTAATTTCACGATATCCCTTCTTCGCATACGTTAAAAAAACGTGTAATACAACGTAACCAGCACGACGCCGGGCAGGCCAAACAGGCCGATGATCAAGCCTGTTGCCAGGGTAATCGGAACGTGCTGAAAACCAAAAAGATAGCCAAAATGATTGACGCCATATAATACGATAAGGCCAATGATGACATTGACCAAGAGATGGCGCATGGGTGTCAAAATCACCTTATGCACCAAATATAAGATACCGACGCCGATGGCTATCGAAATAAACTCCATACCTTCCTCACATTTCCTGCCGATTGGCAACGGCACCGGCCAGTGTCGCTTCGTCGGCATATTCGATATCGCCGCCCATCGGAAGTCCACGGGCAATGCGGGTTACGCGAATGCCGGCCGTCTTGATGAGGCGCGACAAATATAAGGCCGTTGCTTCACCTTCAACGTCAGGGTCGGTGGCCAGGATGACTTCCTTTACATCGGTATTGCCCAGACGCTGCAGCAATTCACGAATGCGCAGGTCCTCGACATTGACCCCGTCCAAGGGAGAAAGGGCTCCGTGAAGGACGTGGTATAAGCCGTGGTAATCACCGCTGCGCTCGATAGCTTGAACGTCCTGCGGGGTTTCGACGACACAGATCGTCGAATGGTCGCGGCTGGTATCACTGCAAATCGGGCAGGGATCCTGGGACGACAAGTTGAAGCAGACCGAGCAAAAATGCATATTTTCCTTGGCATCGCGAATGGCGTTAATAAATTCATCGACGCGGCCCGCCGGCTGTTGAACGATGTAATAGGCCAGCTTCCGAGCCGTTTTAACGCCAATCCCCGGCAGGCAGCGAAACTGCTCGGTAAGCTTGTCTAACGGCGTATCCATTAGAACATTCCCGGCAGGTTCATCCCGCCTGTAATCTTGCTCATTTCCTGAGCCATCATGTCATCAACCTTCTTGCTGGCTTCATTGACAGCGGCTACCATGAGGTCTTCCAGCATTTCGGCATCTTCCGGGTCGATGATGCTCGGATCGATGTGAACGCTTTCGACATTTTTTTCACCGTTCATGACGATGGTCAGGACGCCGCCGCCAACCGTCGCTTCTACAGTGCGTTTTTTCAAATCTTCCTGCAGTTTCTTCATTTCCTTCTGCATCTTCTGTACTTTTTTCATCATGCCTTGCATATTTCCACCAAACATTTGATATCCTCCTGTTTCTTTCAAGCTTATTTTTTATTTTCTATATATATATTACAATCTCCCACCGTTTTAATCAATGGGCCGAGAGCGGCCCTTTCATCGGCACTCATGTCGTCGACCGAGGCCGGCTGCCACGCATCTTCATCAGATTCGGGAAGGTCGGCAGGAGCTGGAATATCGGTTTCAGGTATTTCCGGCGGCGGTACCGGTTCTGGTTCAGGCACCGGTTCAGGGTTCGATACAAGTTCCGGTTCAGGATCCGGAGGCTGAACGACTTCCGGAGCAGCCGGAGTTATCGAGGTCGCCGGGGCTGGCGTTACGGCTTTATGCTTTTTTTTTTCGTAAGCCTTCAGTTCGTCGTCGCCTTCGAGGAAGCCCTGCATGTGATAGGCTCCGCCGAGAACCGAAGACAAGGCCGCGTCAGTCAGTTTAAAGTAATCTTCACGATTGGCCCGTTTAACCATAAAGGCCGTCTTAAAGGCGACGATGACCTGTCCTTCGCCGATGTAAACGACGCGTCCATTGCGGATACAGGATAGGACAGCTTTCTTTTTTTCCTTGTCGAGAATGGCGCACATCTTAGCCCAAACATTCTGATAATCGGCCGATACGACAGGAGATGCCTCTGATGCCGCAGGCTGCTGAGCTGCCGCCTTTGATTCCGGCACAGTCTGCTGAACCGGCGGGGCCTGCTGATGATCTACCGAAGGAACCGGCTTTTGACCGGTCGTCATGGCAGTAACAGCAGGGGGAGCTTCGCTTCCAGTCTGCCTGTTAGCAGACGGCACTGCCCTTTGCGGAGTCGATGTAAACTCTTCATCGGGGAAGGGAACGACTTCTTCAGGCGCACCAAAAGACTGATAATCATCTTCTTCCGGCACAGGAATCGCCTCGTGGTACTGTTTTTTAGGCGCTGCCTTCGGAATCGGTGCTCGTGCGTCAGGTACGGCGTTTACAGGCTGGGTCAATTTACGAGCCGCCATGAGCAGTCCCATTTCAACGGCAATGCGCGGAACCGGCGAGGTTTTCGCCATCAACAAAGCCTGCTGCAAAACGTCGACGACTTGAAAAATAGCTTCCGGCGCTGCCGACTGAGCTTGTTTACGGAGTTCATCCATGCTGTCGCTGTACGCAGACAGTGTATCCGATTCAGGCGCGGCCTGACAGAGCATGAGGGCCCGCAAATGGGCTAAGACCTCAGTCAGGATCACTCGCGGTTCTTTACCCAGTTGAATGATATCATCGACGCCCTTGATGATGACATCACTTCGCCCGTCAAAAATGGCCTGTGCCAAGGAAAAGAGCCAGTCTTTCCCGATGAGTCCCAGTAAATCACGGACGAGTTTTTCATCGACGGCACCGGACGTGTTGCTGACGCATTGGTCGAACATACTCAGGGCATCGCGCATACCGCCGTCGGCTTGGACGGCCAAAATATGGGCGGCACCCTTGGTCAATTCAATCTGTTCCTGTTCCGCCACGTAGAGCAGGCGTTTGGCAATATCGTTACTGGTAATACGGCGAAATTCATAGCGTTGACAGCGCGACAAAATCGTCAGCGGGATCCGTTCCGGTTCGGTCGTAGCCAGGATAAAGATGACGTGAGCCGGCGGTTCTTCCAATGTCTTCAGCAAGGCATTAAAAGCTTCTGTCGTCAGCATATGGACTTCGTCAATAATATAAATTTTCTTATGCCCTTCGACAGGCATAAATTTTATCGTTTCCCGCAAGGTGCGGATATCTTCAATACTGCGGTTGGAGGCGGCATCGATTTCGACGACATCTAAGGATTCGCCGCTCATGATATGGAGACAGGCTTCACAGGCATTGCAGGGATGGGCCGTCGGTCCGTGAACGCAGTTCATGGCCCGGGCAAAAATCTTGGCCGTACTCGTTTTCCCGGTCCCGCGAGGGCCCGAAAAGAGATAGGCATGCGCTACCTTGTCCGTCTCTATCGCTTTTTGCAATGTCTCCGTAATATGGGACTGGCCGACGACATCTTCAAATCCCTTAGGCCGCCATTTACGGTATAGTGCAATGTATGCCATCGATACCTTTCCTTCCGTATATGAAAAAAAGCAGCTAACCGCTGCTTTTACCAACTGAAAAGTACTCGTGTATGGTAACCCGCCAGGTTTCCTCGTGGCACATGGAAAGATCTACTTATTGCTGCTTCCTCTCGGACCTGACAAGGTTCATAGGTTCCCATTGCACAAGCCCCAACGGATTACCACGCACCAGTACTCTTATTAAGTTAGCTACATTATTATATCGTGAAAAATCGATTTTGGCAAGAAAATTTCTAAAAAAATCAAGAATTTCTTTCAATGACGCCTCCGTCAGTCCTTTCTCTGTATATAAAAACTCGCATGGCAGCTGCCATGCGAGTTTTATGTACGGCTTCAAAACGATGAAGCTGAATCTTAGTAGTGATGCCAAATATCGACGCGGCGATTATCAGCACGACCTTCTTCAGTATCGTTGGTGCTGGCCGGATCGGTCTTGCCCTTGTAATCGAGGACCATCTGCGATGCCGGAACGCCCTGGCTTTCTGCGTAAGCTGCGACGTTGTCTACGCGGCGTTTCGAGAGGTCATCGTTGTAAGCGTTGCTGCCTTTAGCATCGGTATTACCGACGAGTTTAAAGGTATCGTTCGGGTTTGCTTTAGCAACCTGGACGAAGTGATCCATCTTTGCTTTTTCAGAGGCCAACGGCTGGTCTTCGTCAAATCCGAAGTGAACGCTTTCGAGGTAGTAGTCGTTAGCCGGAGCTTTGGTCGGAGCCGGAGTGTAAACCGGTTCTTGTGCCGGAGCTGGGGTGTAAACCGGAGCTGCCGGTTCCGGAGCTTCTTCCTTAGGACCACCGCCAAAGCGATAGGAAACGCCAGCGATGAAGCCTTTATAAGAGATGTTAGCATCGTCATTTAAATAGAACGGAGACGAGTTCTTATCACCGAGTTTCGTATTTAAATAGCGGTAACCGGCGTTGATATCAAGGTCCGGCGTGACGTGGTAACCGAGACCGGCTTCCCACATAGTCGTGTTCTGCGTGCCCAAAGCACCTTTAGCGTAAACGTCGAGTTTATCAGCAAGCGGTGCTTTTGCAATCAAACCGATCTGAGCGATATTGTTGGTATCGGAGGCAGAATAACCGTCGCCGCTAAATTTATTTTCGATGCGGCTCCAGCCGGCATAGGCTGCAAAGTTCTTATTGATGGAGTAAACGGCGTTGATTTCATGCTGAGCACCATCAGTGCCAGCCGTTTCGCGGTTGCCGTCGGTTTTCAGGCCGTAGTAGTTGTACTGCAAGCCCCATTTATCCGTAAGGCCGTAGGTTACGCCGCCCTGGAAGTTCCAGTTGGTATCGGTGCTGATAGTACCACCTAAACCATCGACTTTATCGCCATCAGCGGATGCCTTCGTATTCCAGGCGCCCAAATCAACCTGCCACTGTCCTTGTTCCCACTGCGTCTGCGGCGCAGCAAAAGCTAAGGATGCAGAGCATGCTGCCATCACAGCAGCCAAGACTAAAGATTTTTTGTTCATCATCAATCCCTGCTTTCTTGTTTGAATTTAATAGTGCCGCTTACGACATTATTATTGCATAGTATACCATATTTGTTTTACAATCACGTCACATTTTGCAATGCATTTTCATCATTAATTAAGAATATTGATACTTCTTAGGAATCTATATTTCCTATATATGACAAAATAGCATCCAAAACGGCCGGCAGTTTTTCCGATACACTCTCGATATTGACCCGTTCTGTCCGTTCATGAAGGTCTTTTCCCCAGGGTCCTAAGAGCATAAAGGGAATTTGCAGCTTCTTTAAACTGCCCAAATCAAAGGGATAGGCCTTGCCCCATAAGAGCAGGTTCTTTTCAATCATCTTTTCATTGAAGTTCGGGTCGACACAGCAGTAACTGCAATCGGAAACACCGTTAAAATAACGATTAAACTGGATCTGTTCCATAGCCGACAATTTTTCCAAGAGGCCCGTGAATTCAGGATTGGGAGCCGCCAGACTGTCCGCAGCCGGATAGTACGGCGGGGCAAAGGCGACGACGGCCATGGGTGTCGTAATACCGGTAAAATCGAGAATCTGCTCTAAGAGGCGAATCGTTTCTTCAACATAGGTGCTCTTACCGTCTTGAAGGGCTACAAAAGAGGCTTGTTTAGCCGACTGGTAGAAAACATCGAAGCCCGGATAAGCCATGGCCTGCTGCAGTAGTTCTTCAGCACTGAGGACATCCATATTCAGGTCGCGTTTCATATTCTGAGCCAAATCATGGACGGCACGCCGCGTTTCTTCCAATAGGACGTACATGACATCTTCCGGCGTCTTATGGTAAGTAAGGAGATTGAGTGCCGCTGCCACCCGCTGGGGCAGGGTAACGTCGTACCGTTCCTTTCGATCGCGAAGGTAGACCCAGGCCGGAGGCGGTGTCTGCTCGCCGTCGCAAACGTCGGTCAGTTCTTTATTGCCCTCCGTATTGGCAATGAGCTGGGACAAGACGCCCAGCGGATTGATGCCCGTATCATAGAGGCCGATGTGAACGGGTTTACCTTGAACGAAGACAACAGGCTGTATCTTGCCGACTGTTCCGGTAAACGAAACGAGCTCGCCCTTTACTTTTCGGTTAGGCTCACTATCGATGAGGATGTCGTAGGTCAAGTGATAGGAATTGCGCAGTTCATTGAGCAGTGTGATCGCCGTCCGCATCCCGGCCGAATACGTTTCTTCATCAGGCAGGGAGAGATAGAGTAAACTGGCGTTTCCCGGCTTTTCAGCATAGTCTTCAAAGACGGCCAACTGTGCTGCCGCCCCGCCTTTCATATCACAGGACCCGCGGCCAAAGAGCCATTCTCCGCTTTCAAGGTCACGGCGAACGTCTTCACTCATGTCTTTATGGGCCAGTGCTTTTTGCAGTTCTTCCGGATCAAAAGCCTGATCCCGCAAATTTCCGTAAGCTTCGATATCGACGACGTCGTGATGATTCATAAAAATGACCGTGCGATTGGTCTTCCCCCGGATGAGGCCGTAAACAACGGATCGTTCACACCGGTCATTGGGTACATGGATGAGGCCGCTGATCACGTCCATTCCAGAAAAGAACTGCTGTAAATACAATTCAATCTGCCGTTCTTTCGGCGTATTCGTCTCGCTGTCGATATGAATCATTTCCTGCAAAATTTCCATAATTCTTGCTGCCTGTGCCATAAAGACACCCCCTTTTATTTAAAAATCCATTTTTTGCGCGATACGTAATTCCAAACGGTAACGATGGCGCTGGCCATGATTTTTGAAATCATGGGATTTAAGCCCAAAAATGACGGTGATGTAAACAGCCACATGAGCAACAGGTTCCAGCCAAGGCCCATAGCGCTGACGATAAAGACCAGGGATACTTCGGTTCCTCGCTGATAGCGGCTACCGCTGTCAAAGACGAAGCGGTTACAAAGAATATAATGATACAGCGTCGATAAGGCAAAGGCCATGGTCGTTGCCGTTAAGACGATCTGCGTCTGTACAGAAAAGACGGCCGCCGATGACAGTAAGCGGAAAAAAATATAAAACATGGCCCATTCCAGTAAAGCCGCCGAGCCGCCTACCAAGAGGTACATAAAGAGCTTCATGTATTCATTATCCGTGTAGTCAAAGCCGAATATTTTCTTTTGTTTCATAGGTTTCCTCAGTGTCCCTTCCTCATACGCTTGATTTTCTTGTTAACCTCAATTATACGGCAGGATAGGCAGAATTTCTATATCCTGGCAGTTTTTCTTTCATTTCAAGAAAAAATTGATAGCTATATATACTGAAATATGATAAAATATATAGTAATTAGTAATACGAAATATTTCCAGAAAGAAGGAAGATATCCTGTGGATTACACGAGATGTATTAACTTTTTACTAACTATTTCACAGCATGAAGTGTTCCTAATCTTTTCCGAACACCTGGCAGAATTCGGCATTACTCCTGGCCAATACGGCGTTCTGGCCTGTCTTTGGAAGAATGAAACCCTGACGCCAAAGGAAATTGCCACCATCCTCCGCGTCGAAAACTCAACTATTTCCGGCGTTCTCGACCGGATGCAGAAACGGGGCCTTATCGACCGCATCCTGGATCCGAAAAATCGCCGCAGTATCCGCGTCAAACCGACAGAAGCCGGCATGGCCATCCGAGAACCGGTACAGCAGAAAATCGAAGAGCTGAATGACATGGTCTTCAAAGATTTTACCCCCAAGGAGCGGGAAGATGCGTTGAACCTCCTGACACGAATCGGAAGAGTATGTTCAGCAGACCTGAAAGGATAATCAAAAAAAAGCACTGTCGTACCTACGTCAGTGCTTTTTTTTCACTAAGTTTCTATAAACTGTCAGCGAATCGGTAGCAAAAGGCTTCAAAGAAAGCATCGCCTCAGCAGAAAACAGATTATAAAAGTGTCCCGCCGTGACCCAAAAATTCCTAAGGCCAACAACATCACAGAGAGTGTCCATACATTCACAAATAAAAAAGAGCTTACTGCCTAGACAATCAGTCAAAAGCAGTAAGCTCTTTTCAGACTATTCTTTATACTTCGGCAATTACTTCGATTTCACAGAGGAAATGGGCCGGGAGCTCCTTTACAGCTACGCAGCTGCGGGCTGGTTTACTGATAAAGGCTTTTTCATAAATCCCGTTGAATACGGAAAAATCAGCCATATCCTGTAAGAAACAGGTCGTCTTGACTACCTTCGAAAAATCCGTACCGGCAGCTTTTAAAATAGCCTCAATATTTTTAATGGCCTGTTCGGTCTGCTGTTCAATGCCTTCTAAAAGCTTACCTGTTTCAGGATCGACACCGGCTGAACCCGAAATGTAGACCATTCCATTAGAAACGACAGCTTGAGAATACGGGCCAATGGCCTTCGGTGCATCTTGACTTACAATGATTTTCATATTAAAAATCCCCTTTCTTTAAATCCTTCTTATGTCTGCGGCCTTTGATTAAGCCGGTGACTGTGCTTTGTTCTTATTCATCATGATATGGAGTACTTCACAATCGGTCTGCTGCATGCCATTCGAAGCGAGTTTACCGATATTTTGAATGCACTCATCGGCAGAGTCAGAAACTAAGCCGTCGGTGCCTTCAACACGAATACCAGCTAAGGCCATCATGACTGATCGATAAGCAATTTCGACAGCCGACGCTACTTTCATAGAACAACTGTCAGCCGCTCCATCACAGACCATGCCGACAATCCCGCCATTCATCGAGGCAATGGCCCTGCAAATCGTCTGATAGGGAGTTTTAGTATCCAACAACCAGGCCATACCGGCAGCAGCACCCATGGCAGCCGTTACGACGGCACAAAAAGCCGATAATTTCGGAAGGTAACCGTGAGCATAAATAGCCACCATATTCGATAAAGCCAGAGCTCTTATCCGTCGCTCTTCCGACACCTGTAAATGATCGGCGACAACCGTCACCGGCTCGGAAGCCGTAATCCCCTGATTACCGGACCCAGAATTAGTCATGGCCGGATAGGGAGCACCACCCATGCGGGCATCCGATGCAGCGGCCGTACGAAGTTGAATATCCCGCGATAAATCCGTCGATAACACGCCCTGTTCAATTCCGGCTTTCATCGTACAGCCAATTTTCAGCCCATAATCTCCACGAAGGCCTTCTTTTGACAAGACATCGTTCAACAGCTCTGCTTCCCGGATAAATCGGATATCTTCAAGGGGTACGCCTTCGGCAAAATCTAAGATATCTTTCAGGCTCAATGTCTGAAGGAAAGCCGTCTTATCCGTCTCGCCTAAAGTCGAAGTGCTTTCTTTTTCAAATAAAGTATCGCCGTCTTTCTCAATAAGGACGACATGAGTGTGATTATCGACGATAACGACTTTCACCCAATGGTTCGTTCCGTGTACTTCAGCTTCTGCATATAGAACGTGTTCTGTATCCTTTTTGATATCAACGGATACGCGGCCTGCTTCGATCATGGCTTTGCTTTCAGCCAAAGCTTTCGGTGACAGAGATTTTAAAACCTGCAGTCCTGCCTCTGCATCGCCGCCTAAAGCACCGACTGCTGCGGCAATCATTAAACCAGGCATTCCGGTACCGGGAACCATAACTCCCATGCCGTTTTTCATCAAATTAGCTGAAACCAAGGCTTTTATCGATTGAACAGGCTCTCCCAGTTCCTTTGCTGCCATCGCGGCCGCAAAAGCCAGAGAAATAGGTTCGGTACATCCCGTAGCCGGTTTGACTTCCTGACGAATTACATCGATCATCTGATTCCATAAATAAGTTGATTCCATAGTCCTCACTCCGATTGTTATAGTATAGGTTTAGTTTACATTCCAAATTCCCGCGTTTACGAAAAAGCCAAGAAGGGCGATATAATCAATAAAATACCTGTTGCGATGATTAAATAAAGGGAGATACCTTTTAATTCATGCAGCATCGGTACTTTATAAACCAGATAGGCCGGAATCAGGCAGCCGATGAGGCCAAATACGGGACTGCAAATGGAGGTAAAGCTTAACACAGGAGCATTTAAAATAATGGCGCCCCACGAAACGAGAACAGCAAAAATTAAAATTCCGATCGATACAGCCCGGACGTTGATATTATCTTCCGGCATCAATCGTTTTAAACAGTTCATGGCAATGCCGCGGCAGGCTTCGCGGAATCCTAAGAATACGCCGAAGAAAGCCGTAACGACGGCAAAAATATTTAAAATCAGGCTCATGATTTTAATAGAATTACCGGGAATCCCCTGGGCTGCCAAGGCTAAGGCCGAGATATTATTGGCATAGGCGATGACGGCCTGATCGTGTCCCATGGCCAAATTAAAGGAAATGGCATAGAAGAATACGGTAACGAACAAGACGCCAAAAGCAATATTCATCGCCCGAATCGACTTATACCTAGCCACTTCAATCGACTTATTATGGGAGCGATAAGAAATAACCATCGGACTCAAGCTCTGTAAAAATAAAATCGAGGTCAGGGTAAACGGAAGCATGATGATCGTTTGCTTAATGAGATAGCCAAAATCGGGGAAGGCCCCAATGTTAGCTAGATTCCAGTGCTGAATCATGATAATGCCTAAGACGGCGACGACACAAAGCTTCGTCAGAACCATGAGTGTCGAAATTTTAAACAAGACTTTCTCACCGCGGGACGCCAAAGCAACCAAAGCGCAGATAATGCCCAATCCATAGAGCGGATTTTTAGCTAATGATTCACTAGTTACGCCAAAGGTGACTAAGAAAGATGCGCTGTCATTATTGATAGCCGTAGAATAAACGAAGACCCAGATGATAAGCATCAAGAAGTACAGCAGACCTAAAAAGAGCCCCCAGTTTTTGCCTAAGTAGTTGCCAATGACACTGGGGTAGTCTTCGCATCGTTCCGATTTAGCCAGGGTGTTGATAAAAAGCCGCTGGAACAAGTACATAGCCGGATAGCCGATGATAGATGACAATAAGTAGATCCAAATCCCAGCTAAGCCTACCTGTACCGGTAAAAATACGATACCAGCGCCGATAGCCATGCCGATACTCATAATGACCCAGCCCCAGTCCGTGCTGTCAAACTTGACGGCTGTCAGCCATTGTTCCCGGCTCATGCCGGCTTTTTCCCAGTGAGTTTTCTTCTTCTTTACGAGTTCCCGCTCTTCACCTGAAGACGGGGTAAGTACTTTTTCCATATTTTCCATTCTCCTTTTCCGATAGCATATGTACAAATCAGTGATCCCCTTATCAGCCATTTGTACGTCATGATTTACTAGTCCCCCTCTTTGTAATAAAATATTATCATAGTAATAATTATTTTTCAATAAAATAAATTCATTTAAACTCGCTTTTTACGAATGGACATTAATCGTTTAATCTAAAATAAGTATAGTTTTTTCTCTAATAAAAAAACGTCCTTTTATAAAGGACGTTTTGTCTAATGACTATCAGGATTATTCTTTTTAACACGATTCAAATATCGATATACAGTGGGCTCAGATACTTCAAGCGCTTTTGCCAAGGCATACACACTTCCCTTGAGCACAAACAAACCATTCTTATATAACTCTTCAACAATGGAAATTCTTTCCTCTGGAGAAAGACGGCCTGCTTCAGCTTCAAAAGGTTCCAGCGCCCGTTGAATCAGGTTTTGTATGACATCGTCTACGGTAGGATACATACTCTCCGATATCTCTACCTTATGAAGGTGGGTATCATCGGATACGATAGCGCCTTGCATGCCATCAATCCGTTTAGCCGGATCCATCAAAATAAGCTGATCCAACTGCTTGCGGACTTCTACATAGTGCTGAACGTCATAATTTAAACAGAGGGCACCGATGCTTTCGCCCTGTTCATCATGGATAAAATACGTCGATGAGCGCAGTGTATGTCCATTAAAACTTTTCCCATAATAGTTTGTAACCGATTGCTGATGCTGTTTCTTATCCATTTGAAGCAGCTTTAAAATCAAAACCACCAGTTTAACTGGTGGTT
>NZ_KQ958156.1 GCF_001546855.1 Megasphaera sp. MJR8396C | reverse complement strand
TTTTGGTGGCTACAGTGAAAACCGCGACTACCAGGCCGCCATCAACACCAACGTACCGGCTTCCGTAAAGAGTGACAACGTTCGCGGCTACAGCGAAAATCGTGATTTTGTCGCAGCATCTGCTTTTGACAATCAGTAACAAATATTGTACAGTTAATGTACCTCTAAAAATAATGACAACTATCCCGTATTTGTCGATGGTTTTAATGATAGATCATCAGCCCTTTATATAGTCTGCTGATGGTTTTTGCTTGTTACATTATTTTTTCGTAAAGCACAAAGGAGGAGACAAACGATGTTAGGAAATTTTGCGTACCATAATCCGACGAAACTTTATTTTGGAGACGAGTCCTTAGACTTTTTAAATAAGGAATTGCCGAACTACGGTGACAATGTCGTCCTGGTCTATGGCGGCGGTTCTATTAAAAAGAATGGCGTCTACCAAGATATCATGGACATCTTGCAGAAAAATGGTAAGAAAGTCGCTGAAATTTCCGGGGTCATGCCGAACCCGACGCTGGAGAAATTATATGAAGGCATTGAAATTGCCCGCAGCCATAAGGCCGATTTCCTCTTGGCCGTCGGCGGTGGTTCTGTCTGTGACTATACGAAAGCCGTAGCCGTTTCGGTCCACTGCGATGAAGATCCGTGGGATAAATACTTTATCCGCTTTGAAGAACCGTCCTGTCCCATCATTCCCCTGGGCTGCGTCCTCACCATGGCCGGCACGGGTTCGGAAATGAACGCCGGTTCGGTCATTACCAACAGCGAAACGAAGCAGAAAATCGGTCATGTCTTTGCCAGCTCCGACGTCATGCCGAAGTTCTCCATCCTCAATCCGCGCTATACCATGACCGTACCGGATTATCAGATGAAGGCCGGCATGTTCGATATCTTCAGCCATATCTGTGAACAGTATTTCTCCGGTACCGACGACGTGACCAGCGATTATCTCAGTGAAGGCCTGCTCCGCTCGGTCATCCATTCCAGCCGCATTGCCGTCAAGGATGCCAAGGACTATGAAGCCCGCAGCAACATCATGTGGTCTGCTACCTGGGCCTTGAATACCCTCTTGTCCTGCGGAAAAACCGGTGACTGGATGGTCCACATGATGGGTCAGGCTGTCGGCGGCTATACCGATGCGACGCACGGCATGACCCTGTCGGCCGTATCCCTTCCTTATTACCGTCACATTCTTCCGTACGGCCTGCCGAAGTTTAAACGCTTTGCTGAAAATGTATGGGGTGTACAGCCTGAAGGCAAAACGGATGAACAGATTGCCCGTGAGGGCCTCGACCGGATGGAAGACTGGATGAAGGAAATCGGCGTCGTCCTGTCGATTCGCGACTTGGGAGCCGATGAATCGATGCTCGACGGCATTGCCGACGTGACCATGATCCTCCGAGGTGGTTACAAAAAGCTGGACCGCCAGGAACTCCTCGATATTTTTAAAGCCAGCTTGAATAGAGAAGCCTAATACTTAGGATAGACGAAAAAAGGGTTCGCATGACAGTTGCTGTTTCATGCGAACCCTTTCTGGCCGTCTTTATTTACCGGCGTCTTGGACCAGGCTCTGGCCTATGGCGTAAGCCTGTTTCAGACAGATGGGGCCGGCCTTTTCCTGGTAAGCCTTCTTATCACTTTCCGAGAAGACCGACGATTCATATTTCGAGTAATCATTGAACTGCAGGGTGTTGTAAGCCCAGAGGCTCTTCGGCGGCATGCCGAGGATGCGGTCGGCAAAGGCTTCCTGAGCTGCTACGTTCTGCTGCAGGTGAGCTTCTTTTGCCTGCTCTTCCGTGACGTTCATGGTGTAAATGAAGGCCGAGGGCATTTTCTTTCCCAAGACGGAAGGAATTTCCTGACTATAAATGTAGTTCGAGAAGAAGAGCCGTTCTAACAAGGCGTGCATGCCCGACGTAAGGCCCATGAAGTAAATGGGCGAACCGAAGAGGAGGGCGTCGGCTTCTTTGGCTTTCGTAAGGAGGGGCGACAAGTCGTCTTTTACGATACACGTGCCGTGTTCCTTGTCTTTGCGCTTACAGTAAAAACAACTGATACAGCCTTTATAATTCAAGGAGTAGAGGTCGACGTATTCGGTGTCGGCCCCGGAAGCGGCGGCGCCTTTCAGGGCTTCTTTCAAAAGAGAAGCCGTGTTGCCGTTACGGCGGGGACTGCCGTTAAATGCCATGATTTTCATAGTTCATCATCCTTTCTCATGATTGTCATATCATTATATCGCAATATATAGATTTATTCAAGCCTGTTTTTGATTTTTGCTGTCCGGCGGGGGACTGATTCTCCGCTTCTCTTATAGTTACTGTTACACAGGGGGATGTTATCATGACGAAAAAAAATATTGCAGCGATCATTGCAGCTGCGCTCATGGTCGTCAGTTTATCGGCTTGCAGCAGCGTTCGTCCGCAGGCTGACGGTCAGGCCGGGGCTACGGAACAGACGTCGCAGACGAAGCCCAAGGTCGATGCTAATTCTAGTGCCTCTATCAAAGGCGCCGCATCGAATCAGAAAGAAGGACAGCACACGGACAGTCACCGGGCGGTCATCTATTTTTCCGATCCTGAGGGCAGCGATATGAATGCCCTCGAGGGGAGTACCCAGTATCTCGCCCACATCATCGCTCAAAAGACCGGTGCCGACGTCTTCCGCATCGTACCGGTCAAGGCTTATCCGACGGACCACAGTGCTCATACGGCTCAAGCGAAACTCGAACAGAGTGAAAACGCCCGTCCGGCCATCAAAGATGACTTCGGTGATCTCAGCCAGTACGATACGATTTTCTTAGGCTATCCGATTTGGTGGGGCGATCTGCCCATGCCGGTCTATACCTTCCTCGAAAGTCATGATTTGAGCGGTAAAAAGATCATCCTCTTCGGAACCTATGGCAGCAGCGGCCTGGGCGATACGCCGGAACACGTCCAGTCCATTGAAAAAGGCGCCAATGTCGAAGACAGAACTTATAGCGTTCAAGCCAGTGACGTCGGCAGTGCCAAGGATAAAGTCCTGTCCTGGCTCAGTGAACTAGGCTATTAAAAGCCTTTTATCTGGGAAAGGGCCTCTTTTTTGCGGACCGTCGCAGAGACTGCCGCTTACTTGGCTTAGAGTATTATTAAAACATTAATTAGAAATAAGGTGTATACATGGAAAATAAACGAGAGAATCATCGACGCGGCATCGATATGCTGCATGGATCGATTGCCGACAAACTCTTTCTGTTTGCCATGCCAATCGGCCTCATGGGTTTATTTGAACAGCTCTTTAACAGTGCTGACGTCTTTTTATTAGGTCATTTTGTCGGGAAAAGCGCCATGGCTGCCGTCGGCAACAATATGCCTGTCATCGGCATGATGGTCATGCTGCTCATGGGGATTTCCCTGGGGGCTAACGTTACCATCGCCCAGTACCTCGGGGCCAAGCACGACGAAAAGGTATCGGAAACGGTACAGACGGCCATCATTTTGTCGGTGGCCCTGGGCGCACTGCTGACGGTGATCGGCGAACTCATCGTCTACCCGGTTTTTCTGATACTGGAAGTGCCGCTTGACGTCTATGACATGGCTGAAAGATATTTGCGCATCTTCTTATTAGGTTTGCCTTTCTTATCGCTGTATAATTTTGAAGCGGCTATTTTCCGCAGCTGCGGCGACAGTAAGACGCCTTTGTACAGCCTGATCATTGCCAACGGCGTCAATATTGTCCTGGGTTTCCTGTCCGTTGCCGTCTTTGATTTTGGCGTCGTCGGCATCGCTTGGGCGACGGTTATTGCCTATGTGGCCAACTCGCTGATTCTCTTGGTTTTACTCTGCCGTACGCCGGATCGGATCCGCGTCAATTTGCGGGATCTTCATTTTTCCAAGGATGAATTGGGCCGCATTATCCGCATCGGCCTGCCGGCCGGGATCCAGGGCATGATCTTCGCCTTGTCCAACGTGCTCATCCAGTCGGCCATCAACAGCCTGGGAACGGAAGCCATGGCAGCTTCGGCAGCGGGCTTTATCATTGAAGCCAATACGTACTGCTTCGTCAATGGTTTCAGCCAGGCGACGACGACCTTTGTCGGCCAGAACTACGGGGCCCGCAACCTGCGCCGCTGCTTCCGCATTACGAAGGTTACCTTTGGTGTCGAAGCGGCCTTCCTCTTCGTCGTCACGGCGGTCATCCTCTTCTTTTCACCGGAACTCATCGGCCTGTTCAACAGCGATGCTTCTGTCGTCGCCTTAGGGACGACACGGTTGTTCTTTGTTCTCGGGACCTTTTACTTGAACGGTATGATCGACATCTTGTCCGGTTCCCTTCGCGGCTATGGTTACTCGCTGCCGCCGGCCATCGTGGCCCTCATCGGGATCTGCGGCGTCCGGATCGTTTGGCTCTATACGGCCTTTGCGGCTAAGCCTGATTTTTCGATCCTTATGGCGACCTATCCGATCAGCTGGCTGTTTACGATCTGTGTCCTGGCCGTCGTTTATCAGATGTGCCGCAAGCATATCGTAGCCGGTTTTGCCCACCGCGAAGCTTGATGAATCCCCTTGGATATGTTATAATAAATTGTAACAAAGAATGATTATTGTTTATTGTTTTAAAGGGGGCGTAACACATGCGCATTGGTGAAGGTTTCATTGAAGAAATCAAGGAAAATGGCTTAGCCAAAGTGAGGGTTAGCCGCGACTCTCTGTATGTCGCCTGCAGTGCCTGTGCAGCGGCAGATCACGTCAAAATTTTAGCTTATAACTACCTCGGCGCCGATGAAGGCGACCGCGTTCGTTACCAGGTAGATGACTCCCATCTCATTTCGGGAGCTTTCGTCTGCTTCGTCGTACCGGTCTTCCTGATCATCGCAGCTGCGGTACTCGGATATTTTATCAACAGTAGTGAAGTCGGTGCCCTTATCGGAGCTCTCGTCGGCGCTGCTGTGTCAGCGGCCATCCTTCGCACCTATGACAACGTGCTGGGACGTATCATTGATACCAAGGCTACGATCATCAGTATTGTCAGAGACGATGAGGATGAAAGATAGAAATTTAATAATGTTTTATTTGCGTAAAAACCAGGGGACCGGTCTGTACCAGTCCCCTGGTTTCGTGTTATAATAAACACTAGTCTGTTATGATAGGAGGTTTGAAAGATGCGTGCCATGGGAATCGATCCGGGGACGGCTATCTGCGGTTTTGGCGTCGTCGACAGCGACGGCAGCCGGCTGAAACCGGTGACGTATGGAACGATTCAGACGCCATCGAAAGCAAGCGATGCAGAGCGTTTGGTCATGCTCTTTGACGGCCTCAATGAACTTTATCGAAAATACCAGCCCGACATCATCGGCGTCGAACAGCTTTTCTTCAATCGCAACGTTACGACGGCCATCACCGTCGGGCAAGCCCGCGGCGTCATTTTGCTGACGGCCCAGCAGGCGGGCATACCGATTCTGGAGTTTTCTCCTCTGCAAGTCAAGCAGGGGGTTACCGGCTACGGCCGGGCGACAAAGGAACAAGTCATCGATATGACCATGCGCCTCTTAGGCATCCGTCAGAAGATTAAACCCGACGATGCTGCCGATGGCCTGGCCATGGCTATCTATGCCATTTATTCCAGTCACTCCATGAGTCTGAAACGGAAGGTACAGTTATGATCGGATATGTAAAAGGCGTTGTCAGCCATATTTTTTCGAATTCCTGCTTCATCGACGTTCACGGCGTCGGCTATCGGACCTATGCGCCGGCCTCGACGCTGGATACACTGACCATCGGTCAGGAGGCCCTGCTCTATACCTATATGAGCGTCCGGGAAGATGCTATCCTGCTCTATGGTTTTGCGACCCAGGACGAATACGACCTGTTCATGCTCCTCATCGGCGTCAACGGCGTCGGTCCCAAGGTAGCCCTTGGGATTTTGAGCGCCGATAAGGCCGACGGCTTCCGCCTGGCCGTCCATCAAAAGGATATCAAGAGCCTGACCAAGATGCCCGGCGTCGGTAAGAAAACGGCTGAACGGATCGTCTTGGAATTACAGGATAAAATCGGCCTCGAAGGAACGGCTCCTGTAGCTGATGCCGGGGCTTTAGCGGCGTCGACGGGACTTTCGGGGATGCTTGCTGAAACCGTTTCGGCCCTCACCGGTCTCGGCTACAGTGAGCAGGAAGTCCTGCCCGTGGCCGAGTCCCACGCAGGGGAATGCAAGACCGTAGAAGAACTGTTGAGAGCGACCTTGAAGTCCTTAGGGAGCGGGAGGTAAGACATGGGAGAAAATCGCGTCATCGAGACTGCAGATTTGCCCGGTGATTCCTGGCAGTACAGTTTGCGGCCTCATTACTTTCGAGAATATATCGGCCAGACCAAGGCCAAAGAAAACTTGGAAATCTTCATCAAGGCGGCGAAGCTTCGCAAGGAAGCACTGGACCACGTCCTCTTGTACGGACCGCCTGGCCTGGGCAAGACGACCATGGCCGGCATCGTGGCCAATGAATTGGGCGTCAATCTGCGCATCACGTCGGGACCGGCTATCGAGCGCCCCGGCGATTTGGCGGCCTTATTGACCAACTTACAGGAACGGGATCTGTTATTTATCGACGAAATCCACCGCCTGTCCCACAGCGTTGAAGAAGTGCTCTATGCGGCCATGGAAGATTATGCCCTCGATATCGTCATCGGCAAGGGGCCCAGTGCCCGGTCGGTGCGCATCGACTTGCCGCCCTTTACCCTGGTCGGCGCTACGACGCAGGTAGGCCGCTTGGCACCGCCTCTTCGCGACCGCTTTGGCGTCATCTGCCGCTTGGAATTTTATAAGCCCGAAGACTTGGTGCTCATCATCAAGCGGACGGCCGATATCCTGGCTATGGATATCGACGACGGCGGGGCCTTTGAAATCGCCCGCCGTTCGCGGGGGACACCGCGTATTGCCAATCGCTTGTTAAAAAGGGTCCGTGACTTTGCTCAGGTCGCCGACGTCGAGACGATTACGGCCGACCTTGCCAATCATGCCCTCAATCGATTGGAAGTCGATTCCTGCGGTCTCGACCGGACCGACCGCAAGGTCCTTCAGGTCATTATCGAGAAATTCGGCGGCGGCCCGGTCGGCCTCGATACGATCGCCGCGGCCATCAGTGAATCCGTCGATGCCGTCGAAGACGTATACGAGCCCTTCTTGATGCAGCAGGGCTTTTTGAATCGCACGCCTCGCGGCCGCGTCGTCACCGATGCCGCCTATCGGCATTTGGGACTGCCCGTGCCGACTGAGGAATAGGAGGGCCTATGGGAAAATTACTGCTCATCATCGGCGTTTTTTTCATCATTGCCGGCCTGATCTGGATGGCCGGTGATGCCGTGGGAATCGGGAAATACTTGGGCCACCTGCCCGGGGATATTTCCTTTACCAGAGGGAATACGTCCTTTTCCTTTCCCATCGTTACCTGCATCCTTATCAGTGTCATCTTGACCATCGTATTGAATCTATTCTTTCGTTTATGAGGTGTGTCTGTATGAATAAACGAAACCGCTTAGCTTTTATTTGTACGATTGCCGCCGTTTGCACCTTGTTTACGACGAGTGCCTGGGCGGCATCGGCTAACGATAAAAAGACTACTGTGCGTCAGCCTGTAAAGACGGTTCAGGCAAAATCGAGCTCAGCTTCTAAAAAAACGACAACGGCAGCGAAACCGGTGGAGGAAAGTACCGATACGGTACGCATCGGTATCCGCGAAGGCCAGGGCCGCGTATCCCTTACCAGTCCGCAGGGATTGGGTATCTATCGCGGTGAGTCCCTTTGGAAGAAATCGGCAGCCAATGTGCCGGTTACAGTGACTTTGTCGGGGACGGATTTGGCCGTCAACGGAACGGCCAGTAAGGGCAGCCTTCGCGTTCGCCCCTTAGGGAAAGACGGCGTCGTTAAGATTACCGACGGCTATACCTACCGCGGCGATATGGAACTGATGAAGTCTCCCGGACGCTGGGGGATTACCGTCGTCAATGTTCTGCCTGTCGAACAGTATCTCTATGGCGTCGTCGGCAAAGAAATGTCGCCATCGTGGAGTGAAGAAGCCCTCAAAGCTCAGGCCGTCGCAGCGAGGACCTATGCCATTGCCCATAAGCGCCGTTTCAGTCAGCGCGGCTTCGATTTGACCGACGATACGTCGAGTCAGGTCTATGCCGGTGTCGGCGGTGAATCGCCGGCGGTCATTAAGGCTGTCAATGCGACCAAGGGCGAAATCCTGACCTATCAGGGAAAACCCATCGACGCTTTCTTCTTTTCGACGGCCGGCGGCTGGACCGAAAACAGTGAAAACGTATGGGGAACCTACATCCCCTATCTGCGCGGAGTCAGCGATACCAGCAATAAGATGCCGGGCTATCGCTGGTCGGTAACGACGACGCCGGAAAAGATGGAAACGAAATTGGCCGCTGCCGGGAAGGGCGTAGGGCAGATCAAGTCGATTACCTTGTCGCCCCTGGCCAAACGCCCTATGACCGAAGCCGACCGCGGCGTCTCAGGCCGGGTCCAGTCGATGGTCATCCACGGCACCAAGGGCAATGTCACCGTCAAAGGGTTGGCATTCCAATCGATCTTCGGCCTGCGCAGCACCCTGTTTGATTTTTACAGCGGTAAGGGTACGGCACCGGATCCCGATACGGGAAAGGCCGTCCGCAAGCGCGACTTCACCGTCAAGGCGGGTCAGCCACTGACCATCTACGGTTTCGGCTGGGGCCATGGCTTGGGAATGAGCCAGTACGGCGCTTATCAGATGGCTCAGGAACACGCTGGAGAACGAGATTATTACCGAAAAATTTTGACTCACTATTATACGGGAACGGAAATAAAGAAGCTCTATTAATGCATTAAAAGAGGAAGGTCTTATTGTGAAACTGACAGATTTTTATTACGATTTACCGAAAGAACTCATCGCCCAGCATCCGGCAGAACCGCGGGATCACGCCCGGCTCATGCTCTATGACCGAAAGAGCGGTGACGTAGCCCATAAATATTTCTATGACCTCGTCGACGAACTCCATGAAGGCGACGTCCTGGTCTTTAACGATTCCCGGGTCATTCCGGCGCGGATTTACGGTAAACGGACCCCGACCGGCGGTAAAGTCGAAGTCCTGCTGTTGACGCCCGTCGGTGACGACCGCTGGGAAGTCCTGGTCAAACCGGGTAAGAAAGCCCTTCCGGGAACGACGATTGAATTCGCCCAGGGCCTTACGGGTACCGTTGAAGACCGGACCGATTTTGGCGGCCGCATCATCAAATTCTCGTATGACGGCAACTTTGACGACATCATCGATGCCATCGGTGAAATGCCTCTGCCGCCGTATATCCACGAAAAGATGGAAGACCCCAATCAGTATCAGACGGTCTACGCCAATGAACGCGGCTCGGCTGCAGCTCCGACGGCAGGCCTGCATTTTACGGAAGAATTATTGCAGAAGATTCGCGATAAGGGCGTAGAAGAAGTCTTCGTCACCCTCCATGTCGGTCTCGGGACCTTCCGGCCTGTCGAAGAAGAAAACATCGAAGACCACGAAATGCACAGCGAATTTTACAGCATTACCGAAGAAGCGGCAGCGACGATCAATAAAGCCAAAGCCGAAGGACGGCGGGTCATCGCCGTCGGGACGACCAGTATCCGGACCCTTGAAAGCGCCGGTACATCGGGCACCTTAAAGGCCGGCTCCGGCTGGACCAATATCTTCATCTATCCGGGCTTTACCTTCCACATCGTCGATGCCCTGGTCACCAATTTTCACCTGCCTGAATCGACACTGCTCATGCTCATCAGCGCCTTGTCGACGCGGGAAAAAATCTTGAAAGCCTATGAAACGGCCGTAAAGGAAAAATACCGTTTCTTTAGTTTTGGCGATGCCATGTTCATTCACTAGGGAGGAAATTTATGGTTATTACCTACGAACAACAGGCCGAATGCGACGGCGCCCGTGCCGGAATCCTGCGTACTCCTCACGGTACGTTCAAGACACCGATGTTCATGCCTGTCGGTACGCAGGCGACCGTCAAGACGCTGACGCCGGAAGAGCTCTACGATATGGGCGCGCAAGTCATTCTCAGCAATACCTATCACTTGTTCCTCCGTCCCGGCCACGATCTGGTCCAGGAAGCCGGAGGCCTTCACAAGTTCATGAACTGGAAGCAGGCCATCCTTACCGACAGCGGCGGCTTCCAGGTATTCAGCCTCGGTCAGATGCGCAAGATCACCGAAGAAGGGGTCACCTTCCGCTCGCACTTGGACGGCTCGAAAAAATTCCTGTCGCCGGAAGTGTCGATGGACATTCAAATGGCCCTCGATTCCGATATTGCCATGGCCTTTGATGAATGCATCCCTTATCCGTCCGATTATGAATACACCAAACTCTCGACGGAACGGACCAGCCGCTGGGCCAAGCGCTGCCTGGACCATCACCACAGCGATACCCAGGGCCTCTTCGGCATCGTCCAGGGCGGCATGTATAAGGATCTTCGTCAGCAGAGCTGCCGTGATCTGGTCGACATGGATTTTGACGGCTACGGCATCGGCGGCTTGAGTGTTGGCGAATCTAAGGATATAATGTATGATATATTAGAGAGTACGACGCCTTATCTGCCCAAGACCAAGGCACGTTATCTGATGGGCGTCGGTACGCCCGACTGCCTGCTCGAAGGCGTCGCCCGCGGCGTCGACATGTTCGACTGTGTCTTCCCGACCCGCGTCGCCCGCAACGGCATGGCCATGACCCATGAAGGGCGGCTGACCGTACGCAATGCCAAGTATGCCCATGATTTTCATCCTATTGAAGAAGGCTGCCAGTGCTATACGTGCCGCAACTATTCGCGGGCCTATATCCGCCACCTCTTCAAGGCGGAAGAACTGTTGGCATACCGCCTGGTCAGCATTCACAATCTCTACTTCCTGCTGCAGTTCATGCGGGATATGCGCCAGTCGATCTTCGACGGGACGTTCCGCGAATTCCGTCGGGATTTTTGGAAAAGGTATCAAGACGCGTAAAGGCGCTTGCACATAAAATCTTTTATTTTTTTAGTTGTTGGAGGTGTTTGAAATGGATATGACTGAACAGCTTACTGCTTTTTGGCCCATAATCCTCATGGTCGTCATTTTTTACTTTCTGCTGTGGCGGCCGCAGAAGAAGCAGCAGAAGAGACGGCAGGAAATGCTGGACAGCCTGAAACCCGGTGCTAAAATCGTCACCGTCGGCGGCGTCATGGGTACGATTGTATCCCTGCACGATGACTACCTCGTCATCCGCGTAGCCGATAAGGTTGAAATCCGCGTTACCCGGGCTGCGGTAGCTCAGGTTCTCAGCAGCAAGGGCAGCGAAAGCAAGAAAGCTGCCAAGAAGGCCGAAAAGCCGGAAGTTGTTGAAGAAAAAAACGACGCAAAAGCAGAAGCAGCCCAAGCGGCTGACGAAAACCAGAAAGATGCTCAGTAAAAAGGAACTGCGCAGTGCCATGTATGACCGCCTCCATCGTATGACGGAAGCCGAAAAGAATTCGGCCAGTGCGGCTGTCTGTGCCCGGCTTATGGCCCTCCCGGCCTATACCCGGGCACAGCGCATCATGGCCTTTCTCAACATGCCTGATGAAGTCAGCCTCGACGCTTTGATTTCTCAGGCCATTCGCGATGGGAAAGAGGTCTATGTCCCGGTCTGCGTCAGTCGGACCGAGATTGCGGCAGCCCGCCTTTTAGGGCTGGAACAAGCTGTCGTCGGAGCCTATGGGATCCGCACGGCGCCGGAAGGCAGCCTAAAGGTGGCAGCGTCTGACCTCGATGTCATCATCGTCCCGGGCCTTGCCTTCGATGAAAAGGGCGGCCGCTTAGGTCACGGCGCTGCCTATTACGACCGATTCCTGGCAGGGAAGGGCGAGGCCATAGCCATTGCCGCTGCCTGGGATGTTCAGTTGGTTCCGGACGTGCCCGTTGAGGCCCACGACGTCATCATGACCGAAGTGGTTACGGACCGACGCCATCTCGTGCTTCACCAATAAAACCATAAGATTTACCCAGAGGGGGGAGTATCGTTGCGGACTCGTAACATGATAAAATTTTTTGGGGCCGTCATCATCATCGTGGCAGCCTTTGTTACTTTGATTAATCCGCTTGCCAACTCCATTAAACAAGGCCTGGACTTACAGGGCGGTACGCATATCGTCCTGGAAGCTGAAGATACGCCGGATGCACCGGTTACGGAAGACTCGTTGAACCGTGCCGTTACCATCGTCGAACGCCGTATCAATGAAATGGGCCTGACCGAACCGCTTGTTCAGAAAGAAGGCGCTCGTCGAATCATCGTCGAACTGCCGGGTGAAAAGAACCCGGAAAAAGCCATCGAAACAATCGGGAAAACGGCTGTCATGGAGTTTAAAGATGAAAGTGGAACGACGCGCATGACCGGGAACGATTTGAAAACGGCAAAAGAACAAATCGACCAGGGTCATAAAAATGTCGTCGGCATTGAATTTACCGATGAAGGGGCTAAAAAGTTTGCTGACCTTACGGCATCCAATGTAGGCCATAAAATCGGCATCTATCTCGACGGTGAACTCTTGACCAACCCTGTCGTCAACGAACCGATCACAGGCGGCAAAGCAGTCATCACCGGCAGCCAGACTTTGGAAGATGCCAAGAACTTAGCCATCCTCCTTCGTTCGGGCGCACTGCCTGTTAAATTGAAAGTCATGGAAGTCCGCACCATCGGTCCGAGCCTGGGCCTTGACTCCAAGTTAAAGAGTGAAAGGGCGTTTGCTATCGGTATCGTCCTGATCATGATCTTTTTAATTGTCATTTATCGTATGTCCGGTATCGTAGCCAATATCGCTCTCTTGGTATACGTCCTCATCCTGTTGGGTATCTTGAAATACCTCGATGCGACGCTGACTCTGCCGGGGATTGCCGGCGTTATCCTGTCCATGGGTTTTGCTGTCGATGCCAACATCCTCATCTTTGAACGATTTAAAGAAGAGGTCCTGGTCGGGAAAACCTTGCGAACGTCGATGGAAGCCGGGTTCCGCCGGGCTTTCAATACCATTCTCGACGCCAACGTATCGGTCATGATCGCCGCCATTGTCCTCATCGTCATGGGCAGCGGGACGGTCAAGGGCTTTGCCGTCAACTTGGCCCTGGGCCTGGTCGTCAGCATGTTCACGGCTATCGTCGTCAGCCGTTCGCTCCTGACCTGGTTCATCAATACGGGATTGATCACCAATCCCTGGTTCTACGGCTTAAACCGTAAACCGCCTGAACACATGCTGAAAAAGGGGGGACAGAAATGAGTTTTGATATTATCAAACATCGCACGTGGTGGTTCGTCTTATCGTCTGTCCTGGTCCTTGCCAGCCTGATTTCCATCTTTATCAATGGCTTTAACTTTGGTATCGATTATACCGGCGGTACCATCCTCGACATGCAGTTCAATAAAGCCGTCAGTGTTTCTGAAGTCCGTCAGGTCATGGATCAATCGAATATGGATCTGGGCAATACGGTCATCCAGCTGACCGGCGTTACCGACCAGGATTCGTCGACAGATGTCATGCTGCGCATGCGCAACCTCTCTAGTGACGAAACCAAGGCCGTGTCGGAAAAACTCAGCACCTCCTTAGGCGGTGCCGAAGTCAAACGGACCGAATCGGTCGGCGCCGTCATCGGTTCAGAAGTTACGAAAAATGCCGTTACCAGCCTGGCCGTGGCCTTCATTGCCTTAGCGGCCTACATTTCCTTCCGTTTCGAATATAAGATCGCCATTTCGGCCTTGATCTCCATCGTTCACGACTTGATCATGGTCTTAGGTGTTTTCTCCTTCTTCCATTTGGAAATCGACGCCACCTTCTTGGCGGCTATCTTGACGGTCGTCGGTTATTCGATGAACGAAGCCGTCGTCATCTTTGACCGCGTCCGTGAAAACACGCGGACTCACCGTCGGACCGATACCTATGAAAAACTGGCTCATGACAGTATTTCCCAGAGTATCCACCGCAGTATCTATACCTTGTCGACGGTTCTCTTTGCCTGCGGCGCCCTCCATTTCTTCGGCGGCGACTCGACAAAGAACTTCTCCCTGGTTATGCTCATCGGCTTTATCAGCGGGGCTTATTCGTCCATCTGTGTCGATACGTCGATTTGGGTCGTATGGAAAAACCATACGTCGAACCGTCGCGGCCTCAAGGCTTCTGATGATGAATCCGAAGAAGAGGAAGAATCTGCAGAAACGCAAAAAGGATAAAAAATTAAGGGATGTCCCATGGAGCTTTGCCTTCATGGTGCAGCCCTTTTTCATTTACTCATTACCATAAGAAGGCCCCTTACAGAAGTAAGGAGCTGCGAGGAGGAATCACGATGTTTAAAATCGATGCACTGGGCAAAGCCTGCCCCTTACCGGTCATTGAAGCCCACAAGGCCTTAAAGGATCACGACGCCATTGAAATTACGGTCGATAATGAAATCGCCACGGAAAATCTCAAAAACTTATCGGAACAGATGAACTGTGCCTATACGATGACCAAAGAGTCGGATACGCACTATACGGTCACCTTGGTGAAAGAAGGGGCTGTCGTTTCGAAAGAAGCCCCGGCTGTATCGGGCTCTGATTATATCGTCGTCCTCAATGCGCCGGTCATGGGCCTTGGTGATGATACCCTTGGCAAGAATCTCTTGAAGACCTTCATTTATACTTTGACCGAACAAGATGTGCTGCCAAAACAGATCATCTGCTACAATGGCGGTGTATCCCTGGTCACGGAAGATTCGGAGTCTCTCGAAGATTTAAAGCACCTTGAAGAAAAAGGAGTTGAAGTCTATGCCTGCGGCGCCTGCCTCAACTACTACGGCCTGACCGATAAAGTCGCCGTCGGATCCATTACCAATATGTTCCGCATTGTCGAAATGATGCGTACGGCTAACCGCATCGTCAAACCGTAACCTATGGAAATAACGATTATAAAAGCGGCCATTTTGGTGTCGTTCATTCTTTGCGGATATATTTTAAAGCAGCTGCGTCTCTTTGGGCGCAGTACTTTTCAGACGATATCGACGATTGTCTTCAACATTACCCTGCCAGCGGTCATCATTGCCAACTTAAACGGAATCCACTTCGAGGTGCGCTATCTTTTCATCAGCCTCTTGGCCATCGTCTTTAACCTGCTCATGGTCGGTCTCGGCTATGGCGTCGGGCGGACGAAAGACGAGAAAGCCTTTTATATGCTCAATCTGAACGGCTATAATATCGGTAATTTTGCCTTGCCTTTCGTATCCTACTTCTTCGACAGTGCGGCCGTTCTCATCGTCTGCCTCTTTGATGCCGGAAACTCCCTCATGTGTCTCGGCGGCGGCTATGGCCTAGCCCGCTACGTCCGCGGTGAAAAGGGGGATAACATCTTTTATATTTTGGCTAAGACGATTTTTTCATCGCTCCCGGTCCTGTCCTACATGCTGATGATTATCCTGGCTTTGGGAGGCTTGGCTTTGCCCCAGGTAGTCATTGACTGGGTCAAGGTTCCAGCTTCGGCCAATACCTTTTTATCGATGCTGATGATCGGCGTTGCCTTGGGTTTATCTTTGAAGAAGGAATACCTGCACCTCATCTACAGTGATATCGGACTGCGCCTGTTGATCTCCGCCGTCTTTGCTGTCTTTGTCTATGTTGGTCTCGACTATTCGATGGACATCAAGCGGGTCCTCATGGTACTGGTCTTTGCACCGATTGCCGGCATGGCCTGCTACTATACGGCGAGATTGAAGTTAAAGATCGAAGTTGCGGCCTGTATCAGTTCCTTGTATATCCTCATTTCCATCGTCGTCATGTCGACCCTCATCGTCATCTTGGAAACGATATGACCGATCGGCCAGGAGTTCCTCTTCTAAGGCAGCCGGCACCGTCGACGGACTGCGGGTGATGTAGTAACTGTCGACCTTTGGAGGTTCGAAATCGAGAAGGGGGATGGCCCGCAGGCGCTTTGCTTGTAAGTCGTCTTCAATGAGGCTTTTCGGCAGGAAGGTATAGCCGATGCCTTCGGCGACATACTGCGGGAGTTTGGTGCTGTTGTCGATTTCTAAAGGGAAGCGGTGATGGCGGGGAAAGAGGTCCTGAATGTAGAGGCCCACGCCCTGGAGGGCGAAGTTACAGAATAAATAGTCGATTTTTTGCAGGTCATCTTTATAGATACCCTTGGCATAGGACGTATCGGAGGCCTTACAGACCAGGACCAATGAATCCGTCCGGTAGGGCTGGCAGACGAAGCCGCTTTTGAACATGGCGCTGAACGAAAAGATGGCATCGAGGGTCCCTTCCTGAAGCTGGCGCATCATGTCCGCCGTATGGCTGATGGTGACATGAAGGGACACGTCTTTCTGCTTCTTTAAGTAACTGCGGATGCGGCGTTGAAGATGGCTTTCGTAAATCGTGTTGGTCGTGCCGATGTTTACTTTTTGGGCGTACGTCGGCGAAGCCTGGATATCCTGCAGGGCTGTCAGTTCGAGGGAGACGAAGCGCTGGGCATAATCGAGAAATTTTTGACCCGATGCCGTCAGGTCGACCTGCTTATGGCTACGGATGAAGAGGGGAACGCCGAGCTCCATTTCCAGGTCGCGGATGCGGTTGGTCACCGTCGATTGGGCGACGAAGAGCTGCTGTGCCGTTTTCGTAAAATTCTTTATTTGTGCTAGGGCAATGAATGTCCGGAGTGTCGTAGTATCCATAGCCGGACCTCCTTTTCTTGCAATTTGATTATCGAATGGAATGAATTGAAATAATCTATTTCACAAATTATCTCTTTGTATTATATAATAATCATTGTAGAGAAACAATGAAATGCAAGTTTGTTTCGTAGTTTAGATTATGCATCTTGCTGTATTATAAGAAATTGGAGCTGAATCAGATGAACAAGAAAACTGTCCCCTTTACTGAAGAACAGATTCGTTCTATCATTGCCAAGTACCCGACACCTTTTCATATTTATGATGAAAAAGCCATCGTCGACAACGTTCGAAAATTGATAAAGGCTTTTGATTGGGCCCATGATTTCAAAGAGTATTTTGCAGTCAAGGCGGCACCGAATCCGTATCTCATGCGCCTGTTGCAGAAAGAAGGCGTAGGGGCTGACTGCAGCTCCATGGCAGAATTGGAACTATGTGACAAAGTTGGCATCAGTGGCCACGATATCGTCTTTTCTTCCAATGACACGCCTTATGAAGAATTTAAAAGAGCCATGGAACTCGGCGCCTTGATCAACCTCGACGACATTTCCATGATCGACTTCATGGAACAGCGCGGTCCCTTGCCGGATTGGATTTGTGCCCGCTATAATCCGGGCCCCCTCCTTCAGGGCGGCAACGATATCATCGGTACGCCGGAAGAAGCCAAATACGGCATGACCCGTGAACAGATCTTCGACGCCTTCCGCATCCTGAAAGAAAAGGGCGTATCCCACTTCGGCCTGCACACCATGGTCGTATCCAACGAACTCCAGGTAACGGGCCTGATTCATACGGCCAAGATGATGTTTGAATTGGCTGCCGAAGTCCAGGAACTCCTCGGCATCGATATCGAATTCCTCGATTTTGGCGGCGGTATCGGCCTCCCGTATCGTCCGGAAGAATCGTTCATCGATTACGATGAATTGAGTGCCGGCATTAAACAATACTTTGAAGCCATCATGGTTCCGAAAGGACTTGAAAAGTGCCGCCTCTCCTTCGAATGCGGCCGCGCCATCACCGGTCCTTACGGCTACTTGGTCACGACGGCTATCCATCACAAACATATTTGGAAGGAATATATCGGCGTCGATGCCAGCATGGCCAACCTCATGCGTCCCGGCATGTACGGTTCGTACCACTATTTATCGGTCATGGGCAAGGAAGACGCCCCTAAGGATCACGTCTACGACGTCGTCGGCTCCCTTTGCGAAAACTGCGATAAATTTGCCGTCGACCGCAGCCTGCCGGAAATCGTAGACGGCGACATCCTGGTCATCCATGACGCCGGGGCTCACGGCCATTCGATGGGCTTTAATTACAACGGCAAGCTTCGTTCGGCCGAACTCCTCCTCCATGCCGATGGAACGGTCACCCAGATCCGCCGGGCTGAAACGCTGGACGATCTCTTTGCGACGATCGACTTCTCAAACTTATAAATGAAGGCGAATCATCCTCCTTACATACTGTAAGGGGGATTTTTTTTCGATTTATTTTAAATTTTAATATATTTTTAATCTTTATCGAGTATAATACAGATACAACGTAACGTCATTCATCTGAACATGGAGAAAGGAGGCATCTTGGCTGATGGGTGCTTATGATATATTGACCGGAACCCAACTCTGCATGGCCGTGGCCATGATCGCCTATGGCTTTTATTTTAAAAAGAAACGAACCTGCCGGGTGTGGTATTTCTCCGGTCCGGCCTGGCTGATTGCTATTTGGTCGGCTGTCGTATTATACTACTATACAGAATATCCTTTTTTAACGATACTCTGCTTCCTCATGGGCTTTTTCTTGGGCATGGGAATCGGACTTTGGGTGAAGAAGGGCCTGCCGGAACTGACCTATTGCCGGGAACGGCGGCGCCTCCAGTGCCCTCCTATGAAGAAAGTCATGCCGGCCTATCTGATCGTCTGCGTCGTCTTTGCCTCCTTCCAGATCGTGGGCTATCACTTTTCTTTCATTACTCACTCCTGGTTCTTTAATGAAGTACTGGGCTTTGCGCCGGGACTCTGTACGGGATTGTTGTGGGGAAGGGGCATTGCCATGCTGCTCGATATTCCCGTGCGGGGCCAGCAGGTATATAAAGATATTTAGGAGGGACTTATTATGGACAATACAACGCGGAGAGAACAAATCCTTCAGATACTGCACGAATCAACTGGGGCTGTGACCGGTACGGCCTTAGCCAAGGCCTGCAACGTCAGTCGACAGATCATCGTCGGCGACGTCGCCCTGCTGCGTGCCCAGGGGGCCGGCATCATTTCGACGCCCCGGGGCTATCAGTTAGTCACGCCTTTAAAGAAGGGCTGTACGCGGGTCTTCGTCTGCTGTCACGGCATGGATTTGATGGAAGCGGAGCTCGAAGCCATCGTCGACAACGGCGGCATCGTCCACAACGTCGTCATCGAACACGAGGTCTACGGCAATTTGGAAGGGACGTTGAATCTCCATTCCCGCCGCGATATCCAGCAGTACCTCAAGCGGATGAATGATTCGAAGGCTGAAATGCTGAGCACCATCAGCGGCGGCATCCATACCCATTTGGTCGAAGCCAATTCGGAAGAAGAACTGGACGCCATTCATAAGGCCCTGCAGGACCTGCACGTCCTCTACAGCGATTGACATTTTCCTTCGATATGCTACAATGTTGTCATGTCAAATTATGTGTCATGACAGTTGTACAGATAGGAGGAAACATATCATGTTGTTAGACCGCTTGGAAGCCTTGCCCGTAGGCAGGTTCCATTATAAGTTGCTGCTGGTCACGGGTCTGGGCTGGCTTTTTGATTCTATGGATACGGGGCTCATCGCCTTTATCCTGCCCGTACTTGCCAAAGAATGGGGCCTGGCTCCGGGGCAGATGGGCCTTATCGGCAGCATCGGCCTCATCGGCATGGCTCTTGGCGCCGTCGTATCCGGTACGGCAGCGGACCGCATTGGCCGCAAGAAAGTCTTTACGATTACGGTCTTATTATATAGCATTGCTTCGGCTTTCTGCGCCTTATCCTGGAATTATCAGTCGCTCCTCGTCTTTCGCTTCCTCGTAGGCTTTGGCCTCGGTGGGGAACTGCCCGTTGCGGCGACTTTGGTCTCTGAATATGCTCCGTCTCGGGTCCGCGGCCGGTTCATCGTCCTCTTGGAAAGTTTTTGGGGTCTCGGCTGGATTGCCGCTGCCTGCATCGCCTATTTCTTCATCCCCGTCTACGGCTGGCGCATGGCTTTCTTGATCGGAGCCCTGCCGGCGCTCTATGTCTGCCTCATTCGCCTTCATATGCCGGAATCGGTTCGCTATCTCCTGGCCCATGGCCGGGTAGACGAAGCCCGGAAAATTGTCGTTTCTATCGAAAAGGCTTTGAATGTACCTGTCGCACCCTTTACCGATAAGGATAAACAGCTGCCGGCTGTGGCTACGGCCTCTTTCCGTGAATTGTGGAAAAAGCCTTTCATTTCGCGGACGGTCATGCTGTGGCTGGTTTGGTTCGGCATCAACTTCAGCTACTATGGCATCTTCATGTGGCTGCCGTCCCTCGTATTCCAGCAGGGATTCACCGTCGTCAAGACCTTTGAATACGTCCTCATCATGACCTTGGCCCAGCTTCCCGGCTATTACTGCGCAGCCTGGCTGGTCGACAAGATCGGACGCAAGTATACCTTGTCGTCATTCCTCTTGTTCAGCGGCGTTGCCAGTTATTTCTTCGGCCACGCTTCGACGGCTTCGATGCTCATGATCTGGGGCGCTGTCATGTCCTTCTTCAACCTCGGCGCCTGGGGCGTTCTCTATACCTATACGCCGGAACAGTATCCGACGGCCATCCGGGCCCTCGGAAGCGGCTGGGCTGCCGGCTTTGGACGCTTCGGCGGCATGGCGGCACCGATCATGGTCGGCGTCCTGTTGGGACAGCGCTTTGATTTCGGCGGCGTCTTCTATATGTTTGCCTTCGTCTTCATCGCCATTGCCGTCGTCGTCATGGGCATGGGGATGGAAAGCAAGCAAAAGAACTTAGAGAGCATGACCGAACACTTCGCCGATGCCAAGTAATGTAATTTTTGTAAAAAAGCTGTCAAAATCGTCTTGACAGCTTTTTTTTTCAATGATAAAATTATCTATGTCGCACGGCTTGAACCGATTTGATTCGAGCATAGGCGACCGAAGCTGAACGAGGGATGACGCTTTAAAAGACTTCAGAAAAGTCCTTGACAAGCTGACCTGAGTTTGGTAAAATAAACAAGTCGCCACTGAGGCGGCACGATGACCTTTGAAAACTG